>JAMLGJ010000014.1 GCA_023958095.1 Microthrixaceae bacterium
TCCACGCTCGCGCGCGGAACCGGTTCCCCGACGGGGTCAGTCCTCGCGCGCCGGGTTGGCGAACTGGGTGTAGCGATCGAGGAAGACCAGCCTGCAGGTGCCCGGCGCACCGGCACGATGCTTCGCGACTATCACCTCGGCCATCTCCTTGTCGGTGGAATCGGGGTTGTACTTGTCGTCGCGGTACAGGAACATCACCACGTCCGCGTCCTGCTCGATGGAGTTGTGCGCGACGATGCCGTTGGCCACGAAGTTGTGCGTGCCGTCCACGGTCGCATCGAAGGTCTCCTGTGGACCCAGCGGGGTGATCGCCTCCACCGTGTCCCACAGCACGTCGGACTCGGCGATCTCCGCGAGCTTCTTGGATCCGAGTGCCTCGGCCATGCGCGCCAGACGGTTTCGGCTCGTCGCCCTCGGCCGTGTGTCGGTGCCGAGCAGGTAGCCGCCGCAGTACTGCTCCCCCAGCGCCGCGGCCAGGTCGCGATGGGTCATCCCGGCCGATTCCAGTTCGGTGACCACCAGCGACCTGACCTCGGCGGGAACGGTGTCGACGTTGGGGTTCCCCCGCACACCCCGCAGTGCCGCGAGGGCCGCCTCGACCTCCGTCTGACGCCGCGATCCGAAACCGATCCGCTCGAGGAGGATGCGTTGCTGGTCGGCGCCGTGGATCCACAGCCGCCAACGCGGTGAGGCACCGCCGATGTCGGTGATCCGCCCCAGCACACCGAAGCGGGTGAGCAGACCCTGTACGTCGTCGACGAGACGTCGGTGCGCAGTGGTGAGGGCGACGCGGACATGTGGCCGTCCACGCAGGCGGGTCACGCCCAGGTAGCCCCGTTCGGAGAACAACGACGCGAGGAAGCCGGCCAGTGCGGCGTCACCCCAGCAGTGGACCCGCTCGGGCACGCAACCATTTTCGAGGGCGAGGGTCACGAGGTCGCCGGGATCATCCTCGGGCTCCACCGTGAGGTGTTCGGGCGAGCCCAGAACCCGGGGAACCGCGATGCGCGACCCCGGCTCGAGCTCATCCAGGCGCCTCCAGCCCCCGATGGTCCTGAACGGGTGGTTCGCGCTGGCCTCGAGCCTGCGGCCAGATGCCAGCTCGAGGGCGAATGTCTCCTTGGTGCCGCTGGTGAACGCCCGTGTCAGGGTCGCCGGAACCATCCTCAGGTGCTCATCGAGACTCCACACCGGCACATCGGTCGCGCCGGTGGCCACCAGGTGTTCCAGGGTGACCTCGGAGTTGTCATCGCACCGGCGCAGGCGGGTGGACCCGGCCAGACAGCCCGACTCGCGCAGGTCGGCCAGTATGGGTCTCTTGTCGGATCGCTCCTCGAGTTTCCTCGACAGCTGCGAGAGCGCCACCACCGGTGCACCCAGTTCCCGTGCCAGCACCTTGAGACCGCGGCTGATCTCCGACACCTCGACCTGCCGGCTCTCGGCGGAGCCCCGACCCTGCATCAACTGCAGGTAGTCGACCACCACCATCCCGAGCGGCTGGCCGACCTTGTCCTGCAGACGGCGGGCCTTGGAACGGATCTCCATCAGCGACACCGCCGGGTTGTCGTCGATCCACATCGTTCCCTCGCCCAGGCGGCCGATCGCCTTGGACACGTTGGACCAGTCGCGGTCGTTCAGCCGTCCGGTGCGCATCTTCATCGAGTCCACCCGGGCCTCGGCGGAGATGAGGCGCTGGGTTATCTCCATGTGCCCCATCTCCAGGGAGAAGAACAGCACTGGCAGCTGCTCGCGGATGGCTGCGTGCGCGGCCATCCCCAGCGCGAAGGCCGTCTTGCCCATTCCGGGCCGGGCCCCGATGACCACGAGCGCTCCCGGCTGGAGGCCTGCGAGCAGGCGGTCCAGCTCGTAGAACCCCGTCGGGGTGCCGGTCACCTCCTCACCCCGCTCGGCCAACTCCTCGAGGTGGGTGAGGCTCTGCTCCAGCAGCGGGGCCAGGTCGGCGAGCGTGTCGGTGGAGCGACGTTGCGCGATCGCGAAGATCGCGCTCTCCGCCTCGTCCATCGTCTTGTCTATGTCATCCCTGGGCGTGTAGCCGAGCTCCGCGATGTCGTTTGCAGCACCGATGAGGCGCCGCAAGAGGGCCTTCTCCTGCACGATGCGCGCGTAGTACTCGGCATTGGTGATGGCCGGCGTACGGGTCTGGAGCGTCACCAGGGTCGCAGTGCCGCCACAGGCCTCCAGCAGGTCCACCCTGTCGAGTGCCTCGGCAACGGTCACCGGGTCGATCCCGCCTCCGGTCAGCGCGAGCGTCTGCATCGTGTCGAAGATGTGACGGTGGGCCGGCTTGTAGAAGTCCTCCGAGGCAACGATCGGCGACACCGCACTCACCGCGTGTTCGGACAGGAGCATCGCTCCCAGCAGCGACTCCTCGGCTTCGATGCTGTGGGGCGGCACCCGGGCCATCTGCTGCGCCGAGGGCGAGGGCTGGTCGTTCATCGGATCCCATCATCGGTCGAACGGGCTGTGGGCATCCAGAGGACAATCATGCGGATTTCCTGTGGACAACGCTCGGATGCCTTGTGGGAATTGGCATCCGTGGAGCCGCCCGGGCGCGCGCGGGCTGTGGAGGAACGGTGGAGAACTCTCGGTGACGTCCCTCCGGGGACGACGGCGGCCCGGATCGGCCGCTATCAACTCACTCGGCGACGACGTCCAGGTGGATAGGGAACTCCACATCGGAGTGGAGCTGGGCCATCACGTGGTGCGAACCGGTGGTCTTGATGTGCTCGTCCATCCGGATCGCCTTGCGGTCGATGTCGATGTCGGTCTGGTCCTTGACCGCGGCGACGATCTCCGCAGCGGTGACCGAACCGAACAGCCGCCCACCCTCGCCGGCACGGGACTGCAGGGTCACGACCTTCGAGACGATCACCTTCGCGATCTCCTCCGCGGCCTCGCGTTGTGCTGCGTCACGCTCGTCGCGGGCCTTGCGCATGGAGGCTGCCTGCTCCTCGGCCCCGGCGGTCGCCGGCATGGCCAGGGAACGGGGGAACAACATGTTGCGCGCGTGTCCCTTCTGGACCTCGACCACGTCGCCGCGGTTGCCCAGGCCGTCCACGTCGGCCCGCAGGATCACCTTCACGGTCTTCATTCGCTCGCCTCCGCAGCCTTCGCGGCAGCCTCACCGGGTGCAGCATCTCCGGTGGATGAGCCGCGTTCCTCGGCACCCGCACCCGAGCGCTCCGGGCGGCGGTCGTCATCGCGCGGCGGGCGATCGCGTCGGCCGCGCCGGTCGCCGCGGCCACCACGCTGGGTCGTCACACGCGACGAGTAGGGCAACAGGGCCATCTCGCGTGCGTTCTTGATCGCCTTCGAGACCTCGCGCTGCTGCTGCTCGCTGTTGCCGTTGACCCGCCTGGCGCGGATCTTGGCCCGGTCCGACATGAACCGCCGCAGCAGCTCGGTGTCCTTCCAGTCGACGTAGTCGATGCCCTCGGAGTCGAGAATCGAGGTCTTCTTCTTGAACTTGCGCCCGGCATCCTTGTCCTTGGCCGTGCGCTTGTTTGATGACTTGCCCATCAGAACGGCTCCTCACTGTCGTCATATGCAGGCGTGGAGGACTGCTGCTGGGGTGCAGCCGGCGCTCCGTATCCGCCGCTCCCGTCGCCCCGCTCGTTCCTCGACACGGCGGCCGTGGCCCAGCGCAGGCTGGGTCCCACCTCGTCGGCGACGACCTCCACCTTCGAGCGCTTCTCACCCTCCTGGGTCTCCCAGGAACGCTGCTCGAGGCGCCCCACGACCATCACGCGCATGCCCCGGGTGAGTGACTCCGAGATGTTCTCCGCGAGGTCGCGCCAGGCGACGATGTCGAAGAAGCTGGTCTGCTCCTCCCACTCGTTGGTCTGGCGGTTCTGCCAACGGCGGTTGACCGCCAGGCCGAAGTTGGCAACCGGGGCCCCGCTCGGGGTGAACCGGAGTTCGGGGTCGCGCGTGAGGTTGCCAACCAGTTCGACGGTGTTTCCTGCCATCGTGGCTCCTTCCGTTCAGTCCGCCGAAGCCAGCAGGCCGCGGCGCTCGGCCTCGGCGTCAGGCAGACGGATCAGCTTGTGGCGGACGACGTCGTCCGCGAGCCGCAAGAAGCGGTCCACATCGGCCAGGTCGGTCGCGTCGGTGGTGATCTCGAGCACGGTGTAGACACCCTCGTGCTTGTGATCGATCTCGTAGGCGAAGCGCCTGCGACCCCACTTGTCGACGGTGGGCACGATGCCCTCTCCCGCCTCGACCATCTCGGTGACCCGGTCGATCACTGCGGTGTTCGCAGCGTCGTCGGCGTCGGCATCGACGATGATCATCAGTTCATACGCGCGAGAGGGCACGTGATTACCTCCCTGTGGTCCTGGCCCGGTGGCCGTCGGGTCCTGATCCTCTCAGGACAGGGTTCGAGTTGGGCAGCCAACTGTAGACCCGCAGGGGCAGCGGGTCCACATCGGCCCGGCGGGGGCACCGCGAGGCCGATGTGGTCCTGGCGATGGATCGCTGCGGGTCACTGGGTGCCGGTGTGTCCACGAACGGAGCATCGCAGCAGGGTGTGACAGCGGGTGGTCCGCGGGTGCCCGACCCCGGGCCCTTGAGGACTCCGCCGCGTCGGCTGCCGCATGGCGACAGAGCGGGTCAGCTGCCGTAGAGCGACAGGGCCTCCGCCTGGTCCTCGGAGAGGTGGTAGGTCTCCTCGGGCCCGGGGAAGGCACCTCCGCGCACATCGGCTGCGAAACGCGAGAGTGCGTCGACCGCGTCACGGTGCTGGTCCGCGTAGCGACGCACGAACTTCGCCGGACGCCGGTCCTCGAGTCCGAGAAGGTCGTGGTACACCAGCACCTGGCCGTCGCAGTGCGTGCCCGCACCGATGCCGATCGTGGGTACCTCCACCGAGTCGGTCACGAGCTTCGCCACCGCGTCGGGGACACCCTCGAGCACGATCGCGAAGCATCCTGCGTGCTCGAGTGCCTTGGCATCGGCAACGAGGGCGAGAGCAGCCGCCGAGTCCTTCGCCTGGACCCTGAATCCGCCCATGGCGTGCATCGACTGCGGAGTGAGTCCGAGGTGGCCCATGACGGGGATCTCGGCATCGGTGAGTGCCTCCACCATCGGAACCCGCTTCGTGCCTCCCTCGAGCTTCACGCACTGTGCCCCGGCCCGGATCAACTCGGCCGCGTTCATGACCGTGTCGGCCTCGCTGACGTGGTAGCTCATCCATGGCAGGTCACCCACGACGAGCGCCCCGGGACGCGTCCGCGCCACGGCAGCGATGTGGTGTGCCATCTCCTGGACGGTCACCGAGAGCGTGTCCTCGTGGCCCAGGACCACCATCGCCAGCGAGTCACCGACGAGGATCAGGTCGACTCCGGCTTCGTCGACGGTGCGTGCGCTGGACGCGTCGTAAGCGGTGACCATGACCAGCGGCTCGTCCCCGCGACGAACCTTGGTCCCGCGAACCGATGGGACGGTCCGCGGCTTTCGGGACGGGTCGGGTGCGGTGGTTGGTGCCACGGCGATCCTCCTTGTGCGGTCCAGCGCCACTCGGCTGCCGGCCTCTTCCCATCCTACGGCACCACCCCGGACCGGCCAAGCGGTACATTCGCCCCATGGCCACCTGCCAGAGCTGTGGACGCGACGGGGAGACCGTGACCAAGGTGCAACGCATGTACCTGGCCGACTCCGGGCCCGAGCACGCCGGCGATCGACGCGAGCCTCACCAGCTCGATCCTGCATCGCCGCCGGTGGCCGGCGAGATAGAGCTCTGGTGCGCCTCGTGCTGTGGCACGTTCCCCCACGTGGTGGTGGAGGTGGACTGACCGGGTCGCCCCTCCGGCTGCAGATCCCGGGATCGCCGGTCAGCCGTCGGGCACGGTCGTCGTCGTGGAGGACGACGCCGGGGTGCTGCTCGTGGTGGATTCCGTCGGGGTGGTGGTGGTGGTAGCGGAGTCGTCGTCCACCTCGGTGGTCGTGGTGGACTCCTCGGGTTCGGTGGTCGTGGGCGTGGTCGTCGTGGTCGTCTCGCTGGCCGGGACCATCGAGGGGTTCAGGACCTCGTCGCCGTAGTCGGCGCCCACGTAGTCGCAGTCGTCGGAATCGTCGGTGGCCTCGAGCATGAAGTCCCGCCATATGCGTGCCGGGAACGAACCACCGGTCACCTTGCGGCCCTGGTAGACCATCTCGGTGGGGGTGTCGTTGCCCATCCACACCGCGGTCGTCATCCTGCAGGTGTAGCCGGTGAACCACGCGTCCTTGTTGTCGTCGGTGGTTCCCGTCTTGCCGGCGGCGGGCACGTCCAACCCGGCCGCGGTACCGGTGCCCCGCTGGATCACCCCGAGCAACACGTTGGTCACCGTGTCGGCCACCCCCTCGTCTATGACCTGCTCGCTCACGACCTCCTCACCGATGTCGAACAGCACGTTGCCCGCCGCGTCCTCGACCCTGGTGATCACGTACGGCTCGGTGTGGCGACCGCGCGCCGCGAAGGTCGAGTAGGCACTCGCCATGTCGAGCACGCTCACCTCACCCGATCCGAGCACCAGGGAGTAGTTCGGCTCCAGTTCGCTGCGCACCCCGAGCCGCTCCGCCATGTCGACGAGCTGCTGGGGACCCACCGTGTCGACGATTCCCGCGTACACCGTGTTGGTGGAGCTCCACGTCGCCTCCTCGACGGTCTGCACTCCATATGAGCTGCCGCCGTAGTTGGCGGGCTTCCACAGCTCCCCGGGAGATGCGAACACGCCCGGGAAGCTCGTGGTGCGGGGCGCCTGGAAGCGCGACTCGATGGAGTAGTCCTGTTCCACGAACGCCGCCAGGGCGAGGGGTTTGAAGGTGGAGCCCGCGGGTCTGCCCGAACCGCCTCCCTCGCGGCCCAGGGCGAGGTTCACCTTGCTCTCGGAGAAGTCCCGGCCCGCGACCATCGCCCGAACCCTCCCGAAGTCGTCCACCGAGACCAGGGAGCCGAGTGGGGCGTCGGGTTCGTCGAGGGTCTCCTCCACGGCCTCGGTGGCCGCACGTTGCAGCCGGGGGTCGAAGGTGGTGTAGACGCGCAGGCCCTGTGTCTGTGCGGCCGCCCCGAAGCGTTCGCGCAACTGCGAGCGGATCCACTCGAGCCAGTACTCCGAACCGATGTCCGCGTACTTGACGTCGTTGAAGTCGGCCTGCTTCTCGGTGCGGGGACGGATCGTGACCACCTGGGGCGAGCCGTCGGGCGCCACCGCCTCGCTCACCCAAGGCACCTCCGCCGCCTGCTCGGCCTGCTCGGCGGTGATGTAGCCCTCCTCGACCATTGCGTCGAGGGTCACCTGCACGCGCCTGGTGGCCTCCTCGGGGTCCTGGGTGGCATCGGCCGACTCGGGGGAGCGGATGAGTCCCGCCAGGTATGCCGCCTGGTAGAGCTGCAGGTCCGACACCGGCACTCCGAAGTAGGCCCTCGAGGCCGCCTCCACGCCGTAGGCCCCGCGGCCGAAGTAGATCTGGTTCAGGTACCGGGTCAGGATCTCGCGCTTGTCGAGTCGCTGCTCGAGCTTCACCGCGAGCACCGCCTCGCGCAGCTTGCGGTCGAGGGTCCGCTCCGAACTCAGGTACACCGTCTTGACGTACTGCTGGGTGATCGTGGAACCGCCCTGGCGCGAGGTGCTGTCACCCAGCACGTCGCGCACGACCGCCCTGGTGATCCCGATGGGGTCGATTCCGCCGTGGTCGAAGAAGTTCCGGTCCTCGGTGGCCAGGACCGCCTGCACCAGCACCGACGGGAGCTCCTCGTAGTCGACGATCACCCGTTCCTCCGCAGCGGTGAGGGACGCCAGGGCGTTGTCGAACCCGCACTCGCCGGGGGCGACGTCGATGTCGCACACGAAGGTGGTCTCGATCGGCTCCACCTCAGCGGGCAGCTCGATGGTGTTGAGGACCATCCAGGCACCACCGGCGGCGACGGTGGCCAGCACGGCGAGGGCGAAGAACACCCGACGCGTCCTCCACAGCAGGCCGCGTCGCGGCCGGGTCGTCCTGTCGGGTTCAGCTGCCATTGTCATCCCAGAGGGCGCGGCCGGGGCACGGAAGTGCTCGTGGTGTGCGCGGGGGTCGCGCGGGGCCGTTCAATTCTGGTTGATCGGAACGCACATTGGTAGGCACCCCTCCCAGGGCACCTCAGCGCTGTGCGGGATCGACCAGCGGGACTATGTCGAGCAGGTGGTTCCAGCCGCACTCGATGCAGACCTCGACGGTGTAGGTCCGGGCGTTCGGCTTGCCGCCGTAGCGGGCCGCCAGACGCTTCAGGTCGGCCCGGTTCTCGACCACCCGGCCGCCCGCAGGCAGCCTGGGGGCGAAGACGTAGGACACCAGGCGCAGGGCCTGTTCCCCACACACGGGGCACGGCACCGTTGCCTTGCGCGAATGGTTGTTGGCGACCCGTATCAACTCGCGTTGGGCATCGCACACGTCACCCCGCGAGACCTCCCCCGCACGGAGCCTCCTCAGCAGCTGGCGCCTCGCGAGTCGGTAGTCGATGCTCCCGGGCTGTGAGCCCTCCCGGCCCGGGGCGTCTGGCTGCAGGAACGGCACGGGGCCCAAGGTTAACGGGATCCGCCACCTGCTCAGCGGGGTCGGCCAGACTGCCGACATGGCCGGACCCAGGAACACCACCCGGCGCCACCCCTCGGCCGGAAACGTCACCGCACGTCCAGCGCTGGTGGCTCCCGGCGCGACACCAGTGGCCCTCCCGCCCTGCAGCTTCCCCCACGGCGACGAGTCCGGGCCCCCCGCGATCCGCCTCGGACCGGACCTCGACAACGAGAACCTGTCGAGACTCCTAGGTCCCCTGGAGGGGCGCCGGGTGCTCGAACTCGGCTGTGGAGCCGGCAGCGCCGCGGTGGCGATGGCGACCGCCGGTGCCCGCGTGACCGCGGTGGACAGCTCGACCGCGAGGTTGACCCGTGCGCGCACCGCGGCGGAGATGGCCGAGGTGCGCATCGAGTTCCACCACGGTGAACCGGCTGACCTCGCCTTCGTGCGTGCCGACAGCATCGACGCGGTGCTGGCGGTGTACTCACTCGGTGCCGTCGAGGACCTGCCAAGGGTCTTCCGGCAGCTTCACCGGGTGCTCACCACGGGCGGACCGCTGCTCATCGCCCTCGCGCACCCGCTGTCGCTCATGGTCGACTGGGATCCCGAGGAGACTCCCACCCCCTGGATCTCCCGTCCGTTCTCGTCGCCCGGATCGGTCGCCTGGTCGGTCGCGGGCGAGGAGTACCTGACCCACGTGCACCAGACCTCCACGGTGTTCACCGCCCTGCAGCGGAGCAACTTCCGTGTCGACACCCTGCTCGAGCCCGAACCCGTCGTGTCCGACCAGGACTCGCGGTCACCTCACCGCAGCCCCACCGATGCCTGGGTCCCGCCGACGCTCGTCATGCGCGCCCGCAAGGAAGGAATCTGACCCCCCGGGCAGCCACCGCCGGCCGGGCCGCGCCGGCGGCGCCTCAGTGCTCGTAGCCCCGGACCACGGTGACCGGACAGGTCGCGTGGTTGACCACGTAGGTCGTGACCGATCCGAGCAGGAGGCCCATGAAACCACCGTGGCCCCTGGAACCCACGACGAGTTGCTGGGCGCCCTCCGAGACCGAGATGAGGCGTTCCCCGGCATGGCCCTCCAGCGCAGCGGTGTCGACGGTCACCCCCTCGAGCAGACCTTCGGAGCGGACCTGGTCCACCGCGGCACCGAGTGCCGCCTCCGCGGCCGCCTTCAGGTCGTCCGGGTCGACCACCGCCAACTCGTAGCCGGTGCTCATGATGGGGGTCGAGAAGGTGCTGACCGCGTGCAGGGTGCAGTTGTGTGCCGCAGCTTCGCGTGCCCCCCAGCGCAGCGCGTCGAGTGAGTTCTCGGAGCCGTCCACTCCCACCACGATTCCATCCACGTCCATCGACTCCTTGATGAGGCCCCACATTCGTGGGGATTGATGAGGCCCCACATTCGTGGGGATTGATGAGGCCCCACATTCGTGGGGCCCGAGACTTCGCCGGTACGCCAAGACACTACGTGCTCGGCATCGCGCCCTCCGCCCGGTCCGCGCCACGGACCCGGCGCGCCGGCGCGACCGGCCGCAGCGGCACCGGTCAACTCCCGCCGCGGGCCTCCCACCACCGGTCGAGTTCGGCGCGGGCCTCCTCGGAGGTGAGCGGACCCTGCTCGAGGCGTACCTCGAGCAGGTGCTCCAGTGCCTCCCCGACCACCGGCCCACCCGGTATCCCCAGGTGCTCCATCACCTCGTTGCCGTTCAGGTCCGGTCGGATCCGTTGGAGCTCCTCGGCTGTGGCCAACTCGGCGATCCGGTCCTCGAGCTCGTCGATCCGGCGCGAGAGTGCCTCGGCCTTGCGCTTGTTGCGGGTGGTGCAGTCCGCCCGCGTGAGGGCCAGCAGCTCCTCGAGGAGGTCACCCGCGTCCCTCACGAAGCGGCGCACCGCCGAGTCGGTCCACCCGAGTTGATAGGTGTGCATCCTGAGGTGCAGGTAGACGAGCTGGGTGACGTCGTCGGTCAGGTCGTTGGCGAAGTGCAGGGCCTTCATGCGCTTGCGCGTCATGCGGGCCCCCACCACCTCGTGGTGATGGAACGACACTCCCCGCGCGCCTATCGCACGCGTGCGGGGCTTGCCCACGTCGTGGAAGAGTGCCGCCAGCCGTACCCGCAGGTCCGGTGGGGACTGCCTCACCACCGCCACCGTGTGGGTCAGGACGTCCTTGTGGCGGTGTATCGGATCCTGTTCGACCCGCATCGCCGGCAACTCGGGCAGCACCTGCTCGGCGAGGCCGTGGTCGTTGAAGAACCACAGGCCATCGGTGGGGTCCTCGATCACCACGAGCTTGCACAGCTCGTCACGAACCCGCTCCGGGGAGACGATTCCGAGGCGTTGCGAACCCGCCTCGAGTGCCGACACGAGGGCCTCGTCCGGCACGAGCGAGAAGCGGGCCACGAACCTGGCGGCGCGCATCATGCGCAGCGGATCGTCGGTGAACGACACCGTGGGGTCCAAAGGGGTGCGGAGCCTGCGCGCCATGAGGTCGCCCAGGCCGTCGAAGGGGTCCGACAGCGTGGGGCTGTCGCCGGTGACCTCGAGGGCCATGGCGTTGATGGTGAAGTCGCGGCGGGACAGGTCCGTGACCAGGTCCGTGCCCCGGAAGGCCACCTGGGGCTTGCGGCTCTCGGGGTCGTAGACCTCCGCCCGGTGGGTGGTCACCTCGAAGTCGTCGCCACCGATGGTGGCTCCGATGGTCCCGAACCGCTCACCCTGGGTCCACAGCGCGTCGGCCAGCGGGGCGAGCAGCCCCTTGACGACCTCGGGGGTGGCGTCGGTGGTCAGGTCCAGGTCCTCGTGCTCGACCCCGTCGACGTCCACGAACAGGTCCCGGACCGCACCCCCGACCAGGTACAGGTGGTGGCCGGCGTCCTCGAACCGTTCCGCGACGGGCCGGACGCGCTCGATGATCGGTCTGGCGCGGGGCGGGATCACCGTCGGGATCGTACGCGACCGACCGGTGGGTCCCGAAAGGCGCAGGCCTCCGCCGGGTCGTCCCTACCGGTCGTCCCTACCGGTCGTCCATGGCGCGGTGGCGCCGATCGATGGCGGACTCCACGAACACCGCGCCGGGACCACCGGAGGTCGGTGGCTCGGGGTGGAGCCTCAGCCCACCGAGGGCAGCCACCAGTGCCGCGGAGCAGTCGGACACCGCCCCGAGGTCGTAGCCACCCTCCATGAGTGCCGCCACACGCCCCTTGCCGACCAGCCCCTTGAGGTCGAGCACCACGTCCGCGATGTCGCCCGAACTGAGCGCCAGGTCACACAGCGGGTCGGCGCGGTGTCCGTCGAAACCGGCCGAGACCAGCATCCAGTCGGGTTCGAACTCCTCGATGGCGGGGCCCACCAGGTCCTCGATCGATCGGCGGTAGTGCTCACCGGTTACCCCGGCGGGAACCGGCACGTTGAGTGTCGTGCCCAGCGCCCGGTCGGACCCGCACTCGTCGGCACGTCCCGAGTTCGGGTAGTGCGGGCTCTGGTGCCATGACACGTACATGACCCCCGGGTCGTCCCAGAAGATGTCCTGGGTGCCGTTGCCGTGGTGCCCGTCGAAATCGACCACCACGACGCGCTCGCCCCGCGAGCGGAGCTCCGAAGCTGCCACCGCCACGTGGTTGTAGAGGCAGAAGCCCATGGCTACGTCCGCGGTGGCGTGGTGGCCGGGGGGCCGCACCGCCACGAATGCTCCGGTCGCCACCCCGTCGGAGAGGCGGTCGAGAGCCTCCAGGAGGGTTCCCGAACCGAGTCGGGCGAGTTCCGCCGACCGCTCCGACACCACGGTGTCGACGTCCAGGTGGCCACCTCCGCCTGCCGCGAAGCGTTCGATGGTCGCGATGTGCGACCGCGGGTGCACGCGGAGGAGTTCGTCGTCCGTGGCGGCACGCGGCTGGAAGGGCAGGAGCATGTCCCCCAGGTGGTGGTTGCGCAGTCCTGCGGCCACCGCGTCGATCCGGGCGGGGCGTTCGGGGTGTCCCACACCGGTGTCGTGCTCCTTGAACACCACGTCGCACGAACACAGCACCGTCACCTCGCTGAATCTACCGGGTGCCGGAGGCAACACACCGCGTGGCGAAACTACGATCGCGGGACCGTGCACGCCGAGGAGGGCGCCCGGGCATGCTGACACGCGAGACGATCACCGTCGGGCACCGGCGCTTTCGCGTATCCCCTTGGCACGCGGCGGATGGAGTTGCACTGCTGTCGCTGCCCGTGGACCAGTCGGCACCGACTGCCGACGAGGTCTCGCGCGCGCTCGAGGTGGTGCGCTCCAGGGGCTGTTCGGCAGTGATGACCTCGGCACTCAACGAGGCGGACGCGGCAGCCTTCGTCGCACTCGGCTTCGTGGAGGACGACCGCCTGCACGTGCTCGAGCACCGTTTCGGGCCGGACACGCCCCCACCGGGTCGCAACCCCGCGCCCGGTGGTGCACGCCTGCGCCGGGGACGGCGCTCGGACCGGACGACCGCCCTCGAACTGGACCGGCGCGCCTTCCCCGAGATGTGGCGCCTGGACGCCGGCGGGCTCGCCGATGCAATGGCGGCCACCCCATCGGCGCGGTTCCGCATCGCGGAGGCGGGCGGGGTACCGGTCGGCTACTCGGTCACCGGCCGCGGAGGCACGACGGGTTTCCTGCAGCGCCTCGCCACCGACCCGGACCACCGACGGATGGGTATCGGCTCCGGGCTCGTCAGGGACAGCCTCGGGTGGTGCGCCCGCCGCGGTTGCGAGCGCGTGCTGGTCAACACCCAGGTCACCAACACAGCGGCGCTCGCCCTGTACGACACCCTCGGATTCACCCGGCTCCCGGACGACCTGGTGGTGTTGTCCTGGTCCGACACATGACCGGCGGAGCTCACCGGCCGCGGACGCCGCAGGGATCCCCCCACCGCCCCCTGGGCGTGACACTCCTCGGGCTGGTCGCCGCGTGCGCGTTCCTCGCGACCCAGTTCGGGGCCGTGGCCCGTTCGAGTGCTGCGGGAGCCGCCCCCCAGCAGGCCGACGACCCCTCGCTCACGGTCCTGTCGGTCAGTCCGTGGGTCGAGCCGGAGGGCACCTTCAGGGTCTCCTTCGACGCCTCCGGGTTACCCGCGGAGGCCACGGTCAGCGCAACCATCCACCAGAGGCTGAACCCGGGGACCGACACCCTGCGGACCGTCACGGAGGAGGAACTCGGTGGTGACGCGTCCACGCGGAACCTGCAGGCACCCGTCGCCGTGGCGTTGTCGGAACTGAGCCGTGACGGCGACGCCGCCGTGTTCGACATACCGATCCGGTCGGGCACCGGGGACCCCCGGCGCCAGCTCATCCCCACCGCGGGCATCCACCCGGTCACCCTGGAGGCCACCGACGCCGAGGGCGGACCCCTCGGAGACGTCACGGTCTACCTGAACCGCTTGCCCGTCGACCCGGTGCTCGGCCGCGACGGAGATCCGGCGATCGCAACCGTCCAGCTGTTGGCGGCGCTCGACAGCGGCCCCTCCCTGGGTGCCGACGGTGCGTTCGACCTGCCCAGCGGGGAGCTGGTCGCGGTTCAGGCGTGGCGTTCCATGCTCGGATCCAACCTGGAGGTCCCACTCACCGTTGCGCTGCGACCCAACACCCTGGTCGGACTCCAGCGCAGCGGCGACCCCCTCGACACCGCCTTCCTGTCCGACCTCGCCGACTCGGAGTTCGTACTCGCCCCGCAGACCTACGTTCGCGTCGACGTGGCCGGGATCGCGGAGTCGGACACCGCCGCCCTCGAACGCCAGCTGGCCAGGGGTGAGGCGATCCTCACCCAGGTCACCGGTTCCGCCCCCGAGGGCCCCTGGATGCTGGACGACACGATCGACACCTCGACCGCGGGCTTGTTGGCGATGCAGGGAACCGAGCAGTTCCTCGTCTCCCCGGACCGACTCGAGCTCGAGGGGACCGAGCGGGGCGAGCAGCGCCGAAGGACCTTGCTGAGCAGCCGTGCGCTCGCTCTGGAGGACGTCCCCGGCGGGGTCGTGTCGAGCTACGACGTCGAGCTCACCGCTCTGCTCCTCGAACCAGGGTTCAGCCCGGCCCTGCGCGCGCACCACGTGGCCACGGCGCTCATGTCGTCCTGGTTCGACGCCGCACGGGAGGGATCCACGGCCTTCCCGGGTGTCTCCTCGGCAATCCTGTTGTACCCCGGCACCGACCACGAGGTGCTGGAGTCGCTCGTGGACAGCCTGGGTGAGGCGGGACCGGTGCAACTCGGCACTCCCGACTCCCCGACGGCCGACGCGGACGGAGCCCCGGTTCGGGCCCGGCTCGTGGAGCGGCCCGCCGAGATGCCCGGCGGAGTACTCACGCGCTGGCGCCGCACCGATGAACGCATCGGGGGCTTCGACTCGATGACCTCGCCGGGTGATGCGAGCACGACCGAGTGGGCTCTGCTCAACGACCAGACCCCTTCCTCGGCCGCCACCTCGGAGACCAGGGTCGCCGTGTGGAACAGCATCGACTCCGCCTTGGAGGAACGGCTCGCGCAGATCCAGACACCCCCGCCCCGCACCGTCGTGCTCACGTCGCGCTCGGAGTCCATCCCGATACGCATCCGCAACCGCGGTACCGAGCCGTTGACGGTGAGGATGTCGATCCGCTCGCCGCGGCTCGATTTCCCGGAGGGCCCCGAGACCGAGGTGCTGCTGCAACCGGGAGAGAACCGCGTCGACGTTCCGGTGACCGTACGCGCCCCGGGATCGTCGATCCTGCGGGTCGAGCTCACCTCCCCGAACGAGGTGCTCGACATCCGCGAGGTGAGGGTGACCGTCCGGTCGTGGTCCATCTCCGGTGTCGGAGCGGTCCTGTCGGTCATCTCGCTCGCGGTGCTCGCGATCTGGTGGCTGCGCACCTCGTTGCGACGCCGCCGCGAGGATGACTCCACCGACGCCGGGACCCACCCGGACAACAGCGACGGTCAGGACCGTCCCGGGGAGCAGGACACTACGTTTGGTTCCGGGACGACGGCCGGTGACGATGGGACCTGACGAACCGAACGCAGCGAGCTCCGCGGACGACACCGCCACCGGCCGGGTCGGCGGCGCTCCGGTGACCGCCGTCTCCCCCGGCACCCGCATCGCCGATCGCTACCTCCTGCAGACCCCGCTCGGGCGCGGCGGCATGGCACAGGTCTTCGAGGCACTGGACGAGACCCTCGGCCGCCAGGTGGCGGTGAAGGTGCTCCACCCGCACCTGATGGCCGACGAGGCCTTCGTGCACCGGTTCCGCCAGGAAGCGGTGGCAGCCGCCCGCCTCACGCATCCCGGGATCGTGGGCGTCTACGACACCTGCTCGGATGGCCACTACGAGGCGATCGTGCTCGAACTGCTCGATGCCCGCACCCTGCGCGAGGTGCTCGACGACCGCGGCGCCCTGGACAGCGAGAGCGTCCGCCGCATCGGCCTGCGGATTCTCGACGCCCTCGAGACCGCCCACAACGCGGGCCTCGTCCACCGCGACATCAAGCCCTCGAACGTGCTGTTGTGCACCGACGGACGGGTCAAGGTGGCGGACTTCGGGATCGCCAAGGCCGACGACCAGACCGACGTGACCCGGGAGGGTTCGCTCCTCGGCACCGCCGCCTACCTCTCGCCCGAACAGCTCGACGGGGCTGCGGTGGATGGCCGCTCGGACCTCTACGCGCTGGGCCTGGTCCTCTACGAGTGCCTCGTCGGGCGCTCTCCCTTCAACGGCGACTCCCCGGCGGCCGTTGCGCTCGCCCGGCTGCACGTCGACCCCGTGGACCCCAGGCGCTTCCGATCCGAGGTTCCTCCCTCCCTCGCCACGACGGTGATGCGGGCCCTGCGCCGCGACCCCGACGAGCGCTTCGTCGACGCCGCTGAGTTCCGCGCCGCGCTCCTGGAGAACGAGCCACCCCGGCCGGTTCCGGTGCCGGCGGTGGACACGACGCCGGCGGCCGAACCGGCAGCAGCCGGCTTCGGTCGCTCGGAACGCCGGTGGCTCGTTCCCGCCCTGG
This sequence comes from Microthrixaceae bacterium, assembly GCA_023958095.1. Lineage (GTDB taxonomy): Bacteria > Actinomycetota > Acidimicrobiia > Acidimicrobiales > Microtrichaceae > JAMLGJ01. The sequence continues at coordinate 16,550 of JAMLGJ010000014.1, forward strand.
GCATCCTCATGGTCGCCACCGCGCTGGTCGTGGCAGGCGCGCTCCTGGCGCAGAACACCTCGCCACAGGTGACCCCTCCTTCCACCGCCCCACCGGAGGGCGACCAGCCGACCCTCGACTCGGTGGTCGCCTATGACCCCTCCGGTCGGGGTGACCCGGGTGAGAACGACGACCTCGCCCTGCTCGCGGTGGACGGCGACCTGGCCACTGCGTGGCGCACCGAGTCCTATGAAGCCGCGACGTTCTTCCCGGGCAAGGACGGAGTGGGCCTGTACCTCGACTTCTCGGGTCCCACGCTCGTGGACCGCCTGGTCATCGACAGCTCGGACAACGGCTGGTCCGGCGAGGTCCACCTCGTGGCCGCAGGTGAGATGCCCGACGGTGATCCCGGTCCGCCCGATGCCACGCTGAGCGATGTCCGCGAACGCCTCACGGTCCCACTCGGCGGCGCCCGCGCGGATGGCCTGCTGTTGTGGATCACCGACCTGGGTGACCCCATGGAGCCCCTGGCCGACGGTGCCCCGCACCGGGTCGAGATCAACGAGATCGCAGTCGAGGGCAGCGCGATTGGCTGACCGCGCCCGCCGGGGCTCCGACGACCCCGGGTCCCCGGAGCACCTGGAGGCCGCTCGCCGGGGTGACCGGAGGGCGATCGAAGCGATCCTGCGCGAACACGCAGGCCAGGTGCACGCGATCTGCAACCGGTTGTGCCGCGACCGCCAGGATGCCGAGGACGCGGCGCAGGAGGCGCTCCTCTCGGTCGCCCGGGGCCTCGCCGGCTTCGACGGGCGCTCGCGCCTGTCCAGCTGGATCTACCGTGTGACCACCAACGCCTGCATGGACGAGTTGCGCAGGAAGCGCCGCCGTCCCGACCCGGCGGACCCGACCCCGCTGGCCGAACGCGCCGCCGACCCGACCCCGTCGCACTCCCCCGAGTGTGCCGCCCTGGCGATGCAGACCCGGGAGGAACTCGCCGCGGCGCTCGAACTGCTTCCCGAGGAGTTCCGTGTGGCGGTGGTGCTCAGGGACGTGGTCGACCTCGACTACGCCACGATCGCGGAGACCACCGGGGTGGCTGTCGGTACGGTGCGTTCGAGGATCGCCCGGGGACGCGGCCGGCTCGCCGACATCCTGGTGGCGGGAACCGATCCACACGCAGCTGCGTCCAAGGATCCGGCGGACGAACCCGACCCCAGTGCAACTGACCCATCGAACGCAGCGGACCCCGACCGATGACCCGACCCGAACCGGACGACCAGCAAGCATCAGAGGCACTCGATGCATGGCTCGAAGCGGGACAACCGGAGGCGCGCTCACTCCCCTCGGCACGGGCCGAACAGATGCGCACCGTGCGCGAATCCCTTCGGTCCGGCGCCGCCGGCGACGAGGAGCTCGATGACCTCGTGGCGCGCACCATGGCCCGCTTCGATGCGGCCGGTGCGTCGGATGCGGCGCCTCCCGCCCGCGTGCCGCGACCCCGGCGTCGGCGCCCGGTTCCGGCTGCCCTGGCCGCCGCGGCAGCGGTGTTGGTGGTCGTGGCCGGCGTGGCGTTGCTGTCGAGGACCGCATCGGATGGCGGTGAGGAGAGTGCCGACTCGGCGGTTGCGACCGCGGAGGCCGACTCGGGCGGAGACGGCACCACGACGGCCCCCTCCGCCGAAATGCCGACGTCGAGCACCGTGCCGTTCAGCAACGACGCCGAGACAGGCTCCGGGGAGGCCCCTTCACTGGAAGCGGAGTCCGCCCCGACCGACGACGCACTGCCGGAGGCCGGCGCGCCGCACGGAGCACTCCCGGACGAGCCCGACCGGGAGGCCGACGGGGATCTCGCCGCGGGCAGCGAGGAGCGATCTCCGTTCGCGGGCCTGCGCATGTCGGTGGTCGTCGACCTGCAGGGTGGTCGCAGCGGTTGAGGCGCGAGCGGTCAGTTAGTGTCTTGGCCATGGCAGCATCCGAGGGCCAAGCCGGTCCGGCCGATCCCGAAGCCAAGGACCCCGACGCGCCGGAGTGGACACAACAGGTGACCGATCTCGTCACCGATTCGGTCGACAAGGTCCGCTCCCGGACCACCGGTCCCCTCCTGGGATTCGCACAGGGCATGGTCTACGCGGTGGTGGCCGCAGTGGTGGCCGTGCCGGTGCTCGTGGTGCTGTTCATCGGTTTCATACGGCTGTTCAACTGGGCGGTTCCCGGAGATGTGTGGATCGTCTACGCCATCCTCGCCGTGGTGCTGTGGATCGCGGGAGTGATCAGCTGGTCGCGCCGCGAGGACGCCGAACCGGGCACCTGATGCCGGCGCCCGTGGAGTCCTCGCCACCGACGATCCGGTCGGGTGGGGAATCCGTGGAAGCACCTGGATGTTGTGACAGCGTGTCGCCAGAACCCAGCCGCCCTGCGCGCGGTCGTCCCCATGGAGAACCAAGTGAGTGAAGTGCACGACGTCGTGATCATCGGTTCCGGCCCGGCCGGGCTGACCGCCGCCATCTACACCGCACGGGCGAACCTCTCCCCCGTGCTCATCGAGGGTGAACCCTCCTCCACGAGTGACCAACCCGGGGGCCAACTCATGTTGACCACGGAGGTCGAGAACTTTCCCGGGTTCCCCGAGGGCATCCAGGGCCCGGACCTGATGACCGCGTTCCGGGAACAGGCGGAGCGCTTCGGCACCACCATCCGCACCGAGAAGGTGTCACGGGTCGACTTCTCGGAGCGTCCGTTCCGCATCTGGGTGGGTGGCAGTTCCGGTGAACCGGACTACGTCGCGCGTGCTGTGATCGTGGCAACCGGTGCGAGGGCACTGATGCTGGGTCTCGAGGCGGAACAGCGCCTGCTCGGACACGGCGTGTCGACCTGCGCGACGTGCGACGGTTTCTTCTTCCGGGACCAGCACATCTGCGTGGTCGGCGGTGGCGACTCGGCCATGGAGGAGGCCAACTTCCTCAGTCGCTTCGCCTCCAAGGTCACCGTCATCCATCGACGGGACGAGTTGCGCGCGTCGAAGATCATGGCCGACCGTGCCATGGCCAACCCGAAGATCGAGTTCCTCTGGAACTCCACGGTTCTCGACGTGCTCGGTGAATCGAAGGTCGAGGGCGTGCGGGTCCGTGACACCGTCACCGGTGAGGAATCCACCCACCCCTTCACCGGGTTGTTCGTGGCGATCGGCCACCAGCCGAACACCGACCTGTTCAAGGGCCAGCTGGAACTGCACGACAACGGCTACCTCGTGACCACCGGGAACCGCTCGACCACGAGCGTCGAGGGTGTGTTCGCGTGCGGTGACGTGCAGGACGACTGGTACCGTCAGGCGATCACCGCCGCAGGCAGTGGATGCATGGCAGCCATCGATGCAGAGCGTTGGCTCGAGACCCAGGGCCACTGACCGCTCGAACAGGAACGCGTCGAGCGACGCTTTCCACCCGACGATCCGCCGGAGGACCCGCATGGCACAACTGACCGAACTCACCGCCGACACCTTCTCGGAAACCGTGAACGGCGCGCAGGAAGCCGTCGTGGTGGATTTCTGGGCCGAATGGTGCGGCCCCTGCAAGAAGATCGCTCCGATCCTCGAGGAGATCGCCGACGAGCACCAGGGAAAGCTCCGGGTGACCAAACTCGACGTGGAGGCACATCCTTCGGTCGCCCAACAATATGGAGTGATGGCGATCCCTACATTGATCGTTTTCAAAGATGGTCAAGAGGTGGTCCGGGTCACGGGGAGCAAGGGCAAGGCACAGCTTCTCGACGACTTCGCACCGGTGTTGTGATCACCGGCCCGCTGCACGCCAGAGCGGTATGACCGACTCCACCGCCCCCGGTTCGACGCGGGTCCACCCGACGCTGGCCCACGGACAGCACAGCCGGGACGTCGGAGAGCTCCGGCGACGGCTGGCCCTGCTCGGACACGTGACCGATCCCGACCCGCGTGACACCTTCGGCGATGCCACCTGCGCAGCCGTGAAGGAGTTCCAGGATGCACGCGGCCTCGATCCGACGGGCGTGTGCGACGCTGCCACGTGGTCGGCGCTCGTGGAGTCCGAGCACCAGCTCGGTGACAGGCTCCTGTGCCTGCGCACCCCGATGGTGCGGGGCGAGGACGTAGCCGACCTCCAGCTCAGGCTGGGCACGCTCGGATTCGACTCGGGACGTGTCGACGGGATCTTCGGCCCCGCCACCCAATCGGCGGTGGGAGAGTTCCAGCGCAATGCGGGCATCGTTTTCGATCAGGTGTGCGGACCCGACACCGTGGCGGCGCTGAGACGCCTCGAAGGACGCGCCGGCAGCTCGACCATCGCGTCGGTGCGCGAGCGCATGACGGTCCGCTCGACCCGCATCGACATGTCGGACCTGCGTGTCGTGGTCGGCGCCGCGCACGAGGCCGACCTACTCAGTGGACGCCTCGCCGCCCGGCTGAGCAGCATCTGTGGCGACGTGGCGCTGGCCGAGGGCGACGCATCGCTGCAGGCCCGCACCGCCAACGACTTCGACGCAGACCTGTTCGTGGGCATCGAGTTCACCGATTCCGACGAGATCGAGGCCAGGTTCTTCTCCGTGCCCGGCTTCGAGTCCTATGGCGGACGCGCGTTGGCCGAGGCAATGGTGCGGCACCTGCCGGCAACCGGCCTCGTGGTCGCACGCGGCATGAGGCTGCCGATCCTGCGCGAGACGCGGGCCCCTGCGGTGTCGCTGCGACTCGGTCACGGCCTGGGTGCACCCCAGCACCGCGAACTGCTCGTGGAATCGCTCGTACGGGCGATCTCACACTGGCGCGACACCTGACGAGGCAGACGCACGACACCCTGAAGCAACCTCGAGCCGTGGTCGAGGTGACCGGCGGTCGGGCTGTGCCTCCACCGGAGGTTTGCGGATTCCCACAGGGTTATCCCCCGCTGTGGAAATCTCATGCGAAGCTTCACGCGAAAGCTTCTGTGGAGCCTCAGGTGCCGGGAATCATCCTGCGGTAGATGCGCTCGAGATCCTCGAGGTCGGCGAACTCGATCGTGACCTTGCCCCGCTTGGCGGACATGGAGATCGCCACGCGTGTGTCCAGATGATCGGCGAGAAGCTGCTCCAACTCGATGAGTCCCGGCTGGCGGAGCTTCGGACGGCCCCCGTTGTCGCCTCCCTCGTCGGCCCCGTTCGGTACTTCGTCGCCGGGCTCACTCGGCTGGTCCGGAATCCCGCCCTCGAGGCGCTCGCGCTCCCGAATCAGGTCCTCCAGTTGGCGTACGGTCAGGTTCTCACGGACAGCTCGCTTCGCGAGCGCCTCCTGATAGGCACGATCCGGGTGGGACAGCAGCACCTTGGCATGTCCGGCACTGAGCAGCCCCTCACCGACGAGTTTCTGCACTCCCGGAGTGAGTTGGAAGAGCCTCAGAAGGTTCGCGACCGCACTGCGGCTCCGGCCCACGCGTTCCGCCACGCGTTCCTGGGTGTAGCCGAACTCCTCGACCAGCCTCTGGTAGGCGGCGGCCTCCTCCATCGGGTTGAGGTCGCGTCGGTGCAGGTTCTCGACCAACGCCTCCTCGAGTGACAGGGCCCCCTCGGCGCTGCGGACCACCACGGGGACCCGGAGCAGGCCCGCTCGTTTGGCCGCCCTCAGGCGACGTTCACCAGCGATCAGCTCGTAGCCGCCCTCCACCTGCTTGACCAGCAGCGGCTGCAACACCCCCAGCTCCGCCATGCTGGCGGCGAGCTCGTCGAGGCTCTCCTCGTCGAAGTGCCTCCGCGGCTGGTTCGGGTTGGGCACGACCAGATCGACCGAGACCTCGAGAAGACCGTCCCCAGCAGAGTCCTGGAGCTCGTCACCGCCCGGTTGCGGGCCGGGAGGGATGAGAGAGGTCAGTCCACGACCCAGACCACCCTTACGCGACACCGCTGACCTCCCTGGCCAGTTCCCGGTAGGCCACCGCCCCACGCGAACTCGACGCGTAGGTGGTGATCGGCTGGCCGAACGACGGGGCCTCCGAGAGCTTCACATTCCTCGGGATCATGTTCCGGCACACGATCGTGCCGAAGTGGTCCCGTACCTCCTCGACGACCTGTTCGGCCAGTCTGGTGCGATTGTCGTACATGACCATGACTATGTGGGCTATGTGGAGTTCCGGGTTGAGGTTGTCCCGGATCAACTCGATGTTCCTGGTCAGCTGTGCAAGTCCTTCGAGCGCGTAGTACTCACACTGGATCGGAACCATCACCTCGTTCGCGGCGACCAGGCCATTCACGGTCAACAGACCCAGCGACGGGGGACAGTCGATCAGGATGTAGTCGTACTGGTCGGCGACCTCTTCCAGCGTCTTGGCGAGCTTCGATTCCCTGTTGAACGCCGAGACGAGCTCCACCTCGGCGCCGGCCAGGTCCAGGCTGGCGGGGGCGACGAACAGCCCCTTGACCTCGGTGGGCTCGATGCAGTCATCGATCGGCAGACCGCTCAGCATCACGTCGTACATCGTCTGGTCGAGCACCCGGTAGTTGATACCGAGACCAGTGGTCGCGTTTCCCTGTGGATCCAGGTCGACGATGAGCACCCTGTGGCCCAGTTCGGCCAGGGCTGCACCCATGTTGACCGTCGTGGTCGTCTTGCCCACGCCACCCTTCTGGTTGGCCACCGCGATGATCCTCGGAGAGGCCGTCTCCGCTTCCGGTGCCGTGACCGTGCTCGTTCCCGCATCGGTGGAGCGCGAAGGCTCGGGAGCCGTCGGGCCCGATGAAGCGGAATCACCCCGCTGGGTTCGGGAAGGGTCGCCCGGGGCCTCGGCAGCGTGCCACCCGGGAGCAACTGGTTCGTCGGCCTCGACCAATGAACCGCCGTCCCCCGGGGTTCGCGGGGAGTCCTCGGTGCCGCCAGCAGGGTCGGTGCCTGCGGGCCGCTGATCCTCTGACGGGATCGGCGGAGTGGTGGAGATCCCGGGAGGAGTGGATCCGGTCTGGAGGCCCGGGCTCTCGGGAGTCGGCCCGGGATCGGATCCGAAGGGATTCGGCAAGGGAGCATCTCCTGCGGTGACGAGGGACACGAGCGCCTGCAAGCGCGGGTCACATCCTTCCCGGTGGGCCCGTTCAGGTCAAGCCTTTCGGTGCCATCATCGCCCGGGACCTCGCAGAGCGGATTGTTCCACGTGGAACAATCCACAGCCCCTCCCGTTCGCACAACCAGGAGAAGGCTCCAAGGGCCCGGTTGACCGCGAACGCCGGAATCCCTCCTTCCCGGGGGCGGGTCACCAGCAGAACCACTGCCGGACCGGGACTGTTCCACGTGGAACAATCGAGCCCGACAGGGGCGCCCGATGTGCCGGAATCAGAAGGCCGGTCTCCTCGATGGTATGCCCGGCCGCCGGGGTATCCGCTCAGGACAGGATCCGACAGCCCTGAGCACTGCGTAGTGGCCACTCGACCGTGCATGACGGCCTTCCACGTGCCAGCCCATCGCCTCGAGAGGTCCCCCGGGCCATCGGGCACCATCGCCATCGGGAGGCTCGCTCACGACCAGCAGCCCACCATCGCGGAGGAATCGTCGAGCACACTCGGCAACCACCGCCGGAACGGCGAACGAGCGCGCGACCACGACGTCGAACGCAGCGTCGTGGACCGGCTCCCTGGACAGTTCCTCCGCACGCCCCCAGAGAACCCGCACCCGATCGGGCAGTTCCGGTTGGACGACACCGAGACGTTCGACGGACTCCTCGAGGAAGCGGGTGCGACGTCTGGCCGAATCGATGAGCACGACCGCCAGATCAGTTCGCGTCGCTGCCAGCGGTAGGCCGGGCAGGCCGGCTCCGCTTCCGAGATCAGCCACGCGCGACCGAGGTGGCAGCCACTCGGCGAAGCCCCGGGCGTGCTCGATGTGTTGGCTCGGCTCACCCCTGCCGATCAGCGAACGTTGCCTTGCGCGAACCAGTACGTCCTCGAGGGCGTCGTGCACATAGCCGTTCCCGCTCGGTTCCACGTTCCTCACCGGGTCCGCCGGATCCCGACGGTTCGGCTCAGTTGCTCCGCAACACCACGCGGCGGCGGGGATCCTCGCCGACGGACTCTGTGGCCACTCCGTCGATGTCGGCCACCACGTCATGGACGATCTTGCGGTCGGCGCGCGACATCACCTCGAAGATGACCTCCTCGCCGCTCTCGCTCACCTGGGATGCCTCGTCGCGGACGAACTTCTCGAGCGCCTCGGCCCGATCACGGCGTGCGGAGGACACATCCAGCACGACCTTGCCGTACTCACGACCGTCCGCCTGGCGCTGGATCGCATTGCGGCAGACCTCCTGGATGGCATCGAGTGTGTTGAGTCCGGGTCCCATCAACAACCCCAACTGGTCACCCTCGATCTCGAAGCTCAACAGTCCGTCTTCGTCGAGCTCACTGCTCACGGTTCCCGACAATCCCATGGACTCGAGCAGGCCGTTCAGGAACTCCTCACCCACTGCACGCTGTTCGGCCTCCGGCATCGGTTCGCGGTCGGCCTTGGCCGGGCGCTTCGCACCCTTGGACTGGCCATCGTTCGCCCGATTGCCGTTCGCCTGGTCGCGCTTGGCCGGCGCCTGGTCGCCACGACCCGAGGATCCCTGCTTCTTCGAGGACCTGGCTTCCTGGGTCTTGTCACCCTCGGGGGCGCCTCCGTTGCCGCTCTTGCGCCCCCCGCCCTGCGAGCGGTCGGCCGACGCGGAACCGGAGCGCTTCTTTCCCTTGCGGGCACGTTCACCCTTCGCCGGCGGTGCAGTCGGTCGGATCCGGGCCTTGACCCTTGCTTCCCCGCGTACCCGCCCGAACATCCCCTGGCGTGGCTCCTCCAGGACCTCGATCTCCGCTTCGCTCTCGTCGACCCCCAGTTGGTCGAGCGCCAGGGCCTTGGCGTCCTCGATCGACTTGCTCGTTGTCTCTACCCATTCCATCGTCACTGACCTCCTGGTCTGTTCCTGCTGTGGGGGCGTTGCTCAGCGGCGGCGCTCACCCGAACGGCGGCGCTTCCCGGCCGACTTCTGTGAGGCCGTGTCCGAGGTCCTGCCCGTTGTCGACTTCTCATGGGCCTTCTGGCTCTTGACGCTCTTGCCCGGCCCGCGCTCCGAGGACGCACCGTTGGAGGCGGACTTGTTGCCCTTGTCCTTCTTGTTGGCCTTGGCCTTCTCGTTGGCCTTCTCCTTGGCCTTCTCGTTGGCTTTGGCCTTGGCCGAAGAGCCCTTGGACTTCGCCGGTACGGCCTTGTCCGCCTTGGACTTCTCGGTGGAACGCGCCTCGATCGGGTTCTCTTCGCGGTGCTTCGCGTAGATGCTGTGGGTGATGTACTTGTTCGTGCCGATCCGACAGAGGTTCTGGGTGGTCCAGTACAGCGCGAGGCCGGCTGGGAATCCGAAGGAGATGACCGGCAGGAAGAACGGCATGAACTTCATGATCATCTGCTGCTGGGGATTCGCGCTGGCGTTGGCGTTGCGAGCCTGCAGCTGCCGGTTCTGCACTATGCCGGTGACGAGCATGATCCCGAGCAGGGCCAGGAACGGGATGGCGATCAGCACGCCCATCTGGAGTGCCTCGCTGGCCGACAGGCTCAGGTCCATGCCCAGGAAGTTCATGTCGCTGGTGTGGCTCAACGCCACGTACATGGCGCTGTCGGGGTTCAGGTGCGAGGGCTGGAAGACCTGGTCGGTCATCACCCACGGAGTGAGGCCGGCTCCTGTCATCGACTGACCACCGATGTGACCGATCCCGGTGCCCAGACCACCGGCGCGCACGGTCAGGCCCCTCATCAGCTGGTACATGATGATGAACACGGGCATCTGCGCGATGAGCGGCAGGCAACCGCCCAGCGGGTTGATCTTGTGTTCCTTGTAGAAGGCCATCAACTCGGCGTTGAGCTTCTCGCGGTCGTTCTTGTACTTCTCCTGGATGCGCTTCATCTCCGGTTGGAGGCGCTGCATCTCGAGCATCGAACGAGTGCTCTTGACCGTGAGCGGCGTGATCACCAGCATCACGACCACCGTGAGACCCATGATCGCGAAGCCGTAGTTGGGGATCAGGGTGTAGAAGAAGTTCATCACCGACGCCAAGGCGTCGAAGAGTGGCTCGAACATCAGTTCTCCTCGGGACTCTGGTCGCTGGTGGCCGCCCGGGCGGGGCCATCGGGTTCCGGCGGAACCTCATCGGTGTGCTGGTCCTCGCGCCCGGGCACCGGGTCGTAACCGGAAGTTCCCCACGGGTGACACCTGGCAAGGCGCTTGACCGCCAACCACCCACCCCTCGCGGCACCGTGGGTCTCCAATGCCTCGATCGCGTAGGTGGAGCAACTCGGAACGTGGCGGCACGGTGAGGGTCGGTCGGCCCTCACCGTCTGGTAGACGCGCACCGGAACGATCGCCACACGTGCCGACACGGAGGTGTGCTCGGGCCGGCGGTCCGCTCCGGTCGACATCATTGCGCCGCGGGGGCCTGCTCGGCGGCCACCCCGAGGGCCTCCGCGAGCCACTCCCTGAGTTGCCCGAAGGAGGGCTCGCGGCGACTGGGCATCACACCGACCAGTATCCAGCACTGTGGGAGCACACCTTCTGACTCGATCGCCCGCGCCGCCTCGCGCAGGCGCCTCCGGACTCGATTGCGTCGCACGGCACTCCCGTAGCCACGGGGCACCGCGAAACCCATCGCTGCTGAGGACGGGCCGATCTCCTCGAGTGGCGGAGCCGTCGAAACCCGTAGCCTTCCAACACGCTGCGTGGTCGCGTGCGCGCGGAGGTGGTTGAACTGGGCCCGCCGAGTGAGGCGTTCGACCACCGCGACACTCAGGCCGAGAGCTTCTGGCGACCCTTGCGGCGGCGATTCTTGATGATCGACCGACCGGCGCGGTCCGACATCCGGTGTCGGAAACCGTGCTTCCTGGCCCGGCGACGCTTGTTGGGCTGGTATGTACGCTTCACTGTTTCTCCGGTCCTGTGCCCCTGGTGCCGAGACTGGGTCCGTCCGCACGGATGCCGGGGCGACCAGCACCGTGGTCACCACCGATCGCAGCTCGGAAATGGGGTTCAACCCGTTCACGCTATGCGAAGCACCGCGACGGGTCCAACCGGGCCACCACCACGAACGGCGGCGGGTTCCGGTTGCCCCGAGTTCACCGAGTGGCTAGCTTCGCCCGTTGCCGGGCTCAGCCCGGCCAGTCGCGGTTGTGGGGTTATCCACAATGTGTGGAACGGTTGTGGACAGACCCTGTTGGCGCAAGGGCGTCATTCCGTGGTCGCACAGCCCGCTACCAGGGAGGACCAGCGTTGAGCACAGATGCGATCTCGGTCTGGGACTCCGCTGCCGCGGTCCTCGCTGAACAGGTGACCGAAACGGTGTGGAACTCGACCTTCAGCGAGTTGAACGCCACCGGTCTGGATGACGAGGTGCTCACCCTGTCGGTGCCCTCCCAGGTGCTCCGTCAGCGCATCGAACAGCGCTATCGGGGTTTGATCGAGGCCGTCCTCGCCGACGAGGGCCACGGCGAGCTGAGCGTCGTGTTCGAGGTGGAGGTGCAGCCACCCGCCTCGCCGGGTGAGCACACTGCCCCTCGGGATCCCGTTCACCGGCCGGTCGAGCCGGTCGGCGGTTCCCCCGAGGCGGATTCCCGCGACACCGCCGCGGCCCAACCATCCCCGGGACCCTCGGGGCTCGGCGGACAGGACGCCTCGATCAGGCCCTACACCTTCGATTCCTTCGTCACCGGGCCATCCAACCGCTTCGCGCACGCCGCAGCCCTGTCGGTGGCGGAGACCCCGGCACGCAGCTACAACCCGCTGTTCGTCTACGGCGGAGCGGGGCTCGGCAAGACCCACCTCCTGTACGCGATCGCCGGCTACGTCAGGCAGAACTACTCGTCGTACCGGGTCCGGTACATCTCCACCGAGACGATGCTCAACGAGTTCGTCGAGGCGATCCGCAACGGCACCCAGCAGGCCTTCAAGCAGCGCTACCGCGAGATCGACGTGCTGTTGGTCGACGACATCCAGTTCATCGAGGGCAAGGAACAGCTCCAGGAGGAGTTCTTCCACACCTTCAACACGTTGCACGACGCCCAGCGTCAGATCGTGTTGTCCTCCGACCGGCCACCCGACTCGATCGCCACCCTCGAGGAACGGCTGCGGAGCAGGTTCAAGATGGGCCTGATGACCGACATCCAGCCTCCGGACTTCGAGACCAGGCTCGCCATCCTGCGCAAGAAGGGTGAACGGGCCGGGTCCCACGTACCACCGGAGGTGCTCGAGTTCATCGCCACCAACATCACCTACAACATCCGCGAACTCGAGGGTGCGTTGATCCGCGTCAACGCGTTCGCCGCCCTCAACGACACCGAGCTCAACGTCCCGCTGGCCCAGGACATCCTCTCGGACATACTCAACGCAGCCAAGCCCCGGCTCATCACGGCCGCCATGATCCTCGAGAAGACCAGTGAGCAGTTCGGCTTCACCATCGAGCAACTGTGCAGCACCAAGCGCAGTCGCGACCTGGTCCACGCCCGCCAGGTCAGCATGTACGTATGCCGTGAGCTCACCGACCTCTCCTATCCGCAGATCGGGGCCGAGTACGGCGGCAAGGACCACACGACGGTCCTGTACGCCTACGAGAAGATCTCGAAGCTCATGAAGGAACGCCTCAAGACCTATGAGGACGTCACCCTCCTGATCCAGTCCGTGCTGTCCGGCAACTGAATCCACCGCAACTCGATCCCCGGAGGCACTGGGAACCGGGCGCACCACCCACCGGCTCCCGGGTCCGGGGCGTGCGACCCCGGGATGTGGGTCGCGCTGGGAACATGCTGTGCCAAAGGTGTTCGCCGAGGGGCACTCGGTTGTGAAGGGGAGCGCGGTCGCGCTGGGGACGACGATCCCTCGTGGCGCACTCTTCAACAGACAGCGATGTAACTACGCGCGTGGACTGTGGATGTTGTGCGCCGGCTGTGGATCAGGGAACCGGACCAGCGCTGGGCTGCGCTAGGTTTCCCACAATCCACAGTCACTTCTACTCCCACCACCTGTCCATAGGTATGAATGCCGCGGGGGTGGGGAAAGCGAGTTCCGGTGAAGTTCAGATGTGAACGAGACGTCCTCGTGGAAGCACTCGCCATGGCAGGTCGGGCATCCACCACGCGCAACGCCCTGCCGGTGCTGTCCGGAGTGAAGCTCACCCTCACCGGTGACCGGCTGTCGGTGACCGGAAGCGACCTGGAACTCACGATCACCGTCACGATCGACGTGGCGGGAGCAGCCGACGGGATCGCCGTGCTGCCGGCGAAGCTGGCGGCTGACATCGTGCGCCACTTCGAACCGGGTGCGATCGAGATCGACGCGACGGGGGAACGGCCTCGTGTGTCGGGGGGCCGCTCGGAGTTCTTCTTGAACTCGATCCCCGCGGACGAGTACCCGGCCCGACACGAGGCGGTCGGTGAATCGGTGACCCTCGCTGCGGGTGACCTCGCCGAGGGTCTGCGCCAGGTGGTCAAGGCTGCATCGACCGACGACAGCCGCCCGGTCCTCACCGGTGTGCTCATGACCTCGGAGGGCGAGGGGCTTCGTCTCGTGTCCACCGATTCCTACCGCCTGGCCGTCCGTGACCTCCCCGGCGCCGCGGTCCTCAAGGCGGGTCAGCAGGTCCTCGTGCCCTCCAAGGCCCTGAACGAGGTCGCACGCATCCTCGGTGAGGACGACGACGTCTCACTGGTACTCGGCGACAACGACGTCACCTTCGAGGTCGGCAGCGTCTCGGTGTCGACCCAGCTCATCCAGGGCGACTTCCCCGACTACGGCAAGCTCATTCCCCAGGAGCGTCCGAGTGCGTTGGTGGTGAACCGGCAGCTGTTCATGGACGCCCTGCGCCGCGTCAAGCTGATGGCGGCCGAGCACACACCGGTGCGGCTGGGCATGTCCACCGATGCCCTCGTCCTTCGAACCGTGAACACCGACCTCGGTGAGGCGGTCGAGGAGCTCGACGCCAGCTACCAGGGTGAGGAGCTCTCGGTGGCGTTCAACCCCGAGTTCCTCCTGCACGGCCTCGAGGTCACTCCGGGCGACGACGTGTCGGTCGAGAGCACCGATGCCTCCAAGCCGGCAATGCTGCGCGCCGTCGACACCGACGAGTTCCTGTACCTGCTCATGCCGGTTCGGGTGTCCTGACCGGGTGCGGGTCTCAAGGCTCTGGCTGAGCGACTTCCGCTCCTATGAACACGTCGAGGTCGAACTCCCGCCGGGGCTGTGCGTGGTCACCGGACCCAACGGGGTGGGCAAGACCAACCTGCTCGAGTCGATCGGCTACCTGGCACGGCTGTCGTCGTTCCGTTCCGCCCCGACCGACGCACTCGTGCGCACCGGTGCCGACACGGCGGTGATCCGTGCCGAGGTCGACCAGGACGGCCGGACGCAGCTCATCGAGGTGGAGATCAACCGTTCCCGTCCCCGCCGGGTGCTGGTCAACCGCCAGCGCCTTCGTCGCAGCAGCGACCTGGCGGGGATCATCAGGGTGAGCGTGTTCGCACCCGATGACCTCGAGCTCGTCAAGGGCTCACCGGGCATGCGTCGCGACTTCCTCGACGAGCTCGTGGTGTCGTTGCACCCGCGAAACGACGCGGTCAGGTCCGACTGGGAGAAGTCGCTGCGCCAGAGGAACGCCCTGCTCAAGCAGGTCGGTGGGCGTCTGGACGATTCCGCGGCAGCCACGCTCGAGGTGTGGGACACCAAGGCGGCCGCTGCGGGAACGGAGCTGGTCCGGTTGCGCACCGACGCACTGCAGCGGCTCACCCCGATGGTCGGGGACGCCTACGAGGACATCGCCGGACGGGGCGAACCGATCGGGCTGCGCTATGCGCGTGGATGGGGCGACGACCTGGCGGCGGCCTTCGTGTCGGCACGCGGGGACGATCTCCGCCGCGGCCTGTCAACGGTCGGTCCACACCGCGACGAGGTGCTCATCGACATCGCCGGGCGACCCTCTAGGACTCACTGCTCCCAGGGCGAACAACGCTGTTTGGCCCTGGCCCTGCGCCTCGGTGCGCACAGGCTGGTGACCGCCGAGTACGACCAGCCGCCGGTACTGCTGCTCGATGACGTGTTCAGCGAACTCGACGACGACCGCGCCCGTGCCCTGATGGCTGCGCTGCCCAAGGGCCAGGCGTTCCTCAGCACGGCGGGATCCCTGCCCGATGGTCTCGGGGGGGCCGGAACCATCGAGGTGTCACCCGGTAGGCTCACGGCGTCGCACGGCGGTGGTCGCTCCGGTGGGGCCGCGGAGCCCGGCGACACCTGAGCGGGGAGTGCAGTGGTGTCCCAACACGACCACGGGGATCCGATCTCGCTCACCGAGTCCCTCGAACGGCTGCGTGCGCACATGGGAACCGCTGCACCGTCGGCCATCTCCACCCTGCAGGACTCCTGGACGCAGCTCATCGGGGCGCGGTTGGCCTCGAGCTGCACCCTCGGAGCGGTGCGGGGAGCGACCCTCGTGGTGCACGCCAGCGACCCTGCCGTGGCCGAACAACTCGGGTGGATGCACAACGAGCTGGTCGCCGCTGCCAACGAACTCCTGGGCGTCGACCAGATCGCGTCGGTGGAGACTCGCGTGGTCACCGGCTGATGGGCCCGGCGGGGTCGAGGCCCCGCCCGAGAACGGGTCGCCAGACCCGCTGCGGTGCCGTTCCACCCCATGTCGCGGTGGTAGCATGGGTACCCACGCCGGAACGCTCCCACGTCACTTCTTCACAAGTTGTCCACAGCTGTTCCGGCCGGGCATCGAGCCCATCACGCAGCGCCCGTGGGGCCGGGCGACCATTACCCGCGGAGGGATGTTGACCGCATCGGAAACGAGCTACAGGGCCGAGGACATCCAGGTGCTGGAGGGCCTCGAGGCGGTGCGGAAGCGACCCGGCATGTACATCGGTTCCACCGGAGCCGCCGGCCTGCACCACATGGTCTACGAGGTCGTCGACAACGCTGTCGACGAGGCGATGGCCGGTCACTGCACCCGCATCGACGTGACCCTGCTTCCCGACGGTGGCTGTGAGGTGCGCGACGACGGTCGTGGCATACCGGTGGGTCAGCACTCCACGGGCCAGAGTGCCGCGGAGGTGGTGCTCACCGTGCTGCACGCCGGCGGCAAGTTCGGCGGCGGTGGCTACAAGGTCAGCGGTGGACTCCACGGTGTGGGTGTGTCGGTGGTGAACGCCCTGTCGAGCCGGGTCGAGGTCGAGATCGACCGCGAGGGCCGGCGCTGGGAGATGGCCTTCCGCGACGGTGGGGAACTGACCAGGCCGCTCGAGGACACCGGAGCGTCACCCCTGGACGCACAGGGCGAGCCCAGGACCGGCACCACCGTGCGCTTCTGGCCCGATCCCACGATCTTCGACGAGGTGGAGTTCCGAGCCTCGACGCTGACCGAGCGCCTCCAGATGATGGCGTTCCTCAACGCCGGGCTGCGCATCGTGTTCACCGACCAGCGACCGGGCAGGGCCGGGCCGGGCGACACCGGCGAAGCGGCCGCAGACCCGGCATCCCGTGAACCGGCTGCGGCATCCGCGGAGTTCCACTACTCAGGAGGCATCCGCGACTTCGTGGACCACCTGAACGCCACCAAGGAATCGCTCTTCCGCGAGGTCGGGTACCTCTCGGAGTCCGGGGCCGACGACGCCGGCGGATCCATGGAGGTGGAGGTCGCGTTCCAGTGGAACACCGGCTACCACTCCGACGGCCTGCACTCCTTCGCCAACGGCATCAACACCATCGAGGGAGGCATGCACGAGGAGGGTTTCAAGAAGGCGTTGACCAACACGGTCAACCGCTATGCGCGGGAGCACAACCACCTCAAGGAAAAGGAGTCGAACCTCCAGGGGGAGGACATCCGCGAGGGACTCACGGCGATCATCTCGGTGAAGCTCTCCGAGCCGCAGTTCGAGGGACAGACCAAGGGGAAGCTCGGCAACGTGCCGATGCGTTCCATGGTCGAACGCGCGACCAACGACCACCTGGCCACCTGGCTGGAGGAGCACCCCAGCGAGGCCAAGCGGATCCTCAACAAGGCCGTGGCGGCGGCCCGTGCGCGCGAGGCGGCCCGCAGCGCACGCGACGCCACCAGGCGCCGATCCGTGCTCGACGGAGCCGGGCTGCCGGGCAAGCTCACCGACTGCTCGAACAAGGACCCGAGGTCCTCGGAGCTCTACATCGTGGAGGGCAACTCCGCCGGAGGGTCGGCCAAGGACGCCCGTGACCCCGCGTCGATGGCGATCCTGCCCATCAGGGGGAAGATCCTCAACGTCGAACGCGCCCGTCCCGACAAGATGCTCGCCAACACCGAGGTCCAGGCACTCATCTCGGCGGTGGGGGCGGGCATCGGCGAGGAGTTCGACCCCGAGAAGCTGCGCTACCACAAGATCATCATCATGTGCGACGCGGATGTGGACGGTTCGCACATCCGCACCCTGTTGCTCACGTTCTTCTTCCGCCAGATGCGTCCGGTGGTCGAGGGGGGCCACGTGTACATCGCCCAGCCCCCGCTGTACTCCACCGAGGTCGGGCGCAACAAGGTGTACCTGAAGGACGACGTCGCCAAGGCCCGGTTCATCGCGGACAACCCCAAGCACCGCAACGAGTTCCAGCGACTCAAGGGCCTCGGTGAGATGGACGCCGAGGAGCTCTGGGAGACGACCATGGACCCTGCCCGACGCACCCTGCTGCAGGTCTCCATGGAACAGGCCGCGATAGCCGACGAGGTGTTCTCGATCCTCATGGGGGAGGACGTCGAGAGCCGCAAGCACTTCATCCAGTCCAACGCATCCGATGTGCGGTTCCTTGACATCTGAGCCGCGACCAGCCCGGACCCGACGAACGAGATCCCACCGATGAGCGACGAACCAGAATCCGGTACCCCTGCGGGGCCCGAGTCCGATTCCCCGGTCGGCGGTGGCACTGCCCCGTCCACCGTGGCCAGCGGGGCCATCGACTCGATAGAGATCCAGGCCGAGATGGAGCAGTCGTTCCTCGACTACGCCATGTCGGTCATCGTCTCGCGTGCTCTGCCCGACGTCCGTGACGGACTCAAGCCGGTGCACCGGCGGATCCTCTGGGCGATGCACGACGCCGGGCTGCGGCCGGACCGCAACCACAAGAAGTCCGCCACCGTGGTGGGCGACGTCATCGGCAAGTACCACCCCCACGGCGACCAGGCGGTCTACGACGCCCTCGTGCGCATGGGCCAGTCGTTCTCACTGCTGCACCCCCTGGTGGATCCCCACGGCAACTTCGGATCCCCCTCCGACCCGCCGGCGGCATACCGCTACACCGAGTGCCGGCTGTCGAGCATCGCGATGCAGATGCTCGCGGGCATCGACGAGGAGACCGTCGACTTCACACCCACCTTCGACGGTTCCGGCGAGGAACCGTCGGTGCTCCCGGGGCGCTTCCCCAACCTGTTGGTCAACGGCAGCCAGGGCATCGCGGTGGGCATGGCCACGAACATCCCCACCCACAACCTCGGTGAGGTGATCGATGCCACGGTCCACCTGCTGTCCAATCCCGAGGCCACCACCGACGACCTCATGGAGTTCGTGCGCGGCCCCGACTTCCCCACCGGGGGGATGATCATGGGCCGTGCCGGGCTGGTGTCGGCCTTCCGCACCGGAAGGGGTTCGGTGAAGCTGCGTGCCCGCGCCGAGATCGAGGAGGCGGGCAACTCCGAACGGATCGTCGTGACCGAGATCCCGTACCAGACCTCGGTGGAGGGCATCTCCGAGAAGATCGCGGACCTCGCCAACAACGGTGTGGTGGAGGGCATCCGTGAGATACGCGACGAACGCTCCAGGGGTGAGACGCGTCTCGTGATCGAACTCAAGCGCGATGCCAACGCGCACGTGATCCTCAACAACCTCTACAAGCACTCGCCGCTGCAGACCACCTTCGGTGTGAACATGGTGGCCCTGGTCGACGGCGTGCCGCGCACCCTCACCCTGCGCGACGCCCTGGGTCACTACGTCGCCCACCAGATCGAGGTGGTCACGAGGCGCAGCCAGTTCCGCCTGGACCGTGCCCGTCGCCGGGCCCACATCGTCGAGGGATTCCTCAAGGCACTCGACATCATCGACGAGATCATCGCCGCGATAAGGGCCTCGGAGGATCGGGCGGCGGCGATCGTCGCACTGCAGGGCGAATCGTTCGCGTTCAGCGAGATCCAGGCCACCGAGATCGTCGACATGCGGCTCTCGACACTCACGCGGCTCGGGCGGGAGCGCCTCGAGGAGGAACTCGAGGAGCTCCGCAGGGTCATCGCCGAGCTCGAGGCGATACTGGGTGACGAGGGGAAGCTGCGGGCCACCATCTCCGAGGAGCTCATCGAGATCCGCGACGAGTTCGCGACGCCGAGACGCTCCACCCTCGAACACGACGACGGCGACCTGGACGTCGAGGACCTCATCGACGACGAGGACGTCGTGGTCCTCATGACCGGCCGGGGATACCTCAAGCGCGTCTCCGCCGACGCGTTCCGTACCCAGGGGCGCGGCGGACGGGGGGTGGCCGGGGCGAAGCTCCGTGACGAGGACGTGATCACCCACCTCCTGTACACCTCCGCACACGCGTACCTGTTGTTCTTCTCCAATCGCGGCAAGGTCTACCGCCTCAAGGCCCACCGGATTCCCCAGCGTGACCGCACCGCGCAGGGCCAGGCCATCGTGAACCTGTTGAACCTCGAACCCGACGAACGGATCGAGGCGATAATCGACACCCGCGACTACGAGACGCATCGGTTCCTGTTCTTCGTGACGCGCAACGGAGTGGTCAAGAAGACGGCCTTCAACGCCTATGACAGCTCCCGCCGCGACGGCCTCATCGCCATCGGTCTGCGAGAGGGCGACGAACTGGTGCGGGTGCTGCCCACCTCCGGCGAGGACGACGTCGTACTGGTGACCCGTGCCGGACGTGGCATCCGCTTCGCCGAGTCCGACGTCCGCTCGATGGGGCGCGGCGCGAGCGGTGTGCGGGGCATCCGGCTGCGTGACGACGACGTGGTCGTCGGTGCCGGAGCGGTCACCTCCGATGACGACATGATGCTGACCGTCACCGACAGCGGCTACGGGAAGCGGACCGCCATGGGCGGGTTCTCCCGTCACCGCAGGGGTGGCCAGGGCGTACGTGCCCACAAGCTGAGCGGGGACCGAGGGTCTCTGCTGACCGGGTTCCTGGTCGAGCCCGACGACGAGGTGATGCTGATCACCGACGGCGGCGTCGTCATCCGCACCGCGGTGGGTGACATCTCGACGCAGGGGCGCGACGCCTCGGGTGTACGGGTGATGAACCCGGGGGAGCAGAGCCGTGTCGCAGCCGTGGCGAGGGTGCTGGCTCCCGGCGAGGAGGACCGGGACGACGCGGAGGCTCAGGACGACGCGGAGACACCGGCGCCTGACGCGGCTCCCGGTGACTAGGCGATCCCGCTCCGAGCGTGCCCTGGCGGCGTTGTTCGTTCCGGTGCTGTCGGCGGTCACCGTGGCCGCGGTGCTCGTGGTGGTGGGCCTGGGCGTCTCGGCGAGGGACCGGGCCCGGATCGGCACGGTTGCCGACGTGAGCGCGCTCGCGGCGGTGACGGGCGGTTCCGCTGCGGCGGCCGGGGTCGCATCGGCCAACGGCGCCCGCCTCGAGAGCCTCGAGGTGCAGGGTCGAACCTCCACCGTCGTCGTGACGGGAGCGGGGCACCGGGCGGTCGCGTCCGCCGCTCCCGATGCACCCGGCTGACCGGACCGCTCCGGGCCGCGGTCGCCACAAGTAGGATCCTCTGGCGTGACGGCAACCTCCAGCCGAGAGGTCCACGGCGAAGCTGCGCCGGAGGAACCCGAGACCGAAACCCGCACCTCGCGCCGCGTGCTCGGATACCCGCGTCAGCGCTACGAGGCGCGCAAGGTGCGCCGCCTGGTCCGCCACATCGACCCGTGGTCGATCCTGAAGCTGGCGCTGCTCATGTGCCTCTGTCTGTGGGTGGTGGGCCTGATCGCCGCCGTGGTGGTGTGGTCGGTCGCGAACAACACCGGCGCACTCGACAGCCTGGAACGGTTCTTCAACGAGAGCCTCCAGCTCGAGGACTTCCAGCTATCCGGCGACGTGCTGTTCAGGCAGTTCGGGCTCATAAGCCTGCTCTGTGCACTCGGCACCACGGCCACGATCGTGGTCGCGACGCTGGTGTTCAACCTCATCAGCGACATCATCGGTGGGGTGTGGATCTCGGTGATCGAGGAGGAAACCGCTCGTCCCATCGATCCGGATGAGGCCGGCGGATCGGGCACCCACGTTCGACCTCGGTGACCACCAACAGCTACGCTGGCGCACCGCTGTACGGGGCTATAGCTCAGTTGGTTAGAGCGCACCCCTGATAAGGGTGAGGTCGCTGGTTCGACTCCAGCTAGCCCCACGCAATCGTCCGGTCACAGCCGGCCGCTCGCCCGGCCGCCTCCGTCCTGTGATCCCATGGGGTCAGAGCCGTGTGATCCCATAGGATGGGCCCGATGAGCCGAACCACCGTCGTGGCCGTGTGCATGGGAGCGTTGCTCGCCCTGGTGCTGCGTCTGCGTGGAACGGTTCCCGCGCCGCCGGCACCCGGCGGGTGGCGCGACCTCGACGAGTCCGATCTGGTGTGAGTCGCAGACAGCCGACCGTCGCCGTGGTCGGGGTGGGTGTCCTGGGAGGCCGCCTCGCCCGCGAACTCCTCTCCGGACCCGCCCCACCGGTGGTGACCCTCCACAGTTCCCGGGAGGACCGCAGGGAAGCACTCGCATCGGCGCTGCGGGATGCCCGTGACGCTGGACTGGTGAGGATCCGGGACCGCTCCGAGGATGTGGCCGGATCGGTCCAGGTGGTGGTCCTCACCGGTGACCAGGAATCGCAGGTCACACAGGCGGCATCCCACCTGGAAGCGGGTCGCCACGTCGTGACCACGGTGGATGGACACGATCCCGCGAGGGCACTGCTGGCCATGGATGCCATCGCGCGCGAGGCGGGTCGCAGCCTCGTGGTGGGCAGCTGCTTCTCACCCGGACTCTCCGACGTGCTCGTGAACTGGGCGGCGAAACGCTTCGATGTGGTCGACGAGGTGCACTTCGCCCGTCACGGGGCGGGAGGACCGAATTGCGCCAGGGACCGCCTCGAGGCCCTGCGCCGGCCCGCCCACGAATGGCGGGACGGCACCTGGCTGAGCAACCGTCCCGGGTCCGGTCGCGAGCTGTGCTGGTTCCCCGACCCGGTCGGTGGCCGCGACTCCTACCTAGCCGACACGGCTGAACCGGCCATCGCAGTCGCCGCTCACCCGGAGCTGCGGCGCAGCAGTGCGCGCATCGTGATGAACCGCCGCGATCGACTGGCCCAGTACCTGCCGTTGTTGGTGCCCGCGCCCGCCGAGGGCGGTGTGGGAGCGCTGCGTGTCGAGATCCGCGGAAGCATCGGATCCTCCCGCGAAACGCGTGTGTTCGGGGTCCTGGACAGGCCCGCAACCGCGGCAGCGGCCCTGACCGCAGAGGTGACCCTTCACCTGCTCACCGGTTCCGCACCGAGTGGTGCCATCGGAGCGGGATCGGTCCTGGACCCTTCACAGGCACTGCGGCTGTGTCGTCGCCGGGGTGTCCGGGTCGCGGAGCTCGGGGCGGCCTGGAGCGACACGGGTGAGCCGAGCCGCGATCTTGCTCACCCAGAGTGACCAAGTCCTCGACGTGGATGTGTCGAAAAGCCGCTAAAGAACCCTTCTGTGGTGGCCGATAGACCACACAGGGTGGTTCCCTGTCCAATTCAAGGAAATTTCTAAAGGTTCGCGCCCTGGCGCGCCGATGCCCCTGACAGCCGATGACGATGCCATCGGGCGTTCAGGAGGACAGATGCCAGCCACATCGACACAGCCCAGGGTCACCAAGCGTTCCGAGCGGAGCGGTTCCCGACGCACCGAGGGTCCGGAAGCCCGCGACGAGAACCCGGTGGCACCCGACGACGCCGAGCAGCGGGCACTTGTAGAGGCACACCTTCCCCTGGTCAACCACGTGGTGTTCCAGGTGGCGGTCCACTTCCCACGCCACGTCGACCGCGACGACCTCATCAACGCAGGTGCGATCGGCCTGGTGGAGGCCGCCCGCCGCTATGACGAGTCACGGGGCGTGCCGTTCAACCGGTTCGCCGCCCAGCGCATCAGGGGGGCGATCATCGACGCGGTCAGGGCCGCCGACTGGGCCCCCCGATCCGTGCGTACCCTGGCCCGCCGGCTGGACTCCGTCGAGCAGCGCCTGGCATCCAGTCTCGGACGCATACCGAGCATCGGGGAGACCGCCCAGGAGTTGGGGGTCGGCGTCGAGGAGGTGCGGTCCCTGCGCGAGCGGGTGTTCCGTTCGGTGGTCCTCGCGTTCGAACACGTCGTGACCGAGGACGTCGACGAGGAGCTCACCCTCATCGACATGCTCGCCGACGACGGGCGTGAGCCCGATGCCGAACTCGAGGACCGTGAGCTCAAGTCGTACCTCCGTGAGGCAGTGGCCCACCTGCCCGAGAGGCACCGACTCATCGTGGTGGGCTACTTCATCCAGGAACGCACCAGCGAGGAACTGGCCCGCTTCCTGGGTGTGACGGAGTCGCGGATCTCACAGATGCGCACCGAGGCCCTCGCGATGCTGCGACGGGGAATCGAGGCACAGTACTCCCACTCACAGGCCGAGCCCGAGGGGCTCGTCGAGCGACGCCGGGCCGACTACGCCCGGCGCATCACGGAGACCTCCTCGGTCACCGAGCGCATCGGTGAGCGCGGCGACCCCGACAGCGACGACCGGTTCTGTGAGGAGATCGACCGGTTGGTCGACCTCGTCGGGAGCTGACGCCAGGTCCTCGGGCCAGGTCCTCAGGCGAGCAGGTCCACCCAGAAGGAGTGGTCGCCGTCGTTGCTGGCGATGGCGGAGAGGGCATAGGGCCCGTCGTGTGAGCGCGCCGCCAGGTCCTCGCCACCGTCGCGCCGAGTGATCATGGCGCCGGACTCCTGGATCACCAGGAGTGGAGCCGCCAGGTCCCACCATTCGAGTTGTGGGTCGAACATCGCATGAGCACGCGAGGTGGCAACCAGTGCGTAGCCGTATGCATCACCCCAGGTGCGAAGCGCCACGTTCGCGTCGTGCGCGGCCGCGAACATCTCCGGGGACCAGTCGTGGAATCCGCTCACGCACAGGACCCGTTGCTCACCGGGCAGGGCCGGCGGGCCACCACTGACTCGTTCACCGTTGAACCAACATCCCTCACCACGCACGGCCCAGACCGTCTCACCCAGGGCGGGAAGGTTGATGATGCCCAGGAGGGGACCGTCGTCGTCGGTGAGTGCCAGCAGGTTCGAGTAGGTGGCGACTCCGTGGGAGAAGGCCCGGGTGCCGTCGATGGGATCGATGATCCACTGCCGGCCCGAGGAACCCTCGCGGTCATCGTGTTCCTCACCGATGATCCCATCGGCGGGGAACGCCTCGGCGATCCGCTCCCGCAGGAGGTGCTCGGCATCGCGGTCGGCCACCGTCACCGGGCTGCCGTCGCTCTTCGAACCGACATGCAGCTCGCTGGAGCGGAAGTGTGCCTGGGTCACCTCACCCGCTTCGTGGATCCACTCGAGTGCCTGGTCGACGGGCGCGGTTGACATGTGCGGATTCTCGCGCATGTGTGTGGCGGCACCCCACCGGTGATAGGAATCGCCGGGTGAACGACGAGGCAGGCGACACAGGTGCCGACGGAAGCGACCCCGGGGCCGGCGAGGAGCTCCGGAGCGCAGAGGTCATGGATCTTGCACGGATCCTGGAGATGTCGCGGCACGGCCACGATGTCTGGGTGGGTTCCGGTCCCAGCTATCCGTGGGGCGGGCTCTACGGGGGCCAGATCGTCGCCCAAGGACTGCTGGCGGGCGGATACAGCGTGGATGAGTCGTACCGACCACACAGCGTTCGTGCCTACTTCATCCGGCGTGGCCGGCATGCGGAGCCGGTGCGCTACGAGGTGGACCGCATACGCGACGGGCGCAGCTTCTGCACCAGGCGGGTCGTCGCGCGCCAGGGTGGCGAGGCGATCCTCAACCTGGAGGCGTCGTTCCAGCGCGCCGAACCCTCCGAGGACATCGAGACCGTGGCCATGGACAACTCACTGCCGGGCCCGGACGCACTCGAGGAGTCGTCGTGGTCCCCGGCGTTCCGCCGTGCCTCGGTTCCCTCGCCGGCGGCGCGGATGGGGGCTGGTCGCGCCGCTGCCTGGATGGCGGCCACCCCGCTCGGGCAGCGGGCGCCCCTCGTGGACGCTGCGGCCTTCGCGTTCCTGAGCGATGACCTGCCCACCGACGCGGTGGTCCGGAGCCATCCTCGTTCGGCGGGCGAGGAGGACCCGTGGGAGGGGTCGGTGTTCAGCGCGAGTCTGGACCACACGATCTGGTTCCACCGTCCCGGTCGGGCCGACAGCTGGCACCTGCACGACTTCAGCTGCCACAGCTTCGTGGGTGCCCGCGGACTCGCCCTGGGGCATCTGCACGCCTCCGACGGAACACATGTCGCAACCGTCGCGCAGGAGGTACTCCTGCGACTCTCTTGAGTTTTTGCTCCACGTCCAGGCCGTCGTGCCGAAAAGGTGATTGGGCACGCCCACCTGCCGGGGCACGAACAAGAGGTCAGCGCGGATGAGGGTCACGAAGGTCGAGCAGCACGGAGCCGCCTGGTCACCGCTGGTGCTGCACCCACGGCTCACGGTGATCACCGGCGAGCCCGTCCATCTCGCCGAGGTCGTGGGGGCCCTCGGGTCGCTCTACCGGGACGCTGGCACGGCGATCGAGGGCACCCTCGAGTACGCCGGACTGCAGATGCCACTCGACCAGACCGCGGTGGTCTCACTGGACCTGCACGGTTCCGGACTGTGCCGGATGGATCCCACGTCCTTCCGCGGCGCCCGCGAGGCGGTTGCCGAGTCGATCCGTGCTGCCACCGAGCACCGCCTGCGTGAGCTGACCGACCTGCAGACCCAGCTCGAGGCGAGGGTGGGAGAACTCCTGCGGCGCAGTGAGGCGTCCCACGCCGCGGTGCGGGCGTGCTCGGAGGACGTCCAGCGGGCGGCCGAGATGGAGCAGCTCCTGGGGGCGGAACTGCAACGAGCGAGGAACGCTCCGGTGGAACTGGACGCCGCGATCGCTTCGGCGGAATCGAGGTTCGGCGAGCTGGCAGCTCGCACCCACGCGGCCGAGTCACGCATCGAGGAGCTGGTGGGAGTGCTCTCGCCCGGATCCGACGAGCTGGCGCGACTGCGGATCGGTTCCCCGGGGGCGGACCACGCCACGTTGTGCAGCGCGGTGCAAGAGGCCGAGGAACTGGGACTGCTGCCCGAAGCGACCTCCCGGGGCCTCCGGCAGTGGCTGGATTCCGTCGCCGAGGGAACTGCGCCGACGTCGGAGTCGGTGGCGTCGATGCTCGACGAGGTCGCCACGTTGGAGGCGGCCTGGGAGGAACTCACCGCACGGGGTGTGGAGGGTGATCCGGCGGTCGTGGAGGCCCGGGCGCACCACGATGAGGTCGTCTCGCGACACGAGGCACTGCGTGGGCTGGCCGATTCCGGTCTGCTGGCGGAGCGCGCCCGCGACGAGATCGACGCCGCGCACGAATCGGCGGACGCGGAGCTGGAGGATCGGGTTCTCGCCGCCTACGGCTTCGAGTCCCACCTCGACTACACGATTGCCGTGTCCACGCGCTCGGTCGGCGAGGCGGTCGAATCAACCCTCCAGCGGGCGCACGCGGAGATGGTCAGGGCCTCCGATGCGCTGGAGGCGGAGAGGGAGCGGGCCGCGGCCGAGCGATCCGAGCTCGGGGCACTCAGGGAGGACCTGCGTACGCGGATCCAGGGAGCCACGGGCACGGAGGCCGAGTCGCTCTCGGCGGAGGATCTCGCTTCGATACCGGAGCCGAGCAGGGAGCTCGACGGAGCATCGGTGGCGATGCAGCACGCGCTGCAGGCGATGCGGGGCGAGCTCGCTGGTGCGGACGAGGAACTCCAGCACCTGCGTGACGAACGGGAGCGACTCGCCGACCCGGCCGCGCTCGAGGCCGAGCTGGCAGGACACCGCGAACATGTGGCGGCGCTGGAACCGCTCATGGCTCGGGCAACCGCCGCGGCGGACGAGATGGATGCCGAGATCGCGGCGATCCGTTCGGAACTGGCCACCGTCGCCGCCGAACGCAGCGAGCTCGCCGAGAGCTCGTCTGCATCTGCCGGGGAGGGTGCTTCGTCCCCCGCGGACCTCGCCGCGTTCGCACGCGCCCTGCTCGAGAACCTGGACCGGCGCGGGAGCGAACCCGAGCCGGTCCTCGTGGAGGAGGCGCTGGTGCAGCTGGGAGGTGACGCACCGGGCGTCCTCGACGCGATCCTCGAGGTGGAACCCGACCTGCAGGTCGTGTACGTGAGCGATCAACCGTCGACGGGCTCCTGGGCACGACGTGCGCGGGGCGGGGAGCTGTCACTCGTGCGCATCGGCAGGAGGCGTTGGTTCGGCCGCCGGTTCGGCCGTTCGTTCGGTGGCTCCACCGGCTCCCGCGAGCGCCTGGCAGCCGATCCCAACACATCGACCTAGGTGCAAAGCTCAGTCGGACGTCGGACCTGCCGATGTCATGGGTGCATGTCCTCTTCACAAGAGATCGACCTCCTCGGCCAGAGCGCACCGGGTGCCAACCCCGACCGGGGCGATGCGACCGACTTCAGGCAGTCGGATCCGCAGTGGTGCCAGGAGTTCGCCACGGCGCACTCGCCCGATGGCGTGGTGCTGGCCGACCCCGAACTGCGCGTGGTGTGGGCCAACCCGGCGGCCGAGCGACTCCTGGGCCATCGCATCGAGGACCTCGGCGGTACCGAGATGCTGGACTTCGTGCACCCGGAGGACGCAAGCCACGCGCTGGGCGCGGTGTCCGAGGCCTCGCGCACCGATGGCTACCACGTGGCGACGAGGCTGCGGCTGCACCACGCCGACGGAGGCCACATCGCATGCAGGGTGACGGCCAACACGGTGCAGCACGCTGGACGCACGTGGTTCGTGCTCGGTGTGCGCAGTGTCGGCGACGAGGACGCCATCGAGTCGCGGCGCCGGCGGCTGCGGAGCCTCGCCACCAGCTTCTACGTGGACTGCGCATCGATGGAGTGGACCGACGCACCCGAGCGTTCCCGGGTCCTGCTCGCCGGTCTCGGGGCGGCCCTGGATGCGGACGCGATCGAGATCGCCGAGTTCGCCGAGGACCACGCGAGGGTCACCACCGTCGTGGCCTGGGGCGCCGAGGGGATCAGGGTTCCGGGGCCCGTGGGTGGTACCCGGGTGGTGCCGCAGGTGCAACGCCTGATGGAGCTTCCGTGTCGTTTCGAGTTCAGCGACGGCCGCTTCGCGGCGGAGGTGTGGCTGTCATCCACCACCGGTGAGGACGGCGTGGTGACCATCGATCTCGGGGACCACCCCGACCAGTGGGACGATGCCAATGCCGATGTGGTGTCGCTGATGTGCTCGTCGCTCATGGCGACGGTTCGGCGCTGCAACCGCGAGCGTGCCGTCGCCATGGCGGCGACCCGTGATCCGCTGACGGGACTCCTGAACCGCACCGCCATGCAGGAGCGCCTCGAGGAGCTCATGTCGGTGGCAGCGGTCGGTGGTGAGGCGGTCTCGGTGTTCTTCGTGGACCTCAACGACTTCAAGGCACTGAACGACACGGCCGGTCACAACGCCGGGGACAAGGTGCTCTGCGAGGTGGCCGATGCACTGCGGGGTGCGATACGTCCGGGCGACCTGGCGGCCCGCGTCGGCGGCGACGAGTTCGTCGTGGTGATGATGACCCGCAGGCGCGCGCTGGAGCGTCTGGAGGCACGGCTGCGTGAGTCGATCGAGGCGGCGATCGATCCCTCGACCGGGGTCGGGGTGGCGATCGGTGCGATCCTGGTCGGTGCCGGTGAGGGTTCCGAGGAGATCCTGGAACGGGCGGACGCGGCCATGTACGCCGACAAGCGCCGCGGTCGTTCCCGCGCGACCCGCAACCCGGCCGCCGGGGGTCCGCGACTCAACGCGGCAATGGAGTCCTTGAGCGTCATGTTGGCCGTGGACGCCGATGCACACCTGTTGACCGCCACTCGTGCCGCATACTCGGTGTTCGGTTTCGAACCCGGCGCGAGCCTGGGGATGAACGTGCTCGAGGTCGTCCACCCCGACGACCGGCCGCTGGCGGTCGCAGCATTCGAGGAGGCGCGTGCGACCCCGGGTCCGGGTGAACCGATCACCATCCGGGTGGTCGATGCTGATGGTGGCGTGCACCGGGTCCGCATCTCGGGCAACAACCAGTTGGACAATCCCGAGATCGGCGGAATCGTCATGACGCTCGTGGACGCCGAGGACGTCGGGGGTCCGGGAGAGCCGCTAGGTTCCGGCCATGTCGAACGAACCGCCCTACAGCAGGACGCGTGAGGCGGGAGGGCTCCTGCTCACGGCCGGGATCCTGGGAACACGCGGTGCGGACCTCGTCCCGGAGCCCGGAGCACAGATCGAAGCCGCGCTCGACAACCTGCAGGCGCTGCTCGAGCGGGAAGGCGCCGGCCTCGACGACGTCGTGCGGCTCGTGGTCTACCTGACCGACATCGCCTCGATGGATCTGCTCAACGAGGCGTTCACCCGTCGGTTCGCCGAACCGCGGCCCGCGCGCACGACCGTGGAGGTCTCAGCACTGCCCCTCGGTGCCGCCGTCGAACTCGAGGCGACCGCCGAGTCGGCACCGGCGAGGTGACGGGCGACTTCAGCTTTCCCGCCACCGACCACACTGGTTGCGCGTGCTGCGGCGCAAGGACCCACCTGCCCGGCTGCGTCCCCGATCGGTACTCTCGCCACGGCTCGAAGCTGCGCTCGGGGTAGGTCGGTCACACGTCTCGGCCGAGGTATCCGGCGAGCACGGTCGCAGCCGTGGCTCCGGGCGACGGCGAGATCCCACGCGAACTGAAAGATGTTGCGCGCTGCAAGGAGGCCGACATCGGCGCCGGGAAACGTCAACCCGTTCGCGAGCTCCACGCTGCGCCCCAACGCCCCGCTGTCGCCCAGCGTGGCGACCATCGCATCACGTGAGGAGTCGAACGACGCGAGCTGCTGCGACGCAACCCGGATCCCGAGGATCGGCGAGCGATTCGGATCACCCTCACCGAGGCCGGCGCCGAACTGGCCCGTCGCGCCGCGCACGTGCACGTGGCCAGCATCGAGGCCCACTTCGCCGCTCGCATGAGTGACCACGACGCGACTGCCGTCGCGAACGCACTCGAGCAGGTGGAACGCGACCTCGACGAACACCACCGGATGACTCCGGACGACGAACCGCGGTCGTGATCCCGAGCCAGCACCGGTGGTGCTGTTGGGGTTGCGACCGGTGCCCCGAGCGTGCAGGGTCGACACGACCCGACACCAGCGCGAGATCGGCACATCTGCGTGCCGTTCCCTGACCCATGGAGTCCATCGCTCGAGACAGAGATGACCGTCCTCTAGGTTGTAGCGGTGTTGTCAGCGTACGAAGTGCGACGTCCTCCACGGTCGGGGCGCATCGCGGGATCAGAGCTCGCCGCACGGCGTGCAGCGGTTGTGGCGACCCTGGCTGCGTGGGTGTTCCTGACGGCGTTCTACTTCGTGGCGCCGATCGTGCCCAACGGTGACCAGTACCTGGTTCCACCCACCGCGCACAGCCTTGTGTACGAGCGAAACCTCGGCCTCGAGGAGTTCGCGGACCTCGAGCACATCTCGACGCACTACGGGTTGAACCTCGACGGTGTCGGTGCTCCGCTGGAGGATCGATGGGGTCATCCGGTCAACTACTTCCCATGGCTCACGGCTGTGTTCGAGGTCCCGGTCATCGTGGCTGTGGACGCGGCCAGCGCCATCGGTATCACTTCCAACACCCGGGAACTGATCGAGGACGACCGGATGTTGCGACTCCAGTCGCTAGGGGCGGCACCACTGGCTGCCGCGGCTGCCGTCGTACTGGGTCTCTGCAGCCAGCTGTTGTTGCGCTTCGCCCGCTCGGGTGGGGCCTCGCCTTCCCGCAACGGCGAACCCTGGCGGTGGTGGGTCGTGCCATTCGGCAGTCTGGTGGCCGGGCTGGCCACACCGATCTGGTCCACTGCAAGTCGCTCAATGTGGCACCACGGTCCGGCGGTGCTGCTGACCGGGGTGGGTCTAGCAGCGACATTGATTGTGGTCGGATGGCCCGAAGTCCGTCACCGGGCATGGATCGGCGGCATCGGCGGGGCTGCCATGGCGCTTGCCTACTGGGCACGGCCTACCACCTTGGTCATGTCGGCGGCGTTGCTGTTGCTCCTCTTCTTTGCAGCGCGGGAGGTCCTGGCGCGGACTCTTCTTGGCGGCGTCGTGACCACTGCTGTCGTGTTGGGCATCAATCTGTTGCTGCTCGGTGAGTTGATCCCGCCGTACTTCAGGGGAGGCAGGGTGAGCCTCCACTCGGACTTCGCGGAGGCGTTCGCCGCCAACCTGGTCAGCCCAGCGCGCGGGTTGTTCGTGTTCAGCCCGTTCCTCGTGCTCGCGCTGCTCCACCTCCTCCCCGGACGTTGGAGAGAGTCATCGAGGGAGATGCGCCTCACCACGTCACTCACGCTCGGTGCCGTCGCAGCCATGATGCTGGCGACTGCCGCCTTCCCGCACTGGTGGGGTGGCTCCAGCTACGGCCCGCGGCTGCTGACCGAGTCTGTGGTGTTCCTCACACCTCTTGCCCTCGCGGCAGTGATCGGCCGGCAGGCGAAGGCGTCGAGACGCTTCGTATCCTGGGGGGTTGCCCCGGTGCTGATCGCCTGGTCGGTGGCGGTGCACGGGCTGGGTTCATGGACCGATGCCGGTGGTTGTTGGACCACCTACCCGGAGGCCATCGATGAATCCCCTGAAAGGATCTGGGACTGGAACGACCCCCTCGTGCTCATGGGCTTCCGGATGGTGTTGCCACCGAGCGACCCCACGGGACCGGACGGCAACCCCTGCAACCCGCAACGCACGCCCCTCGTGGGCGGGTAGACCCTCGCCCGGGACGCCAAGGGACTGTGCGGCCGAGCATGACCTCGGCGGTGAACCAGGCGGTGCAGGCGCAGCCGCCCAGCCGGGAGCCCGCTGTGCAGCGCAAGGCAGCCAATGACATCGACCGTGCATTGAGCGGAGTCTGACGCCAACGGTCGTCAGAGCTGTCGTCAATCGGGCGGCTGGGGACCTACTCGATTGCCACGCCTCAGGGGGATCCCTGTCAGGGCAGGGATCTCAGTCGCGCGCTTGGAGGGACTCGAACCCCCAACCTTCTGATCCGTAGTCAGATGCTCTATCCAATTGAGCTACAAGCGCTGGGAAGTGAAAGAGGATAGACCGCGCTGGCCCGGCGGGCCACACGCGGTCCATCCTCGAAGGGGGGACACGCCCGTCCGGCACCAGCCGGGCCGGGCCATGGGGGTCAGACCCGCTTGCCGCAGATCGGCCAGTGGCCCGGACCACCGTTGGCCCACAGCGCGCGTGCCATGCGGTCC
Source organism: Microthrixaceae bacterium (assembly GCA_023958095.1). Taxonomy (GTDB): domain Bacteria; phylum Actinomycetota; class Acidimicrobiia; order Acidimicrobiales; family Microtrichaceae; genus JAMLGJ01. The sequence continues at coordinate 49,072 of JAMLGJ010000014.1, forward strand.
TGGTCCCAGGAGTGTGCTGCGGCGGGGTCGACGCCGACCAGGAAGGGATAGTGCCGGCGTGCGGTCGCGTTCCAGGTGCTCTGGCTGAACTGGTATGCGCCGCGGTAGGTGCCGTTCGCGCTCACCACCCGGTAGTTGCCGTTGGACTCGCATGCCCGCAGGCGGGCGAGCCCCGCATCCGAGATCGCGCCGCTGAAGTGGTCGGGGACACCGTTGCACGCCGAGAGGGCGAACGCTGAGACGATGGTCACAGCAAGTATCGAAAGGGTACGTCGTGTCTTCATGGGAGAAGACTATGACCGGTTCCGTAACAAAAATGCAAACTAAGTGACAAACGACCGACATCATCGAGCGTCGGATCGAAACACACGCGGCAGCTGGGGCCGGACGCGGAACGGGCGCCGACCAGTGGTCAGCGCCCGTTCCAAAATGCGGAGAGGGTGGGATTTGAACCCACGGAGGGGTTGCCCCCTCACCTCCTTAGCAGGGAGGCCCGATCGGCCAGACTCCGGCACCTCTCCGGGTCAGGCAGCGATCCTAGCCGCGGTGACCCCGAGGTCCACCCGGCAGCTCCACATCGTGGGTCCGGGCTGTCGGGCCGGACACCGCCATGATCCACACTGTTGCGATGGATCTCGATCGCACGCGCGAGCTGCAGTCCCTGCTGGAGGCGATGGACGACGCGGACCTCTCCGAGGTGGCACAGATGGTGCGCGACCTGCAGCGGGGCCGGGCGCTCGAGTTCGAGGACCTCGACGCTGTCGTCGCCGATGCATTCGAGAAGGGTTTCGACCACCGGGGGATGGCCCTCGACCCGTGGGTGACACCCGGGGGGCTCGTGGTGGTTCCGGGTGCCAAGATCCACCGGTCCCGCAGCAACCACCGGTGTCGCTTCGCGGCGGTCGGGGACGTGTGGGTCTGGGACAGCTCCGAGCGGATCGTGGACGAACTGCGGCGCCTTCCCGACGACCGCGACTCGCTGCAGACCGTCACGTTGCTCGCAGCAGTCGATGGCCTGGTGCTCGACGTGGTGACCTCCAGGGCCACCGGCGGTACCCACACCCGACAGTCCTCCGTCGCGTACGAGGTGAGAGGGGGAGAGCTCGTCCCGACCATGCCGACGGCCAGCCCGTCGGGGGAGGAGCGCCGCTGACGCGCGCTCAGTCGGGGTTCACCGCCACACCCTCGGTGAAGTACACCCACGGCCGCGGACCCTGCGCGTAGCGGCTGGTGGAGCTCTGCACCTCGAAACCTGCCGCCGCGACGAGCTCGGTGGGGTCACGCGTCAGGTGGCATCCATCCGCCAGGGTCTTCTGGGCGGGCTCGAAGCGCCGCTGCCAGCGGGCCACGCGATCGTCGGGTGCGAGGCCGTGTTCGAGGAAGTTGAAGCGCCCTCCGGGGCGCAGCACGCGCCGGAGTTCACCCAGTGCGGTCTCGACATCCGGAATCGTGCAGAGGGTGAACGTGCTGAGCGCACCGTCACAGGAGTCGTCCTCGAGCGGGAGTGACTCGCCGTGCAGCCCGACGTGCTTCACGTCGGCATGTGAGCGCTGTATCCGCTCGTGGGCGAGTCGCCGGGCGAGCTCGGCCGGTTCGACCGCGAACACCGTCTCCACCTCCGGTGGGTACACCGGGACGTTGAGGCCGGAACCGAAGCCGATCTCGACCACGGTGCCCGAGAGACCCTCGACCGCGCGCTCGCGCCAGCGGACCATTCCCTGCGAACCACATGCCCGGTCGACCAGGTGCGGCAGGATCTTCTCCCGGTAGAAGCTCACCAGTCAGATGCTCCTCGTTGCTCGGCGGACACGGTCGTGGATTCGCCGTGTCCGGTGTTGACAAGGGTGTCACCCGGGAGGGTGAACAACCGGGTCCGGATGCTCTGCTCGAGCAGTGCGCGGTCGCTGAAGCTCCGGCCGGTCGCTCCGGGTCCGCCGTTGAACAGCGTGTCCCCACTGAAGAGCACCCCCTCGGAACCAAGGTGCAGGCACACCCCACCCGGTGAGTGGCCCGGAGTGTGCAGCACCTCGAGTGACGACCCCGCGACGGTGATCTCGTCACCGTCGCCCAGTGACACGTCCACCCGCCGGTCCGGGTAGAGGACCTCCCAGAGCATCGCGTCGTCAGGATGCAACAGGATCGGAGCGCCGGTGGCCCCGGCCAGTTCGGCCGCGGCGTTGATGTGGTCGTTGTGGGCATGGGTGCACACGATCGCGTTGACCTTGCGACCGGCGACGCGCTCGAGGATGGGGCGATGATCGTGTGCAGCATCTATCACGACCACCTCGCGGTCGTCACCGACGATCCAGATGTTGTTCTCGACCTCGAAGTCCTCGCCGTCGAGGCTGAACACCCCGGCCGTGACCACGTGGTCGATCCTCGCGCTCACAGCATCACCACCGAGCGCAGGACGTCCCCGGTGGCCATGTGGGCGAATGCTTCCTGGACGTCACCGAGGCCGATCCTCTCGCTCACGAAGCCGTCCAGGTCGAGCCGGCCCTGGTTGTACAGGTCGACCAGCATCGGGAAGTCGCGGCTCGGCAGGCAGTCCCCGTACCACGACGACTTGAGGGCCCCGCCGCGCCCGAAGACGTCCAGCAGTGGCAACTCGAGTCGCATCTCCGGCCTCGGCACGCCCACGAGCACCACCGTGCCGGCCAGGTCGCGGGCGTAGAAGGCCTGCTCGTAGGTCTGCGGGGTACCCACCGCGTCGATGACGACATCCGCCCCGTTGCCCCCGGTGAGTCCACGGATTGCATCCACGGGGTCCGTGTCGGAGGAGTTGATCGTGTGGGTCGCGCCGAAGCGCTGTGCGGACTCGAGCTTGCGGTCGTCGATGTCGACCGCGATCACGGTGTTCGCCCCGGCCAGCACGGCACCCGCCACCGCGGCCGCGCCAACACCTCCACAGCCGATCACCGCGACCGAGTCACCCCTGGTGACACCCCCGGTGTTGATGGCGGCACCGAGGCCCGCCATGACGCCGCAACCGAGCAGTCCCGCAACCTCGGGTGGGGCTGCCGGGTCGACCCTGGTGCACTGGCCGGCGGCCACGAGCGTCTTGTCGGCGAACGCTCCGATGCCGAGCGCCGGGCTGAGCGGTGTGCCATCGGTGAGGGTCATCGACTGCTCGGCGTTGTGGGTGTCGAAGCAGTACTGCTGGCGGCCGCGCGCGCATGCCCTGCACTGGCCGCACACCGCACGCCAGTTGAGCACCACGTAGTCACCGGCGGACACCTCGGTCACGCCGGGACCCACCTCGGCAACCGTTCCCGCCGCCTCGTGGCCGAGCAGGAACGGGAAGTCGTCGCTGATCCCTCCCTCGAGGTAGTGCAGGTCGGTGTGGCAGACCCCGCAGGCGGCCACGTCGACCACGACCTCGCCGGGTCCCGGGTCCGGCACCACGATCGTGTGGATCTCCACCGGAGCGTCCCGGGCGGTTGCGATGACCCCTCGAACCTCGTGTGGCATGTGTGTCCCCCCTGGTCGCCACCGAGTGTGCCAGATGGGAACGCAACCGTGACGCCCGATGCGCTCGGCGTTTCGCTGCGGGGCTACTCCGGGTGGCCGGGGTGGATCGACCCCGCTGCGCGGTGCCGTAGTGGCGCTCCCCCGACGGGGGTGGTTCCCACCTCGACCGGTTCGAGCACGTGGATCACGTGGTCACCCACGTCGATACGGTGCAGCACCGTGCCGACGAGCCAGGCCCTCGAGCCGGAGACGAGACGCACACCTCCGGGACCCTCCACCCAGTCGCACAGGTCGAACTTGTCGGTGCCGTCATCAGCGGTCTCACCACCGAAGAGCCGTGCAACGGCGACCTGGGATGCCGCGAGGAGGTTCACCCCGAGCACCGACGAATCCACGGCAACCGAGTAGGTGTGGTTGGCCTTCGACAGGGCCACCGCGTACCGGGGAGGGTCGATGCTGCACTGGGTGTGGAATCCCACCAGGCATCCCGAGGAGCCCGCCCCGGACCCGGCGGTGACCACCAGCATCGACGGGTCGGCCGCTTCGGTGAAGGGTCCGAGGTCCACCGTTGGACCGTACCGGCTGCTGCGCGCGGTGTGCACGGGGACGCACCGGCGCGGCGGCAGGCCTCACCTGGCGACCCTGTCCAGGAAGTCGTCCATGGTGGCCACCGGGGTGCCGCACCACGGTTCGTGACCCCGGCAGCGCTCCTCGAAGGCGTGCGAGGACACCTCGACGTAGCGCATCCGTGCCCCGTGTCCGACCCGGTCGGCCCTGTGCACCAGGGCGTGCGCCTGGTCGAGCAGGACGATCGGATCCTGGGCACCGTGGACCAGCAAGGTCTCGGGATCGGCGGCGTCGAGCCAGCGCACCGCACTCGCCGCGGAGCGACTCCCGGAGGGTCGCAGCCAGCCACGAGGCCCCTCGAGGTCGCGGTGCCACCCGTCGGAGTCCCAGGGACTGAGGGGGGTGCCGGCGAAGTCGTAGACCCCCGAGAACAGGACCGCCCCGTCCACCTCGGGCAGGTCGGCACCCGGGAAGTCCTCGTTCGCGCCGAACGCTCCCAGGGCTGCGATCGTCGATCCAGCCGAATGCCCGGCCACGACGACCTTCTGGGTGGACAGGCCCAACGCCGCACCCTCTTCGCGGACCCACTCCAGGGCCATCGCGAGGTCCTCCACCGCGGCCGGGAACGGGTCCTTCGGCGCCAGGCGGTACTCGATCGACACGAGGTCGTATCCCCGCCGAAGCTCGTGGAGCAGCAACGAGGGCAGCAGGTTCGCCTTGTCGCCCTCCACCCAGCCCCCTCCGTGGAGGAACACGATCGTGCCGCGCTCACCACTCGAGAGATACAGGTCCGCGAGCTGTCTCGGGTGGCTGCCGTAGGCCACGTCACGGTGCGTCGGGGAGATGGTGTTGCCCCAGTCGAACGGTATGACCTCGTACGGGGGTGGGAGCGGCGCACACGCCGCCGACACGGCGAGGGTCATCGCGACCGCGGCCAGCAGAAGTGAGCGCCGAACGCGGCGCAGGGGAAATCCCGTGGGCATGTCGTCCTCCTCTCCTGCCGGGAACCGACGCGACCTGGCCGCTTCGGTCCCCGGCAGCCACCTTTCCTCTCCCACGAGGTGTCGGCATGCCCTGACCGGAGTGTAGACAAAAGTGTCGAACCCGCGTACGAATGAGTCGATCAACCCACGCGCCACGGGCAGTGCCCGACGGGGGTCGCGCTCAAGCGGATCCGCTCAGGCGGGCTCCGTCATCGCCATGACGATCGCCTGCACCGAGATCGAGGCAATGCTCCACTGGCCTTCCCTACCGGACTCGGGGTCGGACCAGTCGACGAGCGGTGTCGGGTCGGCCTCGCCGTAGAGGCGCTGCAACATGAACCCGTCGATGCACGCCATGACCGCGGCGACGATGTCCTTCGTCGTGAGGGGAGCCCGCACGCGACGATCGAACCGCTCCAGCAGGGCGTCGTAGAACTCGGCGACGACCTCCTTGATGGCGTCGATGTTGGACTCGTGACTTCCCCCGTAGGCCGCGAGTGCGACGCTCGCCCGCCATGCTGCGCGACCCATCTCGTCGTCATGGCCCGACAGCTCGGCATGCGTGAGATCGTTCATCAGCTCACTGAAGGTTCCACCGTGCATGGCGGCGATGGCCATGAGGTCGGGTTTGATCGGATCGCCCCACTCGTTCTCGAGGACCTCACCGAGGAAACGTTGGAAGGGGGTGAGACCGTCGTGGGAACCATCGGGTGGCTCACCCCAGTAGTGGTAGAACGCCGAGCGGGCCACACCCGCACGACGCGCGGTCTCGGTCGGATCCAGGAAGGCGAACGCATCCAGCACGGCGCTCTCCCGGGACCGTTCGGACCTGAACAGCTCGACCATCTGCTCCCGGGCCGCGCGAACGAGTTTCGTCCGCGCTGATTCGCCATCTGGCCCCATCCGACGATCCGGCATGTCGGGACTCCTCCAACGCTTCGCTTCGCATCGAGTCCCGAGGTGTCGGGCCACGGTGCACATGGTCGCCAAACCCCGGGCAGAGCCCGCCGACCGCGTCGTGCACGGTCGGTTCCAGTCCCAACTTGCCCACCCGAGGATATGCGCGAACGGCGTTCAGGATCGGGACGCAAGCCGTTGGGTGGCGGAGGGAGGGGGATTCGAACCCCCGGGACCCGTGAGGGCCCAACGGTTTTCAAGACCGTCGCAATCGTCCGCTCTGCCATCCCTCCGGCCATGACGATACCGGACACCCGCGACCGCGCCGGCCTCGCGTGGGACCCCGGGGCCCCGCGTGGGAGACTCGCGGCATGCAGCGCCTACGGAACAACGACAAGTGCTGGTGTGGCTCGGGAGCGAAGTTCAAGCGCTGCCACGGCGATGTGCGCAGGCTGCAGCGCGATCCCGTGGAGCTCGGTTCGGTGAGTGCCGAACGGCCCGTGCCGGAGCACATCACGAGGCCCGACTACGTGGCGGTCGGCTCGGTCACCACGCCCACCGGGCTGCAGATCCACGACGACGAGAGCCTCGAGCGCATGCGAGCTGCGTGCCGGGTCGCCGCCGAGGTTCTGCTGCGCACCGGGGCGGCTGTCGACGTGGGGGTGACCACCGACGAACTCGATGCGGTGGCCCACGACACCTACATCGAACTCGGCGCCTATCCGAGCACCCTGCACTACGGCGGCGCGCGCGACTACCCGAAGTCGATCTGCACCTCGGTCAACGGGGTCGTGTGCCACGGCATCCCCGACAGCCGTCCTCTTCGTTCGGGTGACATCGTGAACGTCGACGTCACGGCCTTCGTGGAAGGGATGCACGGCGACACCTCCGCGACGTTCTGTGTTGGGGAGGTCGACGAGCCCACCAGGGGGCTGGTCGAGACCACGCGCGAGGCCACGTTGCGCGGCATCGCTGCGGTCTCACCCGGTGAGCCACTGAGGCGCATCGCCGAGGCGATCGAGCCCTTCGCCGCCTCGAGGGGCTATGGGGTGGTCAAGGAGTACGGCGGCCATGGGATCGGGGCGACGTTCCACGCCACTCCGCACATCAACCACTGCATCACCCGGGGCGACACGATGCCCTTCGAGGTCGGGATGACCTTCACGGTCGAGCCGATGCTCACCACCGGCAGCGGCGGCTACCGACAGGCAGCCGACGGTTGGACCGAGCACGTCGTGGACTCGATGCCCACCGCGCAGTTCGAGCACACGGTGCTGGTGACCCCCGAGGGACGGGAGATCCTCACGGTGACCGAGGACGGGCGCACCGCAGCCGGCACGCTCGATGAACTCCAACTGCCGGCCTAGGTCGCCATCCCGGGATGCGTGTCAGTCCGAGATGCGATCGCGCAGGGCCTGCACCCAGGCCCTCGCCTCGGCCCCGCGCTGTCCGGCCTCGGCGCGACGGCTGGCTCCCTCCCGACCCGCAGCGGGGTAGGAACCGAGGAACTTCACATCGGCCTGGGTGGCCTTCAGGGCCCTCAGGCAGTCGGCCACGACCTCGTCGGAGATGTGCCCCTCGAGGTCGAGCAGAAAGCAGTAGTCACCGAGAGCCATCTTGGTGGGGCGGGACAGCAACAGGGTCAGGTTGATCCCCCGGGCCGCGAACTCCTGGAGGATCGACAGGAGCGAACCGGGCCGGTCGGCCCGTTGGAACACCACGATCGAGGTCTTGTCGTGCCCGGTCGGGGCGGGCACAGATTCGCGCCCCACCAGGACGAAGCGAGTGTGGTTCTCCGGGTGGTCCTCGATGCCGGAGGCCCCCACGGTGAGCCCGTAGACCTCCGCCGCCCTCCGGTTGGCAATGGCAGCGAGTGCGGGATCGCCCGTCTCCGCCACCCGCGCCGCTGCCTCTGCGGTGGAGTTGACCGTGTCGTGCGTGACGGCGGGCAGGTGGTCGCGCAACCAGCTGCGGCACTGTGCCGTCGCGACCGGGATGGAGACGATCCTCTCCACCTGCTCGACGGTCGCCCCGGGAGCGAGCAGCAGGTTGAGACTCACCGGTTCGAGCATCTCGCGCTGGATCAGCAGGTCCACGTCGAAGGCCAACGTGTCCACCGTCGCGTTCACCGTGCCCTCGATGGCGTTCTCGATCGGGACCACCGCGGCTGCTGCCGTTCCCTCGTTCACCGCGAACAGGGCGTCCACCATCGAGTCACACGCCAGCAGCTCGCGGTCGGCCAGGTCGTCCTGGTGATGGAGGGCCTGTTCGGTGAACGTGCCGGCCGGCCCGAGGAACGCCACCGGGGCCTGCGCGGGTCGTCCCGGTGCTGCGCCATGTGTGTGTGCCACGGCTGGAGGCTACCGAGGCACCCTGTCGGGCACACGTTGCATTCCCTCTACGCTGGGTGCGATGCAGGCTGATCCGCTCGATGGCACCCGTTGGGCACTGGAGTACCTGACACTCGACGGGGTGAGCCATCTGGTCAGCGGACGTCGGATCCCGGAGTTGGCCTTCCTGGACGGTCGCGTGTCGTGCGATGACGGCGTGAACCTGGGTGAGGGCACCTACGACTATCGCACCGAGGCGATGTCGCTGAGGGTGCATCCGACCACGCACATTCCCTATCCCGCTGAACCCCTGGTGGAACACCGGTTGTTCGACCACTTCGAGCGGGTTCGCGTGGCGGTGCTGCACGGCGACTTCCTCCACCTGCGACTGGAGGGCCACGGGGACGAGCTCGTCTACCACTACGAGGCCGAGGAGGCTCCTGCCTGAGTGGTCGGGGCGTCGCTGTTGCGATCCGCCGCGCCGCTGCGGGCGTGGCGCCACAGCGAGCGGTAGTTGGGCCACTCGAGTCCTGCGGTGATGTATCCGGCTTCCTCGAGCTCCCGCTGGAAAGCCGGCAACCTGGCGAAGGGCACCCCGCTGTCGACATGGTGGGCGAGGTGGTAGCCGGTGTTGAAGGGTACGAACACCGCCTTGGCGACGAAGCTCTGCCGTACGTGGTGGGTTGTGACGCGGCGGTCCGGCGATGCGCCGAGGCCTCCGTGTTCGGCCACGGCTCGCAGGCGGTTGAGCACCCGCCACACCGTCATCCACGGCAGGAGCCAGAGCAGTGGGTAGGTCCACCAGTGGCCACCGATCGCCCACAGGAGCACGAACATCACCACCTGCGTACCCAGGATGCGTGCGGCGATGGGACGCGCCGAGTCGCTGCGCAGGGCCAGGAACAACGCCTTGAGGTTCTTCCAGCCCGACACGCCGAAGGCGTCGCGTCGCATCTTGCGCCACCACGACTCGGGTGGCAGCGGGTAGCCACGGTAGAAGGCGATGTCGGGCTCACGGGGTCCGAACTCCTCGCGGTGGTGCGCCATGTGGCTTCGCCGGTAGGCATCGATCGGGGTGAAGGTCGGGTAGGCCAGCAGCCACTTCCCGACCCAGTCGTTGACAGCCCGGTTGGAGAAGAGCAGTCGGTGGGCCGCCTCGTGCATGAGGATCGCGAAGCGCACCATGCCGCGCCCGCACATGGCGAAGGCGATCACCCATCCGACGGGGTGTCCCCACCACCTGGCGAGGGCGATCACACCCACGGATTGTGCCCACACACCGACAACGTGAACGGCGTTGGCGAGGTCGGGGATCCGGTACAGCTCGCCGCGCAGCTCTCCTGTGGGCCGGCCATCCGCGCGGATCCGGCCGTGGGGGAGCGTGTCGGTGAGCGTCTCCCCGGGTGGGTACATGGTGCCCTCGACGATGCGCGCTGTGCTCACACGGATGACATTACATCTGCAGCTACACGTGTGTCCATGTATGTATGGTCACACGTGTAGGGTTTCCGGGCATGCCGGTCCCCAGAAGGTGCACACAGCGGTGAGCTCCGCGCGGTCACCCGGTGTCGAGCCCCGGTCCTACGGCCCACCCCTGACCGCCCGCTCGGTCGTCGCATCCGTGTTGCTCGGTACCGAACCGCCCGTCATGGCTGCACGCGGGTTGGTGCGCGCGGGCGAGCTGTTCGGGATCTCCGAGGGAACCGTGCGAACGGCACTGTCGCGGATGTCCGCGGCCGGGGAGCTGGAGCGGACCCCCGAGGGGCGCTACCGGCTCGTTGGCCACCTCGCCGAGCGTCAGCAGCGCCAGCTGGCCAGCCGGCGTGCAGAGGTCTCGCCGTGGAACGGGAACTGGGAGCTGTGGTTGGTCGTGGCACGGTCGAGGCCCGCGGAGCAGCGCGCGGCGCTGCGCAGGGCGGCGCAGCGGCTGCGCTTGGCAGAGGCACGCGAAGGGGTGTGGCTACGACCCGACAACCTGCCCCGGGGCGCCCGCTCGGAGACGGACCGTCGCGTGGTCGAGTCCCAGGCGATGCGCATGGTGGTCCAGCCCGACGACGACGACCGGCTGGTGACAGAGCTGTGGGACCTCGAGGGCTGGAACTCCACCGCTCACTCCCTGCGGCGGGGGATGCACGACCTGACCGACCGTCTCATCGAGGACGACACCACGGCGCTGCAGCCGGGTTTCGTGCTCGCCGCTGCGGTGCTCCGGCACCTGAACGCCGATCCGCTCCTGCCGGACGAGCTGCGCATCGGCACGGTGGGTCGAGCGGACGAGGCGCGGTCGTTGCGGCGCGACTACGAGGCCTACGACGCCGCATATCGCTCGCTCCTGTCGCGCTGGCTCCGTTCCTAGCGGCCCTCCTGCGCTGTCGCACCACCGTGTGATACTCGAACACATGTTCGATCACGACGGTTCGCATCCGGGTGGCCCGCAGTCGGACGGGCCGCAGTCGGACGGGCCGCAGTCGGACGGGCCCCATGGCGACCCTCCGGTTTCGCAGGCGGCGGGAGACCTGCCGGCAGTGCTGCGCGAGTTGGTTGGTGCGCTGGCGGTCGTGGACGGTGTCGAGCGCGGCTCCCGGGACGGCCGCGAGCTGATGGACCTGGTGCTCTGCCTCGAGCAGGTCCGGCGGCGTTTCGACGCGACGGCTGCCCGCTTGCTCGCTGAACTGGACCGAAGCGAGGCCACTGTCGGGCACAGCGGCCTGCGCACCAAGGGTTGGAAGGCCCACCGATGCCACCTGCCGCACTCGACGGTGGCCCGCGAAGTGCGCCTCGGCACCACACTGGAGCGGTTCGGCGGCCTCGCCGCGGCGCTGGGCGACGGACGGATCTCCGCCGAACACGTCCTCGCGGTGGCGAACGCGTGCAACCCGCGGGTCGAAGCAGCGTTGGTGGAGGTCCAGGAGCAGATCATCGAGTTCGCCTCCCGGCATCGCTTCTCGCACTTCAGGTCCTGGCTGGCCTCACTGGTCCAACTGCTGGATGCCGACGGTCCCGAACCCGACCATGGCGAGGCGAACCACGCCTCCATGGCAGCCGACGGTGAGGGAAACCTGCACCTCGTGATGGCACTCACCGGTTCCGATGCCGTCGTGGCCCAGCACATCATCGACACCGAGACTGACCGCCAGTTCCGCACCGCGAGGTCGGAGAGCGAAGCGACCGGTACAGCGATGCCAACCGCGCAGCAACTGAGGGCGCGTGCCCTGGTGGAGCTGCTCCGGCGGGGTGCGGGCTGCGGAGCCGCATCCACCACGAACGCCCTCGAGGCGGTCATCACCGTCACCACCGACACCCATGGTCGGCCCCTCGGGGTGCACTCCAGCCATGGCGAAGAGGTCGACCCGGTCACCGCGGCGGTGCTGCTCTGCGATGCATTCCTGCAGCCGGTCCTGACCGACACCGCGGCGGATCCCCTCAACGCGGGTCGCCGCCAGCGCCTCTTCTCCCCCTTGCAGCACAAGTCGCTCGCCACACGAGACGGTGGGTGTGTCTTCCCGGGGTGTGACCAGCCGCCCGCACGCTGCGATGCGCACCACATCCACCAGTGGATCGATGGCGGAGCCACCGACATCCTCAACGGAGTGCTGTTGTGCAGGCGGCACCACCGTCTGGAGCACTCCAACACCCCGTGGAGCCTCGAGGTGGTGGACATCGACGAGCTGAGCGACGACCTCGCGGAACAGCACCGAGAGCGAGCCCGACGAGCCGGCCGTGACCCATCGTCCCACGTGCGCATCTGGAACGCACCCGACGGTGAGACGTTCCTCGCCCAGACCGCACCGGACCACCACGCTCCACCGGGTGCGGATCCGCAGCGAGTTCGCTCCGAGGGCCCATCCCGCGCGCCGCGGCTCCGCGGTGGCCCCTGAGGTCCGAGCCGGTACGGTTCTCGGCGTGAGCGATGACCGTGTGTACTTCAGGCAGCTGCTGGCGGGCGTGGACTTCGCCGAGTCCGACGTGCTCGCGCAGCAGATGGTCAACTTCTCGTACCTGATCGGCGACCGTTCCACCGGCGAGTGCCTCGTGGTCGACCCCGCCTACAGCGTCGCGGAGCTCAACTCGATCGCGGCTTCTGACGGCATGACCCTCACCGGAGTGCTGGTCACCCACTACCACCCGGACCACTGCGGTGGGGACATGATGGGCATGTCCATCGAAGGGGTGAACGAACTCCTCGAGGAGGTGCAGGTACCGGTGCACGTGCAGGCCGACGAGGCCGAGTACGTGCTGAAGGTGACCGACCTCGACGCCTCTGACCTCGTGCAGCACTCCTCGGGGGACGTGGTGCGCGTCGGGGAGGTCGATGTCGAGCTCCTGCACACACCCGGGCACACGCCGGGTTCGCAGTGTTTCTTCGTCGATGGCCGCCTCATCGCCGGGGACACGCTGTTCCTGCAGGGCTGTGGCCGAACCGACCTGCCCGGCGGTGATCCCGAGGCGCTCTACGAGAGCCTCACCCAGCGTCTTGCGAAGGTGCCCGACTCGGCAGTGCTGTTCCCCGGTCACCTGTACTCCCCGAAACCCTCGGATTCCATGGGCGAGGTCCGCACCTCGAACATGGTGTTCAAGCCACGCTCGGCCGAGGAGTGGATGCGGGTGTTCGGCTCCTGAGAGCCCGCGCCGGCGGTCCGCGGACCGACCGGCGCCCTGTGCGAGCATCTGGGCGTGAACGAGTCCGGCCCCGCGTCCGAGTCCCGCGTGGTCAGTGGCGAGGACACCCCGCAGGTCCCGGAATCGGGCGGCGACGGCCCGGGCGCAGGCCTTGTCCTGCGGATGGGCGACGGCCAGAGGTTGCCCAGATGGGTGTGGCGACTCATCTTTGCGGTTGCGATATCGGTGGCGGTCTTCGATGCGAGCCTGTCGATTCTCGGGCGGCTCACGAGCCTGATCGGCATGGTCGTGGTGGCCCTGTTCCTGTCGTTCGCGATCGAGCCGGCGGTCGGCCGCATGGCGCGGCGCTTCGGCATGCGACGCGGGCTGGGCACCTTCCTGTGCTTCCTCGGTGTGCTGGCCGTGGCAGTGCTGTTCGTGTTCGTCATGGCCGAGCTCGTGATCAGCCAGGTGCAGGACCTGATCGACAAGGCACCCGACTACATAGACCAGGTCTCTGACTGGGCCAACCGCACCTTCGGCCTAGACATCAACACCGGCGAGGTCAACGACCTCATCAAGGACTATCAGTCCGACATCGCCTCGGTGGCAACCGAGGTGGGCGGACGAGCGCTCAGCCTCACCGGTTCGGTGGTCGGCCTCGTGTTCCAGGCGTTCACCGTCCTGTTGTTCGCGTTCTACATGACCGCCGAGGGTCCCACCATGCGGCGCAATTTCTGCTCGGTGCTGCCCGAGGAGCACCAGCGCACGGTTCTGTACCTGTGGGAGCTCTCGATCGCGAAGACCGGCGGCTGGCTGTACTCACGGCTCCTGCTGGCCGGGTTGTCCGCCACGTTCACCTGGGCGTTCCTGTCGATCATGGGGGTTCCGTCCCCGCTTGCACTCGCCCTGTGGGTGGGTCTGGTGAGCCAGTTCATTCCCGCCATCGGGACGTACCTCGCCGGTGCCCTGCCGGTGTTGATCGCCTTGTTGAACGACCCGGTGGACGCACTGTGGGTGGTCGGGTTCATCGTCGTGTACCAGCAGGTGGAGAACTACTTCTTCTCCCCGAAGATCACAGCACAGACCATGGACCTGCATCCCGCCGTGGCCTTCGGCTCCGCGATCGCAGGTGGAATGCTGGCCGGGCCGATAGGGGCCGTTCTGGCACTTCCCGCAGCGGGGGTCATCCAGGCGTTCGTGTCCACGTTCCTCGAGCGCCACGACGTGGTCGACTCGCAACTCACCGAACTCGCGGAGCTGCGCAGGGTGGAGGGCGACCTGGCCCATACCGGTCCGCGGTTCGGACGCCTGTGGCACCGCGAACCCGACGGCGGTGCCGAAGTCGGGGGAGACACCGCTGCCGGTGAGACAGCGGGTGATGAGACCGCTGCCGGTGACACAGCGGGCGATGACTGAGCCCGCTGGTCAGGGGCTCCTCTCGAGGGAGGCATCGGGTAGCACCCCGGCGACCCGAGCGGCTGCTTCGAGCGTGTAGACGCCGAGCGCGCGGGCGATGGGACCGATCGTGTCGTCCCAGTTGACCCCCGGGCGCGACCAGTAGAGGTTGAGTGCCCCCATCGGCCGGTTGCCGGCTCGCAGGGGCAGGTGCACAGCGCTGCGGAATCCCAGTTCCGCAATGGTGGTGGACCCTTCGTCGACGACGATCGCCGGTAGGGGACCGGCGTCGTGCACCGCGAGGAACCGGGAGGGAACGAGGTCGTCGATGCCCCATGGGAAGCCGTCTGCATCCTGGGTGCGTGCCAATGGGGTGGACAGTCGTGGAGGGTGCAGGGCGCAGCAGACCATCTGGTCCCCCTGGCGGGCGTGCAGCACCACCTGGTCCGCGGCGGCGAGCTCGGCGACCAGGCGTGTGCACTCCTGGGCCAGGCGAACCGGTGGCCAGTCCGGAGCGCAGCGCAGGAAGGCATCGACCCCTCCGGTGGGGTGGTCCGGCGGGGTGTGGTCGCGCGCTTCGCGGATGGCTTCGATGAAGAGGTCTCCGTGGTCCATCAACCAGAGCGTCGGCACGACCGGGGCCCGACTGGAGCCATTGCTCCGGGCACTGCTGCCGGCACTGCTCCCGAGGTCAGTCAGCGGTCCCTTCGGGGTCGGGTCGGTAGAACGCGGCGAGCGTGCCGAAGCCCGACAGGAGGCCCACACCTGCGGCGATGGCGAACCCGGTCCAACCGGCCAGGTCGGTGTCGATGCCGAGCACGCCGTCGAGGGACCAACCGCCGGCCCCCAGGGTGCCGACGGCGATGGCAACCGCCCCGATCACGTAGTTGTACTCCCAACCGTCCTTGAACACGAAGAACGCTCCGCGGTGGGTGAACCAGGCAACCACCATCACGCCGACCATCCCCGCGGCCGCCAATGGTGTGAGGAAGCCCACGGTCATGAGCACACCGGTGGTGGTCTCGGTGATCGCAGCAGCCCAGGCATTCACCCGCCCGGGCTTCATGCCCATGGACTCGAACCATCCTGCGGTGCCGTCTATGCGACCGCCCATGAAGAGCTTCTGGTAGCCGTGGGCGAACAGCATCGGCCCGAGTGCGAGGCGGAGCACGAGCAGTGCGGTGTCCGCGCTGGATTCCGAGATCGCTGCGAGGGTGAGAGTATTCATCGAGGTGATGCTACGCGGTCGGTCCCTCGGGTCCGTCCTGCCCGACGGCGGCGCAGGGCCGACACGGTGATCCCCACCAGGAGGACCACGGCCCAGACACGCCAGTCCGAGCCGTACTCCACGATCCACTCGGCGGGAGTACCCAGACCGATCCGTTCGGCGTACTCGAGCCCGCCACCGGCGAGGAAGCCGAAGAACCCCGTGGCTGCCGACACGAACAGGGTCGCCCCTGCCGCGGTGAGCAGGTCCGAGCCCAGGGAGGGGTGCCGGTCGCGGAAGTGGCGCCGTGCCACGACGAGCCCCGCTCCCACGCCCAGGCAGAGGGCAGCGTCCACCGCCAGTGGCCCGCCACGGGGTGCGGGTTCATCACCACGACCTCCATAGCGCTCGCGCGCCCAGTCCATGATCCGCCGTACCGCGCCCGTCTCGGTGTGGAGCCCCAGGGCGATGAGTGCGCTCGTGAGCCCATCGATGACGACCGTCGCCAGGAACACCGCGAACCCGACTGCGAGCGGGCTGCCGGTGCGGTCGAGCACCCAGAAGCCGACGGCTGCACGGGCCGCCTCGTTGGCAGGGCTCTGCTGCAGTGCCAGCGACGCGACTGCGGCTGCGCTGATCACCGTGCCTGTGTGGCGTCCGCGCAAGGTGGCTTGCATGGTCGGGAACTCCTCGCGCCTGCTCCGCTCCCCGAAGGCTTGCGACGAGGCTACCGGCGTTTCCCGGCGCTGCCGAGAACCCGGTATCCCCGGTTTCGGATCATGCGGGTGGGAGAATCTCCACCGCGGGGTGCCGTGCGAGGCAGTTGCGGTGCGCCGTGAGGCTGGCGGAAGCAAGGAGAGTGACGATGGCGGCGCGGCCGGACCTGGTCATCGAAGCGACGGAACCAGTCGGCCTCCGGGCGCGGCAACCCTTCATCGAGGTGCGATCCGCCGTCCTCGATGCCTGTGCCGCCGAGTTCGACCCGGCTGGCGACGGTTCCTGGAGGGATCAGGTCCACATGACCGAATCGGACCGCCTCCGCCTTCGGGAGGGGTTCGACTACAGCGTCGCGTGCATGGCGTTCGCCCGTTCGCTGGGGGAGCGACCCGACCAGGTGGCGCAACGGTTGGCCCTAAGGCTTGCGAGTGACGCCGACTGCGACCTCCTGACCGGCGCCGAGTCCGACGGTCCGTACCTGAACCTGCGTGTCGATCGGCGACGCTTCACCTCCGAAGTGATCGAGGCCGCCGCCGCAGGCACTCTCGTGGAGTGCGACCACGAACCAGCCGCACGCAGGCAGTTCTGTCTCGTCGCTGCTGACGAACCGACGCCGGGCGAGCTGCTCGGGACCCTCGCTTCGATGGCCTCGAGGTGCTCGGGCCTACCGGCGGACCCATTGGAGGCCGACCCGGCCGAGGCCGACGCACTGGTCGAGTCGCTCATCGCGGCAGGGGTCGCCGAACGCGACCGCTCCGGTCTCACCGATTCGGTGTTCATGGGAGAGTCGGGGGACAGGTTCCTGCTGCGCTCACTCGTCGGGGAACCCACTCCGCCGGCGAGCATCGCGTCGCGCATCGCCATGAGCGCCGGTCGGCCCGTTCTGTTGACGGTGGGTGCCGGGAACCTGGAGCTCGTCAGCCGGATCGACACGGTTGCGGAGGCCGCCGGGATGACGGACCCCGAGGTCCGGGTGATCGAGGTGAGGCGCCGTTGGCTGCGCCTCGATTCGGAGCTGCGTCGTGGTTTCGCCCACGCGGGCCCACGATCTGCGTCCGCATCGGGCCGAGCACCGGGGGAGCTGCAACTCACCTCACCGCCGCGGTCCGACAGGGACGAGGTCTTCGCGGTGTTCCGCATGCTCGCCCGTGTCTTCGAGGTCAACCACAGGGTCCTGGCGACGACCGAGGCGGATCACATGCTGCGCTTCGCCGAGGAGTTGCACCGGCGCGTCACCGTGGCGCAGGACGTGGCACCCGAGGACGGACGAATCGCTGCGGCAACCGCACGGGCGGCATTCGAGGGCCTCGTCGACCCGGGGGTCGCCGGTGAGTGAGCCGCTCAACCAGTACCTGTCCGACCTGGTGGCGGCGAGTGAGTTCGCCGACTACCTGGACGCGCACCACGCGGAGATCATGGCGGTGCTCACCGAGCAGGAGAGCCACGAGACCGCGCTGGACGAACTCGAACGGTCGGTGCTGGCGCTCCGGGGGCTGCACCGCGAGATGCACAACCTGCGTGAAGCGCACGTGGGCGACGTCTCCGCGTTCCTTCCGATCAACCTGCCGCTGTACTCCCTGGTGCTCTTCGCGGCGGTGCCCTCGTTGATGGCTGACCGTGTGTTCGTGCGGACGCCCGCGGTCGACCCGGAGTGGGTCAGGCGGGTCTTCGATGTCTCCGGCATGAAGCAGTTCTTCCCCCGGGTGGGCCTGTTCGACCTCCAGCGGCGCGAGTTCCTCGACCATTTCGTTTCGCGTTCCGAGGTCGTGCTGTTCACCGGCCGCTACTCCAATGCCGTGCAGGTGCAGCGTTGCTGCCGTGGTGCGAAGTTCGTGTTCAACGGCGCCGGCGTGAACCCGGTGGTGGTGGGTCCGGGGGCCGACGTGGGGGAAGCGCTCGGGCGGATCATCACTACGCGGGTCTTCAACAGCGGCCAGGACTGCGCCGGCCCCGATGCGTTCCTCGTGCACTCGTCGGTCGCCGACGAGTTCGTCGAGTCCGCGCGCGAGGAACTGCGCGGCATCGGCGTCGGCGACTACTCCGATCCGTCCGTGAGGGTCGGGCGCATCCTCAACCCCGGCCCGATCCCCGGACTGGTCACTCGACTCGAGGAGCTGAAGGCGAACACCGTGCTCGAGGGTGCGATACACATCGAGGACCAGATCGTGGAGCCCACGATGATCGTGCGTCCGATCACCGAGCACGACCGGATCGTCGAGTTCTTCGCACCGGTGTTCTACGTGCTCGTCTACGACGACGACGCGGAGCTCGCACGGTTCTTCGACCGCAAGGAATACCGGCAGTACGCGATGTACGTGTCGTTGTTCGGAGCTCCACTGCTGCCGGAGATCACGGCGTTCTCGAACCCGCTCGTGGAGCTCACCGTGTTGGATGTCGAACACGGCAACGAGCCGTACGGCGGCTGGGGATCCAAGGCCAACTTCGTCGCCACCGGGGACCGACTCACCGTGGGGCCGGTGCTCGTGTCGTCGGCCATCGCAGCACGCACCGACCGTCGTGGCCGCGGGAAGGTCATGCCCCCAGTTGAACCGCGTGGTACTCGTGTTCTGCGATGACCTCGAAGCGCACCTCGTAGTGGGGTAGCCCGTTGATGAGTTCCTCGAGGTATGGCGGTAGGAACGCCGAGTTGACGTCGGGTGTGTCGAACAGGATCGTGGCCGGGTTCAGAGCCGCTTCATAGAGTTCACCGATCAGTTCGACCAGCGAACGGGCGTTTCGGGCTCCGGTGCTCGTAGGGTCGGTCGCTATGGCTGGGTACCAGTGCAGTCGACCCGAATCGAACTGGTCACCGAAGCGCGCTTGGTAGAACTCGGTGTTTATCCAATCCAAACTGTCGAGTTGGGGTGTGATGAGGCAGATCGATTCGACTTCACCATCCCGCTGGAACACGAGCTTCGTCATCTCCGGCTCGTGCAGCATCATGTGGCGGAACTCCTCGGGCGTGACCCCTTGGGCGCAGGGGTGATCGCCCAGAACTTCATACGCGGCCGCATACAGATCGAACATCGAGTTCGCCTCCTGTTCGGTCAAGTCGAGCCGCAGGTATGACCCACTGCTTCGGCGAGCAGTGGCCGCATCCCTGCCGATCGCATGGGCTGCTTCGGAGAGTGATCGAGGGTTTTCACTGGCGTCGATGTAGGGGTTGTCCAGGGGGCCGGCCCAGTAGGTCTGTGTTCCTAGGAGCACCTGATCTGAGATGACCCCGTTGCCCAGCGCTCCCGTGAGCCGATCAAGAGCGGTACGGACGGACCACGTGCCGGTCGAGGGGCCATCCAGGACGAGGGTTCCGCCCCGGACCGCCAGGTCCTTCAAGGCAATGAGGACATCAGAAGGGACATCGATGTCGGGCCAGAGTGTCAGGTGAAACAGGGTGCCGGAAGCGTGCGCCTCTGGATAGGTGCGTTGGAAGAAGTCGGCGTTCAACCAGTCGATCACGTCGACGCGCACCAGCTGTGGGACGGCGACTTCGATTCCATCGAGCTCGACGTCCCCACACACGGTCGCTTCATCCTCCACTGCGCGATCGAACTCGCGGCGTGCCAGTTCGCAACGCTGTGGATGGGTTTGCCTTAGCTCGCTGAAGAGCGACCGGTAGGCCTCGAACTGCTCATCTGTCGGTTCACGATTCATGGCTCGTCGGCGCACGAGCTGAGGCTATTCGGAGCAGAATCCTCAACACTGGCAATGGCGCGGCCGATTCATGCGGTGACGACGACGACTAAGGACTTGTCTTGGCCGCAAGCAGCGAGCTCGCCGACAACTCGTGCGCGCAGCGCTCGACACATCTGAGCCGACACCTGGTCATCACGGGGCTCGTCCTCGCGTGCATGGCCGTTCTCCCGGTGGACATCGGAGGGATCCTGTTTGTCGTGTATGCGATCTACGCTTGCGCCGCCGGATGGCAAGCATCGCGTGGTAGGGGCCCAGACGTCCGCCACCTGGGTGGAACCGTTGCGCTGACCGGGGTCGTTTTCCTGGTTGGTGGAGTGGTACGCGCAGTCGAGGCGATCATCCGAGGGGTCGACTATCCGTTCCCGGCGTTCGCCGACCTCTTCTCCCTGGCCGCCTTCGGACTCTTCATCTACGCGATCTACTTCGTGGTGCGGCGTCGCAACCCGCACCTGTCGCTGGACCC
This sequence comes from Microthrixaceae bacterium, assembly GCA_023958095.1. GTDB lineage: Bacteria > Actinomycetota > Acidimicrobiia > Acidimicrobiales > Microtrichaceae > JAMLGJ01. The sequence continues at coordinate 69,397 of JAMLGJ010000014.1, forward strand.
GGTCATCGACGCGCTCGTGGGCGTCGTGGCTGTCGGGATCATCCAGTGGACCGTGATCATGCTGCCCTACATCAAGGACCCGACCCACACGCAGGCCGAGGTGCTGGTGACGGTCGGATTCGGGTTCGTGTCTCTCGCGACGATCGGCATGGCGGTGCTGGCGCTCGTGGCAGGGTCGGTTCCCTCGACCAGCAACAGGCTGCTCGCAGCCGGTCTGGTCATGGCCTTCGCCTCAGACGTGATGGCGGTGACCGTCACCGGCGGTGCAGGACTGGATCGGGTGCTCGGCCTGGTCAACGCTTCCGTGGTGGCCCTCGGCTCGGCCGGCCTGTTGCACCCGAGCATCAAGCACCTCTTCGACCGGCCGAACGACATGATGATGACAAAGCGCCTCTCCCGCAGGCGTGTCGTGGTGCTGTCGTTCGCGCTGATCACCCCGCCCGCGGTGCTGACCTACGAGGTGCTCTCGGGTGCACGCGGCGTGGAGTTGATGCTGCCGGCTCTCGGATCGCTCGTCCTGGCGCCGCTGGTGCTCGTCCGTCTCGGTCGCCTCGTGCGCGAGAACGAACGCCTCGCCTCGCAGCAGAGAGCCCTGCGCGAGCTCGGTGAGAGCCTCGTCGAGGCCTCCACCAACGGTGACATCGCCATGGTGCTGGAGGCGGGCGTGCGCTCGCTGTTCGGTGAGCTGCTGCTCGACACTCGCTTCGTCCATGCCGATGGCCGCGTGGACTCCGAACGCGCCTCTGCGTTGCGGCGCTTCGAGGAGCTGAGCGCCGAAGGGCCCGTGGGCACGGGCGACATCCGGGAACTCGGGTGCTCCGAGAACTCGGGGTTCACCTACGGCGGTGCGGTGGTGCTCGACGGTGAGCTCCGCGCAGTGCTGTGCTTCAGCATCGCCGGCGAGCTGACCCAGGACGAGCGCAACGCCATGGCGGCCCTGTGCAGGCAGGGCACGATCGCGATGCGGGCCGCGGAGCGCACCGAGGAGCTGGTCCGTGAACGCGCGGAGCGGCGCTTCGGAACGCTCATCGAGAACTCCTCCGACATCGTGGCCATCCTGGACGCCGGGAACCACCTGTTGTACACGTCCCCGGTCGCCAGGCGCCTCCTGGGGGCGGCACCCCAGGTCGGCTTCGAGTTCCGCGTCGATGCCCTGGTGCATCCGCAGGACCGCTCGAAGGCCGAGAGCCTGTTGCAGGAGGCCCGTGACGAGGGATACGCCACGGCAGAGGTCAGGCTGGCACATACCAACGGCACCCATCTCTGGTTCGAGGTGCAGGCGACGAACCTGCTGGACGACCCCGATGTCGGGGGCATCCTGATCAACGCCCGTGCGGTGGACGACCGCAAGGCCGCAGAGGAGCTGTTGTTGCTCTCCGAGGCCCGTTTCAAGTCGCTGGTGCAGAACAACACCGACCTTGTGATGGTCGTGGATCCCGATGACCGGATCACCTACGCGAGCCCGAGCGCCGTGGCCATGGTGGGTGAGCATCCCGACGCACTCTTCGGCCGTCCGCTGTCGTCGGTGTTCAATGCCGCCGACCTCGACTGGCCCGCGATCCTGCGGCAGTGGGCCTCCCAGGGCAGGACCAACGAGTTCGGGTTCGCCCGGGCGGGCTCGGGGGAGTGGCTCACCTTCGAGGCGATGGTCACCGACCTGCGCGGGGAGCCGTCGGTCGGAGGGTTCGTGTTCAACGCACGCGACGTCACAGAGCGCAATCGCATGCAGCAGAAGATCACCCACCAGTCGACCCACGACAGCCTCACGGGGATGCCCAACCGGGTGCTGCTGCTCGACGACCTGGAACGCATGCTCGGGCACAACTCCGGGAACAGCTCGGTCTCGGCGGTGTGCATCGACCTGGACAACTTCCGCGACATCAACGAGAACCTCGGCCAAGAGGTCGGCGACGAAGTTCTCATCGCCGTGTCCCAGCGGATCGCATCCGCGCTCAGCTTCGGCGACCAGGCGGCACGAATCGGTGCGGACGAGTTCGCTGTCGTGGTCGAACGCGCCCACGGTGAGGACTCGGTGATGGAGATGACCGAGTCGATTCTCGCCCAGCTCGCCCTTCCCTTCGAGATCGACGGCCGACAACTCACCCTCACCGCCTCCGCGGGCGTCGCAGTCGACCACGACCGTGGCGACGGGGCCGAGGTGCTGCTGAGCAATTCGATCACCGCCATGCACCAGGCCAAACAGGACGGTCGCGGCCGGGCGGTCCGCTTCGAGAGCGCGATGCGCACCGCATCGTCCAACCGGCTCGAGATCCGCGGCGACCTGGCGCGGGCGATCGGCACCGAGCAGATCGTGGTCAACTACCAGCCGGTGGTGAACCTCGAGAACCATGCGATCGTGGGGGCCGAGGCACTGGTGCGCTGGGACCACCCCGAGCGCGGCCGGCTGAGTCCCGGGCTGTTCGTGCCGATCGCCGAGGAGTACGGCTTGATCGACGCGTTGGACGCGCAGGTGCGGGCACAGGCATGCCGCGACCTGGCCGAGTGGCGCTCCGAGATGCCCGCCGCGGCGAGCCTCACGGTTTCGGTGAACCTCTCCGTCGGTGAACTGCAGGCCGACGACCTCGTCGAAACGGTGCTGCAGGACCTGGCGGTCAACGACCTGCCACCCGACGCGCTCGTGCTCGAGGTGACCGAGTCGCACCTGCTGGACGACAGCGACAACGTGCGCACCAAGATGGAGCAGCTGCGTGCCCAGGGGATCCGCCTCGCGATCGACGACTTCGGCACCGGGTACTCCTCGCTCGGCTACATCGACCGGTTCGAGTTCGACGTGCTCAAGATCGACCGCTCGTTCGTGGCCGGGATCGGGACTGCGACGAACCAGCGGATCATCGCCGCGGTGCTCGACCTGGCCAAGCAGTTGAACGCCCGTGTGATCGCGGAGGGCATCGAGGAGTCCGCGCAGGAGGAGCAACTGCACGCCATGGGTTGTGGCCTCGGACAGGGCTACCTGTACTCGCGTCCGGTGGGGGCACAGCAGATGCGGCGGATGCTCCTGGGCACGTCCGCGATCGTCGCCTGAGCCATTCCTGCCAAGCCCCATGGGGTCGGACCCGGTGGGGGTGCGACGTTGGGGCATCGCGACGCGGCTCCGGTAGCCTCGCACCGACACGACAGCGGAGGGAACCGTGGCCGAGTTGGCCGATGCCAAGCCCGTCGGAGACCTCGCCGGCGGATTCGAACCCGCCACGCGCGAGCAGTGGCTGGAACTAGTCGACAAGGTGCTCAGGGGCAAGCCCCTCGAGACGTTGCACTCCCGTACCTCGGACGGGCTGGACGTGGCCCCGCTCTACACCAGCGGACCCGACGAGTCGACCACCGGAGCGCCCGGGGCGTCGCCCCACACGCGTTCGTTCACGCCGCAGCAGCGCCCCGACGGGCGTTGGGACATCCGGTCCGTGGTCGACGGGTCCACCACCGACGCCGGGGAGTCGGTCGCACTCGACGAACTCCAGCGGGGTGCCACGTCGCTGCTCGTGCGCGGTGCTGCGCTGGCCTCGCGTGAGACGCTGGGTGGTGCCCTCCAGGGGGTGCACCTGGACCTGGCTCCCGTCGTGCTCGAACCGGCCAGCGCGTTCACGGCGACTGCCGAGTGGCTCATGGAGCTGTGGTCGGCCAACGGGGTGTCCGACGACGCGGCGAAGGGTGGCTTCGGAGCGGACCCGCTCGGCCTCCTGGCACGCACCGGCAGCCTTCCCCAGGGAGTGGACCGGGCCATGGCCGATGCCGCCGGCCTCGCCTCGATGGCCGCGCACCGCATGCCCGGTGTGCGGTCGCTCACCGTCGACGCCACGGTCTACGCGGAGGCGGGGGCGAGCGACGCGCTGGAACTCGCCGCGATGCTCTGCACAGTGGTCGCCTACCTGCGGGCGATGGCCGAGGCGGGCGTGGACGCCGACTCGGCGGCCGGGCAGATCGAGGTCGTACTCGGAACCGACACCGACTTCTTCACCACCGTGGCGAAGCTCCGGGCGGCGCGCACCACGCTCTCGGGAGTGCTGGAGGCCTCAGGGGCCCATCCGGGGTCGGCGCCACCATCGATCGTCGCAAGGACCCTCGATCGCTCGCTCAGCCGCGTCGATCCGTGGGTGAACCTGTTGCGTGTGACCGCAGGTGCCTTTGCCGCCGCGCTGGGGGGCGCCGACGCCGTGGTCACCTCGGCGTTCGACTCACAACTGGGCCAGCCTTCGGACCTGGGCAGGCGCATGGCCCGCAACACCCAACTCCTGTTGGCCGAGGAGTCCAACGTGGGCCGGGTCATCGACCCCGCAGGTGGCTCGTGGTACGTGGAGTCGCTCACGGACTCGATCGCCAGGAGGGCCTGGGAGCTCTTCGGTGAGTTGGAGTCAGCGGGTGGCATGGCTGCCGTGCTGGGTGATTCGAGCCTGGCGCGTCGCATCGAGGTCGTCCGGGACGAGAGGTTCTCGGCGGTGGCGGACCGTTCCGCTCCGCTGACCGGCGTCTCGGAGTTCCCGAACCTCGGTGAGGACCTTCCCGAGACCGCACCGCGGGGCGCAGCAAGCCCCCCGGAGGCGGCGGCCACCGATTCGGCCACCTCCTGCGAAGCCTTGCCGGGGGTCCGCTGGGCAGAACCGTTCGAACGCCTCCGGGAGGCTGCCGACCGCGTGCGCACCGAGTCCTCGGGTGCCGGTCCCCGGGTGTTCCTCGCAAACCTCGGCGACGTCGCCACCCACACCGCCCGCTCCAGCTGGGCGAGGAACTTCTTCGAAGCGGGGGGCATCGCCGGGGTCACCTCGGCCCGTGGCGCATCCAGCGGGTTCTCCTCACCCGAGGAGGTCGTGGAGGACTTCGGTGCCGACGGCGCATCGCTGGTGTGCCTGTGCTCCTCCGACGAGCACTACGCGGAGGTTGCAGCCGACGTGGCCCGTGCGTTGGGTGCGGCGGGCGCGAGGCGCATCTACCTGGCGGGCCGACCGGGTGACCTGGCCGATGAGCTCAGAGCGGCCGGGGTCGACACGTTCGTGCACCGGGGCACCGACGTGCTCGAGGTGCTCACCGAGGCTCACCGGGTGATCGGTGTTCCGACCAGCGAGGCACATGCGACCAGCGAGGCACATGCGACCAGCGAGGCACAGCAGTGAACGACGCGACGGGGGGCGATCCGAGATGACCGAACTGGACGTACCCGACTTCACCACGGTCGCATTCCCGGGGGGTTCCGCCGGCGATGCACCGCCGGTCCGCGGTGAGGGCCGGGAGCTGCCCGAGGGCATGGTCGAGAAGCCCGCCTACGGGTTGGCCGACCGCGGCGGGCTGGACTTCCTCGAGACCTATCCGGGCATCGCACCGTACCTGCGGGGGCCGTACCCGACGATGTACGTGAACCAGCCCTGGACGATCCGCCAGTACGCCGGGTTCTCCACGGCGGAGGACTCCAACGCGTTCTACCGGCGGAACCTGGCCGCCGGGCAGAAGGGACTGTCGGTCGCATTCGACCTGCCCACCCACCGCGGATACGACTCCGACAACCCGCGGGTAGCCGGTGACGTGGGCATGGCCGGTGTGGCGATCGATTCGATCTACGACACCCGTGTGCTCTTCGACGGCATCCCGCTCGACCGGATGTCGGTGTCGATGACGATGAACGGCGCGGTGCTTCCGGTGCTGGCCCTCTACGTGGTGGCGGCGGAGGAACAGGGGGTGAAGCCGGAGCAGCTGGCGGGGACCATCCAGAACGACATCCTCAAGGAGTTCATGGTCCGCAACACCTACATCTACCCGCCGGCACCCTCGATGCGGATCATCGCGGACATCTTCGAGTACACCTCGCAGAACATGCCGCGGTTCAACTCGATCTCGATCTCCGGCTACCACATGCAGGAGGCCGGAGCGACTGCGGACATCGAGCTCGCCTACACGCTCGCGGACGGACTCGAGTACGTGCAGGCCGGCCTCGACGCGGGCATGGACGTGGACGCCTTCGCGCCACGGTTGTCGTTCTTCTGGGCCATCGGCATGAACTTCTTCACCGAGGTGGCCAAGATGCGTGCTGCACGCATGCTGTGGGCGAAGCTCATGTCGGAGCGCTTCTCACCGAAGAACCCGAAGTCGTTGAGCCTCCGCACCCACAGCCAGACCTCCGGTTGGTCGCTCACCGCGCAGGACGTGTTCAACAACGTGATGCGCACCTGCATCGAGGCGATGGCCGCCACCCAGGGCCACACCCAGAGCCTGCACACCAACGCTCTCGACGAGGCCCTCGCGCTGCCCACCGACTTCTCGGCCCGCATCGCACGCAACACCCAGTTGTTCCTCCAGCAGGAGTCGGGCACCACCCGGGTGATCGACCCGTGGGGTGGCAGCTACCACGTGGAGCGGCTGACCGCGGAGATCGCCGAGAAGGCCCTCGGCCTGATCGCCGAGGTGGACGAGCTCGGGGGCATGGCCAAGGCCATCGAATCGGGAACCCCGAAGCTGCGCATCGAGGAGGCCGCGGCGCGCACCCAGGCCCGGATCGACTCGGGCCGCCAACCCGTGATCGGTGTCAACACCCACCGCCTCGAGGGCAACGAGGACATCGACGTGTTGAAGGTCGACAACTCGGCGGTTCGCGCCGGCCAGCTGGAGAAGCTCGCGAGGCTGCGCGAGGAGCGCGACCCCGAAGCGGTCGAGCGGACCCTCGAGGCACTCACGAACGCGGCCGACGGTCGGGGTGGGAACCTGTTGGAGCTGGCGATCGACGCGGCCCGCAACAAGGCGACCGTCGGCGAGATCTCCGATGCGCTCGAGAAGGTCTACGGCCGCCACCGTGCGGACATCCGCTCCATCGCCGGGGTGTACCGCTCCGAGTTGGGCGATACTGCGGGTGTGGTCGACGAGGTGCGGGCGATGGTCGAGCAGTTCGAGGCATCCGAGGGGCGTCGCCCGCGGATCCTGCTCGCGAAGATGGGCCAGGACGGCCACGACCGGGGCCAGAAGGTCGTCGCCACGGGGCTCGCGGACCTCGGCTGGGACGTCGACATCGGACCGCTGTTCCAGACCCCCGAGGAGGCGGCACGCCAGGCCGTTGAGGCCGACGTCCACGTCGTGGCGGCCTCATCGCTGGCCGCAGGGCACCTAACGCTGGTTCCGGAGCTGAAGGCCGCCCTCGAGGAGCTCGGGAGACCCGACATCATGATCGTCGTGGGAGGCGTGATCCCGCCCCAGGACCATCAGGCCCTCCGCGACGCGGGAGCCACCGCGATCTTCCCCCCGGGCACCGTGATCGCGGAGTCCGCCAAGGAACTACTCGAGGCGCTCGCCGGGCGGGACTGAACCCCCGCCGGCAGGGGTGTTCCCTCCGGCTGGCAACGACCCCGACGCTGGCAACGACCCCGAGCCCACCGAGGCCGGCTCGCGGGTCTCGGGTCGCGGTGCCGAGGCGGTTCCCCGGCGGACCTTGGAACCGCGTCCGACGGTCATGACGTCGCCGCTCCGGGCGTTGTCACGGTTGTACCAGCGGAACCAGATGACACCCATCGCGGTCCACACCACCGGGATGGAGGCCAGCTTCATGATCACACCTGCGAGCTGCTGGTCGTGCAACGGGGTGAGTCCCACCCGAGGGGCGAGTTCGTAGGTGGAGTACAGCGGGCTCGGCGCGAAGGTGATGAACCCGCCGGGGATCATCGGCACCAGGCCCGCGGCGATGAACAGGTAGACGATGCGCCCCGGTGGGGACTCCATGCCCGCTTCCCGGATCGGATTGATGACCGGCGCCCACAGCACGAAGCCCGACAGCAGCCAGATCATGTCCATCGCGAACGACCCGACCTGGGTGGAGCGCAGGGTGTCGACCGCGATCGGGGAGTGCGTGGCGATGAGCAGGGCGTTGGTGACCAGCACCGCCACGAGCGGCTTCGAGAGGGTGAACCACGCACCCCTCAGGTGCAGCTTCGTGAGGACCGACTCCGCCATCCAACGCGGTGTGCCGAGCATCAGCAGCGGTGCCGCGGCGAAGGTGTACAGCATGTACTGGGCCATGTGCACCGAGGCCAGGTAGCCACCGCCGAGGGTTCCCACGGGCCAGTCGGAGGCCACCCAGAGCAGGGCCACTCCGGCGCCGAAACGCCACATGCGCGAGCGGTCGGTCGCGAGCGGTGCGTTGTCCTGCCGGTGCGAGTGCCACATGCGGGCGTAGATGCCGATGATGGCCGCCATCAGCAGCCACACCCCCAGGTAGGGGCGCGGGGTCCAGTCCCATTCCTGTTCGACCGCGGAGCACCACCAGCGCATCAGGACCACCCGCCCCGGGAAGCGCCGTAGCCGCTCATGGTTGGCTCTCCACCCGTTCGGCCAGATCCGCGAGTTCGTGCACGGGGACCTCCACCGTTCGTTGCGGTGCCCGGTCGAATCGGATGGTCACCCGGATCGACCCACCGGCTTCGAGTGGCTCCTCGAGTCCTTCCAGCATGATGTGGGCACCTCCGGGGTCGAGATCGGTCGAGGAATCGGCGGGCAGCTCGATGCGATCCGTGGGGACCATCATGAGGATCCCGCCACGGTCCTCCACGACGTGCAGGGACGCCTCCGTTGCGCACTCGCAGCTGGCGCCGAGGATCGCGTCGTCGGCGCTGTGGTTCTCGACGGTCATGTACAACGCCGCGGACCCGGTCGGCACCGCGCCGACCGCCGGGTCGCGAACCGAGACCGCTGCGCTGCCGGCACCCCCGGAGCACCCCGCCAGCACCGTGAGCACCAGCGCCGAGGCCACCGCGGAAACCCTCGGGGGGATGGCTCTCATGGCTCCGGGACCTCACCGTCCAGCAGCCTCGGGAGGTCCGCCTTCCAGTCCTCCGAACGCGTGCCGAACGGGTAGACGATGCGGGCCGTGCCGTCGTCCTGGTAGGCGATGATCTGTGTGGCGTGGCCGACCGCGTACTCGCCGTCGGCATCCGGTTCGGCGAGCTGTGCGCGGGGCACGTTCGCCATGTCCTGTGCCTCGGCGATCTCCTCGGGCGTGCCGTACAGGCCGATGAAGTCGGTGTCGTAGCCGTCGAGGTACTGCCGGAGCACCTCGGGGGTGTCGCGTGCCGGGTCCGCGGTGACGAACACCATGTCCACCCGGTTGGCGACGTCGTTGCCGAGGTCCTGCAGCGACGCCGCGAGGGTACCGAGGCTGATCGGGCAGATGTCCGGGCAGTTCGTGTAGCCGAACATCAACAGGGTCAGGTCCCCGCTGGTGTCCTCGGTCAGGCTGAACGGCTCACCGTCGGTTGAACGCAGTCGGATGTCGGGGATCGCTTCCGGTTCCTCGAGGACCCTTCCCCGCCAGTCCGGAGCATCCTCGCGGCTCATCGATGCGGCGACCGCCATGGCTGCCAGCAGTGCCGCCACCACGCCCAGGATGATGGCGGTGTTGCGCACCCTGTGCTCGGGTGACGCACCCGGCGTCTCGTCGGGTTCCGCCTTCGATCCGGCCGGTTCGGGTTCGGTGTCTACGGAAACGGTCAAGTGATGCTCGGTTTCGGGAGTCCGGTGCCACAAGCGTGACCCGCCCGGGGCCCCGACGGCAAAGCGCGCGGTGCACTTCGGCTGCTCAGTACGCACCTGCCTGGGTCTCCACTAGGGCGATCAGGTCACCCAGGGCGAAGTTCACGTCCATGAGGTGGGTACCCCACTGGGGACTGAGGCGGCCCCCCAGGTCGCTCGGCCATGCCGGGGCACCGGCGGAGGTGTTGGCGACCTCGAGCCAGTCGATGCCGTTCTCGGCGCGACAACCACCGGTGAGCAGGCCGTCGTAGTGCACGAACGGCGTGTCGACGGGCACCGTTGAGGCGGCGCTGCCCGCGGGGACGTAGGTCTGCAGCGGCAGCGGTTCGGTCGCTGCGGGGTCCACCGGGTTGGTGCACAGGGCGTGGCCCGCGGACTCACCGAACACACGACCGAAGAGGCTGTCATCGGGTGGTGGTTCGCCCGCGTAGAAGGTTGCGTACGACACCACGCACCCCGTGTCGGTCGTCGACTCGCAGGGCGCGATGTGCTGGAAGGAGTCCCCGCCTCCGACCGCCACCGAGGTCCCGATCAGCATCGCGGAGAGAAGCCGGGAGCGCAGCTCGTCGTCGGTGTCGATCTCCTCGGCCATGAGACGTGTCAGGTGTGCCGCGCCCTGGCTGTGACCGACCAGCACGACGGGCCTGCCGTGGTTGAACTCCGCCATGTAGTGCATGAACGCTTCCCGCACGTCGCCGTACGCGACCTCACCGGGGTCGCCACCCAGCACCCCACCGCGTTCCCCGGAGGCACCCGAGAGCCGGCTGGACAACGCTCCGAGGGGGATCTGGCGGTACATCGGCGCATAGACGTCGCAGGTCTGCGCGAAACGGGCCGCCTGGCTGCGTGCGATCCCCAGCTCGGCCGCGCCGGGCTCGAGGTCGGAGTTATCCCCCGGGTCCCCCGAGATGGTGGGGTAGACGTAGAAGCAGTCCGCCACCGGATCCTCGGCGGGCCGGAACGGCTCCAGCTCCACCGATCCGTCGGCGTTGACCAAGGTGGCGTCCAGGTCCACGTCACAGGCGTCATCCGCGAGGTCGGGTCGGCACAGCCAGTTGCGGGCCTCCGCGTAGGTCTCGCTGGGTTCTCCCAGCGCGACCGGCCGGACCTCCGCGGTCGTCGGTGCCGCCTGCGTGGGCTGCGCGGCCGTGGAGTCCCCGGTGACCCCGCCATCGGTGGCCCCGTCACCATCGGCTCCCTCCGAGGAGCATCCCAGACCGGCGAGGGAGAGTGCCGCCAGGGCGACCGCGGGCATCGAGAGGTACCTGGCGGCAGCGCGCATGACCCGAGTATTGCCGAGGATGGGCCGCGATGGGCCGCGTGGACCTCCCCGGTGGATCACCTTCGGGCAATCGGGACGGTGGCGGTAGGTTGGGCGCCATGGGTGTGCTCGCGGCAGATGAGTACGTCGCGGGGGTGCTCGCGGGCGACCGGACGGTGCTCGCGCGGGCGATCACGCTGGTCGAGTCCAGCCGCGAGGAGCACCGCCGGCTCGCCCAGGAGGTCCTCACCCCGCTGCTGGCCCACTCCGGGGGTGCCCACCGCATCGGCATCACCGGGGTGCCCGGAGTCGGCAAGTCGACCTTCATCGACCAGCTGGGCACCAACCTCACGGGGCGGGGCCATCGCGTGGCGGTCCTGGCGGTGGATCCGAGCAGTTCGCGCAGCGGTGGTTCGATCCTCGGGGACAAGACGCGCATGGAGAGGCTGTCGGTGGATCCGGCTGCGTTCGTGCGACCCTCGCCGGCGGGAGAGACCCTGGGTGGCGTGGCGGCGGCCACCCGCGAGACGATCGTGTTGTGCGAGGCCGCGGGCTTCGACGTCGTGATCGTGGAGACCGTCGGGGTCGGTCAGTCCGAGACGGTCGTGGCCGACATGGTCGACATCTTCTGCGTGTTGATGCTGGCGGGTGCCGGGGACGACCTCCAGGGCATCAAGAAGGGGGTGCTGGAGCTGGCCGAGTTGATCGCGGTCAACAAGGCCGACGGGGACAACGTGGAGCACGCCCGGCGCGCCGCTGCGGACTACCGCCTCGCGCTGCACATGATGACCCCGGCCACACCCACCTGGAACCCGCCGGTCATCACCTGTTCAGCGCTGCAGAACTCCGGCCTGGACGAGTTCTGGGAGCAGGTCGAGTTGCACCGGCGCAAGCTCACCGAGACCGGGGAGCTGGACCAGCGGAGGCGGGACCAGCAGGTCCGCTGGATGTGGGCACTCGTGGAGGAGCGTCTGCAACGGCACCTTCGCTCCACCCCGGCCGTTGGTGAGGCCCTGGAGAACCTCGTGTCCGAGGTGCGCGAGGGCCGTACCACGGCAACGGTCGCCGCCGACCGTCTCTGGCAGTTGTACGTCTCGGCGACCGGCGGCGCGGGCGCTCCGACCGGGTAGGTTTGCCCGACCCCTGGGCCTTGTGGGGACAGCCCTCGACGTGTTGCCCTTGGTCGGTGCGACGGAGGTCGGTGCGATGGCGGGCGATGGGTCTGGTGTCGGTGCTGGGTGTGTTCCTCTGGTTCGTGACGGTCGGCACGGGTGGGATCCGGGGTTCACAGGACCTGGACCGCTCAGCCCCCTCAGGCGCGGGCGGAGCGGTCCCGGTGGCGGAGGTGTTGGGCATCAGCGTGGAGCGCGGCGGGACTCCGGCGCGGCGCTCCCCGGTGGCCCTGCGCAACTCCGTCGAATCCTCGGTGATGCTCGTGGAGGCGGTCGCGTGTGGTGTGCGGCGTCAGGGAACGGTGACCCTGCTCGCAACCGGTGAAGGGCCGGTCGGGTTGACCAACGCGCACGTGGTGCGCGGAGCGCGGGAGGTCACACTGAGCGGCGCAGGGCTGGGTGTGGTGGTCGCTCCGGTGGACGAGTACCTGGGCCACGGCGACGCCGCACTGTTGGATGTCTCCGGGACACCGGGTGCCGAAGGGGCTGGTCTTCCGAGCGGTCCGAGACCGTCGGTGGGCGACGAGGTCACACTGGCCGGGTTTCCCGGAGGGGCCTGGAGCACCTCCACCGGCGAGGTGCTCGGGTGGTCGCGGCTGGCACTGGGGGGATCGCCGGTGGACGTCTTCACCGTAGATGTCCCGGTCGAACGCGGCGCCTCCGGTGGGGTGGTGGTGGACACCTCGGGAGCAGCGATCGGCCTGGTCACCGAGCGCGACCCGCGCACGGGGGCTGCGGTGGTGCAGCCGATCGACCTCCTGCTGGCCCAGCGCCCGGTCGCCCCGCCCGGTTGCTGAAGCCTCCGGCGGAGCTCAACAGGTGGCGGTTGCCCCCGGCGCGGTGACGGTGTCGGCGAGCTCGCCCTCGACGTAGAGGTCGAAGCGGTACTCGACCGGGACGCACCGGCGGGGTGAGGAGACGTTCACGCCCTGGCCGACGTCCGTGGCGACACCGCTGTAGAACAGCTCGGCCGGCTGCACCCAGTCGGCACCGGGTGCCGGCCGTTCGTATCCGACGATCGAGATCACGGCGTCGTCGGCCACCCCGCCCAGGGCGAAGCGGGCTCTGGTCGAGCCGCCGTCGTAGCCCACCTCGACCACCTCGAGGGTGGCTCCCTCGGAGTTGCCGGGTTCCAGTTGACGCCCGGCGACCGACTCGGCCTCCGCGGCGACCAGTTGCGATGTGACCCGGCTGCTGAGTTCCGCGGAGGAGGGTTCACGGCTGCTGACCATCTCGAGCAGGCTCAGGAACTGGGCGACGTAGGCCCTGCGCTGGCTGGCCTCGATCTCCGAGAAGTCCGCACGCGCACGCTCGAGCCATTCCTGTGCCTCGTCGGGCTCGTCGATCGCGACTTCCAGGGCCGCGTGCCACAGGTACAGCGCGGCAGCCGACGGGTTGGCTTCACTTGCGTCGTCGAGGAACACCGATGCCCTGTCCCACTCCCCGGCCAGCAGTGCGAGCAGGGAGGCGATGCTCAGCGTGCGGGGGTCCTGGTCGCCGCCGTTCTCCATGGCGACCCGTAGGTCCTCGAGGGCTGCGGTGTAGTCGGCGGGGTCGGCCGATGTGACCGCCAGGGTGGCCAGCAGGTCGGGGTTGTTCTCTAGCACGCGCGCCAGTGCCCGGCCGCTGAGCGCCGGAACGTACTCGGGGTCGGTCTCGAGTGCGGCGTCGAAGTGAGCCATGGCTTCGGTGGGCTCGAGGTTGTCCAGGGCCACCTCGCCGGCAGCGGTCTGCTCCACCGCCTCGTCGTCGACCGACGGGATGGGATGGCTGTAGATGACCGCCGCCCACCCAACGCAGTACAGGGCCAGCGCCACACCCGGCACCGCGACCGGGGGACGGAGCTTGCGGCCGATGACGAGGGTGAACCCAACCAGGAACACTGCGATCGCGAGCACGGTCAGGACCGTTTCGTACTGCGAGGCCTTGGCGTTCCATTCGATGCGCTCGCTCACGGCCGCCTTCTGGTGGAGCTCGGTCGCAGCGGCCGTGCGTGCCAGCGACTCCAGGTCGAGTTGCCCGGTGAAGGCTTCGTCGAGTGAGTCCTGGGCGGTCTCGAGGCGCGCCGCTTCCCGCTCCGGGTCGGTGTCGATGCCGAGCAGCTCACCCAGGCTGTCGGTGTTGGAGAAGACCGAGCGGGACTCGAACGACTCGACGCGCGCGAAGGCGTTGCTGACGGCCGCGTCCAGTCCCTCGGCGAGCACCTGGGCGGTCTGCGCCTCGACGGCCAGGCGGGTCGCCTCGCGTGCCTTGGAGGACTCCGAGGTGGATGCCGAGGTCTGCAGCAGGCCGATGGAGGCCCCGAGGATCGCGAGCACCGCGAGGGTGATGCCGACCCGTCGGCGGTAGCGACCCTCGGCGACCGTCTCGTTGCGCTCCGAGGCCTTGTCGTCGTCGCTCACCAGGCCCCCGGTACCACGGCGACGAGGGTGATCAGGTAGACGGCGCCACCCACGAAGAACCCGGTGGTGCGGGCGGATCGACGTGGTGCGAGCTCGGCGACCGTGTAGGCCGCGACCGCGATCAGCATCAGGGTTGCCCCGAGTCGCAGGTCCCACACGCGTCCACGTGTGGCATCCGCACGGTCGGCCCATTCCTGGGGCTCGAGGTCACCGGGTTCGGTCACGCGACTGGCGATCGTCGCCCTGTTCGACTCGAAGCGCGTGGTGGCGTCGAAGGGCTCGAGGCCGGCTCCCTGGTCGAGCTGGAGCTCGAAGAGCGTCTGTGCGTCGAGCACTCCGGTGGCTCCGGCCAGCACCGAGGCGCTCCGGCGCACCTCCTCGGCTCTCGAGTGGAGTTCGCCGGCCACCTCCGCGTTGCCCTGTGCGGCTGCTTCCTCGGCGAGGTCGTCGTAGGCCGCTGCCTCGGCCATGTCCGCGGCGAAGCTCACGTACCCCGAGGCCTGGTACAGCGTCGCCAGGCCGGCTTCGGTTGCCTGGGTCTGGGTGGAGATCGTCTGGCCCACCGACTGGCGATCCTCGAAGGCGGCGGACGAGCCGAGCTGGCCCGCGCGCCAGGTCAGCAGTCCGGCCGTGATCGTCACGAGCCCGATCAGGCCCGGGACGAGCCATTTGGGGAGCGAACGCACGGTCCCGGTTTCGTCGCCGCCCGCGGACTTCTTCCCGTTGCGGGGCGCTGGATCCTCGTCGTGGGAGTCGTCGGTGGTCATGGTCAGCGGGGCCGGTGGGCGCCGGCACCGTCGCATTCTTGTCCAGCAACGGGGTGGGGACAATCGCGTCCGTGCCGATGGGACTCGTAGTGGAGCCGCTGGCTCTCAGGACGGATCTGCGGCTGTACGAGGGGTGCTCTCCGCGCGGCGGGAGCGGTCGGCGAGGACCCTCGGAGCGCGCTCGGTGCGGGCCAGCAGCGGTCCGAGGATGGCGAGGATCAACACGTAGGCCGCCGCCACCGGCGGCAGGTCCGCGGTCACACCCGCTGCGGCGCCGAGGTTCGCGATGACGATCGAGAACTCTCCGCGGGCCACCAGGGTCGTGCCGGTGCGCCACCGGCCGTGAACCCCGATGCCGGCATGTGCCGCCACCATCCATCCGGTCACCAGCTTGGAGGCGACACCCACCACGGCGAGCAGCACCGCCACGGGCAGCACCGCCGGAAGGCTCCCCAGGTCGATGCCCAGCGCGAACGCGAAGAAGAAGATGGCTGCGAACAGGTCCCTCAGCGGTCCGGTCAGGGCCGCGGCTCGGTGCTGCGCGGGACCCGAGATGGCCACCCCCACCAGGAAGGCACCCACCGCGGCGGACACCTCCACCTGTTGGACCAGACCGCCGACCAGCAGCACGGAGCCGAACACCGACAGCAGCACCACCTCGTCGCCGACCTTGTCCGATCGCCTCTCGAGCAGGTCGCTCATGGGCTGGCCCCACTTGCTGAGCGCCCACAGGATCGCGAGCACCACCGCCAGGGCGATGCCGACGTCGCGCACCCCGGTGAGCATCGAGGAACCGATCAGCAGCACCGACACGACCGGCAGGTACACCGCCATCACCAGGTCCTCGAAGACCAACACGGTGAGGATGTGTGGGGTCTCGCGGTTGCCGATCCGGTTCAGGTCACCCACGAGCTTGGCGATCACGCCCGAGGAGCTGATGTAGGTGACCCCGCCCAGCAGTGTGGCGGCGACGGGGTCCCAGCCGAGGAGGAGCCCTGCTGCGAGGCCGGGCAGGAAGTTGATCACCAGGTCGGTGATCCCGGCCCGGGATCCCTTGCGCAGCGCGGTCGTCAGCTCTGTCGGGGTGTACTCGAGGCCGAGGGCGAACAACAACAACAGCACCCCGATCTCCGCGGCGAGGCTCGCGAAGTCCGCCGATACGTCCAGTGCCAGGGGTCCGCCGTTGCTGGCCACCAGGCCTGCCACCAGGTAGAGGGGTATCGGGCTGATGCGCAGGCTCCCGGCCATCCAGGCCAGGACCGCGAGCGACAGCAGCACTGCTCCGAGTTCTAGGAACGCCGTCGCTGCCTCGGCGCCGGCGGCCGCGAAGGTCATGTGCTCGGGTGAGCGAGCAGCTCCTCCATGCGCAGCACCGACTCCTTGGTACCGACCGCCACGACCACGGCTCCGGGGGGCAGGACCTCCTCGGGCCCCGGTCCGGGCACCGAGCGGTCACCGTCGATGATCGCTGCCACGGTCGCACCGGTGCGCGTCCGGAGCCGGGCATCCCCGATCGAAGTGCCGGCGACGTCCGATCCGGGGTCGACGCCGACCCAGTCGATGACGAGCCCCTCGAGGTTCAACAAGGTGGACGCGGCGTCGTTCTTGACCCGATCGGCTCCGAGCAGGTCCGAGAGCACGTCGCTGTCGGACTCGTCGAGGGGAACCACCGAACGGCACACGTCCGGGTCGTCGCGGTCGTACAGCAGCAGGTCGCGGCCGCCGGTGCGCGTGGCGATCACCCCGAGCCTCATGCCGGCGCGGGTGGTGAACTCGCGTCGGACACCTATGCCCGGCAGTTCCGTTTCGTCGATCTCGGCCATGGCGTACCTCCGGTCACAACGCTAGGTGCCCGGGTGGTTCGTTTGTCGCAGGGCGGACCGCTCGAGTGGTTCGGTGGACCGGGAGCTGCTGGTCCGGCACCGGTCAGTTGCCGACGGCCGAGATGATCCGGTTGAGCGTCGGACTGGGCCGCATGACCTCGGAGGTCCGCTGCGGGTCCGCGAAGTAGTAGCCGTCGAGGTCCACCGGAGCGCCCTGGACGGAGTTCAACTCCGAGACGATCTCGGCCTCGTGTTCCTCGAGTGCCTCCGCCACCGGGCGGAAGGTCCCCGCGAGCTGCTCGTCGGTGTCCTGGTCGGCGAGCGCTCGGGCCCAGTACATCGCCAGGTAGAAGTGACTCCCGCGGTTGTCGAGTTCGTTGACCTTGCGCGACGGTGAGCGTCCTTCCTCGAGCAGGCGCCCGGTGGCGCTGTCGAGGGTCGTGGAGAGGACCGCCGCCCCGGCGTTGTCGAACGACTCGGCGAGGTGCTCGAGGGATGCGGCGAGCGCCAGGAACTCGCCCAGGGAGTCCCACCGGAGGTGGTTCTCGGCGAGCAGCTGCTGCACGTGCTTCGGGGCGGACCCCCCGGCGCCGGTCTCGAACAGCCCGCCGCCGGCCATGAGCGGCACGATCGAGAGCATCTTGGCCGAGGTGCCCAGCTCGAGGATCGGGAACAGGTCGGTCAGGTAGTCGCGCAGCACGTTGCCGGTCACCGAGATGGTGTCCTCGCCGCGGCGGATCCGCTCCAGGGAGTACCGGGTGGCCGACACCGGGTCCATCACCTCGATCGTGAGTCCCTCGGTGTCGAGCCGCTCGAGTTCCTCGCGCACCTTCGCAAGGATCTGGGCGTCGTGGGCACGCCCGTGGTCGAGCCAGAACACCGCGGGTGCACCGGTCGCGCGGGCCCGGCGCACCGCCAGGGCGACCCAGTCGCGGATCGGGGCGT
>JAMLGJ010000015.1 GCA_023958095.1 Microthrixaceae bacterium
CGACATCTCCGATGAGTTCTGGCTCGTGACCCGCGCCAGTGAATCCGGCGCCTACTGGCGCTTCGGGCGGAACTCCGGTGGCAACTACACGCTCCAGAAGGTCGCGAACGGCCAGATCGCGAGCAGCGACGTGATGGAGCACGCCGCGGTCGTGCCCGCCCCCGGGGACAGGCTCGCTTGCACCTACACCGGAGGTGTCTCGTGCTTCGTGAACGGCGAGCTGGTCGTGTCCAGCAGCGACTCGTTCAACTCCGATGCCACCATGGCAGGCTTCGCCGCCGGCGGTGCAGTGGTCCCCGAGGTCACCTTCGACGACTTCGTGGTCGCCGAGGCTGCTCCCGCCAGCGACCTGGCGGTGCAGATCTCCACGGGGACCGAGGACGTGGCGGCCGGCGATGCCGTGGCATGGACCGCGACGGTGACCAACACGAGTGCGGTGGCCGCCGACGGTGTCGAGGTGGCTCTCGCGGTTCCGGCAGGACTGGCCGACCTCACCGTGGTGGCAACGCAGGGGAGCTGTTCCGTCGCTGCGCCGGGGAGCACCTGTGACATCGGGGAGCTGGCCCCGTCGGGGTCCGTGACGCTGGAGGTGACCGCCAACGCTCCGGCGGCACTCGGCACCTACGAGGTCGAGGCCTCCGCCGCCGCCGACGGGGCGGATGCCGACTACTCCGACAACCGAGCCACCGCGACCTTCGCGGTGCGATCGGCTGCGGCCCCGGGAGAGGAGACGACGGACTCCTTCGACCGTGCCGACGGTGCGACGCTCGGCGCCACCGACCAGGGCCGCCCCTGGGAGAACCTCCACGGGTCGATGGGCATCGTGGACGGCCAGGCCGGGTCGACGGCGGCGGACGGGACCACGTCGATGGCGGTGGTGGACCCGGGGTTCACCTTCGGAACGCTGCAGGTACGGGTGACCGAAGGCGCCGAGGAGGGCTTCCACCTCGTGTTCCGGGCGCGCGACGGCGGTGACTTCTACCGGGTGGGGCCCAACGCACAGGGCTACTACCGGGTCGAGAAGATCCGCGACGGCAACCCGAGCCCGCTGCAGTTCAGCTCGGTGCGCGAGAACGTCGAGGCGGCCGATGGTGACCTGCTGCGCCTCGTGCTGCGCCCCGACGACAGCTGGTTCCTCTCGGTCAACGGGGTGCACGTGCTCGACGGTGGTGACACCGACCAGATGTACGAGTACCGCTTCGGGTTGGCGACCTCGAGCAACCAGGTCCGCTTCGACGACCTCTCCATCAGCCAGGTCATCTCCTCGGGCATCACCACGGTCGAGGAGTTCGACGAGGCCGACGGCACCGCCCTGCAGTACACCACCGCCACCTCGGGCACCCGCTACCCGTGGCTCACCCCGAAGGGCTACTGGGAGGTCGTCGACGGCCGCGCCGAGATGCAGTCACCCGGCTACGGGCTCGCCCAGGTCGAGATGAGCTCGCAGCTGGCCGACGTGTCCGCCACGGTGGACCCGGCCGACAAGGAGGCATGGGTCGTGTTCCGCATGTCGCACGACCGTTCGTACTTCCGCTTCGGCCGTCCGGCCGGGGGTACCTACACCGCTCAGTTCGTGGGTGCGGACGGCTCGTTGCGGCCGATCCCCGGCGGCGTGACCGTGCACGAGTCCCGCGTGGCCTCGCCCGGGGACCGCCTCGAGGTGCGGCAGTTCCTCGACGGAAGCGTCGAGATGTACGTCGATGACGTCCTCGTGGCGAGCTTCGTGGACGACCTCGACAACGTGCCCGAGTCCTCCTACGGAATCGCGGGCGGGACCGGGGTGACCTTCGACGACATCGAGGTGGTTCCGAAGTGACCCCGGATCCCCCACGACTGCTGGCGGTGGTCGTGACCTACCAGAGCGCCGCCATCGTGGGGGACTGCCTCCGGGCCATCCCCGCGGCGCTGGGTCCCGGAGCGGAGTGTCGCACCGTGGTCGTCGACAACGCGTCGACCGACCACAGCCTGGATGCCGCGGCCGAGGCGGACCCGTCGGCACGGTTGGTCCCACTCGGGCGCAACGCGGGCTATGCAGCGGCGATCAACGCGGCCCTCGAAGAGGCCTTCACCCCCGACCTGGACGCGGTGTTGGTGCTCAACCCCGACATCCGCATGGCTCCGGGAGCGGTTCCGCCGCTGTGGGAGGCACTCGAGGATCCCACCGTCGGCATCGCGGTGCCCCGGCTCCTCGATGCAGCGGGTGTGCTCCAGCACTCGTTGCGGCGCGATCCCTCCGTGCTGCGTGCCCTGGGCGAGGCGCTCCTCGGCGGGAACCGGGCGGGACGGTTCGCGCTCCTCGGTGAGGTGGTCTCCGATGACGACGCCTACGGGGTTGCATGCAGACCCGACTGGGCGACCGGAGCCGCGATGCTGATGCACCGCCGCTGCATCGAGCGGGTGGGATCCTGGGACGAGTCGTACTTCCTGTACTCCGAGGAGACCGACTACTGCCTGCGCGCGCGTGACGCCGGGCTCTCGGTCCAGTACTGCCCGGAGTCGCACGCCACGCACCTCGGAGGTGAGTCCGGGACCTCACCGGAGCTGTGGGCGGTGCTCACGTGCAACCGTGTCCGGTTCTACCGCTCCCGCCACGGGGCCGTGCGTTCCGCCGCGTTCCGGGCCGCCGTCATGCTCAACGAGGCGATCCGCGCCCTGGGGGGACGTGCCACGAACCGTGCCGCGCTGCGGGCGCTGGCCACCCGTGGCGAACCCGGGGTGCTGGGCGTAGCGTCGACCCGTCACCACCGCCACCAACCACTGTGAATTCTCCGCACATCGCGCAAGATCCCCCACCAGTGGCCGACAGATACCTGTGCGAGTTCCAGCGTCCACGCGCCCCGAGATGTCCCCTGCAGCACGAACCGTGCCCGCCGAGGCCCCGGTGAGCCGCGTCGCGCGCAGTGGCCGGGCGCGGGTGATGCACCTGCTGCCGGACCTCGTACGGGGAGGCGGACAGGTCGTGGTCGCCGAGCTGCTCGCACACATGGACCGTGACCGCTTCGAGGCCCACGTGGTCGCGCTGGACGGACCACGGGACATGGCCGGGGACTTCGCTGCGCTCGGCTGCCCCCCGGTGGTGCTGGACGGAAGCGGGCCACGTCTGCTCGCAGCCGTGGTGGGTGCGGTGAGGAGCATCGAACCCGACCTGATCCACGTCCACAGCGGACGCGACCGAAAGCTCGGCCAGCTCGCAGCCCTGCTCACACGCACCCCCGTGGTCGGTCACCTCCATTCGCCGTGGGCCCACCTCGAAGCGATGCACCGACCGGATGCGGGGGCCACGACGCGGGCGTTCTCGCGCTCCAAGGCGTGGCTGCGCAGGAAGGTGGAGGAGCACACGGTCGTGGCCTACGTGGCGGTGGGCACTGCGGTCGCCGACTTCCACGAACCCCAGATGGCCGCACCGGTGCACATCGTGCACAACGGGATCGACACCCACCGCTTCGCTCCCGCCACCCGGGAATCACGCGACCGCGCACGCGACCTGCTGGGGGTGCCCCGGGATGCACCGGTGGTGACATTCGTCGGGCGCCTCGCCGAGGGAAAGGGCCAGGACACCCTCATATCGGTGGTTGCGGAACTCCCCGGGGTCCAGCTTGTGCTGTTGGGATCCGGCGACCGGCACGCCGAACTCGTGGCCCTCGCACGCCGGAGCGGCGTGGAGGACAGGGTGGTCTTCGCGGGTGACCGGGACGACGTCGCGGACCTGCTCGTGTCAGCGGACCTGTTCGCCATGGCATCCGTCAGCGAGGGCCTTCCGTTGTCGGTGCTGGAGGCCCTGGCGTGCGGCGTTCCTGTGGTCTCCTACGACCTGCCGGGGCTCCGCGACGTGCTCGGTGACGGACAGGCCGGGACGCTCGTGGACCACGGCGACGAAGCAGCCCTGGGCGCGACGCTCGCCTCGCTGCTGGGCGACCCGGGGACGCTCCGGAGGATGGCCGTTGCGGCGAGGCGCACCGCGGAGAGCAGGTTCGACTCGCGCGTGATGGCCACGGAGGTGGAGGCGGTCTACGACTCCGTGCTGGGGCCACCGGACCGTGCCGGGAGCGGTTCTGCAGGGGTGGCCCGTGCCTGAGCAGCAACGCGGATCTGGCGTCCCCTCCGGCCTCGGGGCCCCTGCGGACGCGGCGGGTGCCGAGGTGATGGCGGACCCGGTCGGTGCCGAACCCATGGTCGATCCCGTGGGCACCGAACGGGTGACACCCCCGTCCGCGGAGGTGGATTCGGACACCGATCGTCCGAGTGGATCGCTGGGCACCCGCGTGTCGCGGGGACTGGGCTGGTCGCTCGCGGGCCAGGCCGTCACCCGGGTGGGCATCTTCACCTCCGGCGTGATCCTGGCGCGCCTGCTGGTACCCGAGGACATGGGTGAGGTCGCCGCCGGACTGCTCGTGCTGAACGTGATCATGGCGATAAACGAGCTCGGGGTGATACCCGCGATCGTGCGCTGGACCGGAGATGTGAAGCGGGCCACCGGGACCGCGGCGACGATCGCGTTCCTCAACAGCGTCCTCATGTACGCGATCGCGTTCTTCATAGCCCCCTACATCTCGCGCCTCACCCTCACGCCGGGCTCCACCTGGGTGATCCGCATCATGTCTCTCAGCGTGCTGGTCGACGGTCTCGTGGCGGTCCCACTCGCGATGCTCTACCGGCGCCTCAGGGTCCTGCCGCAGATGGTCGCAGAGGTGCTCGGCATGCTCGTCTACGTGGGTGTGGCGGTCGGCCTCGCGGCGTCCGGTGCCGGTCCCAACTCGATCGCCTGGGGCCGGGTGCTCGGTGCGACGGCCACGGGCGTGATCCTCATAGGCGCATCGTGGTGGCCGGCGCGCCCCAACTTCGATCTCCGCACAGCACGCGAACTGCTGCGCTTCGGGCTCCCCCTGGCCGTGTCGGCGGCGGTGTTCGAGGCCGTGATGAGCGTCGACTACCTGATCGTGGGCCGCGAGCTGGCAGGGGCGATGCTGGGCATCTACCTGCTGGCGTTCAACCTCTCGAGCTGGCCGGTGTCGGTCCTCAGCATGGCGATCGGGCGGGTCTCATTCGCCGGATACTCGGCACTTCTCGGCGATCACGAACGCCTCGTCAGGGGTTTCGTCCAGTCGGTCGCGGTGGCGCTGTCGGCGACGGTCCCGATGGTGCTGGTACTCGGGTTCCTCAGTGACGACGTGGTGCAGGTGGTCTACGGCAGCGTCTGGTCGGGCGCCGCGGCACCGCTTCGATGGCTCCTCATCGTCGGTGGGCTGCGGGTACTGCTGCAGATGGCCGGTGAACTGATCGCCGTCATGGACCGACCCGGAGTGGTGCTCAGGCTCCGCTTCATCTGGTTGCTGCTCCTGCCGCTGGCACTGGACTTCGGAGCGGAACGCCTCGGCCTTGCAGGTGTGGGAATGGCCCACGTGGCGATCGCCGCAGTCGTCATGACGCCGCTGTTCCTGTGGGAGGTGAAGCGCTCCGGCATGCCCCTGCAGCCGCTGGTGGGCACACTGCCGCGACCGACTCTCGCAGCGATGGTGTCGTTGTTGGCGATGACGCTCGTGAGCCCGTTCGTAGCGGAGCCGGCGGTGCGCCTGGTGATCCTCGGCCTGGTCGGGGGCGGCAGCTACCTGGCCGTGCTGCTGCCCGCGAATCCCGTGGTGACGCGGACCTGGCACCAACTCCGAGGCTCCCAGGAGGCCGCGCTGTGAGTCGATGGTCCCCCTATGGCGCACTGGCCGGACTTGCACACCGCGTGCAGCCGTTCCTGCTCGAGGCGTGGCGCCGGGCGTTGCTCGCCTCGGCACGCGACGACACGCTCACGAGCGCCCGGCGCAGCTGCGTGGTCGTCGCCCCGCATCCCGACGACGAGACGTTCGGGTGCGGAGCGACGATCGCGGCCAAGCGGGCCCACGGCACGCCGGTGAAGGTCGTCATCGTCGCCGATGGCAGGCACGCCCAGTCCGGTTCGGAGCTGATCAGCGCCGAACAGCTCGCCGGAATCCGCGCGAAGGAGGTCGTCGAGGCCTGCGCCGCACTGGGTGTGGACCCGGAGGACGTGATCCAGCTCGGACACGAGGACACCCGGGTCGCGGAGGTGGAGGACGAGGTGTCCGAGGAGTTGTTCGGGATCCTCGATGAGACACGACCCGACGAGGTGCTCGTGGTGTCGGGACTCGACCACCATCCGGACCACCGGGCGGTCAACAGGGCGACGCACGACGCCCTGTCCCGCCTCGGGTACCGGCCACGGGTCGCGGAGTTCCCGGTGTGGTCCTGGATCGACGGTCCGTGGTTGGACCAGCGCAGCCGCCCACCGCTCTCACGGGCCGCGAACCTCCTCACCGCCCCGGCACGGACCCTCCTGGAGGGGCGAGCCACGACGGTGTCGACCGCCGGCTACCTGGACCGCAAGCGGGCCGCCCTGGCAGCGCACGCCTCCCAGACGACCGCCTACACCGACGAGCCCGGATGGGCGGTGATGGAAGGGGAGATGTTCGACCCGTTCGTGACGGAACGCGAGGTGTTCCTGGACCCACCGGCCTCCACCGGCCACGGCCATGAAGCAGGAGTGCTCTCCCTGGCACGCCGGAGCGGTGCGTCCCCGGCGGAGATCACACCGGACGTGCTGCCCCAGCTCGAGGAGCTCCCGGAGGTCTCGCGGCGCTGGAACCAGCGGATCTCGGGTGACCCCGCCAGCGGGCTCGCGGCGTGGGCCACACGGAGGTGGCTCGGCACGCAGGGAGCTCTGCGCGTGCTCGTGGTCGGGCCCGGGGCGGACCGGGAGGCAACGCGGTGGGCCACCACGGCGGAGGTGGCGGAGCTGGAGGTCGGCGACGACCCCGCGGGCAGCGACGGGTGCTTCGACATCGTGGTGTGGCGGGTACCCGAGCCGTGCGCGCCGGTCCCGGTGCAGTGGATGCCCGCTCTGCGGGAACGCCTCGGCTCCAGGGGCCTGCTCATCGTTTCGGGACGCACCGGAAGCGGACGCCACGACTGGAACGAACCCACCCAGGCCATGGCCGACGAGCTGCTCGCTGGTCTGCCCGTGGCCATCCGGAGACTCGGTTCGGGGGCCTTGAAGGAGCGTGCGTCCGCCCCTGCCGGCTGTGGGGCCGATGCTTCCCTCATGTCCCTGCTCCACGAGAGCTTCGAGGTTCTCGAGGAGCGTCAGCTCGGTGGGGCACTGCTGTGCTCGGTGCTCGACGGCATCGCGACGAACCTGGGTGAGGACACCGAGTCGGTGGCCGCCCTCGGGCACATCTTCGAGATGGAGGACGAACTCGCCGCCCAGGGGCACCTGGCCAGCCACGTGAACGTGTTGGTCTGCCGTGCCCACACCGGGGATGGCGACCGGGCCTCCGACGCAACACGGTCGGCACCCGGCGCGGGCGTGCTCCTGGAGGACCGCTTCGAAGATCCGGTGCGCACCGGATCGGTGGTCGGCAGCCGTGCCACGAGCGGCCAGGAGCGTCTCGGGGCGGACCGTGAGGGCACCATCGCGGTCGACAACGGCCAGCTCCGCATCGGCTGGATGCGGCACCCCGACCACGGCAGGTCGGTGGTGGCCTACGGCCCCTTCGCGCCCGACGAGCCCCTCGTGTTCGCGACACGGATCCTCAACGGGTTGACGACCTCGCAGTCGGACTGGAGGCCGGAGGGGCGTCGCGCCATGGCGAGACGCTGGGCCGCGACCCTCCCCGGTGGCTCGCTGCGCCGCCCGGTGCTGCGCGAGAACCTGCTCGTCGGCTGGTACCGCGAGCCGGTGCCAGCCCGCGGTGCGGCCCCGGTGGCAGCGGTGGTGCACCGTGCCGGGGACCACC
Organism: Microthrixaceae bacterium; assembly: GCA_023958095.1. Classification (GTDB taxonomy): domain Bacteria; phylum Actinomycetota; class Acidimicrobiia; order Acidimicrobiales; family Microtrichaceae; genus JAMLGJ01. The sequence goes on from JAMLGJ010000015.1 coordinate 7,800, forward strand.
AGGCGGGTGAGCTCTGGTTCGAGGTCGGTGCGAACAGGGTGAAGCTCTGCGACAGACTGCAGAACATCCCTGCGACCTACGCGGTGGTGCTCCGCGAGGGCCGGGCGGAGCTGCATGCCTGGTCCCTGCAGGGGGCGGCCTGCTTCCCCGGGCCCGACGACGAGGGACCCCTCGCGAGCGTGAGCGTCGGTCCGCTGCCCGAGAAGCTGTACGCGGTGCTGCACCAGCCGGTGCTCGGTGAGGTCTTCTACCGGGTCGACACGCGCGTGGACTGGGTGAGGGTCCTCGCTCCCGGCCCCCGCTTGGCAGATGCCCTGGCCGAGTTGGCGGCGGAGCCGTTCTGGGATCCCGCCACCGGGGAACCTGAGGTGACCGACTCCTTCGCCGGTGGGAAGTCCCCACTCGAGGTCCCCGGCGGCCATCCCGGAGCACCCCAGTGGGAGCGGGTGCTGGGCGACGGAGAGTTCGAGCGGACAGGTTCGGGCAGCGTCGGGGTCGTGGCCACCAGGGAGGATCCGACCCCCGGACGGAGCATCTACGCGGTGCCCTGGCACGACCCGGGTGGAGCGATGGTCTCGGTCCGCGTGGCCCCACCCGGTTCCCGTCGGGGAGAGGCCCACCGGGGGCGTGCCGGTATCGCGTTCTGGCAGGACCCGGGGAACCACTTCATCGTCAACACCTACATCGACGACGCCATGGTGGGCGTGTCGTTGTCGGCCTTCCTGCGCACGAGGGGCTACGAGACCCTCTTCGAATGGGACGCGGTGTGGACCAACGTCGCAGAACGCATCTCGCACGGCCGGCCCTTCGAACTGACGGTGTCGTGCGACGGCACACAGTTCCTGTGCCGCCTCGACGGCGAACCGGTGATGTACCGGGCCTTCACCGACTACCACGCCGAATCGCCCGCACTGCGCGTCGAAGGGGTCGGGCTCGCGGTGAACCGGGAGTGGGGCGACGACACCGGATCGCGCTTCGAGGACTTCCGGGTGCGGGGGTTGGCCCGATGACCCCGGTCCGTCGGGCCGGGTCAGTGCTCCCGGTGTCAGCCCCGAGTGGCGCAGAGGTGGGCGACCGACCAGTCGGTACCCACATAGGAGGGCGCCAGTCGCTCGACGCCGAACCCGTGTTCGCCGAGCCAGTCGCCCATCTCGTCACACCGGCGCGCCAGTTCCGCGTCATCGGGTGCGTCGAGCTCGATGATCATCGCCGGTCGGTGCCGGTCGAACAGCGGTGCGATTCCGCTGAGCACGGGGAACTCGTATCCCTCCACGTCGATCTTGACCAGGTCGGGTTGGCCGATGCTGCCTTCGTCCACCAACTGGGCGAGGCTGACCACGTCGACCTCCACGTGGCCGGTCACCTCGGCCGGGTCGGCGTTGCCGGCAAGTGTCGCCCCACCGGGGTGGTCGGTCACCTCGAGCGTGGCTGTGGAACTGCGCTCACCGACCGCACAGTTCCGGACGTCGATCCAGTCGAAGCCGTTCAGCTCGGCGTTGTCACGTGCGGACCGGGCGAGGTCCTCCACGGGTTCGAAGGCGACGACACTGCCGGTGGGACCGACGCGCCGGGCCGCGAGCAGCGAGAAGAAGCCGGCGTTGGCGCCAATGTCCACGAAGGTCCCGCCCGGTTCGAGCACCTCCACGATCCTCTGCTGCACCGGCAACTCGTTGGTGCCCTCCGCGTAGTCGGCCGATGCCGCCGAGGCGGTCAGGAACAGGCCGCGCCCCGGTCCCGCGAGCACGCTGCGACGGTCGCCCCGCCAGCGCAACCGGTCCCACCTGCGGCGCACCGCGCGCATGAGCCTGGGGGGCGACTGGTTCGGAGGCACCGTTGTCCTGTGGTTCGGGGGCATCGACAGAAGGCAATCACCGATCGTAATGGAGGCACCAGATGAGCCAGCGCCCAAGGTGCGTCGCCTGTGGCGGATCCGACTTCATCGAGGTGCTGGGCTTCGATGACCTGCCGGTGTTCTGCAACGTGCTCCACGACAGCGCCGCCGAGGCGACCGCGGCGGCCACCGGCACCATCCGGCTCGAGCAGTGCAGCGCGTGTGGCCTGCTCGTCAACACCCGGTTCGACCCGGGCCTGACCGAGTACCAGCCCGGCTACGAGAACTCGCTGCACCATTCGGCGGTGTTCCAGGAGTGGGCCACCTCGTGTGCACGCCGGCTCGTCGACACCTACGGACTCGCCGGAGCCACCGTGCTCGAGATCGGCTGCGGAAGGGGTGGGTTCCTCTCACTGATGCGCGAGGCGGGTGTGGGGCGCGCCATCGGATACGACCCGTCGTTGCCTCCCGGTACCGAGGTGAGCGAAGGGGTCGAGGTGCACCCCGGCTACTACGACCCGTCGCTGTCGGTGAGGGCCGAGCTGGCCATCAGCCGCCACGTGCTCGAACACGTCACCGACCCACGGTCCCTCGTGGAGGTGCTGGCGACGGCCGCACCCGACGGCGTGCTCTACCTGGAGGTTCCCGACGCGACCTCCATGCTCGAGAACTCCGCCATCTACGACGTCATATACGAGCACTGCAACTACTTCGGTGCACCTGCCATGGCAGCGCTCGTGGAGTCCGCGGACCTGCGCATGGTCGACTGCCGGACCGGGTTCGGTGGACAGTACCTGTCGGTCGAGGCCGCGGGTGGTCCCGGGGAGGCTTCGGTGGTGCCCGAGGGTGCCATCGACCGCCTCCTCGAGGCCGGCACGACCTTCTCGGCCGCGGCAGCTTCTGAGATGGGCCTGTGGAAGCAGCGGCTGGCGGAGCACGCGGCCGCTGGAAGGGACGTCGTGGCCTGGGGCGCCGGTTCCAAGGGAGTGTCGTTCGTGAACCTCGTCGAGGGTGGCGCCGGCATCTCGCGGCTGGTCGACCTCAACCCCCTCAAGCGGGGACGGTTCGTTCCCGGGACCGCGCAGATGGTGGTGAGTCCCGAGGACCTCCTCGAGGAGCCGCCCCAGGTGGTGGTGGTCATGAACCCGATCTACCGCGACGAGGTCGCCGCGATGCTCTCGGAGCTCGGCATCGGAGCCGAGGTGCTGGTCGCATGAGTTCCCCGGCGCGACTCAGCATCGGTCTGCCGGTCCACAACGGCGAGAACTACCTGCAGTCGGCGATCGACTCGGTGCTCTCCCAGGACTTCGACGGGCTCGAGCTGATCATCGGTGACAACGGGTCGACCGACGGCACCGAGGAGATCTGCAGGAGTGCCGCGGCCGCCGATCCGAGGGTCCGCTACGACCGCTCACCGCAGAACCTCGGGGCCACCTGGAACTACAACCGGCTCGTCGGCATGGCCGAGGGGGAGTTCTTCAAGTGGGCCGCCCACGACGACCTGTTGGCCCCCGGGTTCCTCACCGAATGCACCTCGGAGCTCCTGCGCGACCCCTCCGCAGTGATCGCCTACCCGAGGACCGTGCTGATCGGAGTCGACGGGGAGGTGCTCGACGACCGGTTCGTCGACGGCCTCGACCTGCGCAGCCCGGACCCGGTCGAGCGGTTCTCGACCTACATGGTCCACTCGGGCGAACTCCACGCGGTGTTCGGGGTGATCAGGCGACGGGCACTGCAGCGGACCCGTCTCATCGCCAACTGCTCCGGTGGGGACCAGGTGCTGCTGGCGGAACTGCTCCTGCAGGGCACGTTCCACGAGATACCCGATCGCATGTTCCTCAGGCGCTACCACCCCGAGACGTCGTTCGTGGCCAACCGCACCCCCGAGGAGGTGGCGCGCTGGTACGACCCGCAGCGGGGGGCCAGGAGGCCATTGCCGCGTACGCGCCTGACCGGTGAGATGTTCAGGGTGGTGGCCCTGGCGGATGTGGACCCGCGCACCCGTGCATCGTTGTGGTGGGCGGTCGCGAGCCGTTGGGTTCCCCACCACTGGCGTGTCGTGGGGGGCGAACTCAAGGGGCTCGCCAGATACGGGATGGGTCGCCTGTTCTCCAGGCGGGCCTGAAACCCGGGTCGCGGTCAGCTGGTGGGAGCGTTGCGCCGGTTGCGCGTCCACAGTGCGAGGCCACCGAGGGCGACCGCCAGTGCACCGACAACGGCCAGGCCGGCTGCATCGGAGCCGGTGAACGCAAGGCTGGAGCCCTTCACCTCGGCAGCGGGGGCCTCCTCGGCCGCACCCGCAACGGTGGCGGACGGAGCGACGGTGGTGGCGTTCTCGACCGTCGGGGAGGGGCCCACGTAGGGGTCTTCCTGTGCCCCGGCCAGACCTGCCGGTACCAGAACGGCCAAACCGGCAAGTGCGATGGCGATGCTGCGGCGGATCTTCGACATGCGCCCATCGTATCAGCGCCACGGCGAACGACAAGTGGGCTCATGCCCTATCAGGCACCCACGTTCAGTGGGCTGATCGGACCATCGGGGTGCCACAGCGATACCGATTCCCTCCTGCGGACACGGGTGCAACTGCGGCGGTCTCCGGGCGGTGGCTCGGGCACCGGGCGGCGGATCAGGAACCGGGCCCGAGTTCGATCGTCCGGGGCAGCTCGTCGGTGAACGACTCGGAGTCGATCGTGAAGTTCGTCGGCGGGATGCGTCCCGAGGGGACGAGTTCCATCTGCCGTTGTGCCGTTGGCAGGTCGAACTCGATGCGCAACGAAGCGGTCCCGCCGCGCTCGACGCGCACCTCGCCGGCGATCAGCTGGTTGTCACCGTCGGTGCCCGCGGCAACCAGCGCGGCACCCTCCATCGTCGCGTTCCCCGCGCTGCCGGGCATCGTGACCGACACGATGCCCTTGTACTCCCCGGGAGCGAGGTCGGTGAGCGGGTGGGGTCCGGCCACGTATCCCGGGAGCCCGGGTTGTGCGAGGTTCTCCAGGTCCACGTCGAGAACGACGTGCCGGTAGTCACCGGCCTCGGTGACCGAGATCCCGGCGTCAACCACGAGGTACGGGTCGAGCTTGTTCCCGCCCCGGTTCTGCACCGACACGAGCAGCCCGTCCGGTGGCACCTCCCCGCTCGTGCCGAGGGTCTCCCAGGCCGCCTGCTCCTCGGGGCGTTCCGACCACATCAACAGGTGCCTGCTGGCCCCGAGGTCCTCGAAGGCGGTGAGCAGGTCCGAGGCCGAGATCGTCCGCTCGTTCACCGCCTCCAGCACCGCGGTCACAACCTCCCCGAGCCGCTCGCGCCTCGCATCGCGGTCGTCGCCGAACTCTGCGTACTGGCCCATCATCAGGTCGTACTGGATGGTGTCGGCACTGATGGTCTCCCCCGTGTCCAGGGTGACCGGCCCGGTGAGCTCGAGCAGCCGTGCGATGGCGATCACGTCGACGGCCAACACCCCGTCCACCTGCTCACCGGTGACGCCCTGCCACATGGCGGCCGCGGTGGGGGCGGTCCTGGAGAAGTCGGCTGACATGTTCAGGTTCCGCCACTCCCGGCCGGGTTCCAGCTCGCCCCACAGGGCCAGCACGTCGGGGTCGACCTGCTCCACCGATGCCGGGAGCACCATGTCCTGGGTGGCCCCGAGCCGTGATGCACCGAAGGTGCCGTCCTCGACCTCCAGCAGACCTGCCTGGAGGTACATTCCCGCACCCGCACGCATCTCGGCGTTGTTCGACGCCAACAACAGGTAGTCGGTCGGACCGCCCATGAACTCGAGCACCCCTGTCACGGTCGTCTCGGTGCTCGACAGGGTCTCCATCACATCGGCGTGTTCCCGCTCGAAGCGGGCCCGTGCGTCGGCAACCGGCCCGACGAGCGCCTCGCCCGGGCCGAGGTCGACCTCTTCGAGTTCGGCGCCCAGTTCGCGTAGCACGGCCCGGGTCCGTTCGATCGCATCCAGTCGTGACGAGCTGGTCTCGGTGGGTCCTTCGAGGATCTCCCTCATCTCGGCGACGGCCTCACCGGCGCTGGTGGCCGTGTGGGCCGCGGCAACGGCCAGCGTGTCCACGGCGTCGAGCTGCCTGCCGATGAAGGGCAACAGCCCGAGGGGAGCGACGATCGGGTTGTCCAGATGGTCGTGGGCCCGCGCGAAGTCCTCACCGGCCTGGAGCAGCTGCTGGGCGGCATCCTCCTCGTCCACGTCGTCCGAGGTGCCACCCACGGTGTCGAGCAGCTGGCCCAGGTCCTCCGACGCCACCGACCGGATGCTCTGCGTGGCCTGCATGCCGGCCCTCGCGTCGAGACCGGCCATTGCCACCAGGGCGGTGGCTGCGAGCAGCCAGACACCGGCCACCGCGCCCACCCAGAACAGCGGACGGCGGATCAGCCGGGCCATCCTGCCCTGCTCGCGGGGTTCGTCGGGCCGGGGATCCAAGGAATCGGATTCTACCGGCGGCGTCGGGCTTTCCGTCTGCCTCGGGGCCGCATCCGGTTCTCGCCGGACGCCGGTACAGTGGCTCGCGGTGCGCACCCTGCTCGCCGCCTCCGGAGGCGGACACCTGACCCAACTGGTGAACCTGCGCGACCGTCTGCCCTTCGAGGTGGGTGAGGTCACCTGGTTCACCATGGACACCCCACAGAGCCGCTCCATGCTGGCCGGCGAGTCCGTGCTGTTCGCCCACCCCGCACCACCGCGGGACTGGCGGGCGGTGCTGGCCAACCGGCGCCTGGCCGGCGCGGCGTTCCGCCGCGTCGGGTTCGACGCAGCGGTGTCCACCGGAGCGTCCATAGCCCTGTCGGCCCTGCCGGTGTCACTCGCCCACGGGGCCGCGACCTACTACATCGAGAGCGCGGCGCGGGTCGAGGGTCCGTCGCTCACCGGGCGCCTGTTGTCCGCACTCCCGGGCATGCACACGGCCTGCCAGTACAGGACCTGGGGGGACCGTCGCTGGTCCTACGCGGGGTCGGTGTTCGACTGCTTCGAACCGGGTCCGCGCGCCTCGACCGACGAGATCGCCAGCGCCGTGGTGACCCTCGGATCACAGGAGGGCTACCCGTTCGACCGTCTCGTCTCGGCGCTGCACGAGGCCATTCCCCGCGGTGCCGATGTGCTGTGGCAGACAGGCGCGACCCCCACCGCACACCTGGGCATCGACGGGCGACCGGCAGTGCCGGCGTCGGTGCTCGAATCCGCGATGGCCTCGGCAGATGTCGTGGTCGCCCACGCCGGTGTCGGCTCTGCACTGTCGGCATTGCTGGCCGGACGCCATCCGGTGCTCGTGCCACGCCGCAGCAGCCTCGGTGAACACGTCGACGACCACCAGGCACAGATCGCCGGTGAGCTCGCCGAGCGGGGCCTCGCCACGCGCTGCAGCCCCGAGGAACTGGACCTCGAGGTCCTCCTGGACGCAGCGTCTCGCACGATCGTGCGAAGTGAGGACCCACCCCCACTGGAGCTGTAGGGCGGCTGGGGACCGGCCGGTGCGAGTCCGTGGGCCGGCAGTGTCAGCGGTCCGAGACCCAGGCGACGTCGCCGCGTCGGAGCCGCCTGCGGGCCAGCACCTCGGCGGTGAGCGTTGCCACGGCGTAGAGGCAGATGGCGGGAAGCATCCGTGGTCGCGCACGTGCGAGGCGGGCCAGGCCCCCAGCACGTCCGCTCGGCAGGCCGGGTGCACCGGCGAGGACCGCGTCCGCGGCCCGGTTGTAGGCGAGCACCCGGGCCTTCCGGTTGACCAGGCGTCGCAGGTCGGGAGCGGCCTCGACCGTGGAGACGGCCCCCTCCACGCGGCTGCGTTCCCCGGGGGAGAACTGGGCGTTGAACCAGTAGTCCTCGGCGTTGATGTCGGGGAACTCCCCGAAGCGCTCCCGCCCCGCGCGCGACACCCCGTAGATCCCGCCGCCGATGATCGTGGCGCGCTCCCAACCCAGCTTCGTCCACACCGAGTGGTAGACGCGCACCCCCCAGGACGACCTCGAGGTGTCGAAGCGCACCCTTGGTCCGGCAGCCAGGAGCCCCCCGTCGCCGAGTGCGTCGACGAGTGCCCTGAGCGAGTCGGTGCTGATCGCGATGTCGGCATCCATGTACAGGCGGGGGAACGCCGATGCCGTCCCGTCCCCGAGGTTGAGTGCTGCGACCTTGCCCGCGGTGGGTGTCTCCAGCACGGTCACACCTTCGAACCGGGCCGCTTCGGAGGCGGTGCGATCCGTGCATCCGTTGCAGACCACGACCACCTCGAACTCGCCGTCACCCGCGTTTGCCAGGGCGGTTCCCAGGCATGCCCCGATCCGTTCCTGTTCGTTGTGTGCGGCGATCACGATCGATGCCGTGGGCGCCGAAGCGCCGGTCACCTGCACCGGCTCCGTTGGCAGGTGCCCCGACGCCGCGTGCCGGGGACCGCGGCGGCCGCCGCATGGTGGGGGAGTCCTCGTGGTGCGGTGCCGGGTGGTGAACCCGGCGAGGAGGTCTGCGGCGGTGACGGGTGCACCATTCGAGGCTACCGGTGCCGGCGCTGGCAGCGGTCCGTGCTGGGAGTTGCGGATCCGACCGTCTGTCGGACAGAATCCGGTTGATGTCCGATAAGGGGTCAGTGGCCAACTGGGGTCGTCACGAAGCGGTGGACCTGGCGACCGACGAGTTGCTGGATGCCGCGGGGCGTGCCTTCGCCGAGGTCGGGGTGGCCCGGGCGACCATGGCCGACGTGTGCCGCCATGCAGGCTGCGCCCGATCCACGCTGTACCGCTACTTCGAGAACCGCGCGGCGCTGCATCTCGCCTATGTCAACCGGGCCTCGCTGAGGATCGCGGCGCGGCTGGCCCACGAGGTGCCGGCGGGGACCGATCCGCGCTCGGTGCTGACCGAGCGGGTGCTGTTCGGCATCAGGGCCGTTCGCGAGGACCCGATGCTCGCGAGCTGGTTCACCCCGGAGAACATGGCGGTGCCGGTCGCCCTGAGCAGCGACTCCGAGGTGCTCGCGGCGCTCACCGAGGCCTTCACCGACGACGTGGGGCTCGGGGCGGCCAGTGCCGCCCAACGCGAGACCCAGGGCCGGTGGCTGTTGCGCAGCATCATCTCGCTGCTGGCGATGCCCGTGGACGATCCCGACGAGGAGCGTGCGGTCATCGAGGACTTCATGGTTCCTCCGCTGCTGGGGGAGTTCACGACCTCGGGCAGGGCCCGACGTACGACACTGGAGGCAGGAAATGGCTGATGCAGACGTGTTCGAGGGACCGCTGGGGGAGATCGACCTCACCGACGCCTCGGTGTGGGAGCGGGCGGCGCCCCACGAGTGGCTCAACCGACTGCGCAGGGACGCTCCGGTGCACTGGCACGAGGAGGCCGACGGTCCCGGGTTCTGGGCGATCACACGCCACGACGACGTGCGCCGGATCTCCACCGATCCCGACACCTTCTCGAGCTGGGTCGGGGGCCCGCTGCGCCTCGATCCGCCGCCGGAGGAACTCGAACAGCTCCGGATGGTGATCATCGGCATGGACCCTCCGGACCACCGCACCTTCAGGACCATCGTGTCCAAGGCGTTCACACCGAAGATGATCGGACGGATCGAACCCGCCCTGCGCGAGGAGACCCGACGGGTCGTGGCGGAACTGCGCGACGACACACGATGCGAGTTCGTGGGTGATGTGGCGGCGCGCATACCCATGTGGTCGATCAGCGAGCTGATGGGCGTCCCGGAGGCCGACCGCCAGCGTCTCTACGAGCTGAGCCACTGCCTCATCGACGACCAGGACCCCGAGATCGCTCCGAGTCCCGACACCTCGGTGGTGGCGAGTGCGGAGGTGTTCGCCTACGCCGATGCGATGGCCGAACGCTCCCGTGGCTCCGACAGCGACGACCTGACGAGCGCGCTGCTGGCGGCGGAGGTCGACGGGCGGGCACTCACCGACCTCGAGTTCTCGCTGTTCTTCATCTTCCTGATCGTGGCCGGCAACGAGACCACGCGCACCGCCACGAGCCACGGACTCATCACCTTGCTGGAGCACCCCGAGCAACTGGCGCAGCTGCGTGCCGACCGCAGCCTCATACCCGGGGCCGTCGAGGAGATCCTCAGGTGGCAACCGCCGATCCACCACTTCCGGCGGACCGCCACCCGCGACACCGAGGTGGGTGGCCAGCGCATCTCCGAGGGGGAGAAGGTGATCATGTGGTACGCAGCGGCGAACCGCGACGACTCGATCATCGATGACCCGCACACCTTCGACATACACCGCACACCGAACCAGCAGCTCTCCTTCGGCATCGGCGAACACTTCTGCCTGGGGGCGAACCTCGCCCGGTTGTCGCTGCGGATCATCTTCGAGGAGCTCCTCGACGCGATCGACGACATCGAGCTCGCGACGCCGCCGAGGCGGCTCCACTCGAACCTGATCAACGGCATCAAGGAACTGCAGGTCACCTACCGGCCGACCTAACCTGCGGGCGGGCCGCTGGATGCCCGCTGGGAGGTGCTGCCCATGACCACCGCCGAGGTCGACCGACGCCCCTACCGGCTCCGCGGGGGCGAGTCGTGGCGCAGCCCCTGGGAGGACTACCGCTGGCTGCGCGACAACGATCCGGTGCACGTGGCGGTGGACCCGGACTTCGGTGAGTACATCGTGTTGTCGCGATTCGGGCACGTCTTCGACGCGGTGCGAGACACATCCACGTTCTCCTCCGCGAGCGGGCTGACCCTCGACCCCGAGCTCATGAAGGTCTTCGCCGGCCGTGCCGCTCCGCTGGTGATGATGGACCCGCCGGAGCACACCGCCATGCGCCGGTTGGTCTCCAAACCGATGACCCCCAGCCGAACGGCCGACTTCGAACCCGGGATCGTCGACTTCGTGGATGCCTGCCTGGATCGTCTCGCCGAGTCGGGGGACGATGAGGTCGACATCGTGGAGCTGCTGTTCAAGCCGCTGCCCAGCTTCCTCGTCGCCCACTACCTCGGAGTACCACCGGGTGACCGCGGCCGATTCGACCACTGGACCAACGCCATCGTCGCGGCCAACGCGGAGGGGGACATCGGTTCTGCGGGCGGAGCCCTCACCGAGCTCCTCGGCTACGCGGGACAGCTCGTCGAACGGCTCCGTGCCGCTCCCGGTGACGACCTCGTGTCGCAACTCGCGGCGGTGGACGCGGTGGACGACGAGTGGATCGTCGGGTTCGTCTTCACGATGGTCACCGGGGGAAACGACACCACGACCGGGTTGCTCGGCGGATCGCTGGAGCTGCTCCACGATGCCCCCGAACAGCGGGCGGTCCTGGCCGGGAACCCGGCGGCGGTGCGCCCCGCGATCGACGAGCTGCTGCGGCTCACCACACCGGTGCAGAACCTCGCGCGGACCGCCACCCGGGACCTCGAGCTGGACGGCGTTCCGATCGCCGAGGGCCAGAAGGTGATGCTCTTGTACGGCTCGGCGAACCGCGACGAGCGCGAGTTCGGCCCGGGGGCCGGCCGCCTGGATGTGCGGCGTCGGCCGCAGCGCATGGTCACGTTCGCCTACGGCGCCCACCACTGCCTCGGTGCAGCCCTGGCCCGACTCGCCGGTGGGGTTGCCCTGGAGCGCCTCCTGACCCGGTTCCCCGAGCACGAGGTCGATCCGGAGCGCGGGACGTACGCTCCGGGCCCTTTCGTGCGCCGCTACGAGTCACTTCCCTTCGTGGCGCGCTCCTCCTCGTAGCGGGCCGGGGCATCCGGTGTTGCCGTCGCGCGGGTGACCGGGCACGGCTGATGCGGCTCGTCAGCTGATTATGTGAGATGATGACAGTCTGACAAATACGTCAGATGGTGGGTTGCGGGCCCTTCGCGCACCGGTCACGGCTTCCAACGGACCGCACACCGCATCCACCGGACACCGATGCGCCCGAGCCGAGCCAGGCGGGCGGCCCAGGGAAGGACCACTCATTGCCGTCGCGACCGAACCGTCAGGAGACCGAACTCAACCCACCCCTGTCGGAGGTCAAGGCCGACCTGTTCAAGGCCATGGCCCATCCGGCGCGCATACGTGCCCTGGAGGTCCTCGTCGACGGGGAGCTGACCGTCGGTGAACTTCAACCACTCGTGGGCATCGAGTCCTCGCACCTCTCCCAGCAACTCGGAGTCCTGCGCCGCGCTGGGCTGGTCACGACCAGGCGGGAGGGTTCCTCGGTCGTGTACTCGCTGCGCGACCCGCTCGTGGCCGAACTCCTCGCAGTCGCCAAGCGCTTCCTGCTGGCGACGCTCACCGAGACCCGCGACCTCCTCGAGGACCTCACCGCGGAGCTGACCGACCAATGAGCGATGTCGGCGCCCCCACCCCGATCCGGGCGGGCCGCGGTTCGCGTGGCCAGTCGTCGTTCCGCTCCATGCTGCCGCAGCGCTCCGACTACGAGGGCCTGTCACGCACCTGGCGGGCCGACGTGGTCGCCGGCCTCACCGTCGGTGTCGTGGCACTCCCGCTGGCGCTGGCGTTCGGGATCACCTCGGGGCTCGGTGCCGCCGCCGGACTGACGACCGCGATCGTGGCCGGTCTCGTGGCGGCCGTGTTCGGTGGCTCGAACGTGCAGGTCTCGGGTCCCACGGGAGCGATGACGGTGGTCCTGGTTCCCCTCGTCGCCCGCTACGGGGTGGATGCCGTGGTGATCGTGGGTGTGATGGCCGGGATCATCGTGGTGGCCGCCGGTCTGTTGCGTCTCGGTCGTGTCCTGGCCTACATACCGTGGCCCGTGATCGAGGGCTTCACGCTCGGCATCGCGGTCATCATCTTCCTGCAACAGGTTCCCTCGGCGCTCGGCGTGGCCAAGCCCGAGGGCGAGAACACCGCACTCGTCGCGCTGCAGGCGGTCGTCGACTCGATCGGTGGGGGATCGCTCCAGGCTCTGGCCCTGGTGGGTCTCACCGTGGCCGTGATGGTGCTCGCTCCGCGCATGCACCGTTCCGTTCCTGCGTCACTGCTGGCGGTGGCGGTGTGCACGATCCTGGTCACTGCCACCGGGTGGGACGTCGCCACGATCGGCGCGTTCCCCTCCACACTGCCGACCCCGCACATGCCGTCACTGGATCCGGGCGAGCTCGGCGGCTACCTCGGTCCGGCATTCGCAGTGGCGATGCTGGCCGCCATCGAGAGCCTCCTGTCCGCGAAGGTCGCCGACGGCATGGCCGACGGCCCACGCCACAACCCCGACCGCGAGCTCTTCGGGCAGGGGCTCGCCAACGTCGTGGCGCCGGTCTTCGGTGGCATGCCCGCCACCGGAGCGATCGCCCGCACCGCGGTCAACGTGCGCTCCGGAGGCCGAACCCGGCTGTCGTCGGTGGTGCACTCACTCGTGCTCGTCGTGGTGGTGTTGGTGGGCTCCGGGATCGTGGCCCGCATACCCCTGGCCGCCCTCGCCGGTGTTCTCATGGTCACCGCGGTGCGGATGGTCGAGGCCCCCAGCGTGGCAGCGATCCTGCGCTCGACGCGTTCCGACGCACTGGTGCTGGTGCTCACGGCGGCGGCGACGGTGGTGTTCGACCTGATCGTGGCCGTGGAGATCGGTGTCGCAGCAGCGGCGGTCCTGGCCCTGCGCAACGTCGCCCGCACCACCGCGCTGACCGAGACGCCGATCCCCGTCGAGGTGGACGACCGCGAGGAACACGAACTGCTCGCGGAGCACATAGTCGCCTACAGGATCGACGGGGCCTTGTTCTTCGGCGCCGCCCAGCGTTTTCTGACCGACTTCGCGCGCGTTGCGGACGTGCGCGTGGTGATACTGCGGCTACCCGACCTGCAGGTGCTGGACGCGACCGGCGCCCAGGCCCTCGGCCAGATCGTCGCCGACCTCGAACAGCGGGGCATGACGGTGCTGCTCAAGGGTCCGAGACCCGAACACGTCCGCGTGCTGCGAATCGTCGGTGCGCTCGCGCACCTCGACGAACAGGGTCACATCTTCGACGACCTGGATGCTGCGGTCGCCCATGCGCGCCTTCACGCGGCAGGCATCGACCACGACCCACCTCGTACCACCCGCGCAGCCTGAACGGGTCCGGTGCACACCCCCTCGTGGGGGCGGTGCGGTCGAGCACGTCGATGGCTCAGGCGAAGGTCCTGACCACTGCCAGCGCTGCGATCGCATCGGGTCCGACACCGCGCAGCGAGGTGTCCCCCGCGCGGACCCGTTGTCCGGCGACCTGGCAGAGCTCCAGGGCCGGGCCGCGCAGCACCGTCGGAGCCGCCGGGTCCCCGAAGGCCCACTCGGTCCCGTCGGGTGCATCCAGCACGAACGCCACCTCTCCGGTGGGTTCCTCGCCGGCGCGGGTGAAGGCATACGGCAGGGTCCTGTGTGCCAGGCGTGCTATGTGCCAGAGGCGCCTGCTGGGCTCGAGATCCAGACCCAGGCCCCAAGCGATGTCGGCGGAGTGGATCCAGGTCTCGGCGAGGCGGGTCGTGGCGAGCGAACGCGCGGCGAGCTCGCCCGACACCCACTCGACGCGTTCCGAGGAGTCGATTCCTCGGAACGCATCCACCTGCGCCGAGGCACTGGCCAGCCATCGGGCCCGTGCAGTCTCGGGAGAGGTGTCCGACTCTGCCTGCACAGCGGCGGCTGCCCACTGGTCGACGTCCGCGGCCTCGCCGACCTGCGGTGCGGACTGCACCGCGTCGTTGAAGAGACCCCTTGTGCTGGCCGCTGCGAGCTCGTTGGTCTGTGCCAGGTGCACGAGCACATCGGCGATCGACCACCCATCGCACCGGCTGGGCTTCAGCAACGATTCGGCGTCGAGCGGAGCGACCATCGATGCGAGGGTGCGCTGTTCTTCGTCGAGCGCATCGAGGAGCTCGTCGTGCATGTCCACACCTCGCGGTTGAGCCACCGGCCACCGGGAGTTCGCACCCGGAGTGGCGCCACAACGGTACCGGAGCATCCGCGGGCAATACTGGGTGAACCATGGAGGACACATCGGCCTACGGCGAGTTCCCCCTGCGTGCCTTCCTCGGGATGGAGGTGGCCGAGGACTCCCCGGGTCACTCGACTGCGTCGTTGGAGGTTGCCGACCAGCACCTCAATCCGAACGGCGTCGTGCACGGTGCGGTGCTCTTCGCCCTGGTCGACACAGCGATGGGCTCGGCGGCGATGTCGGTGTTGCCGGAGGGCGAGTACGCGACGTCGGTCGACCTGCAGTTGCGCTTCGTGCGTCCCGCATCGGCGGGCAGGCTCACTGCTGCGGTCGAGGTGCTGAAGAAGGGCCGGACGGTCCTGCACCTCGAGGGTCGGGTCGAGGACTCCGACGGGCGACTCGTGGCCACTGCCGCAGGCACGTTCACCACGTTCTCGGTCTGACTCCCGGCCAACCACGAGACGGCCGGGCTCGGGGCGGACCGTCGGTGGTGGCGATTGCTAGTGGTCCAGGTCCAGCGACAGCATCCGTATCGCGTTGCCCCGCATCACCTTGTGGACCTGTTCGTCGGTGAGCCCCTCGACCATGGCCTCGGCGACCTCGCGGCTGTGGGGCCAGGTGGAGTCGGTGTGGGGGTAGTCGGTCTCGAAGGTGACGTTGTCCTCACCGACGACATCCAGCGACTCGAGACCGTGGCGGTCCCTGAAGAAGCACCCGTAGACGTTGCGGTAGTAGTAGGTGGAGGGGGGTTCGGGGATGATGTCGGCGACCCCGCCCCAGGCGCGGTGTTCCTTCCAGACGTCGTCGACGCGTTCCAGCAGGTAGGGGATCCAGCCGATCTGTCCCTCGCTGTAGGCGATCCTGAGGTCGGGGAACTCCACGAGCTTGCCCGAGAACAACCAGTCGCTCATCGACGCCATCGAGTTGTTGAAGCTGAGTGACGCTGCGACCGCGACCGGGGCATCCGATGAGGTGGCGGGCATCCGCGAGGAGGACCCGATGTGCATGTTGATCGTGGTGTCGGTCTCCTCGCACGCCGCGATGAAGGGATCCCACTGCCCGGAGTGGATCGACGGCAGGCCCAGGTGCGGGGGGATCTCGCTGAAGCAGACCGCGTGCACTCCCCGCTCGGCGTTCCGGCGAACCTCCGCCGCCGCGAGCTCGGCATCCCAGAGTGGCACGATGATCAGCGGGATGAGGGCGCCGTTGGAGTCACCGCACCACTCCTCGACCATCCAGTCGTTGTAGGCCCTCACGCAGGCGAGGCCCATCTCGTGGTCCGGGTGCTCGGTGAAGGTCTGGCCGCAGAACCGGGGGAAGGTGGGGAAGCACAGGGATGCCTCCACGTGGTTCATCTCCTGGTCCTCGATGCGTGCCTTGGGGTCGTAGCAGCCGGGACGCATCTCGTCGTAGGTCATGGGTGTCATCGTCATCTCGTCGCGCGAGTAGCCGACCGCGGCCACGTGACGCTTGTGGATGTAGACGAGGTCGCCGAAGACCCAGCAGTCCGCCGGTGGGCCATCGGGGTCGAAGGTCTGTTCGTAGGTGCCACCACCGATGTGGGCCATGTGGCCGATGCCCCGCCTCTCGATCCGGGGCCCGTCGGCGCGGAATCGTTCCGGCAGGTATTCCTGCCAGACGTGGGGTGGTTCGACGACGTGGTCGTCGACGCTGATGATCCTTGGCAGTTCGGCCATTGCGCCGCCTTTGATCCGCTGGTCGCCAGGAGAATCTGACGCCCCGTCAGATTACCGCGGGAGCGGGTGGGCCGGTCCACCGGAAGCGCATCTAACCTCGGGACCCCCGTCGTGCGTCTACTGCACATGGGAGGAAGCCGTGGACGCTAGATCCTTCGCAAACGAGGCGGTCGGGCTGCATGACCGCCTCGCCCGTGCGGTGTTCGCCATCTGTGGGGATGCGTCCCTCGCGGAGGACAGCGCCCAGGAGGCACTCGTGCGTGCGTGGGAACGAGTGGACGCCGGCGAGGAGCTCGCATCGCTCGAGGCCTGGTCGATGACGGTTTCGCTCAACTGGTGCCGGCAACAGCTGAGGCGGCGAGGGGCCGAGCGGCGAGCGCTCCACCGGGTCGGCCCTCCGGTTCCGGAGGAGCTGGAGACCCGCACTCTCGCGGAGGACGTGACCGAAGCGGTGCTCGCCCTGCCACGCCGCCAACGAGAAGTGGTGGTGCTGCACTACCTGCTGGATCTGGGGGTGGACTCGATCGCCGAGGTCGTGGGCTCCTCATCCGGGGCGGTGCGAAACGCGCTCTTCCATGCCCGGTCCGCGCTCTCGGCGCGGCTTGCGCCCGCCCACCCAGGGCAGGAGGCATCCCGATGAACCCAGAATCGAGCAACGACGGCCCGATGGACGAGGCGACCGTGCCGGACATCGACGAGCTGATTGCGGACGGGCTCCGGCAGGCCACCCGGGCAACGTTCCACACCGATGCAGCGGACCTGGCCGTCTCGCTGCAGGCCCGTCGTCGGTCGGCAACCCTCCGGGGTCGCCGTCCCGGGTGGGTCCTGGCCGTCGGTGCAGCTGCAGCATGCCTCGTGGCGGTGCTGGCAGGTGTCGTGGTGTGGACGGCTGACGACGGAGACCTCGATGTCGTGGCGAACATCCCGGACGACCCCGGGGACGGCTTCGGCGACTACCCACCGGGGTGGCACGAGATCGACCCGGGCCCGGTCCCGCCCATGTCGGGAGCGAGTCTCGCATGGACCGGGACCGAGCTGGTGGTGGTGGGCACCGCTCGGGGCGACGAGGCTGCAACCGCGTACCTGTACGACATCGCGCGACGGTCCTGGACGCGGTTGCCCGACACCGGACTGGCCGACGCTGCGGTGGTCGCGGCCGCCGACACCCTCGTCCTGGTCGGTGTGCCCGCGGGGGTGACCGGCGAGGGTCCGCGCAGCGTCACCTGGAAGACCCGGCGAGCCGGCGAGGACTCGTGGGTCGACCACGGCGCTGTGGAGCTCGCACCCGAACTCGTATCGCTGGGAGCGCTCGGTCCCTCGGAGCCATCCGGCCACGCGGCGTTGTTGTGGACCGGTGAGCGCGTCATCGACACCACCCATGGCTCCGTGCTCGATCCGCGTGATGGCACCTCCACGCCGTTGCAGATGCCCGAGGACCCGGTCAGCCACACGAATCTGCTCACCTCCAACCCGGTGTGGACCGGTGCAGAGGTGGTTGCAGCGTCCTGGAGCGAGGAGGCCGGCCTCGCCTGGGACTCCGCCGGTACCTCCATGCGCGAGGTGCCGGGACTGCCCGCATCCGCGGGATCCTCCCCGGGATTCACTGCCGACTCCCTCGCCGTGGCCCGTGATGGAGAGGTGTACCTCTTCGAGCGGTCCGCGCCTGCCAGTGGTCGCGCAGCGGTGCTCGATCCGGGCACCGGCACCTGGGAGGCACTCCCCGAGGTGCCCGTGTCCCCTGATGGTGCCCACTGCCCATCGGTGGCCGCAGCAGCGGGTCCGGAGCTCCTGGTGGGTCCCTGTGTCCCGATGGGCGGAGTCCCGGCGACCCCTGACAGCGGTGTGACCCCATGGCGACTCGTCGGGAACTCGTGGGTACCGGTGGAGCCCGTTCCGTGGAACGCGTCGTGTTGCGTACAGAGCTGGTTGGGCACCGACGATGCACTGGTGGCGTGGGACACCGACATCGACACGACGAACAACCCCGAGGCGCCCTACGTCCGCGCAGCGCTCTGGGTGCCGGGCGCGGACGGACCGGGGCCCGACACGGCCGCGGGGGCACCCACCACCGGCTCCCCGACAACACAGCCGGCAACGGAGGCTCGGCCGCTGCCACTGATCGCAGGAGCGGGGCCGTGCGCGCTCGGGGAGCTCCCCGATCTCACACCCGTGATGCCGGCGGTCCTCGACACCGGGCCCTTGCCCGGGATCGGGGGTACGAACATCGAACACGTCTGCGCTCGCTACTGGGGGTCATCGGTGGACGCGGGCATCCACGTCACGCAGGTGGCGGGGGAGCTCCTGTACGGGATCGAACCCTCCGAGAGTTCGGTGAACCTCGAGTGGGGCCCGTTCAACGAGGGATTCGGCGTGTACTACGCCGGTGATCCGGAATGGTCACTGGCGGTGTACGGCCTCGATGAAGAAGGCTTCCGGGAGCTGCTCGAAGGGGTGGCTGCCGGGCTGGAGGTGCCACTGCCCGACGGCGGGGGTTGAGCCACAGAACCCGGATCGGTCGCACCAACCCGACGGTCCACCGGTCCGCCGGTCGGGGGCCCGCTCAGGCCCCTGGGTTCGTACCGGCCGGGCGCGCGCTGCCGGAGGCGGTGGCCGTTCCCGGCACATCGGGTTCGGTTGCTCCCTGGTCGAGGCGGAACGGTGGGTACTCGTCGCGCATGAGCGCGACGTAGGCGATGACCCGGTAGACCCACCGGTTGAGCCCCATCACGAGGTCGAACAGCCCCGCCGGATACGTGCCGGTGAACAGCAGCGACACGGCCACCACGAGCACGAGCAGAGGTAGCAGGCCCCCGAAGGGGACCTGCCAGTCGCCCCCGGACACCCCGGCTCCGACCGTGCCGCCGATCAGGGCGAGCACCAGGTAGTGGGGGATCGCAAGCAACCACCACTTGACCAGCACAAGGCCGCGGCTCAGGCGTTCCGGGTAGGCGACGGTCAGGGTCGCGGGGTACCCGGGTACCTCCCCGAGGGTGAACGGCGGGTAGTCGTCGGTTCCCAGCGCGCTGTAGCCGTAGTAGGTGACCCGCCAGGTCCAGCGCAGCACCCCCAGGTTGAACCCGAACAGCGAGCGGGGGTAGCGCGCGGTGAACAGGATCGCGAAGAACGCGATGAACGAGACCACCGCGAAGGCCAGCCACAGCACCACCAACACCACCAGGTGCGGGATCAGCAGGATCCACTTGACCAGCCACAGCCAGCGGCTCACCGGTTCGTCGAGGCGACCCTCGATGCGAACCGGCGCATCACCGGGGTGTGGTCCCGCGAGGTCGATGTGCGATCCGCGTGCCAGCCCGACCACACCGACGACCAGGAGTACTGCACCCACCAGCAGTCCGAAGGCACCTCCCACGATGAGCCCGACCCCGACCCGCAGCACCCACGGCGACTTCGCGGCCAGGGCCGCGTCGACGCTCACGCCCGGGTCGCCGTTCGCGTTCATGACCACGACCGACCAGTTGCCCACCTCGGGCTCCCATTCGAGCCGCTGGGGACCGGAGCCCTCCGCGGAGGCGACCCAGAAGTCCTCCGAGCCGGGAGCACCCTTCGGTGCAGCACCCTCGGAGTAGCGGTAGCTCACCGCGAACGGGTCGAAGGAGATGTCCTCCACCGTCGCCGTCCCGACACCTCCGAGGTAGCGCGAGACGTCGGACTCGGGGCCGATTCCCACGAACGCCGGCGTCTCCGAGGTGCCCTCGACCTCCAGGCGCAGCGTGACGAAGTCCCCCAGGTCCACCCCGGTGCTGTCGCGGGTGGGGTCCGCGCCCAGGTCGATCTCGTCGGAGGTGATCGCGTACGCGGTGGTCTCGAGGCGCCCATCCGGGGTGGAGAAGAAGCCATCGCCGTCCTTCTGGGTGGCGTCCGCCCAGACCAGGAGGCCACCCCCGGCCAGGGGTGCCAGTGCGAGAAGGGCGAGGATCCCGCCCGCAACCACCATGACGACCCAACCAACCGGATTGGGGCGGCGCTCGGGCTGCGGGTTCGAGGACTCCGGTGCAACAGCAGTGGTCATCGAACTCCTCCCGCTGTGGTCGGGGACGGCTTCGATCCTCACACGCTCCCGAGGGGTCGGCAAGCAATCCTTGGAGGGTCGATGCGGTCCCACCCGGGACACGGGTCAGGCCGGCTGCGTCCGAAGACCGAACCCGAAGCTGGAAGCGGTGATCCCAGATCCCATGAGGTCGGTGTCGTGGTAGGTGAGGGTCGCGGGGTCGTCCTCGGCCGCCCCGACCGCGACCATCAGGGGTATCAGGTGGTCCGCACTCGGGTGGCTCCGCCTCGCTCCCGGAGCTGACTCCCAGCGCAGGAGGCGTTCGCTGCGGGTGGCCCCGACGTGGTCGACCAGGGTCTCGTGCAACCAGTTGTCGAAGTCGGCCGAGGGCTGCACCCCCACCGGGCCAATGGCTGTGAGGTTGTGGTACGACAGGCCGCTGCCGAGTATCAGCACCCCTTCGTCGCGCAGCGGGGCGATCGCCCTGCCCACCTCGATGTGTGCCGCCGGGTCGTATCCGCTGCGGATGGACATCTGCAGGACCGGGACCTCTGCATCCGGATAGACCACGTGCAGGGGGACGAACGTCCCGTGGTCGAATCCCCGCTGGTCGTCGGTGCCCCAACGCAGACCTGCTCGGGAGAGCAGTTCACCGGTGCGTTCCGCCACCGCGGGCGAGCCCGGCGCCGGGTACTGGATGGCGTAGGTGAAATCGGGGAATCCGCCGTAGTCATGGAGCGTGGGAGGACTCGGAGCGGTCTGCAGCGTGAACTCCTGTCGCTCCCAGTGGGCCGACACCGCAAGCACCGCGGTGGGCGTCGTGCCGAGCTGTGAGGGAATCGCCCGCAGGGACGACTCGAGCAGCGTCCAGTCGCCGGGCAGGAGGTCCTTGATCCACGGCCAGGGCCCACCCCCGTGGGAGATGAAGTAGGTCGGCAACCTGCTCATTCGCCCTCAGGTCCCAGCAGCGTCCGCAGATGGGGCCAGGCCGCGGCGAACCCGGGGTGCAGCGGCAACTCGGCCACCCGGTCGGGGGTGCACCAGCGGACGTCCTCGGTCTCGAAGTTGACGGTGCTGCCGAATCGGTGCGGGACCCTCACGACCGCGGTGGTGTAGTGCCAGTCGCTGGCGGGGGCGAAGACGTACTCGCCCACGACGGACCACGGTTCCGGTGGCGCACCGACCTCCTCTGCCGCCTCGCGCAGGGCGGCATCCAGCGTCGACTCGCCCTCGTCGATGGCGCCGCCGGGACACGACCAGGTGCCACCCTCGTGGGCGTGGGCCGATCGGAGCTGCAGCAGCACCTCCACCTCGGGTCCGTCCCCGAGGGCGAACAGCACGCCCGCTGCGCCGAAGAGCCCCCAGCGCACGTGCCCATCGGCACACTGCAGGAACCCGTCGCCCGACCGCTTCGCCATGACCGGGATTCCACCACACCGCGGGCCTCGCGGGGTGTACACCCGCATCCGATCCGGTGTGGCCCCACCGCCGCACCGCGCGAGCTCGACGGGTCCGGCCTGTCCCCGGTGTGAGCCGATCGGCCGCTTCCGGGAAGCTTGACTGGTGGTGTGCGCGTGATCAGCCTCGTCCCGTCGATGACCGAGACACTCCTCGGTTGGGGTGTCGAACCGGTGGCCTGCACGCGCTTCTGCGAACACCCCGAGCTCGTGCAGGTCGGAGGTACCAAGACGCCGGACCTGAACGCGATCGCATCGATGGAACCGGACCTGGTGATACTCGACCGGGAGGAGAACCGGCGCGAGGACCACGATGCGCTCGTGGAGGCCGGGGTGCCGGTGTGGGTGTTGCACATCCGCTCACCCGCCGACGTGGTGGAGCAGCTGGCCCCGCTCGCGTCGGAACTGGGTGTCGAATGGACGATGCCGCAGCTGCCCCCGGCACGCGACACGGCGCTGAGCGCCTTCGTGCCCATCTGGAGACGACCGTGGATGGCCCTGGGTTCACCCACCTACGGATCGGGTGTCCTCGAGGCGATCGGGATCTCCAACGTCTGTGCACCCGACCCCGAGCCGTACCCGGAGACCGACCTCGGCGAAGCCGGCCGCAGGCAACCCGACGTGGTGCTGGCGCCATCGGAGCCCTACCCGTTCGCGGAGCGGCACCGCGGCGAACTCGAAGCCGTGGCACCCGTGGTGTTCGTGGACGGCAAGGACCTCCTCTGGTGGGGTGTGCGGACCCCCGCCGCGATCGAGCGCCTGGGCCGGGCGCTGGAGGGCATCCGTTCGAGGTGATCCGGGCCGGTGCGGCGCCGAGCCGGCCGCTGCCCGGCGGCGTACGCTGCTCACCAGTGGCACACCCGAGGATGTTCGACGACGATGATCCATACCTGGCGAGGGTGCGCGGGATCGCCCACGGCTTCCCCGGCGCGGACGAGAAGGTGTCGCACGGCCGACCGGCGTTCTTCACCGGGAAGGTCTTCTGCTACTACGGCGGGTCCCTCAAGGAGGCGGGGGAGTGGGTCCAGCACCCACACGCCGTCGTCGTGGTGCCGGACCCCGTCGAACGCCCGGCGCTGCTGGAGGATCCGAGGGTGTTCGTGCCCGCCTACCTGGGTCCGTCGGGATGGCTGGGCGTCGACCTGGGCGACTCAACCGACTGGTCCGAGGTGCAGGAGCTGCTCGACGCCTCCTACCGTCTCACCGCCCCCAAGCGTCTCGTGGCCGAACTGGACGGGCGCACCTGACCGGCTCAGGAACCAGCGGCCAGCTCCCGCCTGCGGTCGAGGTAGCCCCTGATCATCGGTGCGAAGTTGGCCGGGTTGTACTGGTCCTCCTCGTGTGACCACATGCCCGACCCGGCGTACTGCAACACGGTCAGGTTCGCCTCCTGGTGGACGCTGCCGTCACCCGGGTCCTGCATGCGGTTCCACACCCTGCACACGACACGTCCCTCGTCCTCGTCGATCACGTACCAGTCGATCGGGAACCCGGTCATCTCGCAGTTCGGGTACTCGGCCATGGTCGATGTGATCCACTCCCTGATCGCCTCGCGGCCCTCGAAGCGGCCGTAGTGGGCCTCCAGGTAGGTGGCGTCCTCGGTGAAGAGGTCGGCCCACGGGTTCCAGTCCCCGGTGGCACCCGCCCGGCGCGCGGCTTCCTGGTAGGTGCCGAAGGCGTCCTCGATCTCCGCACGGCTCCACCTGCCCACGGCATCCTCCTCGCACTGCTCGTCCGGGCGCGGTGGCGACCCTATCCTTTCGACAGCCCCTGGTCCCCAGGTGCCACCCGTGAACCGGCCCGGAGGGGATGTGGCCACGCTCACCATCTCGGATCTCGACCACGACCAGCTGGCCGACCTGGCGCGCGAACTGCTGCTCGCGGGCCAGCTGATCGACCGGGCGGGGATGCCGACGGTGATACCCCACGGCATCGAGACGATGCGCGACGTCGCCATCGAGGAGTGGATGGCGGCGAGTCCGGTCTACTCGAAGCGGATGCAGCGCCTGTTGCGATTCGAGGGCGACACCGTCGAGGTGTGCATGAAGGGCATGCAGCTCGACATCGGTGCACCCCCGGAGTTCCTCGACTTCCGCTTCACCGTGATCGACGACCACCACGGCGAGTTCCACCTCGACCACTGCGGAGCGCTGATGGACGTCGAACCCATGGGGGAGGAGTACGTGGTCGCGATGTGCCACGACATAGAGGACCCCACCTTCGACGCCACCGGCTGGGCCACGAATCCCCGCCTGCGCGTGAGGCCCGTGCACCGCCCACCCCGCACACCGCCCGACCGCCGTCCGCACTGCCAGTGGACCATGGAGATCGACGAGTCCGCCGAACCCACTCCCACCCCGGAGGCCGCGGCCAGGATGGGCCGCACCAGGGCCGCAGCCGTGCCGGTGCCGGATGTCCCAGGGCCATCCGGGGAGGTGGACGGGATGTGCGACTACTCCGGACCACTCGACGCGGACCTCCACATGAGGGATTTCGCTTCCGCGGCGCTGCTCGGGATCATCGACGAGGTGTGCCTCCAGGGCCACCTGCTGGTGATGGGTTTCGCCGAAGCGGTGCGCACCCGGCTCGGCGCACCGGCCGCGTTCGACGCGGTCTCGAAACAGTTCACGGGCGTGGGGGGCGTCGTGGCGGAACGCCTCAAGAAGATGCTCGACCTCGGTGACGACGCCGAATCGGTCGCCGCGGTGTTCGAGTTGCACCCCGCCTTCCGGCCGCGGAGCTATCTCGACTGGTCGGTGTCGGTGCCGGGAAACGGCACCGTCGTGGTCGAACTCGGTGGCTGTCCGGCGCTCGAGGAGGAGCACATCTCCTGGGCAACGGTTCTCGCATCGGGCGAGCACCGTGCGCTCGGCGCAATCGCGACCGGGGTGGATCCTCACTGGGGTGTGCGTGCGGACGGTGAGCGGCGCTGGGTGCTCGAGCGTCACCCCGAGCCCTTCGACGAACTGCCCGAGGTGACGATGACGAAGTTCTCAACCGGTGTCGCGTTCGGCTTCGAGCGCTGAACGGTCCCCCGCCCGGGTGCTCCCGGCACGACCGACGACCGCCATCGGAGGACCGGTAGGGTCTGGGACGACCCGGCGGCACGAGGATTGGTGATGGCAGGCGGACTGGTCGGCTTGTTCGATGATGTTGCGGCACTGGCCAAGCTCGCAGCGGCCTCGGTCGACGACGTCGGGGCGGCTGCCGGACGGGCGAGCGTCAAGGCCGCAGGTGTGGTCGTCGACGACGCCGCGGTGACCCCGGCCTACGTGCGCGGCCTGGCCGCCGAACGCGAGCTGCCGATCATCCGACGGATCGCTGTCGGGTCGTTGCGCAACAAGCTGTTGATCATCCTTCCCGCAGCGTTGCTGCTCAGCTCGATCGCTCCGACGGTGGTCGAGGTGATCCTGATGTGTGGTGGCACCTACCTGGCCTACGAGGGTGCCCACAAGATCATCCACGCGCTGCGCCACGACGACCACGACCACGACGTACCGGTGCCCGAGCAGGGCGCAGACGCCGAGGAACGCACCGTGACCGGGGCGATACGCACCGACTTCATCCTCTCCGCCGAGATCATGGTCATCGCCCTCAAGGAGGTGATCGACGAGCCGGTGCTGTCGCGCGGGGTGATCCTCGCGATAGTGGGCGTCCTCATCACGATCGGCGTCTACGGGGTGGTCGCGCTCATCGTGAAGATGGATGACATCGGCCTCCGCCTGGCCCAGCGCGATTCCCGGCGCTCCAGGCGCATCGGACACCTGATGGTGGTGGGCATGCCCAGGGTGCTCTCGTGGCTGTCGGTCATCGGGACTGCCGCGATGCTCTGGGTGGGAGGGCACATCCTGTTGGTCGGATCCGACGAGCTCGGATGGAACACGCCGTATCACCTCGTGCACGAGCTGGAACACCTCGTCGACGGGGTGGCGGTGGTCGGTGGGGTGCTCGCCTGGCTGGTCAACACCGCCGCATCGGCCCTCGTGGGGGTCGTGGTCGGCTCGCTGCTGGTGCTGGTGGTGGAGCGGTTGCCGATCGGCGCACGCGGAGCGGCATCCCCGGCCGGGGAGTAGCCTGCCGGAACGCAGCGGTTGGAGTGTGCTGCGAGCCAGGAGCCTCCATGACGCCCCCAGTCGATGCCCCGTCGTTCGATGACGCCCACCTCCGTGATGCCGGAGCCGTGGCCTCCTCAGCAGGGGTGGATCCGCAGTCGGGCCTCACCTCCGGTGAGGCGCAGGTGCGCCTGGAGCGCTACGGCCCCAACGAGGTGACCAGCGAACCACCACCGAGCCCCTGGGTGGTGGCACGGGGCCAGCTCTCCAACCCGATGAACGTGATGCTGCTCATCGTGGCCGTCGCCAGCCTGTTGATAGGCCAGGTGCCGACCGCGCTGGTGGTGGCGGCGTTGGTCACCTTCAACGTGGTCATGGGCACCAACCAGGAGCTGAAGGCGCAGGCCAGTGTCGATGCCCTCGCCGAGATGCAGGTGCCGGTCGCCCGGGTCCGGCGTGACCGCCAGGTGGCCGAGGTGCCGGCGGCGGAACTGGTCCCCGGGGACGTGGTGCTCATCGAGGCCGGCGACCTCGTGCCGGCCGACGGGCGGCTCACCACGGCGGCCACGCTCGAGGTGCAGGAGGCGGCCCTCACCGGTGAGAGCGCTCCGGTGGCCAAGGACCCACGGACCCTCGAAGCCGGCGACGTGGCGCTGGGGGACCGCCAGAACATGGTCTTCCAGAACACCCAGGTGACCCGCGGGTCCGCCACCTACCTGGTCACCGCCACCGGTGCCCGCACCCAGATGGGCCGCATCGCCGACATGGTGACGGCCACGAAGCGCACGAAGTCGCCGTTGCAGCAGGAGCTCGACGGCATGACCAAGGTGTTCGGCCTCCTCGCATGGGGAGCGGTCGCGGTCATCGCGGTGGTCGGGCTGCTGCGCGGCCAGGAACTCGAAACGCTCGTGTTGTTGTGCATATCGACGGCGATCGCGTCGATCCCCACCGGCCTGCCCACCTTCGTGCAGACGATGCTGTCCTCCGGCGCCCAGCGCCTGGCCGAGCAGAAGGCGGTGGTGAAGTCCCTCTCGGACGTGGAGACCCTGGGTGGCACAACGGTCATCAACTCCGACAAGACCGGCACCCTCACCATGAACGCGATGACGGTCACCTCCATGTACGCGGGTGGGCGTTGGTACCGGGTGCAGGGCTCCGGATACGACAAGACCGGAGCGATCCTGGGTGCGGCGGGAACCGACACACCGGATTTCACCCCGCTCGCCCTCGGCCTGGCGCTGTGCTCCGATGCCGCCGTCGCCGATGACGGGTCGATAATCGGGGATCCGACCGAAGCCGCCCTCGTCGTGCTGGCCGCGAAGATCGGAGTCGACGCCGAGGCCACCCGCGAGTCGGTGCCGCGGGCCCTGGAGGTGCCCTTCGACTCCGAGTACAAGTTCATGGCCACCTTCCATGCCCGACCCGCCGAGATCCACGGGCCGGCGGTCACGAGTCCCTGGTTCATGGCGGTCAAGGGCGGACCGGACGTGGTGCTGCAGCGTTGCTCCAGCGCACTGCGTGCCGGTGAGGTCGTTCCGCTGGAGGAGATGCGCGAGGAACTGCTGGCCGCCAACCGGCGGCTCTCCGAGAAGGGTCTGCGGGTGCTCGCATTCGCGGCCCGGGGGCTCGACGAGGAGTCCATGCAGGAGGCCCGCAACGATCCGATGGGAGCGGTCCGGGACCTGGTCTTCGTCGGTCTCGTCGGCATCATCGACCCACTCAGGCCCGAGGCGGTGGAGTCCGTGCACACCGCCCTGGGTGCCGGGATCGACGTGCGCATGATCACCGGCGACCACACGATCACCGCCCGTGCCATCGCCGACGAGCTGGGCCTCGGGCCGGGAGTGATCACCGGTACGGAGCTGCAGCACACGAGCGACGCCGACGTGGTCGCCTCGCTGCCCGAGCTGCACGTTTTCGGGCGGGTCGCCCCCGAGGACAAGCTGCGACTCGCCCGGCTGATGCAGGAATCCGGCGAGGTCGTGGCCATGACCGGCGACGCCGTCAACGATGCAGCCGCTCTGAAGCAGGCAGACGTCGGGGTTGCCATGGGCAGCGGTTCCGAGGTCTCCAAGCAGGCCGCGAAGATCGTGCTCACCGACGACAACTTCGCGACCCTGGTGCGGGCCGTCGAGCTGGGCCGGGACATCTACCGGCGCATCTCCACCTACATCCGCCTCCAGCTGACGGTTCTGTCCTCGGTGCTGCAGCTGATGGTGTTGGCGACCATCCTCAACGTCAACGACGGCGTGGCCATGTTCCCGATGCAGCTGCTCTTCAGCAAGTTCTTCGTGGTGGTGACCGTCGTCGTCGGACTCATGGTGGACGTGCCCGACGAGGGAGTGATGCAGCGTCCCCCGAGGCACCCGGGCACTCGCATCGTCAACGGTCCCCAGGTGACCCGTTGGGCGCTCTCGGGGTTCGTGGTGGCCGCCAGCGCGCTGGCGGTGCTCCAGTGGGGTCCGGGTGAACCGTCCTCGGAGGTCGCCTCCACACCGATGACGATGGCCTTCGCGGTGGTCTCGCTCGCAGCGGTCAACATCGGCGTGGTCATGCGTCGCGAACGAAGGGCCCCGTGGTCACCACCGATGTTCCCCTACTTCGGATGGCTCATCGCAGGATGGCTGCTGACCTGGGCCGCGGTGGAACTCGCCATGTTCCAGCGGCTGCTCGACACGGTCTCGCTGACCGGTGCCCAGTGGCTCCTGGTGCTGGCGCTGTCACTGCTGGCCCCCGGGATGCTCGGCGTCGAGAAGGTCATCCGTGTCCGCAGGGGGAACGGCTCGGACCCCGGCGAACCCGTGCAACGAAGCACTGCCGCAGCCGGCACGGCGGTGACGGGCCACGCCTAGGGCGCGGCACACCCAGGAGGCCATGAGATGGCGAAACACCACCACAGCACCCACCACGACCACGAGGGACGACACGCTGACTTCGCCGGGAGTCCGGAGGGGAGCGGTCCGACCGACCGGCCGGACAGGCTCCGCCGGAAGCACTACGAGGCCGAACTGCGCAAGCTGCAGGTTGAGCTCGTCCACCTGCAGGAGTGGGTCAAGGCGACCGGGGCGAAGGTCTGCGTCGTGTTCGAGGGACGCGACGGAGCCGGCAAGGGTGGGGTGATCAAGCGGATCACCGAGCGGGTCAGTCCGCGGGTGTTCCGGGTCGTGGCCCTTCCCGCCCCGACCCCGAGGGAACAGTCCCAGATGTACGTGCAGCGCTACATCTCCCACTTCCCCTCCGCAGGGGAGGTCGTGATCTTCGATCGGTCCTGGTACAACCGGGCAGGTGTGGAGCGCGTGATGGGGTTCTGCACCGAGGAGGAGTCGCGCCGCTTCATCCGCATGGTCCCCGAGTTCGAACGGGCGATGGTCGACTCCGGCATCATCCTGCTCAAGTACTGGCTCGAGGTCAGCCAGGAGGAACAGACGCGCCGCCTGGAATCCAGGATCGACGACGGGCGAAAGACGTGGAAGCTCTCACCCATGGACCTCGAGTCCTACAGCCGCTGGTACGACTACTCGCGTGCGCGTGATGACATGTTCGATGCGACCGACACGGCATGGGCCCCGTGGTACGTGGTGGACTCGAACGACAAGCGGCGGGCACGGCTCAACACGATCAGCCACCTCCTGGAGCGGATTCCCTACGAACGGAACCCACCCGCGAAGGTGACACTCCCCGAGCGCCAGGATCCCGGCGACTACACCGAGCCCCGTAGGGACCGCCACCGCGTGCCGGATCGGTTCTGATCGGGAGTCCGGCCGTCGCCCCGGGTCAGGTGCCGTGGCGCGGTCACCTCTCCCGCACCCGGCACCGGGACCGCCCCGGCTGGTGCTACCGGCCGGGACCCTTCAGCGAACCGGCCAGCGTGGCGGCTCGTGATCCGATCCGCTGGCCACACGGAGGCTCTCGAGCTGGGAGTCGGTGCCGATGGCGATCAGGATCTGTCCGTCCTGCAGTGCGATGTCGGGCGACGGGTTGGTCACGAAGCTGCCGTCACTGTTGCGCATCGCGAGCACAAGTGCTCCCGTGGTCGCCCGGAGATGTGAGTCTCCCAGGGTTCTGCCCACGAGCGGGGATCCGACGGGCAGCTCCACCTCCGAGAGCTGGAACTCGAGGCCCTGTTCGTGCATCACGACGTCGACGAACTCCGCGACATGCGGTTGGGACACGAGGGCTGCGATCCGTGATCCTCCCAACTCGTGTGGGTTCACGACCCGGTTGGCCCCGGCGCGGAGCATCTTCTCCGCCGTCGGCTCGGCCCGGGCCCGGGCGACGATGAAGGCTGCCTCGTTGATCGCCCGGCTGGACAGCACCACGAAGAGGTTGTCGGCATCGGTGGCCAGTGCGGCGATGAGCGTCCCACACCGGGCCACGCCCGCCGCTGCGAGCACGGCGTCGTCGGTCGCATCCCCGGGCACATGGGGGTACGGGCAGGTGGCCAGCCGGTCGGGATCGCTCTCGACCACGACCAGCCGGTCGGTGTGGCGCGTGTGGCCGGCGAACGCCTGGCCCACCCGGCCCCAGCCGCACAGCACGGTGTGGTCGGACATGTTGGCGATCGTGCGTTCCATGCGGCGTCTCCCGAAGGTTCTCCTGAGGTGGCCCTCCACGACGAACTCGATGACCTGGCCCGCGGCGAAGACCACCGACGCGAAGCCCATGATGATGAGCAGCATCGTGAAGAACTTCTCCGCGGCACCGAAGTCCTCGACCTCGTTGAATCCCACCGTCGAGATGGTGATCATCGTCTGGTAGAGCGAGTTGACCGGCCCGAACCCCAACAGCACGTACCCGACGAAGCCGAACAGGATCACGAGCGTCACGAGCGACAGCGCCAGGGTCACGCGTCGCAGGGGCGTCATGGTGCCGATCGTAGGACGAGTCGACGTTTGACTCTGCAATGATCCCCGGATCCGGAGGCCCGGGAGCGCATCCTTCAGCGCTGCAACGGGCTCACGCGGCGCTGCGTGTCCTGGTGCGTTGGTTCGGGTTCGGTCCCGCGAGGACGACCCGCTTCGGGTCACGCGGGTGCAGGTGTGGTGTGCCCTCCGGGAACAGGCCCTCCATCGCCCCACGGCGGATCGCGGGGCCGGAGGCCCTGATCGTGGCGCACAGCGCGACGAAGGTGGCGCGGTCCGGGTTGCTCCAGTCGAAGTCGAAGCGTCGTCGCACGACGTCGGGAAGGTTTCCGTAGACCATCACGCGCAGCAGGTCACCGGCACTGCGCCCCGCCAGTCCGTCGAGCAGGGAGAGCGGTCCGGGGAGGCTCACCGGTGGTCCTCCCGTTGCAGGGTTGGAGGCCGGGTCGAGCACCCACTTCACCGCTGGCGTCATCTCGAGCTCGTGACGGCATATCTCGTCGAAGCGTTCCTCGAAGTCCCCGAGTGTGGCCGGCACGGGCCGGTCGCTCACCCCGTAGCGCCGGTACCAGGTCACGGTCTCGGCGTAGAGCTGCTCGCGTTGGGCCCGCGAGAGGGGTACCGGGAAGTACAGCTCCCGGGCCCTGAAGAACTCCCAGGTGAACGTGGCGTGGGCCCACCAGAAGATGTCGGGGTCGAGGGCGTGGTAGCGGCGGCCCTTGGGGTCGACTCCCTTGATGTCCGGGTGGAAGTCGCGCACCTCGCGTCCCCGTTCGCCGCCCTGGTCCTCGTCCTCGGTGAAGATCGTGCCCCAGATGTAGGGCACCGACCGGAAGATGCGGTCGAAGGGATCGTCGAAGAAGTTGGAGTGGTCCATCACACCGGCGCCGAGCCCGGGCAGCATCAGCTGCATGATCCCCGCTGCGGTGCCGGTGAGCAGGCTCCGCGGATCGCCCGCGGTGCGCCACAGCAGCGAACCCGGACCCACGGGTGCTCCCGGTGGTCTTCCCCGCTCGCCGTGTCCCCGGTTCGGATCGGTGCTCATGGCCTTCCTCCTATGACGGTGCGAACGTGTGACTCGACCTCTGCACGAGAGGTGGGTGAGGGATCTGCGGCTGCGAGTACCGCGAACCCGAACATGGAGGCGCCGATGGAACGGGCCCGCGACTCCGAGACGCCGAAGGACTGCACGAGTGGGACGATTCCCGGGTCCTGCACGCAGATGCCCCGTCGTGCGAGTGAGACGCGCACGCCGACCATGGCGAGGAATGCGGGGGCCCCGTCGGTGACGAGCTCGTGCAGCAACGCGGTGCACATCTGCACCACGGATTCCTCTCCGCGCGCTGCACGTGAGGCCCGTTCCCTGAGGTCGGCCTCGAATCGCTGAAGGTACTCCTGTGCGGCACCCAGGAGCAGGTCGTCGACGGTGGGGAAGTGGTAGGAGACCCGCGCGGGCGGCATGCCGGCGGCGGCTGCCACCCTGCGGTGTGTGAGGGACTCCACGCCGGTGGTGGTCACGAGCCCGCAGGCCGCGTCCATGATCAGCCGGCGGCTCGCCGCGCCGCGTCGGTGGCGTCCGTCGCCGCTCTCCCCGTTGTCGCGGCGCGCCCTGACGACGTCACTCGGCAAAGCGGATGTCGGACCCCCATCCGACGCGTTCTCGGCCATATCTGTACGATCGTACAGATTCCTGTCGGCCGGTGCTCGTCGCAGCGCTCCTGCGCAGTGGTGTAGGACGACGGTTGCGTGTCGGCGCAGTAGCCTGCGCGTCCATGGCCAAGTCCAACAGGGTGATCGAGATCGGCGCCTGGATGCTCGAGAACGGGCACCGGCTCGCCCTCGGGGTGACGGGTGGGCGCTGGCCACGGAGGTTGCTCGGCATGGAGCCCGTGGAGCTCCACACCACGGGAAGGCGGTCCGGACAGAAGCGCTCCACGATGTTGACCGCGCCGGTCATCGACGGGGACCGGGTGGTCCTGGTCGCATCCAAGGGTGGCCACAGCGACCACCCGGACTGGTACCGCAACCTCACTGCGGATCCGCGGGTGGAGATCACCCGGGACGGCGACACGACCCCGATGGTGGCGCGCACCGCGACACCCGAGGAACGCGCCGAGCTGTGGCCGCGGATCGTGGCCAGCTACAAGGGCTATGAGGGCTACCAGCGCAACACCGACCGGGAGATCCCGGTGGTGATCTGCGAGCCGGCCGCCTGAGCGAGACCGGTCCTGCGCACGGGCCGTTGTGTGGTTCAGCCGTCTCGGGTGCGCCACTGGCGCTCGAAGGGAAGCCTCCAGGTGTATGGCGCAACGACGGTGTGCATCGCTTCGGGCCCCCAGCTTCCCGGGAAGTAGGGGTGGACCCGTGGCGGATGCTCGATCAGGTCCGCTGCGACCTCCCAGAGCCGTTCTATGCCCTCGGAACTGGTGAACAACGTCTGCTCGCCGGCCATCGCGTCGTGTATGAGCCGTTCGTAGGCCTCGAGCACGTTCTTCTCGTCGTCGGTCTCGTGGGTCGCGAACTGCATGCTGAGCTTGTCGAGGACGAACCCGGGTCCGGGTCGCTTGCCGTAGAACGACAGCGACAGCTTCGAGGAATCGGCGAGGTCGAAGGTCAGGTGGTCCGGGCCGAGTGAGCCCACTCCCGAACCACGGGGGAACATGCTCCGGGGTGGCTCGTTGAACGCGATCGAGACTATGCGGGCGCCCTCGGCGAGCCGCTTGCCGGTGCGCAGGAAGAACGGGACACCTGCCCAGCGCCAGTTGTCCACCCAGCACCTGAGTGCCACGAAGGTGTCGGTCTGGGAGTCGGGATCCACTCCCTCGATCTCGCGATATCCGGCGAACTGACCGCGCACGACGTCCTCGGAGCGGATCGGCAGCATGGAGCGGAAGACCTTGTTCTTCTCCTCGTTGATCGCTCCGGGTTCGAGCGCCGTGGGCGGCTCCATGGCCACGAACGCCATGATCTGGAACAGGTGGGTGACGACCATGTCCCTGAAGGCCCCGGCGGACTCGTAGAACTCGGCGCGGGTCGCGATGGACAGCGTCTCGGGCACGTCGATCTGTACGTGGTCGATGTGCTGGCGGTTCCAGATGGGCTCGAACAGGCCGTTCGCGAACCGGAAGGCGAGGATGTTGAGCGCCGCCTCCTTGCCGAGGAAGTGATCGATCCGGAAAATCTCGCTCTCGTCGAACACGGAGCGGACGTGTGCGTTGAGGGAGCGGGCACTCGCCAGGTCGGTTCCGAAGGGCTTCTCCATCACGACCCGTGCGCGCTCGGCCAACCCGGCCTCACCCAGGGTCGTCACAACGGTCCGGGCGGCACCAGGATGGATGCTCAGGTAGTGCAGGCGCCTCGTGTTCCCCGGCTCCGCATCCAGCTCCGCCTCGCAACTCTGGACCGCGGCTGCCAACCCAGCCGGGCCGTCGACCTGGGACACATAGCGCAGCAGCGCGGAGAACTCGTCCCACGCAGCGGCCATGACAGCTGGGCTGGCGAACTGGTCGCAGCCCTCCTTCGCGATTCGGGCGAATCCGGCATCGTCGAGCGCCTCGAGCGAGGTCCCCAGGATCCGGCACTCCGGGAGCAGGCCCGCATCGAACAGTCGCAGCAGACCCGGCAGCAGCTTGCGGCGGGCGAGGTCACCCGTGGCCCCGAACAGGACGATGACGTGAGGGTCGAGGTGGCGGTCAACCGCGTGCTGCACGCGTCCAACGCTAGGAATGGCACGTTTCGCCACCTTTGCGGCAGCACTAGTTCTGGGTGAACGGATCCTCGGTCAAGAGACGTTGCCCCGGCGCTCACCAACCGTCGCGGTGCACGATGCGCGACATGTCCCTGCGAGGGGCCGGCCGGAAGTCGGTCCCGACCGTGTGGGCCACCGGCACCAGCGCCCCTTGCATGACGTTCCCCGGCAGGCCGAGCAGCTCGGCCGCTTCCTGTTCGTGCAGCAGGTGAAGCGTCGTCCAGCAGGTTCCCAGGCCCCGCTCGCGCGCGGCGAGCATGAAGCTCCACACCGCCGGGAGGAGCGACCCCCAGATGCTCGCCTGCAGCATCACGTTGCCGTCGTCGGTTCGTCCCTCCACGCACGGGATGACCATCACGGGCACCTCGCCCATGTGCTCGGCCAGGTAGGCCGCGGAGTCGATCACCTTCCTCGTCGTGGCCGCGTAGTCGGGGTCCTCGCCTGCCAGGCCCGCCTCGGCGGCGGCCCGGTCGCCGTAGAACATCTCGAACCCGGAGCGGTACAGCTCGCCCAGGCGAGCCCGCTTCGCCGGGTCGGTCACGACCACGAAGTGCCAACCCTGGGCGTTCGATCCGGTTGGTGCCTGGGCAGCAAGTTCGAGGCACTCGTCGATCAGCTGGGGTTCCACGTCGCGAGTCAGGTCGAGTCGCTTGCGCACCGCGCGCGTGGTCGAGAGCAACTCGTCGGCATCGAGACCGAGTCTCGGTGAGGGATCCATGGTTCCTCCTGGAGGTTGCGAGAGCTGCCGGATACGGCAGCTGTCGTTCCGCGGGTTGTGGCCGGGTCCGGGCCCCACCCTGCGGGAGCCTAACCAGCTCGACCCGCTCGGCGACCTCGGAGCGTTCCTTGCGAATGCCCGAGGCGGCTGTGAGACTCGGGAGCAGATGACCCGGAGGTGGACATGATCGAACTACTGCCACAGAGCCATGCGAACATCCTCGGATTCGAGGTGAGCGGCGACGTGACGAAGGCGGACTACGACGTGATCGTTCCAGCGGTGCAGGCACAGGTCGACGAAGCGGGTTCGGTGCGCCTGTTGGTTGACCTCCAGGACTTCCACACCGAGAAGGCCGAGGCGTGGGGGGCGGACCTGCACTTCGGCCACGAGTACCACGACAGCATCGAGCGGCTCGCCATCGTCGGCAACCGGAAGTGGCAGGAGTGGCTGGCCCGCCTGGCCAAGCCGTTCTACGCGCGTGATGCGCGGTTCTTCGAGAGCCGTACCGAGGCCTGGGCCTGGTTGACCGCCTCCTAGTACCGGCGCGCCCGCCATGGCCGCCACCTGTCCGGTGCACCTGCCAGTCCGGTGCACCTGTCAACCGTGCCCGCTCAGGCGGCGGGGCCGCTCACATGTTCCAGTAGGCGGTCATCGAGGTGATCTTCCCCTCCTCGTCGAAGGTCATGACGTCGATCACCTGCATGACCATCCCCGCGGTGTCGATCTCGAAGGGGAAGGCTGCAGCCCGCGCGTCCGGAACCGTGTGCACCGGACCGCACAGCCGGGCTGACACGCCTGCGGCCGGAAGAGTCGCGTAGAACTCCCGAACCGCATCGTGGCCCTCCCGAACGGGACTGCCGACGGGATCCTCGACCCGGCAGTCGGGAGCGAACAGATCCATCAGTGAATCCACGTCCTCGTCACCGACCAGCGAGACGTACCGCTCGCAGGCCGCCTCGAGTGCGGCGCTGTCCACTTCGCCCATGGGTTCCTCCTGGGTTCGCTGCCCGCGGGTCCGGGCAGGTCGGGAGCCAAGACTGCCAGATCGGCGCGGCTCCACGGGACCCCCACGGTCAGGTCTTCGCGGGGCTGTGGTCCCGGAGCCACTCGTTCCAGCGTGCCTCGTCGCGCGCCGCCAACTCCTCGGCCCGGGGGCCGTAGAGGTAGGTCCACACCGAGAGCATCGTGTCCCCGCCCGTGCCCTCGGCAGTGATGAAACCAGTGCCCGCTGCCGGCCGCTCGACGAGCAACGAGATCCTGAACGGTGCCACCTCGGTGATAGTCCCGGCGAGCGCTGGAGCGTCGGTTGCCCCGATGTCGAGCCGGTGCCCGACCGGGCCCACCTCCGGCCGTCCCAGGGCCTCCAGAAGCAGCTCCCATGCCTCGGTGCGGGGAACGGGCCACGTCGCTGAAGGAATCGCGGGCGCAGCGGTCCGTCCCCGGAAGTTCTCCATGTGGAGTCGGAGATTGGTCAGGAACATCTCCCAGCCGTCGTGCATGGCGGCGAACTGGTCATCCCACTCCCCACCGCTGCCGTACCCCTCGTTGAGCAGCTCGATCTCGCAGCGGTCGTCCCCGACCGGTTGCACGGTCCACTGGAAGGTCATGGCGGACCCGCTCGCCTCCCCTCCGTCGAAGACGATCCTCCGCGGCGGCTCCCAGGCCGCCACCCGGCCCGGTACCAGCATCTCGTCGCCCGCTCCGAAGCGGGCCGTTGCCATGCCGCCCTGTCGTTCCTCCAAGGTGTGGGGCACGTACCAGGAGGAGATTCCGGCGGCCGTTGCAATCGCGGCCCATGCCTCCTGCGCGGTGCCGGGCACCTCGACGGCCAGGCGGATCGAGCGGGTGTCACTCATGGCTCACCTCTCGAGGCGACAAGGACGGCATCCACGAACTCGTCCATGTCGACCCAGGTCTCGATTCTGTCACGCTCGGAGAGCCACCGTCGGTTGAGGCGGTGCAGTTCGTCGTTGGGGTCGAACCGGTTGAGGTACACCAACGGGCTCAGGGGGGACAGCGCCAGCATCGACTTGCGCACCGAATCGATCACCCCCAGGCCGGCATCCGCCACCAGCACTGCGACCGTTGGCTGCAGCGAGTTGGCGAACGCGGCGCTGTGGGCATCGGCCGCGATCGGTGAGAGAACCCCGCCCACGGTCTCGACCAGGGTGAGGTCGCAGCGCCTCGACGTCATGGTCGCCGTGAGCTCCTCCAGGGACGGCGCGCGACGGCCCAGCGCCTCGGCTGCCATCGGCGGTGCCATGGGCACCTCGAAGCGCATCTGCTCCGCACACACATCCGATTCCGGTTCTCCGCTGGCGGCGGCGAGCACTGCGGAGTCCGTGGGCTCGTCGGAGTCCGGGTCGTAGGACTGCACCGGCTTGCGCACGGCAACCTCGAGGCCCCTTCGGCGGAGCTCGGTGACCATTCGTGAGGCCACCCAGGTCTTGCCCACCTCGGTGGCGGTGCCGAGAACCACGACCGACGCCGGCTCACCCACGGGTGCCCCCCGTGTCGGGGCCAACGGTGAGGCCCACCGCGTCCAGTCCGTTGAGAAGTGCCTCGAGCATCTCGTCGGTGTGGGCGGCGCTGAGCGCGATCCGCAGGCGTGAGGTACCCGGAGGCACCGTCGGTGGCCGGATGGCCGGAACCAGCAGGCCGCGCTCGAGCAGCGCGGCAGCCGCTGCGACGGCGTCCTGCTCGGTGCCCACGAGCACGGGGACGATGGGCGAGGGGTGGTCGGTGCCGGCGACTCTGTCCACGTTCGCGCGCAGCCGTTCGACCAGGTGCGCTCCTTCATCGGATGTGACCACCTCGAGCGCCGCCAGTGCCGCGGCGCAGTCGGCGGGTCCGAGGGCAGTGCTGAAGATGAAGCTCCTGGCACGGTTCAACACCAGGGCCACCAGTTCCCGAGGTCCACAGATGGCCCCTCCGAGAGACCCGAGCGCCTTGGAGAGCGTCACCACCCGCAGCACCTCGAGACCCTCGATCTCGTCGAGTCCCGAGGTGTCCGGTCCCAGTACGGCGTGCGCATCGTCGAGAACGAGCAGTGCTCCGTGGCGCGCACAGGTGTCGGCCAGCTCGCGCACCGGGGCCTCGTCGCCGTCCATCGAGAACACCGTGTCGGTCACCACCATCGCCCGTGGCATCCGCGTGTCCGCTAGCAGTGCGGCGACGTGTTCGAGGTCGTTGTGGCGCGAGATGCTCACGCGGGATCGACCCAGCCGGCAACCATCGATGATGGAGGCGTGGTTCAGCTCGTCGCTCACCACGTGGCAGTCGGGGCCACCGAGGCTCGTCAGCACCGCCAGGTTGGCCGCGTACCCACTGGAGGTGACCAGCGCGGCGTCGGTTGCCTTCCATTCGGTGAGTGCGGCCTCGAGGTCCCGGTGCACCGGACGGGAGCCGACCACGAGCCGGCTGGCCGTCGAGCCCGCTCCCCAGCGTTCGAGTGCATCGTGTGCAGCTTCGAGCACCCGCGGGTGGCACGAGAGTCCCAGGTAGTCATTCGATGCGTAGGAGACGACCTCCGTGCCCCCGTGGGTTCCCGAGGGGCCACGCGCGTCGAAGGTGCTGGTCGTGCGCAGCCGCCCGGCATCGCTGATGGACCGGAGTTCCCCGTCGGCCCACGCGGACCAGCGCCCTGCATCCTCCGTCGTCACCGCCAGATGATCGCACCCGTGGGTGCAGGAACCGAAGCGGGCCGCACTGCGCGGGCGGGAACGGCCGCTCCGTTGGGGCTCACCCGAGTGCCGCAGCGGCCGCCACCATCGCCGAGGCGATCGCGTCGACGTCCTCACCGGGGCTGACGTATGGAGGCATCGTGTAGAGCAGGCGACCGAACGGCCGCAGCCACACCCCGTGTTCCAACAGGAGGTCCTGGGTGGACCCGACCGGGATCGGATCGGTGGTCTCGATGACCCCGATGGCGCCGAGCACCCTCACGTCGCGCACCGAGGGAAGCCCTCTGGCGGGATCCAGCCCGGAGCGCAGGGAGGACTCGATCGCCCGGACCTCGTCCTGCCATGGACGCGAGAGCAGCAGGCGCACCGATGCCAGCGAGACCGCGGCGGCGAGCGGGTTGCCCATGAAGGTCGGACCGTGCATGAGTGCGCCGGCCTCGGCCGCGGACACCCCCCGGGCCACCTCGGCGGTGCACAGAACCGCGGCACCGGACAGGTAGCCACCGGTGAGGGCCTTTCCAACGCACATGATGTCCGGTCGTATACCGGCGTGGTCGCACGCGAACAGCTCGCCGGTGCGTCCGAACCCGGTGGCGATCTCATCCGCGATCAACAGCACCCCGTGTTGGTCGCAGAGCTCGCGGACGGCCGCCAGGTACTCGGGGGAGTAGAAGCGCATGCCCCCCGCTCCCTGCACCACCGGTTCGAGGATCACGGCCGCCACCTCCCGCGAGTGGGCCACAAGAAGCGCTTCGAACTCCGCGGTGTGGGCCGGGGTGATGTGTTCGCCGAATGCAGGCTCCGGGGCGGGGGCGAAGACCTGCTGCGGCAGCATCCCGGTGAACATCGAGTGCATGCCGTTGAGCGGATCGCACACCGACATGCAGCCCAGGGTGTCGCCGTGGTAACCCGAGCGGACCGTCAGCAATCGGGTGCGCTCCGGCCGGCCCGTTCCGCGTGCATGCTGCAGGGCCATCTTGATGGCGACCTCCACCGAGACCGAACCGGAGTCGGCGAGGAACACGTGCTCCAGCCCCTCAGGGGTCACCTCGGCCAGGAGTTCGCACAGCTCGATGGCCGGTTCGTGGGTGAGCCCGCCGAACATGACGTGGGCGGTGCGGCCCAGCTGGGTCCGCACCGCCTCGTCGAGCACCGGGTGCCGGTAGCCGTGGATGGCGGCCCACCACGACGACATGCCGTCGATCACCTCACGGCCGTCGGTCAGGTGAAGCCGGTTGCCCGAGGCCCCGGCCACCGGAGTACTGGGCGCCGAGGCCGGCATCGGGGCATAGGGGTGCCACACCGTGTGGGTGTCGCGCCTCGCCAGGTCCCCGGGCCGTTCCGGGTCAGGAGGGGTTCGGATCAGAGGATGCCGAGGAGTCGGAGGATCGACAGGATCGACGAGACGTCGCTCAGGGTGCAGCCGGAGACGACCAGGGAGGTGCCGCCGGCGAGCCCCGCGAGGCCCGCGACCCTGGCGATGCGACGGGAACGGCCCGCGGACGGGGTCGGGTCGTTGGGCGCCTCCGCACACTCGGTGCGGGCAGTCGTCTCGGTGATGGTCGTGCTCGTCATGGTTCCCCCTCAGGTGGATCGTCGAAGGAAACCTATGGTGCTGCACCCCCCGTGTCCACATGGGCAGCAGCCATGGCCCCGGCGCGGTCGCGCCGCGTGCGGAGCACTTGTCGGATAGCTTCGGGGTCGAAGCGGGCCTGTGGACGATGGGTGTCCAATGGAACGACCAGCGGGAGTTCTGCTCGACATCGACGGGGTGTTGGTGGTGTCCTGGGATCCGGTTCCCGGTGCGGTCGACGCCGTGGCACGCCTCCGGTCCGGCGGTGTGCCGATGCGCTTCGTGACCAACACCACCTCGAGGAGCGCGGGTGAGATCGCAG
Organism: Microthrixaceae bacterium; assembly: GCA_023958095.1. Classification (GTDB taxonomy): domain Bacteria; phylum Actinomycetota; class Acidimicrobiia; order Acidimicrobiales; family Microtrichaceae; genus JAMLGJ01. The sequence continues at coordinate 48,603 of JAMLGJ010000015.1, forward strand.
CCTCGCTGCGTGGCGTCGGATTCGACCTCGAGGACTCGGAGCTGCTCACCGCGGGGGATCTCACCCGTGCGCTGCTCGACCGGGAGTTCGCCGGAGCCGACGCGATGGTGCTGGACGAGGGCCCCGGCGTGGTTCCCGGGTCGGTGACGGTCGTGCAGGGTGCCCGCAGGGAGCGAGCCCGGGTCGTGGTCGTCGGTGGTGCGGGTGAGTCCTTCGAGTGGTCCGCGATCAACTCCGCACTGCGGGCACTGCTCGCAGGTGCGGCCCTGGTCGGCGTGCACGGCGCGGAGATGTGGCGGACCGATGAGGGGGCCTGCCTCGACGGAGGCGCCTACCTGCGGATGCTCGCATCGGTCTCGGGTGTCGAACCGCTGATCGTCGGCAAGCCCGCTCCGACGATGTTCGAGGCCGCGTGTGCCTCGATCGGAATCGAACCCACGAGGGCCGCGATGGTCGGCGACGACCTGCACAGCGACGTGCTCGCGGCCCAGGCACTGGGAATCCGTGGGGTGTTGGTCCGAACCGGCAAGTTCCACCCCGGCGTGCTCGAAACGGCCGGTGACGTACCGGATCAGGTCATCGACTCCGTTGCCTCCCTGCCGGCGATGCTCGGGCTGTAGCCGTGGCTCCCGGCCAACCCGCGACGGGCCGACCGCTTCGGCGAGCCCTGCTGCTTCGCATATCGTCGGGCAGCGAACAAGACGGATCGGGTGATCCGTCCATCAACGACCCAGGGGGACCACCGACATGACGAGCCAAGGCATCGCGCCGGATGCAGCAGCCGCCTACCAGTTCAGCGGACAGGACATCCCCTGGCTGGTGGACCACTGGGCCGAGCACCGCGGGGATCATCCATTCCTGGTCTGGGAGCCCAAGGACGGAAGCGACAGGACCTGGACCTACTCGGAGTTCGCCGCTGCCACCCGCCGGGTCGCGGCAGGTCTCACCGGGCGCGGCGTGGGTGTCGGCGACATGGTCCTCATCCATGCCGAGAACTGTCCCGAGGCGGTCATCGCCTGGTACGCGTGCGCCCGGGTCGGAGCGATCGCGGTCACCACCAACATCCGATCCGTGGCCGCGGAGGTCGAGTACTTCATCTCCCACACCGGATGTGTCGGCGCGATCACCCAGCCCCGCTTCGCGTCTCTGGTGTCCGAGGCGGGCCCCGACCTCGGCTGGATCGTGGTGACCGACGACAACTCGGGTGTCCCCGCCGGTGCCGATGAGCTGGACCACGGCTTCGATGCCTTCTCGAGCCTCGAAGGAGATGCCGCGGACGCCCCCGAACGCGCAGCCGATCCGATGCTCCCCGCCGGGATCCTGTTCACCTCCGGCACCACCTCGAAGCCCAAGGCGGTGGTGCACACGCACGCCAATGCGCTGTGGGCGGCCAAGGTGAACCCCACCAACATCGAACTGGGAGCGGACGACACCTACCTCGCCTCGTTGCCCTTCTTCCATGTGAACACCCAGAGCTGGGCCATCTGGTCGGTGCTCGGGACCGGGGCGACCGTGGTCCTGCAGCCGCGTTTCAGTGCGAGCCGCTTCTGGGAGGTGATCGCGAAGCACTCGGTGACCCACATCTCGCTTATCCCCTTCGTGATCAAGGCGGCATTCGAACAGGGGATCCCCGAGGACCACACCGTCAAGGTCGGCGTGTTCGGCCTGATCATGCCGGTGCTGGAGGAGATGATGGGCATGCGCGTCGTGGCTGCCTACGGGATGACCGAACTCGTCACCCACTGCATTCGCTCCAACCCCTGGGAGCACTACCCGGACATGGCGATGGGCAAGGTCGCACCAGGATACGAGTACCTCATCGTCACCGAGGACGGCCGGCCGGCCGAGGTCGGCGAGATGGGTGAGCTCTGGATCCGGGGCATCAGGGGCGTCTCGGTGTGCCTCGAGTACTTCGGCAACGAGGAAGCGACGGGCAAGTTCTTCGACGACGACGGCTGGGCCCACACCGGTGACGTGGTGCGGCTGTTGGAGGACGGCAACATCCGCTACTGCGACCGCGACAAGGACGCGCTCAAGGTCGGCGGGGAGAACGTCTCCGCCCGCGAGGTCGAGGATGCCGTGCGAACCGTTCCGGGACTCGAGGACGTGGCCGTGGTCGCCAAGTCCCACGAGATGCTCGACATGGTCCCGGTGGTGTTCGTGGTCAAGGGTGACCCGAATGCGGACGAAGAGGCGCTGTCCGAGCAGATCATCGAGGCCTGCAGCGCAAACCTGGCCGACTTCAAGGTGCCCCGTGCGGTGTACTTCGTGGAGGAGTTCCCCACCGCCGAACTCGGCAAGGTCTCCAAGAAGGACCTCCGCGAGCTGGCTGACTCCTACCCGGCGGTCTGATCCAACCCGAACTGATCGTGTTCCTGCCGAACTGATCGTCGTTGGGCCGACCCCGTCGGCACCACGACGATCAGTTCGGGTTGTCGGGTGGATCCGTTCGATCGTGGGGGTGGGGCTCAGCTGTAGCCTCGTCAGCGTGGGCTGATGGTCGACGCCGAAGGGTGGACATGCAGCAGCAGGGCACCAGGACCGTTGCGTCAACCAACGGGGAATCGCGGCGCCATGGGCTCTGAGGAGAGGTCCCGTTCCCGATCCACCTCGGAGCACCGGCTCGTGCGAGCGCTGCGTCTGCGACATCAGGGCCTGGTCCCGGGCGCCCCACGGTGGCGGCGGCCCGGGGAGGCCGTCGACGGAATGCTCGCGATGCAGGCACAGGACCCGAATGCAATCCTCTGGGCGATCGCGACGCGGTGCGCCGGCAACCCGGACGCGACGACCGTGGCGGGCGCGTTCGAAGCGGTGGAGGTGGTCCGCAACCGACCTTCCCGTGGCACCCTCCAGGTCACGACCGCCGAGGACATGGCGTGGCTGAGCGAGCATCTGACACCCAGGTCGACCGCAGCGGCGGCCAGGCGCCGAGGACAGCTCGGTCTCGACGACCAGGTCGTCGAGACCGCTCGGGGGGTGGTGGTCGCAGCCCTGGCCGAAGGCCGTGTGAGGACACGCCGCGAGCTGGTCGATGAGTTGACCCGAGCAGGTGTGGAGCTCGACGGCATGCAGGCGGGCCACGTGCTGCGCCACCTGACCGAACACATGGTGATCGTCTTCGACGGAGTCCCCGGGCCGGTCGATTCCTTCCGCAGCGGCGACACCCTGGCAAGCCTGCGCGAACCACGGGCACGCGAGGAGTCACTGGCGGAAGTGGCACTGCGGTACTTCTCGGCGCGCGGTCCGGCGACGCCAGGGTGCCTGGGGTGGTGGGCGAACCTCACGATGGGGGACACGCGCGGTGCGATCGAGGCCGCGGGCGGGGCACTCGAGGAGGTCGAGCTGGCCGGTGAGTCGTTCGTCGTACCCACGGGGTCGGTGGACATGGGCGACGCCGAGGTCGACTCGGTGCTGGCCGAACCACTGTTGCTCGCTGCGTTCGACGAGTACCTGCTCGCCTATCGCAGCCGCGATGCCACCCTCAGACCCGAGTGGGCCCCACGGGTGGTGCCCGGTCGCAACGGCATGTTCAAACCGGTGGTCGTGGTGGACGGCGAGGTGGTGGGGACCTGGTCCCGTCGTGTGAGCAAGCAGCGCGTCGAGGTCGTGGTCGAACCGTTCGCGGGCCTGTCCGCCGGTGCGGTCGATGGCCTCGCCCGACGGGCCGAGCAGTACGGGGACTTCCTCGGCCTGGCGGCGGACCTCTCGGTTGTGCCGGCCGACTGACCCGGTCGGGGAGCGGGGACCGCTCGGCCCCCGGGCCGGCCATGGCGGAGCCCCGGTCGGGCCCGCGTGCTGGGCCCGGAGCCCACACGTGGAGCGCGGAGCGTGCCGGAACGTGCGTTTGGGGCGGGGTCGCGGCCGAACCGGGGACGCCCGGGCCTAGGGTCGGGCCATGGGTTCACCCGATCAGCCGGGATCCACCGCGGGCACCGTCGCGGACGAGTCGGCTCTCGCCGGCCTGTCGCACCGTTTCCTCGACGAACTGCCGGAGCTGTGCCTCGAGTGGTCCGGTGCCGCGGCGCCCGACCCGGACCTCGTGGTGCTCAACGAGGGCCTCGTGGACGAGCTCGGCCTCGACGCCGACGGACTGCGATCCGAGCACGGCCTCGCGGTGCTCAGCGGCTCGGAGGCACCGAAGGGCTCGCACCCCGTCGCCCTCGCCTACGCGGGGCACCAGTTCGGCAACTACTCCCCGCGGCTCGGGGATGGCCGGGCATTGCTGCTGGGCGAGTTGGCCACCCGGCGCGGGGACCTCCTGGACGTGCACCTCAAGGGGTCGGGTCGCACCCCCTTCGCCCGTGGCGGCGACGGGAGGGCGACGGTCGCGCCGATGCTGCGCGAGTACGTGATCTCGGAGTTCATGCACGCGGTGGGGGTGCCTACCACCCGGAGCCTCGCGGTGGTGAGGACCGGCGAGCAGGTGCGCCGGGACGCGCTGGAGCCCGGAGCGGTGCTGGCCCGCACCGCTGCGAGCCACGTACGCGTCGGCACCTTCGAGTACGCGCTGCGGCTGCAGGCCGGCGACTCCGCCGGGGACGGGCTCATCGGGCGCCTCGTGCGGTACTGCATCCAGCGTCACTACCCGGAGCACTCTGCGGCGGCACGCGACGGGTCGGCTGTGAGCGAGCGGTCCGGGGCCGGGGGCGACACACTCGCGGGGGAGGCGGCCGCGTTGCTGGACGCGGTCGTCGCGAGCCAGGCACGACTCGTCTCCGGGTGGATGCTGCTCGGTTTCGTGCACGGCGTGATGAACACCGACAACATGACGATCTCCGGCGAGACCATCGACTACGGGCCCTGTGCCTTCGTGGACCAGTACGACCCGGCCGCGGTGTTCTCGTCCATCGACCAGACCGGACGCTACGCATTCGCGAACCAGCCGGGCATCGCCTCATGGAACCTGGCCCGCCTGGCCGAGACGCTGCTCGGACGGATCGCGGCCGAGGCGGGGAGCACAGTCGACGAGGTGGTGGAACCGGTCACCGAGGTGGTCCGCTCGTTCGCCCCGCGCTTCCAGGGCGAGTTCCGTTCCGGCATGGCCGCCAAGCTCGGCCTGTGGGGCGAGCCGGCAGCGGATTCGGGTCTCTTCGACGACCTGCTGGCGGTGATGGCACGGGACTCACTCGACTGGACCTCCACGTTCCGTTCCCTGGCCGCCGCGCTCCGCGCCGAAGGTGCACGACGCCTCGAGGCGGACTCGTTCGCTGCCGCGGTGTCCTCGGGCCGATCGCAGGTCCTCGGCAGCTTGATCGGGCCCGGCACCGAGGCGCCATCGGCGGAGTTCGTGGGCTGGGGCGCCCGCTGGTTCGACGCCCTTCGGGCCGAAGGCGGCGACCCGGGGACGGTCGCCGATGCCATGGACGGCGTCAACCCGCTGTACATCCCCCGGAACCACCTCGTGGAAGAGGCCCTGCAGGCAGCCAACCACGGTGACACCACCGCGTTCGAGGCGCTCATGGAGGTGCTGACCGACCCCTACCGCGAGCGCAGCGGCGCGGACCGCTACGCGCGCCCGGCTCCTCCCGGTTTCACAGAGGGGTACCGCACCTTCTGTGGCACCTGAACACCGACCGGCCGCTTTGGGGTGCGGGTGGGCGCTCCGTAGGCTCCTGGATGCTGGAATCGGCACCCGAGCGCAGGATCAGGAGCGACATGACCAAGACCAACCCCGGCAACTTCTTCGAGGACTTCGAGCTCGGGCAGGTCATCGAGCACGCCACGCCGCGCACGGTGACCGAGGGTGACCGTGCCCTGTACGGCTCGATCTACCCGACGCGCTTCGCGCTCCCGTCCTCGCAACGATTCGCTGCCTCGGTTGGGCTGGATCCGCACCCGGTGGAGGACCTGATCGGGTTCCACATCGCGTTCGGCAAGACCGTTCCGGACATCTCGCTCAACGCGGTGGCGAACCTCGGGTATGCGGAGTGTCGCTTCCACCGACCGGTGCACACGGGGGACACCATCAGCACCAGCTCCGAGGTGATCGGGCTGAAGCAGAACTCCAATGGCCGCACGGGAGTGGTCTACGTGCGCTCCACCGCAACCAACCAGCACGGCGAGGTGGTCATCGACTGGGCCCGCTGGGTCATGGTCAACAAGCGCGACGAACGGGCTCCGGCTCCCGAGACCGAGATCCCCGACCTGGCCGACGCCGTCTCGCCGGCCGACCTGCCGGTGCCCGACGGCCTCGACTTCGCGGACTACGACTTCGCCGCAGCGGGCGAACCGCACCGATTCGCCGACTACGAGGTGGGTGAGCGCATCGACCACGTGGACGGCGTGACGCTCACCGACGCCGAGCACATGATGGCGACGCGGCTGTGGCAGAACACCGCGAAGGTCCACTTCAACACCGAGTCGCGTCCAGACGGCAAACGGCTCGTGTACGGGGGCCACATCATCTCCCTCGCACGCGCGCTGTCGTTCAACGGGCTCGCGAATGCGCAGCTGGTCGCTGCGATCAATGCGGGTGCCCACACCGCGCCGGCCTTCGCGGGTGACACCGTCTATGCCTTCTCGGAGGTGCTCGACCGTGCCGAGACCGCCAACCCGACCGTCGGTGCGCTGCGGCTGCGGCTCGTGGCCACCAAGGGTCGCGACGAGTCGATGACCCTGCGGGGCGACGACGGCAAGTACGCGCCGGGAGTGCTGCTGGACCTGGACCTCTGGGCGCTGGTGCCGCGCTGAGGCACACAGCAGTAGCCTGAAGCCGACGATGAGCGGCGACGGCGACTACTACGAGGTCCTCGGTGTCGGACGCGATGCCGATCCCGGGGAGATCAAGAAGGCCTACCGGCGTCTCGCGCGCGAGTTCCATCCGGACATCAACAAGGATCCCGGGGCCGAGAAGAGGTTCAAGGAGATCACCGAGGCCAACGAGGTGCTCTCCGATCCGGAGCTGAGGGAACGCTACGACGCCTTCGGACCCGAGTTCCGCCGGGTCCCCGAGGACGTGGACCCCGAGGAGTGGAAGGCCGCGCAACGCATGCGGGCACAGGGCGGGACCGGTGCCGGCCCGGGTGGTTTCTACCCGGGTGGCTCCCAGGCGGGCATGGACGAAGAGGCGATGGCCGACTTCCTCTCGGACCTGTTCGCCCAGAGGGGGCAGTCCTCGAGGCACTGGGGCCCGGTGCCCGGGGCGGACCAGCGGGCCGGCATCACCCTGAGCGTCGAGGACGCCTTCAGTGGTGGTCGCAGGTCACTGACGCTGCCGGGTCCGACCGGTGAGCGCACGATCCAGGTGAACATCCCCGCCGGGGTGACCAACGGGCAGACGATCCGGCTCCCGGGGCAGGGCGGCAGGGGGATGCAGGGCGCCCCGGCCGGCGACCTCTACCTGCACGTGACCGTCGCCCCGCATCCGCGGTATCGCCTGGACGGGCGCGACATCGAGGTGGACCTGCCCCTCACCCCGTGGGAGGCGGCGCTGGGCGCCACCGTACCGGTGGAGGGTCCCGGTGGTACCGCCAAGGTCAAGGTGGCACCAGGCACCTCCTCGGGCAAGCGGTTGCGCCTCAGGGGGCGGGGTCTTCCGGGAACCGGTTCGAAGCCGGCCGGTGACCTGTATGCCGAGGTCCAGGTCGTCGTGCCCACCGATCCCTCGGACGAAGAGAGGGATCTCTACGAGGAGTTGGCGAAGGTGAGCGACTTCGATCCGCGGAGCGAACGGTGAGCGCCCCGGACCGGCCCTCGGCGGGAGCGGCTGGCGGAAGCGCCGAGCGGCGCGGAGCCACGACCGAGGTGGTGGCCGCCGAACGGATCGAGTTCGAGGTGTTCGCCCGTGTCTGCGACCTGCATCCCGAGCTGTTGGCCCGGTTCGCTGACCTGGGCCTGGTGCGTGCCGAGACCGATGCACAGGGCCGGCGTTGGCTGCAGCGCCGCGACGTCTCCGCGGTGGCCCGGGTCAGGCGACTCCGTTCGGGCCTCGGGTTGAGCTACTCGGCCATCGCGGTCGTGGCGGAGCTGATCGACCGCATCGACGACCTGGAGACGGCACTTCGCTGGCACGAGGCCAACAGCGGAATGGTCGCTCCGCCGGTCGGGGAGATCCGCTCCGGAATGACCGGGGGAGGGGCCGGTGGGCCCGCATCCGGTACGTCAGGCAGATCCGGGGAGTCCGGGAATCCGGGAACGAGGTGACATGAAGGCCGAACCGAGGATAGTGAAGTGTCCGTCGTGTGGCACCAGGAACCGCGTGCCAGCCGCCACCACCGGTGTCGTGCGGTGTGCCAAGTGCCATGCGGACATGCCGTGGGTGGTGGATGCAGGAGAGAACACCTTCGACGAGGTGGTGCAGACCTCCAGCGTGCCGGTCGTGGTCGACCTGTGGGCACCGTGGTGCGGACCGTGCCGGACCGTGAGCCCCCTGCTCGAACAGATGGCCGTCGAGTACGCGGGCCGGATGAAGCTCGTCAAGGTGAACGTCGACAGTGCTCCGTCGATCCAGCAGCGCTTCGGGGTGCAGGGGATTCCGACCTTCGTGCTGTTGTCCGGGGGTGAGGAGGTGGGTCGACTCGTGGGTGCCCAGCCCCTGGCGGGCCTGCGCTCCTGGTTCGACTCGACCGTGGCCGGGCTGTAGGCGCTACGGCCTCAGGAGGGTCTTGCCTACGTTGGTCCCCTCGAACAGGGCGTTGAGCGCGGCCACCGCCCGGTCGAGGCCCTCGAAGACATGGGTGCGGAAGTGGATCGCTCCGGCATCACAGAGGCGGCGCAGTTCCGTGGTGGCCTCCTCGTAGCGGTCCCACTTGTCCATCGTGTTGAATCCCTCCATCCGGGCGCGTCTGGCGAGGAGCTGCACCCAGTTGGCGGGGCCCGGGTGCTCGCCCGTGACGTAGCTGGAGATGACTCCGCACAGCACCACGCGGGCGTTCATCGCGAGCCTTCCCAGCACGGCGTCGAGGATCGGACCGCCGACGTTGTCGAAGTACACGTCCACGCGCCCGGGGCAGTGTTCCCGCAGGGCGGCGTCGAGGTCGTCGGTGCGGTGGTTGATGCAGGCGTCGAAGCCGAACTCGCCGGTGACCACGGAGCACTTCTCGTCGCTGCCGGCGATCCCCACGACCCTGGCGCCGGCGTGCTTGGCGAGCTGGCCCGCGATGGAACCGGTGGCACCGGCGGCGGCGCTGACGACGACCGTCTCGCCGGGTCCGGGCCGGCCGATGTCGTGCATTCCGAAGTAGGCGGTGGCACCGGTGGAGCCGAAGACGGCGAGCAGTTCCTCGCGGTCGACCTCCTCGGGGTGGTCCGAACCACGGCGCACCACCGTGGTGAACAGGTCGTCGCGGGCGACGGAGTAGTTGGAGAAGCCACCCAGGCTCGTCACGACGTCACCGACGCCGTAGGCGTCGCAGCGCGTGGACACCACCTCGCCGATCGTCGCGGCACGGATCACCTCGCCGAGCTGCACCGGCGGCAGGTAGCCGCGCTGGTCATCCAGCCACGTTCGCACCGCGGGGTCTATCCCGATCAGCTCGGTGCGTACGAGGGCCTCTCCATCGTCGAGCTCCGGTACTGGTGTCTCGACCAGCTCGACGTCCACCGCGGTGAGCAGCCCCTGTGGCCTGGAGCGCAGCACAACCTGATGGTTGACGGCATCCATGGAGCAGCAGTGTAGGCCGGTGGCTGCCCGGGCTCCTCCGGCCCGGCGGGTGGGTGCCCGCCGGGCCGGAACAGCGTTGCCCCCGACTCAGCTGGAGGGAGCGTCCGCGAAGCGCAGGTACGGACGCACCTCTTCGACGTTGTCGAACTTCTCGCGGGCGTCGTCGGTCGAGACCGTGGGTGCGACCACCACGCGGTCACCCGGGGTCCAGTCCGCCGGCGTGGCGATCGGGTTGCGGTCGGTGGCCTGCAGGGCGTCGATGACGCGCACGATCTCGTCGAAGTTGCGGCCGACCGACTTCGGGTAGGTGAGGATGAGACGGACCTTGTCGGCCGGGTCGATGATGAACACCGAACGCACCGTAGAGGTGTCGCCCTCGCCCGGGTGGATCATGTCGTAGAGCTCCGAGACCTTCTTGTCGGGGTCCGCGATGATCGGGAAGTTCAAGTCGGTGCCACCGACCTCTCCGATGTCGGGAGCCCAGCCGTGGTGGTCCTCGATCGGGTCGACCGAGATGGCGATGGGCAGGGTGTTCCGCTTGGCGAACTCCTCCTTGAGCGCCGCGGTGCGGCCGAGCTCGGTGGTGCACACCGGGGTGTAGTCAGCGGGGTGGCTGTAGAAGACCACCCACGAGTCGCCCTTCCAGTCGTGGAAGGAGATCTCGCCTTCGGTGGTCATAGCTGTGAAGTCCGGCGCCGTGTCGCCGAGTCGAATCGTCATGAGGGGGTCCTCCCGTGGTTCGTTGCGTTGATCGGTCCGGGCCGCTGAACGGATCGGACTCGTCGATCATAACTGAGCAGCGAGAGCATACCCGACCAACTTGGTCGGAATTCAAGTGCAGCCGTCCCCGACGGTGAGAGGCGGCGGGGTGGACCAGGCGTCGCAGTTCCGGCAAGCCTCGGCGGATCACTGTGGGGCGCCGCACCGGTCACGACGCGCAGTCGTCGATCACCGCCTCGGGCTCGTTCAGGGCGGCATCCAGGAACGACTCGATGTCATCGAACGCAGCCGGGATTATCGAACCGTGGTCTGCTTCGGGCACCTCGACCAGGTGCACGGACTGGCCGAGCTCGCACAACCGGTCGAAGGTGGCCGAGACGCGTTGGGGCACCACGGTCAGGTCGGCTCCTCCCGAGGCCAGCAGCACCGGGCCCGCGTCCACCCCCGCTCGCGCGACGAGGTTGGCCCGCAGCGCCGCCGCAGCGGGTTCGGTCACCCAGGGATCCACTTCGAAGGGCCCGTCGGCGACCACTCCCGTGAGCGCGTCGATGATCTCCTCCACGCAACCGGAGTCGAACACCGAGGCCTTGTCGAGAGCCTCGGCGGTCATGTAGTCGGCGGGGTCGATGTCGTCGCGCTCGGTGGCCGCACCGTGCAGCTGCATCATCGTGAGCACCGTCATCAGGTCCTCGTCCAGCCCGTAGGACTCGTCGGTGGCAACCCCGGGAGCGATCGCGACGGTCCCCGCCAGATGCAGCTCAGGGGCGCGTTCGGCTGCGAGTTCCCGGGCGGCGAGTGCCGCATGGCCACCCTGTGAGTGCCCGACGGCCACCCATTCGGTGCCCGCTCCGGCGCCGGGCAGCTGGCCCGCCGCGGTGACGATGTCGATCATCGAGTTCCCCTCCGAGAGGCGTGAGAGGTAGGGGTGGAGTTCACCCTCGGGACCGAGCCCCACGTAGTCGCTCGAGGCCCCCACCGCCTCGATGCCCCAGGTGGGCGACGGTTGCGGGTCGCGGCTGGGGGCGCACCGTGGTGCCATGCCGGTGGTGCCGTGTCCGTAGGACACCACGGGCCAGCCACCCTCGGGTGCCGGGTCATTCGGATGCGTCACCACGCCGGTGACCGCTCGTGGCCTCCCCGAGGCGTCCTCGGAGCGGTACATGACCCGCACCGTGCGCGCGTCGCCGTCCTCCTCGACGACCTGGTAGCGGATCAGGTCCCCCGGTCCCAGGCGTTCGATGCCGTCGGGCACCACGTAGAAGTCCTCGATGCTGCCCTCGAAGGGCTCGGCGTCTCGCGGGGCGTCGTCGTCGGGGGATTCCGGTGCCTCGGAGTTGGCCGTGTTCCCGGTGGCGCTCGGTTCCTCGCCGCCCGGGGCTCCCTGGCGGTCGGTGTCACCGCCGGCCGAGGCGCATCCCGCCGAGGCCACGGGGAGGGCGAACAGGACCAGGGCTGCGGCGAGGCGCCGGCGGGTGGGGCCACGCCGGCGCGGCCGCGTGTGTGGTGCGGGCGATCCGATTCGTCTCCCCATGGCGGAGAGTCTGCACGAAGCGGGCCTATGGTTGCGCGACCGACGACACAGGGGGTGGCCGCGATGGCCTGGGACTTCTCCACCGATCCGGACTTCCAGGAGAAGCTCGACTGGGTCGAGCAGTTCTGTGAGCAGGAGGTCGAGCCGCTGCACCACGTGTTCCCGCACGCCGTGAGGCTTCCGGACCCCAACGTCCGCAGGCTCGTGCGCGAGCTCCAGCAGCAGGTCAAGGACCAGGGACTCTGGGCGCTGTTCCTGGACGAGGAGCTGGGTGGCCCCGGACTCGGTCAGCTCAAGCTCGCCCTCGTCAACGAGATCCTCGGTCGGTACCCGGCGGCACCGCAGCTCTTCGGAGCAGCGGCACCCGACACCGGCAACATGGAGATGCTCGCGGCCTACGGCACCGAGGAACAGAAGAAGCGCTGGCTCGAGCCCCTGATGGAACAGGAGATGTTCTCGGCCTATTCGATGACCGAACCCCAGGGAGGTTCTGACCCGAACCTGTTCCGCACCCATGCCGTGCGCGACGGTGAGGAGTGGGTGATCAACGGGGAGAAGTGGTTCACCAGTGCCGGGCGGGTCGCCGACATCCTGTTCGTGATGTGCACGAACGGCATGTTCGTGGTGCCGCGCGACACCCCCGGCGTGGAGATCATGCCCGAGCCTCGCAACCACAACCACATCATCTACCGGGACGTGCGCGTGCCGGCCGACCACCTCCTCGGACCCGAGGACGGCGCGAAGGTCCTCGCCCAGCGCCGGCTCGGCGGAGGCCGCATCCACCACGCGATGCGCACGATCGCACAGTGCAACCTCGCGTTCGACATGATGTGCGAGCGGGCGCTGTCCCGGGAGTCCCACGGGGCGACCATCGCGGAACACCAGATGGTCCAGGAGAAGATCGCGGAGTCCTACGCGCAGATACGGATGCTCCGGTTGTTCGTCCTCGAGACCGCCTGGAAGATCGACAACTCCTCGACCCAGGAGTGCCGAACGGAGATCGCGGCGGTGAAGTTCACGATGGCCAAGGTGCTGCGCGAGGTCTCGTTCAACGCGCTGCACATCCACGGGTCGCTCGGCACCACCGACCTGACCCCGCTGCAGGACATGTACGCCTCGGCCCCCACGATGGGTCTCGCCGACGGCGCGGACGAGGTCCACAAGGCAACCGTCGCACGTCGCGTGCTGCGCTCCTACCGGCCCCACGAGGGCTACTGGCCGCGCGAGTACCTGCCTGCCAGGCGCGAAGCGGCCTGGAAGCACTACGAGGAGCGATTCGAATCCGACCCGGAACTGCGCAGGTCCGCCGAGGGCTGGCGCGACTACATGGCGCGACGGCGGGGATGACCCGGGTGCGGGTCGCTCACTCCGACAGGAGCTGACCGGGGTCCGGGGGAACGTCCACGGCGTGTTCCCGGAGCACCTCCAGCTCCACCACGTCGAGCGTTCTGTGGTTGGTGGCGGCCAGGACCACCGGCGCCGCGGCACCGTCGCGGTGGGCCTGCAACCAGTTGCGTGCGGTGACGCACCAGCGGTCCCCCGGCTTCAGGCCCGCGAATCCGAACGCCGGGTTGGGCGTGACCAGGTCGTTGCCGATCGAGCGCTGGTGGTCCAGGAACTCGGCGGTCACCACCGCACAGATCGTGTGGTAGCCGGTGTTCTCGGGTGACCAGTTGCAGCAGCCGTCACGGAAGAACCCGGTCACCGGGTCGGTGCCGCACTCCTCGAGTTCGCCGCCGAGCACGTTTCGCTGAGTCATGGTGGCGAGTCTGGCACCGGCACCGCGCTCTGCGCGGGCCGGCCGCGGTGGAGCTCACCCGTGGGTTGCGATGGGGCGCGGCCTCTGCCTCGCCCGTGCGAAGCCCTCGGCTGCGAACAGGGCGAGTGCGCTCCAGATGATGACGAAACCCAGGGCCTGGCCACCGCTCCATTCCTCTCCGAAGACAATCACTCCGAGCAGGAACTGGATGGTCGGTGCCACGTACTGCATGAGTCCGAGGGTCGACAGCTCGGTGGTGCGGGCGGCGGAGGCGAACAACAGCAGCGGTGCCGCGGTCACGACCCCGGTGCCCAGCAGCAGCAGGTCGAGGCCGGGGTCCGACAGGCCCACGATCCCTTCGCCGGCAGCTCCCCGGACCGCCAGTGCAACCAGGGCGAAGGGGGCCATCGCCGCCATCTCCAGGCTGAGCCCGTCCAGCGAGCCGACCGGGGAGGTCTTGCGCACCAGGCCGTAGACCCCGAAGGTGCCCGCCAGCGCCAGGGAAACCCAGGGGAGTGTGCCCACGTCGATCGTCAACACGACCACGCCCAGGGCCGCGAGGCCGACCGCGATCCACTGGAGGCGTCTCATGTGCTCACCGAGCACCGCGACGCCGAGCACGACGCTGAGCAGCGGGTTGATGAAGTAGCCGAGGCTCGTCTCCACCACCTGGTCGTTCGCCACGGCCCATACGAACACGAGCCAGTTGGCGGCCAGCATCGTGCCGGCCAGCAGGGCGTTGGTCCGGGTGCGCGGATTGCGTGCCTCCGAGCCGAGGCGTCGCCAGGTGCGCAGCACGGTGTGTGCAAGGGCCAGGACCACCCCGGTTGCGAGGATCCTGTGTATCACCACGTCCGCGGACGAGAGGTGGTCGAGCAGCTTCCAGTAGAGCGGGGAGAGTCCCCAGAGAAGGTATGCGCTCAGTCCGAGCAGGATGCCCCTGGACACGTCGGCACGCTACAACCCGGATCATGGGTCCGGGCAATGGATTCGAGGCGCCGAGGCCACCCCGGGCACAGCCGCCACGGGCGTGCTCCGGCATGCAATCATGTCGCCGAGCAACCCGTGGCCGACCGGCCCACGACACGGAGGACACTGCATGCCGATCGAGGGCGAGTACGAACCCAGCCCATGGGAGCCCATCGCAGAACAGGTCGCTCTCTACGAGAGCACCGACGGCAGGGAGGGGGCGGTGCTGGAAGGTGCCCCGTGCATCATCCTCGTGACCAGGGGTGCGAAGTCGAACAAGGTGCGCAAGACCCCACTGATCCGCGTGACCGATGGAACGAACTACCTGGCGATCGGTTCCATGGGCGGGGCACCCAACAACCCGTCGTGGGTGCACAACCTGCGCGCACACCCCCACGCCGAGCTGCGCGACCTCGCCGAGGTGCGCGACTACTCGGTGCGGGAGCTGCAGGGCGAGGAGAAGGAGCGGTGGTGGGCGCGCGCCAACGAGGTGTGGCCCTCATACGACGAGTACCAGTCCAACACCGAACGGGTGATCCCGGTGTTCCTGCTCGAACCGGTGTGATGCACGGGTCCGGTGCCATGAGGGCAGCGGCGGTCCGGCCGTGAACGACCACGGGGAGGCGACCGCAGCACCCCCGGCGGTGCTGGTGGACCGCAGCCGGGAGGCCATCGCGGTCGTGACCATGAACCGCCCGGATCGCCTGAACGCCATGAACGGCGAGCTGCTCGCCGGGTTGCACGCCACCTTCGACGAGATCGCCGACGACCCGGGGTGCCGTGTCGTCGTGCTGACCGGTGCCGGCAGGGGGTTCTGTTCCGGACTGGACCTGGCGGAACAACCGCGTGCGCCGGGTCCGCAGCACGGGGACCGAACCAGGGCGGGGTTCGCGGTCCAGCAGTACATCGCATCGCTCGTGCCGAAGATGATCCGCATGCCCCAGCCGGTGATCGCGGCGGTCAACGGTGCGGCCTCGGGAGGCGGGTTCGCCCTCGCCCTGGCCAGCGACGTGCGGATCGCCTCCCCGACCGCGAGGTTCAACGCGGCGTTCGTGCGCCTGGGCCTGTCAGGTTGCGACATCGGTGTGTCGTGGCTCCTGCCCAGGCTCGTCGGCGCATCGAGGGCACACGAACTGATGCTCACCGGGAGGCTCGTCGGGGCGGACGAGGCCGACCGCATGGGGCTGTTGACCAGGGTGGTGGAGCCGGAGGACCTCATGGATGCTGCCCTGGCCGAGGCCGAGTTGATCAGGGCGAACAGCCCCTTCGGGGTGCAGATGACCAAGGAGGTCATGTGGTCACAGCTCGAGGTCGGGTCACTCTCGGCCGGTATCGACCTCGAGAACCGCACCCAGATCCTTGCTGCCACCACCGACGACATGGCAGAAGCGGTGGCCGCCTTCCTCGAGAAGCGACCGCCCAGCTTCGGATCCGGTTGAACCGGCCCGGGCGCGGCTCGTGTCCGGACGCGGTGTGCTGCGCGTTCGGCGTACGGGCATAGCCTCCGTGCCGTGGACGGAGTGCTCTTCGAACTCTCGGAGGTGACGGTGCGGGGTCCCGACGGGCGGGAGCGCATCAGCGGCATGGACGCACGCATCCCGGACCACGGGATCACGGTCCTCGCGGGACCCTCCGGGTCGGGCAAGTCCACCATGCTGCGGCTGTGCAACCGCCTCGAGGTGCCCGGCGCGGGGCGTGTGAGCTACCGCGGTGCGCCCATGGAGGACATGGATCCACTCGAGCTGCGACGCCGGGTGGCGATGGTCTTCCAGCGCCCCACGGCACTGCCGGGCTCGGTGGCGGACAACCTGCGGATCGCGGATCCCGGCGCCGGCGAGGCACGAGTGGCGGCGATGCTGGAGCGCGTCGGTCTCGGCGGATTCGCCGATCGCCGTGCCGCGGAGCTCTCCGGTGGGGAGACGCAACGCATGGCGCTGGCGAGGGCGCTGCTGACGGATCCCGAGTACGTGTTGTTCGACGAGCCGACCAGCTCCCTCGACCCTTCGGCGGCGAGGTCCATCGAGCGCCTCGCCGCGCAGCTCGCGGAGGATGGCACCCCGAGTTGCTGGGTCACGCACGACCTCGGGCAGATGCGGCGGCTGGCCCACCACCTCGTCGTGGTGGTTGGTGGACGCGTCGCCCAGCAGGGGCACCTGGATGATGTGCTCCGCTCGCGCTCGGCGGAGGTCGCATCGTTCCTCGCAGGAGGTGACGAGGAATGACAACGGTGGACGTGGGATTCCTCGGCGTTGCCTCGTCGCTGGTGCTGGTGGTGGTCGCGCTGGTGCTGTCGATGGCCGAGGGACTCGGCCTCGAACGCTCGATCCTGTGGGCGTCCCTACGGGCGTTCGCCCAGATGATGGTGATCGGCGCGGGCCTGTCCCTGGTGTTCGAGCCGGAGGCGCCGATGGTGTGGTCCTGGTTGTGGGTCGCCGCGATGGTGCTCGTGGGTGCCGCGACGGTCTCGTCGCGGGTGGGTGGCCTGCGGGGTACCTTCACCAACGCGCTGCTGGCCCTGGGCTGCGCTCAGGCGGTGTCCCTGGCGGTCGTCTACGGGCTGGGTGTCATGCCCCTCGAACCACGCACCCTGGTTCCCGTCGCCGGCATGCTGTTGGGCAACTGCATCGGAGCGACGGTGCTGGCCGCGCGCCGCACCCTGGCCGAGGTGCAGGCCCACCGCGACGACATCGAGGTGCGCATCGCCCTGGGGTGGGCCGCCCGTGATGCGGTGCGGCCGCACCTGGCCGAGGCAATGCGCACCTCGGTCACGCCCCAGGTGGAACAGACCAAGATCATCGGACTGATCGCACTTCCGGGCACGATGACCGGCCTGCTGCTGGCGGGGGTCGACCCGCTCGACGCGGTCCTCACCCAGATCGTGGTCGTGTTCCTCATCCTGGGTTCGGTGGCCGTAACGGCGGTGCTGGTCGGGCGGGGGACGGCGCGCAGGCTCACCACGGCCGACCACCGGCTCGTCCTCCCACCAACTGGTTGACACATCATACAACTGCCCATAAGGTGGGTGATGTATCAACTTCAACCCCGGCCACACCATGGTGCGCCGGGCCCCCACAGGAGGACCGACCCCATGTCGAGCAACGCCATATCGGATCCATCGACCACCGACACGATCGAACCCGCCGGGCCGACCGACGCGACCGGCCACTACGAGATCGACCCCAACCACAGCCGGATCGGCTTCGTGGTCCGACACGCAATGGTGTCCAAGGTCCGCGGTGCCTTCGGGGAGTTCAACGGCAGCGGATTCTTCGATCCGAGGGATCCTGCCAACTCGCACCTGCACCTGACGATCGGGGCCGCCAGCGTCGACACCGGCAATGCCGACCGCGACGCTCACCTGGCCTCGGGTGACTTCTTCGAAACCCAGGTGTTCCCGGAGATCGAGTTCCGCTCCACCCGGGTGCAGCGCAGCGGAACCGACGCCTACGAGGTGACGGGTGACCTGACCATCAAGGGGGTCACCCACAGCGTCTCGGTGGAGTTCTCCGTGCAGGGCCCCGTCCGTGACCCGTTCGGTCTCACCAGGATCGGTCTGGAGGGCTCCACGAAGGTCAACCGCAAGGACTGGGGCCTCGAGTGGAACGCGGCCCTCGAGACCGGCGGTGTGCTCGTGGGCGAGCAGGTGACCCTCGAGTTCGACGTCTCCGCGGTGGCATCCGAAGGAACCGACTGACGAGTTCCTGCGGGCTCCACGGAGGTCGTGACCGGTGCGCCCGGTCGCGACCCCGGGGCGGCGGCGCAGCTACTTGAAGCATCAACAACTCGGGTAGCATCGCGGGATGGAAGGAGCACGCTGGCTCTCCGAACACGAAGGCCGTGCCTGGCGCGGTTTCCAGGAGATGCAGATGCGCCTCACCGCCGAGATCGGCCACCGGTTGTCGGCGCGGTCGGGGCTCTCCTCCCAGGACTACGCAGTGCTGGTGATGCTCACCGACCAGCCCGACGGGCGTGCCCGTCTCTACCAGATCGCCGATGCCCTGGGCTGGGAGAAGAGTCGCCTCTCGCACCACATCAACCGCATGGAGAAGCGCGGCCTGGTCTCCAAGCAGCGCTGCAGCGAGGACGGTCGCGGCGCCGACGTGGTGGTCACCCCTGGTGGGCGCGAAGCGATCGAGGAGGCGGCGCCGGGGCACGTGGCGGACGTACGCGAGCTGTTCGTGGAGCGGCTCACCGAGGACCAGCTCGAGTCAATGGCTGCAATCGCCGAGGCGGTGCTCGCCGGACTCGACGAGCTGGGCGACAGCAGCGCCGGCGATCCCGACCAGCTCGCCTGATCGCCGGTGAGCCCGGTAGTGGGCCTCCATGTTCGCTCAGGCGGTGGCGACCGTGACGCTCGCCATGGCCGCCACGTAGGCCACGAGCAGCACCGCGCTGTCGGGCTCGAAGCGCTGCACGCGGTTCACCCGGCCACTCGCGATGCTGGCGATCGCGAGCGCCATGAGCAGGATCGCGCCGGTGCCCGCGACCGCCAGTGAATCGTCCACTGCATCCAGCACCGGGCCACCGCGGTAGAACACGTCGACGACGAGGATCATCGCGATGTTGGCCGCGTTGCTGCCGAGGAGGTTGCCCACGGCCAGGTCGGCGGCACCGATCCTCACAGCCGCGAGGCTGGTCGACAGCTCCGGCAGGGATGTCGCCACCGCGAGGATCGAGATGCCCAGGGCCCCCTGGGAGATCCCGAACCGCTCGCCGGCCTCCTCGGTGGCGACGGTCAGCACCGGTGTCGCCACGAGCACCGCGAGTGTCGCAGCCCCGAACCGCAGGGCCAGGCCCCTCGAGGTGTCGGGGTGATCCTCCTCGGACCCGGTCGGTTCTCCGTGATCGCCACGGCGCCCTGCGCGTCCGTACGGCCACCTGATGGCAGGCGGGCTCGCCCGGAAGGGTTCCGGGTCCGCCACCGCGGTTCCGAGGGACGGCACCCGGCGGAACCACACCAGGGATGCCAGGTAGACCACCGCGATGCCGATCGAGGCGACACCCACTCCGGCGACCGAAACGGCCGAGGGTGTCTGGATCGACATCAGGGCGAGAGCCGTGAGTCCGATCGCCACTGCGGCCACCCGCGTGTGGCCCAGCTCCACGGTTGGGAGCACCCGCTGGCGGTAGCGCAGGTCGACGACCGCGAGTATGGCCATGTTGGCCATCGACGAGCCGAACAGGTCCCCGATGGCCAGGTCCGGCGCGTCGCGCACCGCTGCGGTGACAGCGGTGCCCAGCTCGGGCAGCGAGGTGGCGACCGCGATGAACAACGCCCCCACGAAGACGCGGCCGAAACCGGTGTACTGGGCGATGCGGTCACCGGTGCTCGCGAGGGAGGACCCGCCGAGCACCACGATGGCCACCGAGGCGGCCAGCACAGCCAGCAACAGGGGGGTCGACAGGCCACTCACGTGACCACAACTACACCACGCGGTGGGTGCCGCCGTCGGGGTCGGTGGCGATCAGCTGCCCAGCGGCGCCGTCGGGGTGAACCGGACCGGGAGGCGCTTGATGCCGCCCACCAACGGGATGCCCATGGCGTCCAGGGGCACCGCGTCGCCCACGACCTCGATGTCGGGCAGGCGCTCGAAGATCCGGTGGAACGCAACCGTCAGCTCCCTGCGGGCGAGGTGCGCACCCAGGCAGAAGTGTGGTCCGGGTCCACCGAATCCGACATGGGGGTTGGGATCACGCAGCACGTCGAAGCTCTCGGGGTCGTCGAACTCGCGTGGATCGCGGTTCGCCGCTCCGTAGAACATCACCAGCTTGTCGCCCTCGGTGAACTCCCGCCCCGACACCGTGGCGGGGCCGGTGGCGGTGCGCCGCATGAACGTGACCGGGGACGCGGTCCTGACGATCTCCTCCACCGCGGTCGGGGTCACACCCTCCACGTCGGACTGCCAGATACGGCGTTGCTCGGGGTTCCTGTGCAGCAGGTTCATGCCATGTGAGATCGCGGTGCGGGTGGTGTCGTTGCCCGCCACGGCCAGCAGGATGAAGAACGGTGCCACCTCGCTGGGGTCCAGCATCTCCTCGCCCACGTCGTTGTGAACCAGCTTGGAGGTCAGGTCGTCGGTGGGTTCCGCCCGACGCTTGGCCGCCAGCTCGTTCATCAGCTGGGTCAGCTCCATGCCGGCCTCGAACAGCTTCGTGAGGGGGTCGCCCTCACCCATGAACTCGGGATCGCCGCCACCGAGGATCACGTTCGTCGCGTCGAGCACCGTGTCGAACTCGCTGCGGGGAATGCCCATCATGTCGCAGATGAGAAGCAGGGGGAACGGTTGGGAGAAGGCTTCCACGAGGTCGGCCTCGCCCTTCTCGCAGAACCCGTCGATCACCTCGTCGCAGATGGTCTCGACCATGTCGAGCACACCCTGGAGCTGGCGGGGCGTGAACGAGCGCGCCACGATCCCTCTCTGGCGCGCGTGGCGGGGGTCGTCCATGTTGATGAACGACCCGAAGAAATCGAGCGCCTCCGAGGGCATGTCGGGGATCGAGACAGCGCCCTTGCCCGAGCAGAACTCCTTGGGGCGGCGCGAGACCTCGAGCACCTCCTCGTAGCGGGTGAGCGCGAAGAAGGTCTCCTCCTCGTTGGTGAGGGGGTTGAGGTAGGTGATCGGCACGAAGGGATCCAGTTCCCGGATCTCCGCGAAGTCGGCCATCCGGTCCTCGAGGGTCTGGGTCCAGAACCCGGGTGTCGATAGCCGTGAGACTGCGTCTGTGCTCAAGATGCCCCCTGTTCGAGTGGTGCGCGCATCGTACCCACTCCCAGCGGCCGCCCGTCCAACTGGCTACCGTGCGGCGGTCGAGCCGCCATGGGGGTGGCTCCCGACGGGGTGCGCTGCCCGGCGCTGCAGCGCACCGCGAGGAGGTACCCGAGGTGGAGGTGGACACGGCACTCTATGGACTGGAGGACTCCGCTGAGCGGGCCCGGGAGCTGGAGGCGCTCGGTTTCGACGGCGTGTTCACCTTCGAGGGGCCACATGACGTGTTCCTGCCGTTGGCCCTCGCGGCCGCGGCAACCGACCTGCGCGTGTGGTCCAACGTGGCGATCGCATTTCCGCGGAATCCGATGCACCTCGCGCACGCCGCGCGGGACCTCCAGCGACTCTCGGGCGGGCGCTTCGTGCTCGGACTCGGCACGCAGATCCGTACCCACATCGAACGCCGCTTCGGCGAGGACTTCGACCGCCCCGTGCAACGGATGTCCGACACGATCGCTGCACTCCGGGCGATCCTGCACACCTGGCAGACCGGGGAGCCGCTGGACCACCGCGGTCCGTTCCGGACCCACACCCTGATGACGCCGATGTTCGATCCCGGGCCCAGCGAGTGGGGCCCACCACCCATTCACGTGGGCGCGCTCGGGCCCCGCCTGACCGAGATGGTTGCCGCCGAGGCAGACGGCCTGCTGCTCATGCCCTTCACCAGCCGCAGGTTCTTCGAGGAGCACAGCCTCGAGGCCATCGACAGGGGGAGGAGCCGGCGCCGCGAGGGCCTCCCCGAGCTGGAGCTGGTGCCCGAGTTGATCCTCTGCGTCGGCCGCGACGAAGCCGAGATGGAGGCGGCCGACGCCGGGTGCCGTGCGCTGCTGTCGTTCTACGCCTCGACCCCGGCCTACAGGCCGGTCCTTGACGCCGAGGGACGCGGGGACCTCCAACCCCGGTTGCGCGAGATGACCCGTGCCGGCCACTGGGAGGAGATGTCCGCCCTGATCGACGAGGCGTTGCTCGACACCATCACCGTTCGCGGGGATCCCCGCTCGGTTGCGGCGCAGATCGCCGAGCGCTACGGGTCCCACGCCGAACGGGTGGCGGTCTACATGCCGTATGCGACGCCGGATGGCCTGCTCGGCGAGCTGCTGGATGCCCTGCACGGCATCGGCGCCGGGTGAGCCCACCCGAGGCTCCGCAGGCGGTGAGGGGTCACGTGGTCCCGAAGCGTCCCCGGTCCACCACGACCGACCCGTCGGAGGTGCTGGTGCGGAACGATGCACCCCTGCCGTCGGCATCGATCCAGATCTGCACCGTGAGCCGGTCACCGGGCATCACGGGCCTGGAGAACCGCCCGTACATGGATCCGAACCGTCGCGGATCGCCATCGCAGAGGGTGTGGAGCAGGGCGCGGCCGGTGAAGCCGTAGGTGCACAGGCCGTGCAGGATGGGGCGATCGAATCCGCCGAGGGCCGCGAACTGCGGATCGGAGTGAAGCGGGTTGCGGTCACCGCAGAGCCGGTAGATCAGGGCCTGGTGGGGAAGCGTGTCGTAGGTGACCTCGTGGTCCGGATCCCGCTCGGGGACGTTCGGTTGGCCGGACCCTGCACCTGATCCCGACTCGGATCCCCCTCCGGAGAATCCACCCTCCCCGCGGATGAACATTCCTGCGGTCGTGGTGAACAGTGCTTCACCGGACTCGGCATCCTCGGCGACCGTGCGGGTCGACACGAGTGCGCCGCTGCGCTTGTCCGCGATGTCGACCACGGTCGTGGTGGCCCTGATCGTGCCCGACGGCTGGATCGGGGAGTGGATCTCTATGCCCTGGTCCGCGTGCACGAGCATCGCCGGGTTGAAGCTCCCGATCGACCCGAACGCTCCAATGCCCGGCATGCCCATGACCACCCCGAACGTGGGCAGCACCTGCTGTGGAGCCGAGGAGGTGTTCTCGGTGGTGAACTCGAGCTCCTCGGTCGGGTCCGGGTAGCCGGCCCCCACCCCGAGGGAGTAGAGCAGGGCGTCGTCGGGATCCCAGCTGCGTTGCTCGGGATCCGCGACTGTTCCGATCGCGTCCAGATCGAGTGGCACCGCTACCTCCTGTCGCCGGCCCGGCCGGTGCCGAGCGATTGCTCCGGGACACCACCCGATGCCCCACTGTCCACAAGCATTGCAGGACCGGCCACCATCGCGTGGTGATCCGAGGCCGGCACCGCGGACCCGCGACACTGCGGTCCGCACCGCTGCAATAGGGTCCGGAGGTGCCCGGGACGGGGAAGTGGAACCACACGGCGGAGCCGACGACGGCAACCGTGGTCGGCTCGGGCCCCAATGGCTTGGCGGCCGCGGTGACACTCGCCCTCGCCGGAGTCGAGGTCCTGGTGCTCGAGGCCAACCCGGATGCCGGTGGTGGCGCTCGCTCCAGGTCGGACCTGACCGTCGATGGGGTGCTCCACGACACCTGTTCCGCCAGCCACCCGCTCGGTGTCGCCTCCCCATTCCTCTCCTCGCTCGATCTGGGCGCGCACGGCCTCGCGTGGTCGCACGCAGCGGTGGAACTGGCGCACCCTCTCGACGGGGGCGGGGGAGCGGCGCTGCACCGGAGTGTCGAGCGCACCGCCGGCGGACTCGGTGCTGCAGCCGGGCGTTGGCGTGCGCTCTTCGGTCCGATCGTGGAGCACCTCGATGACACCCTGCAGGACGTCCTGGGGCCTCTGGTGCGCGTCCCGCGCCATCCCGTCGGAACCGCGTTCTTCGGAGGCCTCGCGCTGCTTCCCGCCACGAGCCTCGCTCAGATGCTGGCCGACCCGACCGCCGCATCGCTGTTCGGTGGCAGCGCCGCACACCTGATGGCCCCACTAGCCCGTCCGACCAGCGCGGCGGTCGGCCTTCTGCTGACCGCGGCGGCCCAGCAGAGCGGCTGGCCCGTGGCGGTGGGCGGATCGGGCCGCATCACGTCGGCGCTGATCTCGGTGCTGGAGGAGCTGGGAGGGAGGGTCGAGACCGGGGTCCGGGTACGGTCGATCGAGGACCTGCCCGGGGGCGGGATCGTGATGCTCGACACCACCCCGGCCGCAGCCGTCGGGTTGCTGGGTGAGCACCTGCCGACGCGTGTCGCCCGGGCGTACGGTCGCTGGCGGCACGGTCCGGGAGCCCACAAGGTGGACCTCGCGGTGGAGTCGGGCATCCCCTGGACCTACGAGCCGGCACGTCGAGCAGGTGTGGTGCACCTGGGGGGATCCGTCGGGGAGATCGTGGCGAACGAGGCACTGGTGTGGCGGGGCAGGATGCCGGACCGCCCGTTCGTGCTGGTGGGCCAGCAGTACCTCGCCGACCCGGACCGCTCCGTGGGCGACATCCATCCCGTGTGGGCATATGCGCACGTGCCCCACGGATACACCGGTGACGCCACCCGGGAGGTGCTCGAACAGATCGAACGCTTCGCCCCGGGCGTTCGCGACCGGATCGTGGCCGTGCACTCCACGAGCACAGCCGGGCTCGCCGCGTCGAACCCGAACTACGTCGGCGGTGACATCGCGGCAGGGGCGAACTCGCCGATCCAGCTGCTCACCGGCCCCGGTCGGATTCTGCACCCCTACGACACCGGGGTTCCGGGTGTGTACCTCTGCTCGGCCTCGACGCCACCGGGTGCGGGGGTGCACGGCATGTGCGGTCACCTCGCGGCACTGGAGGCACTCGGGGATCATGGGATCCCGTCCGCTGCAGCGAGCCCCGCGCCCAGCGGGCCATGTCACACCGGGCGCCGCTGTTCCGTCAGATTGGCATGGCACGACAGAGCGACGAAGATCCACTAGGGCAACGCAGCACGCACGGGGGGCAACCCCGGGCCGAGGTGCTCGTGGTCGGCAGCGGCATCGCCGGGCTGTGCGCGGCGATCGAGGCGGGCAGGGCAGGAGCCGCGGTTTTCCTGCTCGCTTCCGCCCCTCCCGGCGGTCGCGCGCGCACCGCGGTGAGCGATTCGGGCTTCCGCCTGAACGTGGGTCCCCACGCCCTGTACACCGACGGCGAACTGCACGAGCTGCTCACAGGGCTCGGCGTTGCGCTCGGGGGTGGACCACCTGCGCTGCGCGGGGCCCGGCTCCGCCACGGCGGCGCCACCTGCGCCATGCCGACCGGGGTTCGTTCCCTGGCCGCCACCGGCCTGCTCACCGTCGCGGGCAAGGCACGCTTCGCCCGTTTCCTGCGCCGGTTGACCGGGACCGACCCCGCCGGCCTGGCGGGGACACCCGTGAGCGAGTGGCTCGGGTCGGCCGGCCTGGACGCGCCCGGCAGGTCGCTGGCCGCCGCCCTCGTCAGGTTGGCCACATACGACGCCCACCACGACGAGTTCAGTGCGGACGCAGCGCTCGTTCAGCTGAAGCGTTCCCTGCGCGGCGGGGTGACCTACATCGACGGAGGTTGGGAGCGCATCGTGTCGGCCCTGCTCGACGAGGCCGTCGCGCTGGGTGTGCGGCTGGCCGAGCCGCAACGTGTCCTGGAGGTGCGAACCGGCTGCGTGGTGACGAACCGCACGACGTGGAACCCTGCTGCGGTCGTGCTCGGGGGACTCCCACCCGAGTCGGTCGGCGAACTGGTCGGACGACCTGACGTGGCACTGCGCAGCGGCCATGTCGTGCACGCCGCGGTGCTGGACATCGGCACCAGGACACCGGCACGGCCCACCGATGCACCGTCGGGGTTCCTCCTGGGGGTGGACGAGCCGCTCTACTGGTCGCGTCACTCGCCTCCCGCCGACCTGGCACCCCCCGGAACCCGGCTGTACAGCGCCATGAGGTACCTCGGTCCGGGCCAGGACCCGGATCCGGATGCGCTGCGTCGGGAACTGCGCGACCATGCGCGCATGGCCGGTGTCGAGGAGCCCTCGGTGGTGCACGAGCGGTACCTCCATCGCCTCGTGGTGGCCCAGGGTTCCCCGACCGCGGCCGGAGGTGGCCTGGCAGGACGTCCCGCGGTCGACTCGCTGGGGGTGCCCGGGGTGTTCATCGCGGGTGACTGGGTGGGGCCCGACGGCCTGCTCGCGGATGCGGCGGCCGCCTCGGGCCGTGCGGCGGGACGTGCGGCGGCCGAGCACGCCGCATCACAACCGGTCCCGCCCCAACGGGTCGCATCCCGGAACGGCACGCCGGAGGGTGAGCGTTGAGCACCCCGGCCCGAAAGGACCCCACCGACGGGCACGTCTCGGCGTTCATGGCCGAGCGGCCGCGCCTGGTCGGCATCGCCTACAGGATGCTGGGCGATGTCTCCGAGGCCGAGGACATCGCACAGGAGGCCTACCTGCGCTTCGCCGAGGTGTCCCTCGAGGAGGTCGACCGACCCGCGGCGTACCTGACCACGGTGACGACCCGCCTGGCCATCGACCGCCTGCGAGCGGCGCAGCGTCGGCGCGAGTCATACGTGGGCGAGTGGATCGCCGAGCCGGTCCTCGATGACCCGCGCTCGGCTCCCGCGCCCGACGAGAGCGTCCTCGTGGCCGAGTCGGTGACGTTGGGCTTCCTGCGGATGCTCGACTCCCTGGGCCCGACCGAGCGTGCCGTGTTCCTGCTGCACGAGGTGTTCGACCTGCCACATGCGGAGATCGCCCGGATCGTGAACAGGAGCGAGGTCGCCTGCCGCAAGGTGGCCAGCCGCGCCCGCCGCAGCCTCGAGGCCCACCGCAGTGGACGGCGTCAGGTCGACTCCGCCGGGGAGGAGGCGGTGCTCGGCGCGTTCGCGTCGGCCCTGCGCAACGGCGACATCCAGGGAGTCCTCGAGACCCTGGCCGACGACGCGGTTGCCACCAGCGACGGCGGTGGGAAGGTGTCGGCCGCGATCCGACCAGTGCGCGGGGCCCCGAGGGTGGCCCGCTTCATGGTCGGCATCGCCCGCAACGCCCCGGAGGACTGGTCGGCCGTGCCGGCGTGGGTCAACGGCGAGCCGGCCTTCCTCGTGCACTTCGGTGACCACCTCGATTCGGTTGCGGTGTTCGGGGTGGCCCCCGGTGGCATCGAGCACATCCACATCGTCCGCAATCCCGACAAGCTGGATGCGCTGCGTGGTGGCTACCGCCTGGAGCTGTAGCAGGGCCGCCCGCGGTTCCGACCCCCGGTGGGGGATCAGACCTCTGGGTGACCGGTGGCGTCGTGGATCCAGGCGAGGTCGTCCGCGAAGAGGCGCTCCTTCCAGGACTCGGGTGCCGCGTCCAGGAGGGTCGCGTAGTCCCAGTAGTCCTTCCACATGGTGATGATCCCGTCGGTCACGTGCTGGACCGACACGAAGGGCAGGGTCGCTGATTCACCCTCCGGCCAGTGCCAGATCTCGGTGTGCTCGGTCATCACCACCGGTGGGTCGCTCACGACCACCGTGCGCGGACCGTGGTCGTGGCCGGACACCGGATCGAGTCCCAGCCTCAACCGGGCCACGATGTCGGCCGGACCCCTGGCGGCCGTGGCCGGTCCGGTGGGCACGTCGAAGTAGATGGACTCGTCACCGAAGAAGGTGGCCACCTCGTCCCAGTCGTGTGCGTACAGTGCCGGCCAGAACTCGGCGGTCACCTCGTGGGGGGCCATGGAGGCGCGATCCGCGCTACTGGTGCTCACCTGGCACCCCTGAGCAGGGATCCCGGCAGGGCCCCGGTGGCCTCTCCGTGCTCGAGGGTCACCTCCCCGGACTTGACCGTGGCGATGTAGCCGTCGGCCCGCTGGATCAACCTGCCGGCACCGCCGGGCAGGTCGTTGGCCCACTCGGGCCTTCGCAGGCCGAGGGTGTCGAAGTCGATCAGGTTCAGGTCCGCGACCTTGCCGACCTCGAGGGTGCCGCGGTCCCCCAGGCCGTACAGGGCGGCTGTGGCTCCGGTCATCTTGTGCACCGCCTCGGGCACCGAGAGGCGGGCCCCGCTGCGGTCACGGGCCCAGTGGCTCAACAGGAAAGTGGTCGTGGAGGCGTCGCAGGTCTGCCCCGCGTGGGCGCCACCGTCACCCAGGCCGAACACCGAGTTCGGGTCGGTGAGCATGGCGTGGGCGGCGTCGAGGTTGCCGTCGCTGTAGTTGAGCACTGGGGCGTTGAGGAGCTCGGTCCCGTCCGCTGCGACCAGGGCGTCGAGCAGCACCTCCCAGCGGGAGCGACCCTGATCGGTTGCGATCGTCTCCACACAGCGCTCCGGTCCCGGTTCGTACTGGGGCGGGTCGCCGAGCAGGTACGTGTTGGCCGGGTTCATGAACCCCATGACCACGGGATCGTCCTCGAGCGCGGTCAGTTCGCGCACCAGGCGTTCGC
Source organism: Microthrixaceae bacterium (assembly GCA_023958095.1). Classification (GTDB taxonomy): domain Bacteria; phylum Actinomycetota; class Acidimicrobiia; order Acidimicrobiales; family Microtrichaceae; genus JAMLGJ01. The sequence continues at coordinate 77,168 of JAMLGJ010000015.1, forward strand.
GCACCGCCGGGTCGGAGATCATTGCGACCTGTTCGGCGCGGTCGGCGAGGCCCATGCCGAGGTCCCCCCATGCAGCGGTGAACTGTGCGGGATGGAACGTCTGCAGCCCCAGCAGCAACGAGACCGTGCGTCCGTGCACCTGGGGGTGCACCGGGGCCCCGCCGGCTGCCGCGGCGTCCACGAGGTCGAGCAGTTTGCGCCACTGGTTGGGGTCCGTGTTGTTCTGGGTCAGCGCGAAGCTCACCGGGCGTCCGATCGCGCGGGACAGGCGCACCATCCAGTCGACCTCGCGCTCCGGTGCGGCCAGGTCCTCCCCGAGGGCACCGGCCGGCGCGAGCTCGAAGACCCCGGTCCCCAGCTCGCCGAGGACCGCCCCGATGCCGAAGAGTTCGTCCTCGGCGGCGAAGGTGCCGGGTACCGGTTCACCGTCGATCGCACGGTGCGCGAGCGTCCGGCTGGTGGAGAACCCCAGCGCTCCGGCTCGCATGCCCTCGCGCACGATCGCCGCCATGGCCTCGATGTCCTGCTCGGTCGCAGGTTCGTTCGCCGCACCGCGTTCTCCCATGACGTACGCGCGCACCGCTCCGTGGGGCACCTGCGTGCCGATGTCCATGAGCCTCGGCTTGTGCCCGAGGGCGTCCAGGTACTCCCCGAAGCTCTCCCAGGCCCAGTCGATCCCGACCGACAGCGCCGAGCCGGGGATGTCCTCGACCCCCTCCATGAGTCCGATCAGCCACTCGTGGCGCTCGGGGGCGACGGGGGCGAACCCGACTCCGCAGTTGCCCATGACCACGGTGGTGACACCGTGCCAGCACGACGGCGTCAGCAGGGGGTCCCAGGTGGCCTGTCCGTCGTAGTGGGTGTGGATGTCGACGAACCCCGGTGTGACGAGGGCGCCGTCGGCATCCAACTCGCGCTTCGCCCTGCCGAGCGACGGTCCGACCTCGGTGATGCGGCCGTCGGTGATGCCGACGTCAGCGTGCCGTGCGTCCGCTCCGGTGCCGTCGACGACCTGCCCGTTCCTGATGACCAGATCCAGCATGACCCCCCGATCGTGTGCGTGGCGTTCATCCTCGCAGCTGTCGGCGCGCTCTGCTCGCGAAGTCCGGATGCGGGGCCTGCGTGGCGACGCCTCCCACGGCGGTCACCTCGAACGCCAAGCGGGTTACTTAGGATGGCCGGATGGCCGAATCCCCCAGCAGCCGACCGGTCAGCGCGGTCGCGTTGTTCCTGACCGCCGCTGCCGGTGGAGCAGTTGCAGGGGTTGTCGGAGGGGTGTTCATCTGGGCGGTCAGGTCCCTCATCGACCTCCTCTGGCACGACCTACCCGAACAGATCGGGATCGAGGCCTACTCCTCGTGGTGGATCTTCGCGGTCCCTGCCGTGGGTGGTCTCCTGGTCGGACTCGGTCAACGGTTCCTGGGCAACTATCCCGAGCCCATAGACCAGGTCGTCGCGAAATGGCGCACCGGCGGGCGTGTGGAGCCCTCCACGATCCCCGCCACGGGGATCAACTCCCTGAGCGCGCTCGCGACCGGCGGACCCGTGGGGTTCGAGGCCGCACTGACCGGGTTGCTCGGGGGAATCGCCGCCTGGATCGGGGAGCGAATCCGCGGAGCACGCGAGGTGGTCCGCCAGGCGTGGGGAGCGGAGCGCATCGACTCGTTGCCCAGGACCATCGCCGACCTGCCCTACTGGCTCGCAGCGGTGGCGGGTCTCGTCGCCTACAAGGCCCTTCCGTTCGGCCAGATCGACATGGGCTTCCGTTTCGGCGACATCCCGGACGCCGCCAACACGAAGTACCTGCTGTGGATCTTCGTGTTCGCAGCGCTCCTGGTGCTGCCGCTGGCGTGGGCGACCAAGGTCGTCGGGTGGGCCGAGACACGGACCTGGTACAGGCCTTACCCGGAGGTGGCGGCCATCGCCGGAGCGGTGGTGTTCTCCACCATGGCGCTGGGACACGAGTACGTGCTGTTCTCCGGCCAGCAGGTCTACCAGAAGCTCCCGGAGCTCTCCGAGGGCTGGCTCGTGTACCTGTCACTCGCCAAATGGGCGGCACTGGTGGTGGCGTTGCTGGCCGGTTGGCGGGGCGGACCGATCTTCCCGACCATCACCTCCGCCTCAGCGGCCGCAGTGCTGTTCGCCACCCTGGTGGACGTGCCCGCGGACCTGCTGATGGTCGCAGCGGTGGCATCGGTGAGCGTGGTGTTCCTCAAGGGCAAGGTGGCCGTGGGGTTCGTGCTCAGCCTGTACGTGGTTCCCCTGTCGAACGCGGGGCTGATCCTCGTGGGCTGCATCGGCGCCGCGCTCGCCTTCGGCGTGCTCGGCGCCCAGGGCTGGATCCCGGCAGTGGAGGACCGCTCAGCTGGCGGAGATGAGCAGTTCGAGGGAGCGTAGGCGCCCTTCCACGCGCCTGGACGCGGGCACGACCATCACCTCGTCGGCCCCCGAGTGCTCCCGGAACCGTTGCAGGTAGGCGTTCACCTGCAACGGGTCGCCGGCACCGGTGTACTGCATCATCGAGGCGACCTGTCGGCCCGCCCGGGATTCCACCAGCGCGTCGAGTTCCTCTTCTGAGAAGCGGCGGCCCCGACCCAGGAACGTCGCCACGCGCGAACGGGTCACCGCGCGGAGCTCCTCCTCGGCCTCCTCGGCGGTCGGCTCCACCACGATGTTGGCGGCCGCGATCACATACGGTTCCCCGAGCTGTCCGGAGGGACGGAACTCCCGCCGGTACAGCTGCACCGCCTCGGTGAGTGCCTGCGGGGCGAAATGCGACGCGAACCCGTAGGGGAGCCCCAGCCGGGCGGCCAGGGAGGCTCCGAACAGCGAGGACCCGAGTATGTACAACGGCACGCGTGTGCCGGCCCCGGGAGTCGCCCTGATGCCCCCGACGGCGCCGTCACCGGCCAGGTACGCCTGCAGCTCCAGTACGTCCTCCGGGAAGTGCTCGGCCGCGGCCGGGTCACGACGCAGTGCTGCGAGTGTGACCTGGTCGGTGCCCGGCGCCCGGCCCAGGCCGAGGTCGATGCGCCCCGGGTGCAGTTCGGCGAGCGTGCCGAACTGCTCGGCAACGGTGAGCGGCGAGTGGTTCGGCAGCATGATCCCGCCGGATCCGAGGCGGATGGTCGAGGTGCGGGCCGCGACGTGGGCGATGAGCACGCTCGTGGCGGCAGACGCGATGGACGACATGTTGTGGTGCTCCGCGTACCAGACACGTCGGTAGCCGAGTCGTTCGGCCAACCGGGCCATCTCCTCGCTGCCCCGCAGCGCCTCGCCCACGGTGCTGCCGCCACCGACCACGGCGAGGTCGAGAACGGACAGCGTGAGGTCGTCGGTGCCGTTGGCTGCTGGGTAGGTGGATTCGGCGGCGGGTGTCGAGGGGTCGGGCTGCACGTTCGGGCAAACAGGTCTGCACCGGCTGGTATTTCATCGAACGCCTACTCGCTCGTCGTGGCAGTCGCTACTGTTTGGGTGTGGTTCCGGCCACGGGCGAGTCGAACGGTCCGGCTGGCTCGGGTGTTCCGAGCGGCCTCGTGGATCGGAGGTGGTCGTGAGCGAAGCCGATGCTGAGGCGGGATCGTCGAAGGGCTCCGAACGGATCCTCGTTGTCGACGACCGCCAGTCGAGTGTGCTCCTGACCCGCCGTCTGCTCGGCAAGGGTGGCTACACCAAGGTCCGTTCGGCGACCGACTCACGTGCTGCCATGGCGCTGGTGCGCAGCTGGCAGCCGGCGCTGGTCCTGTTGGATCTGCACATGCCCCACATGGGGGGTACGGAGTTCCTCGAGCGCCTCAGGGGCGACGAGCACCTCTCGGGGGTGAAGGTGCTCGTTGTCACCGCGGACGATGACCCCGAGGCTCTGCAGCGGGCACGGTCCGCCGGAGCGAGTGGTGTCGTGACCAAGCCGGTCGACGCCGCGGAGCTGCTCGAACGGGTGGGCGCCCTGCTGCAGTGAGGCGGCAGGGCCTGCCGGCTGCCCGTCGTAGGAACCACCGACCACCGGGCGGGCCCACCTCATCCGCTCTTCCCCGCCGAGCGGGGTTCAGCGCCCGGAGGGGCCGGGCTCGAGAGCACGGGCCGTGATCCGCAGCAGCCTCCGTACGTCGAGAGGTTTCGTCAGGTAGTCCGCTGCACCGGACCGCGTGAACCGTTCCACCTGCTCGGGGTTGGCATCCGCGGACAGCACGACGACCGGTATGGGAGCGGTTCGATGGTGCGTCCGCAGGGCGTCGAGGACCTCGGTGCCCTCCGCGTCTGGAAGGTGGACGTCCAGGAGGACCAGGTCCGGGAGGTGGCTTCGCGCGAGGGCCAGTCCCTCGGCCGCGGTCCTGGCCTCGAGCACGGTTGTTCCCGGCTGGCCCGACAGCGCCCGGCGCACGAGTTCTGCATTGGCAGGGTTGTCCTCGATGTGCAGGATCGTGCCCGACACCGCGGTGCGGTCCCCACTCGGCTCGTCGCGGGCGGACTCGTTCGGTGTCGTGTCACCGTCGGACCGCACCGGCTGGAGGCGGACCTCGGCACGGCAACCGCCGGTCTCGGGAGAGGAGATGCTCAGCTCTGCTCCCATCGCGTCACAGAGACGCTTCGACAGTGCCAGACCGAGTCCCGTGCCCTCGATCCCGCGATCGGCGGCGTCGAGTCGCTCGTAGGGGGTGAAGAGCCTGGGTAGGGACTCCTGGGGGATCCCACAGCCCGTGTCGGTGACCGACACCGTGACCGGGCCCTTGCCGGCATCACACCCGACGGTCACCGAACCCGCTTCCTCGTTGAACTTGATCGCGTTGGACAACAGGTTCAGCAACACCTGACGCAGCCGTTGCCTGTCGGCGGTCACCGTGCAGCGACCCGCCGGTCGTTCCGAGACGATCTCGACTCCCGCCCGCTGGGCGAGGGGTCGTGTGAGCTCGACGCACTCCGGGATGAGTTCGCGCAGATCGACCGGCTCGGTGGATATGGACATCATCCCGGAGTCGATGCGCGAGATGTCGAGCACGTCGTTGATCAGCTCCAGCAGGTGGGAACCCGCGGTGATGATGTGGCGGACGCTCTCGAGGTTGGCCTCGTCCTTGAGGTCCATCTCGAGCAGCTGGGCGAATCCGAGGACCGCGTTGAGCGGTGTGCGCAGCTCGTGGCTCATCCTGGAGAGGAACTCGCTCTTGGCGCGGTTGGCCTCCTCCGCTGTGGTGATGGCCTCCTGCAGCGCCCGATCGGCCTCCACGCGGTCGGTGATGTCCTCGGAGATCCCGAGCAGGAACTGCGGTACGCCGTCGTCGTCGAGGATCGGGATCTTCTTGGTGTGCAGGATCCGCTCACCGTGAGTCCTCGTGGCGATCGGTTCCTCGGGGACGTCGACCAGCTTCCCCCCTTCGAGCACCTCCCGGTCCTTGCGCGTGAAGAACTCGGCCTCCTCGGGGGGGAACAGGTCGAAGTCGTTCTTCCCCAGCATCTCCTCGCGCGGGTAGCCGAGCAGGCGTTCACCGGCGGCGTTGAACCGTACGAAGCGGAGCTCCGACGCGTCCTTGACGAAGACCATGTCGGGGATGTTCTCGAGGATCGACCTCAGAAAGGCGCGTGAGCGTTCGAGCTCGCCGGTTCCGTCCGACGGTTCGGACTGCGGTTCGGACTGCCGGTCGGAAGAGGAGGGCGGCGCCGGGTCACCCATGGCCACACGCTACCGGCGTCGGGTACACCCACCGGGTATGGACACCCCCGCCACCCCTTGGCGAACTGATCGTCGTGGGGGGGGGCGGGGGGGCGCCCCCCGGCG
>JAMLGJ010000016.1 GCA_023958095.1 Microthrixaceae bacterium
TGCGGGACCGCCGGCGGGTCGTGCTGTCGCTCACCGCCCTGGGTGCGACCCAGCTGGACAGAGGCGACCGGGTCGTGGCGGAACGCCTCGGCCGGCTGCTGCAGCGTCTGTCCGACCAGGACGCCGACACGGTGCTGGTGGGCCTGGACCACCTCAACACCGCGATGGAGGACTACCTGGTCGAGAGGTTCGGCCAACCCGGTGACGGCGCCTGAGGTGCTGTCGTTGCGCCGGGTCTCCCACCGGCGCGACGGGGAGCCGATCCTCTCGGAGGTGGACTGGACGGTCCGTGCCGACCAGAGCTGGGTGGTCATGGGCCCCAATGGATCGGGCAAGACCACCCTTGCGAGGATCGCGACTCTGTGGCTCCACCCCTCGGAGGGAGAGGTGACCGTGCTGGGTGGGACCCTCGGCCGCACCGATGTGCGCAGCCTCAGGCGGCGGGTCGCGTTCGTGAGCGCGGCGATGGCGGACATGGTGCGTCCGCAGCTGACCGCTGCGGAGGTGGTCGTGTGCGCCCGATTCGCCGCCCTCGAGCCGTGGTGGCACACCTACGACGAGCACGACTGGGACCGCGCCAGGGGCCTGCTGGCCGGTCAGGGACTCGCCGGCCAGCAGGACCGGAGCTTCGGGTCGCTGTCGTCGGGTGAACGCCAACGGGTTCTCCTCGCACGTGCCCTCATGGCGGAACCGGAGCTCGTCGTGCTCGACGAACCCTCGGCGGGCCTGGATCTGGCCGGTCGCGAACAGTTGTTGGACCGCCTCGATTCCCTGGCCTCGGACGCGGCCTCACCACCGGTGGTGCTCGTGACGCACCACGTGGAGGAGATCCCGCCCGCGTTCACCCACCTGTTGGCCATCCGCGGAGGCCGGGTGCTGGCTGAGGGCACCCTGAGCCAGACCCTCTCCGACACGCTGTTGTCGGAGACCTTCGACCTACCCGTCGAGGTCAGATCCTGGGACTCCGCCACGGGCAGGCGCTACTCGGCGCGACGGGCCTGAGTCCGCCGGAGCCCTCGCTCGCTCAGACCTCGTGCAGGTGCGCCAGCAGGCGCGGGCGGCTGCGCTCGATCTCGTCGCTCAGCATCCTCTCCACGAGTGGCACCCAGAGCGTCCCGCCGTACTCGAGGGTCATCTCGAGATGGCTGCAGTCGTCGCTGCCATGCGACACCGATGCCACGAGGGTCCACGGACTGTGGTTCCTGCCATCCAGCTCCCTGCGCTCGTAGCGCACCTCACCGTCGCTGCCACCCGAGGGGGCATCGTGCACCGTGCGAACCATCCGCAGCCTCTTGGATCGGCGCAGCGGACCGACCTGGCCACGGAGGTCGACCTGCCAGGCGGGGCCGGGGTCCCCGTCGCTGACCTCGTCGCGGACCACCCTCGTCACTATCTCGAGCCACCTGTCGTAGCCGTCGAGGCTGGACACGGCCTCGAACAGGGTCGGCGCGGTCACGTCGGTGTCGAGGCGGGCAACGGTTCGCACCAGGCCATTCTCTCCCACCGCAGTGGGCTCAGCCACCTCCGGCCGGTGCGTCCGTCGCCGGGACCTCGGCAGCTGCGACCTCCGCCGGTGCTGCGGCACTCGCCGGTGTGGGAGGCGGCGCCTGCACGACCTCGACCATCGGCCGCGACCCGTAGGTGGCCTTGAGGATCGGGTACGGATTCACCGCGTCGCCTCCACCGGGGTGGATCTCGAAGTGCAGGTGTGGCGAGGTGCCCTTGGCGTTGCCCGTGTCACCCACGTATCCGACGACATCGCCGGCATTGACCCTCACCCCGTCGCGGATGCCCTCGGCGAACCCGATCAGGTGCGCGTAGTAGTAGCTGTTGCCCGAGTCACCGTCCAGCCACAGGCGCAGCCCGCCCAGGCCGGCGGTCCCCACACGGTCCAGCACACCGCTCTCGGTTGCGACCAGCGGGGTGCCCATGGGGGCGAAGATGTCGGTGCCCTGGTGCCAGTGCGCCGAGGCCGTGCCCATCATCCGGGGGTAGCCCCACGAGTCGATGAACTCGACCTCCCCACGCACGGGGAACACGAAGCCCTTCACGTAGAGCTGCGAACCGTTCTCGTAGGCCTTGAGGGCGCGGGCGTCGTCGAGCACCTCTCCGAGCAGCACCATGAACTGCTCGGAGAGCTCCTCGTGTTCATCCGCGAGGGCCGTGAGGTCCTCGAGGAGTTCCTTCTGCTCGTCGTCGAGGCGGGCCTGCGCGGCCTCGTGCCTCGCGAGCAGCGCCTGGTCCGATGCGACCACGCTGTCGAGCAGTTCCCTGGCCACCCCTAGCTGCACCGGGTCCCCGGTGCGGACCACCGCCATGCGGTCACCAGCCGAACCGTTCACGAAGGCGTCCACGGTGTGGTCGCGCAACGCTCGCTCGGCTTCCCGGGCAGCCTCGATGTTGTGCCGGCTCTCCTCGTCGAGCTCCTCCACCTGAGTCCTCAGGTCGGTGATCTGCAGCTGGAGCTTCACCATGCTGGCCCGCATCGAATCGAGGAGCTTCTGCTTGTCGATCAGCGAGGCGGTCAGCTCGTTCACCTTCTCCTGGAGGATCTCGTTGGTCACCTCGTCGAAGCTCGGCTGGAACACCGGCGCCTCCACGCCGTCACCCGGACCGGGATCGAACAGGATCGGGGCCCGTGGATCCGCGGCGAACTCGGGTGGGATCGTGGGCAGCACCGGAGGCACCGTGGTGGTGGTCGTGGTCTCACCCGGGGCGACGGTGGTCGTCGTCGTGGTCGTGGTCGACGTCCCACCCGGAGCCGAGGTGGTCGTCGAGGACTGGTCCGGGGCGACGCTGGTCGACGTCGTGGTCGTGTCGTCGGTTCCCTGCGCCCCGGCGGCGGCGACTCCCGCGAACAGGGTCATCACACCGAGTACCGCTGCGGCGGCCGTGATTCTCGAAATCTGCAACCCGATCCCCTTGTGCGCGGCATGCGGCGGTTCCGGTGGTCCATGGCTCGCCCGATGCGGTTCGGCCGGTGTGCCAACCGTCGCGACCGCGCTCCCGCTGCGACAGGACGGTCACCGACCGCCCCTTTGCAACAACATGAATCTACCGAAAGCCTCCTCGTCGGTCCATATCGGGCGACTGGGTGGATTTCTGTAGGCGGGACCGGGAGCCGGGCCGACCGACCCACCATCCGGGGGCAAGGGGAGCCCCGGTCCACCGCGGCCTCAGAGCGTGAGGGCCGATCCCCCCGCGCCGGCTCGCCGACCACCGAGACGGTCCACCGCCGCGAGCACCAGCCCGCAGAGCACCGCGAGCACCACCGACAGCGCCATCGCCTGGCCCATGCCGCTCTGTCCGGGACGCGACAGGAGGCGCTCGATCGCGACCGGCACCGTCGGAGCCCCTCGGCGGGCCACGAACACGGTTGCACCGAACTCACCGAGGGTCGCGATCAGCGCGAGTCCGGCGGCGGCAACGAGCGCCGGGCGCACAACCGGTAGCTCCACGGTCCACCAGGTCCTCCTGTGGGACATTCCGGCGAGTGCCGCTGCGTCCCGGTAGGCCGGTGGGACCGCTCCGAGTGCCGGCGCGACGCCACGCACGACCAATGGCAGCGCCACGAGAGTCTGGGCGAGCACCACGAGCGCCCCCGAGGAGCGCAGACCCGCCCAGAGCGCTCCCGGCAACAGCAACAGACCGAGACCGATGGTGGTGGCGGAGACCGCCAGCGGCAACAACAGCACGCGTCCGGCCACGCCGCGGGGACGCGCTGCGACAGCCGAGGCTGCCGGAACCCCCAGCAGTATTGCCATCAGTGCCGCTGGAACCGCTGCTGCCAGTGAGGCTCCGAGTGTCGAGAGCGGATCGAAGGCGAGCGAGGTGCCGGCGGTCGCCGAGCCCAGGGAGACCCAGTTCGCGAAGCCGTAGCCCTCCCCCACCCGCAACGAGCGCTCGAGCAGTGCCAGCAACGGAAGCAGGGAGATGGTGACCACAACAACTGCGGTGGACCCGACCGCCGACCATTGCGCCGCTCCCCGCGGACGCTCCGCACGGCGCCGCCTGCTCCTGGTGGGGGCGGCGACGGGAGCCGCCTGCCCTCCCGCCACGACGAGGGTGACGACCACCACTGCCGCCTGCAATCCCGCGAGCGCCGCCGCACCCGAGAGGTCGAACTGCCGAGTGGCGCGGTTCCACAGCTCGACCTCGAGGGTCGTCACCCACCCACCGCCGAGGATGACGATCACGCCGAAGCTGGTGAGGCAGAACAGGAACACGATCACCCCCGCAGCCCTCACCGCATGGAGTACCAGCGGGAGGGTCACCCGCCGGTGCATCCCGAGGCGGCCCATGCCGGCCAGGCGGGCGACGTCCTCGAGGTCGGGATCCACGCTCTCGAGTGCCGCTCCGACGATGCGGATGACCACGGCGAGGTTGAAGCACACGTGCGCGGCTATCACCGCCCACCAGGTCCCCCGCAGGTCGACGGGGCCGTCGGGGCCGAGCAGCGTCGAGAAGGCGGCCGCGATAACGACCGACGGCAACACGAAGGGCACGGTTGCCACCACGCGCAGGGTGGAACGCCCCGGGAAACGGAAGCGTGCCAGCACCAGCGCGACCGGCACGCCCACCACCAGTGCGGCGATGGCGCTGGCCGCGGCCTGCCCGACCGTCAGGGCCGCGATCCGCCAGGTACGGGGGCTTCCGAGGATCCGTTGCAGGGACTCCAGGGTCGGCGTCCCGTCGACCACGACCGCCCGCAGGACAACGGCCACCAGCGGCGCGACCACTGCCAGGAACACCACCACGACCGCCAGCAGCGCGGGTGCACCCGCACCCGGGGACCGCAGGGTACGCCCGGGTGCCGCTGCGCCCGAGGAGCGACGCACGACTACTCCATCACCGAACGCCAGGTCTCCAACCAGTCGTCGCGCTCACGGGCCACCGCCTCGGCATCGAGGGTGATCGGATCGTCCGGTCGGGGCGCCCACTGCTGGAATTCCTCTGGCAGTTCCACGCCGGTCACCGGGTACACGAAGTTCGACAGTGCAACTGCGGACTGCCACTGCTCGCCCAGCATGAACTCGAGCAGCTCCCTTCCCCCGGCGGGGTTCTCCGCACCGGCCAGCAGGCCTGCGTACTCGACCTGGGTCACGCATGTGCCCTCGAGGACCACCGACGCGGGCTCGCTGCGCGCACCCTCGCTGAACACGACCTCCGCAGGGGGGCTGCTCGCATAGGAGACCACCAGGGGCCTCTCGCCGCCGTTGACCGTGTAGTCGTTGTAGTAGGCGTCGTCCCAGCTCGGAGCGACCCGCACCCCGTTTTCGCGCAGTGAATCCCAGTAGTCGGTCCAGCCCTCGGGACCGAACACCTCGATGCTGCCGAGCATGAATGCGAGCCCCGGCGAGGAGTTGACCGGGTTCTCGACGACGAGCAGGTCCCGGTACGGTTCGCTCACCAGGTCCTCGAATGTCTCGGGCAGCTCCTGTGAGTGCTCTTCGAACCAGGCCTCGTCCGCGTTGATGCAGACCTCGGAGGTGTCGATCGGGGTCAGCAGGTCGCCCACCTCGCCGGGTGCCGCCAACTCGGCTGGGAGCGTCTCCGCCGCATCGGGTCGGTGGTCGGCGAGCAGGTCCGCCTCGGCGGCCTTGGATGCGCTCGTGTTGTCGATGCCGAAGATGACGTCTGCTCCCGGATCCCGTGCGCTCAGCAGCGCACCGGCCAGCATCGCTCCGGAGTCACCTGCCGGAATCACCTCGAGGCGTGCACCGGATGCCTCCTCGAAGGCCGCCGCCACCTCGTCGTCGAGGGCGAAGGAGTCATATGTGAGGAGGCGGACGACCTCGGGTGCTGCGTCGTCTCCCTCCGCGGGTTCCTCACCGCTGCTGCAGCCGACCGCTGTGGCCCCCAGCAGCGCTGCGGCCACCAGTGTGCCTGCGGCTCCTGTGACACGGCGGGCGCGCCAAGTGGTTCCCTTCAACTGATGTCCTCCTGGTCGGTGGTTCGTGGACGAGCTTCCGGGGTGGTGTCCGGCACGCAGACGGTGAGCGTGCCCTCACGGACCTCCACCCGTGCCGGGTCGGCCTCGATGATGTTGGAGACCCCCCTGGTCGACTCGGGTCCCAGGGTGGCCCGTCGAAGCGGCCACCTGAACCCCTCGGTGGTCACCCCGGACGCACCTCCGTGCAGGGCGAGGAGGCTCACGGTGGATCCGAGCGGGGCGCGAATCACACGGGACGCGTGAACCGGGAGGATCCGTGTGCGGCCCATGTGGACCTCGAGTGACCACGGGGCCCACCTAGGGGAACCCACCAGGGCAACAGTGGCCAGCAGGTGGTCGAGACGGCCGGCGCCACTGGCGACCACCAGCACGCGGTCGCCCATCGCGGACCCGTCGCTGCGTTCGCAGGCGGTTTCGAGGGCCAGCTCCAGGTCGGTTGCGTCCTTGTCGCGGGGGTGGCGCTGCAGCACCGTGCCCGCCGCATCCGCAGCCGCCAGCGAGGCGGCCCCGACGGAGTCCATGTCACCGATCACCAGGTCGCAGTGGAGTCCTTCCCGTTGGAGGGCGTGGAGTCCCGAATCCGCCGCGATCACCCGGTCCGGATCCACCCCGGAGAGCGCATCGGTGATCGTGCCGCCGGCCAGTGGCCCACCTGCGACCACGAGGGTCGTAGCCATGAGGTCCCTCCGCTGGAATTACCCAGATCAGGTTCGTGGGTCGGTGGCGGCAGCCACCCTCTCAGCCCGGTGCCCCGAGCTCCCCGTCGTCGCTGCAACGATAGCCGGTCCGCGGAGCCCCGGTGTGCACGCCCGTCGGCGTCAGATCTCCACCTGTGATCCGACCTCGACCACCCGCGAGGAAGGAAGGCCGAAGAACCTCGATGCAGGTGCCGCGGCACGCAGCTGCGACGCGAAGAGGCGTTCACGCCATCCGGCCATGGTGTGCACCGGCGTCGGAATGACCGACTCGCGTCCGATGAAGAACGTCGCCTCCTCGAGGTCGAACGGCGCCCTGTCCAGGTCCAGGGAATGCAAGGACTCCACGACATCGGCCTTCTCCATGAAGCCGTGGCGGATCTCGATCTGGTACACCCCTTGGCCGAGGTCCTCCACGCACAGCGACGGACCCGGACAGTGCGGCTCCGGAGCCGCCTTGACCGCCACCAGAAGCACATGGGAGTGAAGGGCGTGGTTGTGCGCCGTGTTGGTACGCATCGCCGGAGGCGCGGTGCGGGGTCTGCTGTAGAGGAACACTGCGGTGCCGGGCACGCGCACGACGTCCTCCGGCAGTGCGGCGAGCCACTCCTCGATTCCCGTCGCACCTGCGTCGAGGCGCTCCCCGACGGCTCGGCGGCCGGTCCGCCAAGTGGTCATCATCACGATGATGACCACTGCCACGACGATCGGGAACCAACCTCCGTCGGGGATCTTGAACAGGTTCGCACCGAAGAATCCGAGGTCCAGAACTGCGAACGGCACACAGACGGCAAGGGCCCTGGCAGTGCTCCACCCCCACTGGTTGCGCGCCAGCACGAAGAACAACAGTGTCGTTATTCCCATCGTCGCGGTCACCGCGATCCCGTAGGCGGCTGCCAACGACGTCGAGCTCCCGAAGGTGACCACCAGACCCACACAGCCGATCGCCAGCAGCCAGTTCACCGCGGGCAGGTACACCTGGCCGGAGTGCGCTGCGGAGGTGTGGCGAATTGTGGGCCTCGGCAGGTAGTCCAGCTGGGTCGCCTGCACGGTGAGTGAGAACGCGCCCGAGATGAGCGCCTGGGAGGCGATCACCGTCGCACACGTGGCCAGCACCAGCAGCGGGACGCGGCTCCAGTCGGGGCCCATGTTGAACAGCGGGTTGTGGATCGACTCCGGGTGTGTGAGCAGGAGCGCACCCTGACCCAGGTAGTTCAGTGCCAGCGCCGGGAACGCGACCATGAACCATCCCCGCCGGATCGGGTTGCGCCCGAAGTGCCCGAGGTCCGCGTACAGGGCCTCTCCCCCGGTAACCACGAGGAACACCGAGCCGAGCGAGAGGAAGCCGGCGAAGCCGGTACGCCCCAGGTAGCTGATCGCTGCCAGCGGGTTGAAAGCGGCCAGTACTGCCGGCTCGCCGACCATTCGGAGCACACCGAGTACTGCGAGTGTTCCGAACCACAACAGCATCACCGGGCCGAAGAGCGCGCCGACCGCGCCGGTGCCACGCGACTGGACCGCGAACAGTCCGATGAGGATCCCGACCGACAACGGGATCACCCAGGTGTGCAGTGCCGGGTTGACGACCTCGAGTCCCTCCACCGCGGAGAGCACCGAGATCGCAGGCGTGATGACCCCGTCGCCATACAGCAGTGCCATGCCGAAGAGGCCCACCAGCAACAGCGCCCAGGTGCCCCGACGGCGACCGGGCCCCGACCCGACCACCAACTCGGTGAGGGCGAGGATCCCGCCCTCACCTCGGTTGTCGGCACGGAGGATGAACACCACGTACTTGATCGACACCACCAGGATCAGCGACCACAGGATGAGCGACACGGCGCCGACCACGTTCGCCTCGCTGACCGCGATGGAATGACCCTCGAACGTCTCCCGGAACGCGTACAGGGGGCTGGTGCCGATGTCGCCGAACACCACACCGAGGGCCCCGATCGTGAGCGCCGCGGCGCCCGCCCGTTTTCCTCCGGGGACCTCAGGCACCCTCGATGCCGTTCATCCGGGCGAGGGTCCGCAGCATCACCTCGTCCGCGCCTCCACCTATCGACCAGAGCCTCGTGTCGCGATAGAACCGGGCGGGCCACAGTTCCTCCACGTAGCCCATCCCCCCGTGGTACTGCACCGCCAGGTCCGCGACCCTGCGGCCCAGTCGTGCCGCGGAGAGCTTCGCAACCGTTGCCTCACGGGTGAAGTCCTCGCCACGGTTCGCCTTGGCAACCGTCACCCAGTTGTGGTGGCGGTTCAACTCGAGCTCCGCCTGCAGTTCCGCGAGTTCGTACTGGAGGTGCTGGTTCGCCAGCAGGGGGGCTCCGAAGGCCTTGCGCTCCTTGAGGTAGTGCACGGTGCGTTGCAGGGCGAGTTCCGACGCACCCACCATCTGGTAGGCGGCGATCATCCGTTCGTCCTGGAACTGGGTCATCTGCTGCTGGAAACCCCGTCCGGCCTCACCGATGGTGTTCTCCACGGGTACCCGGCAGTCGTCGAAGGACAACTCGGCGGTGTCGGATCCGCGCATGCCCAACTTGTCGAGCTTCCGGCTGACCGAGAACCCCGGCGTGTCGGTCGGCAGCACGACCTGCGACATCCCCTTGTAGCCGGGCTCGTCGGAGGTGCGCACCAGCAGGCACAGCCAGTCGGCCTGGGTACCGCTGGTGATCCACATCTTGGTGCCGTTGATCACCCACTCGTCGCCGTCCCTCACCGCCCGGGTGCGGATGCCGGCCACGTCGGATCCGGCGTCGGGCTCGGACACCGCTATGGAGGTGACCATGTCACCCGCGACCGCCGGACGCAGGTACTTCTCGCGCAACGCGTCGGAGCCGTAGCGGTGCAGCGCGGGGGTGGCCATGTCGGTCTGAACGGAGATGGCCATCGCCACCCCGAGCGAGGCGGAACGTCCGAGTTCCTCCCCGAGGATCATCTTGTAGGTGTGATCCGAACCGCCACCGCCCCAGCGCTCGTCGTAGGTCAGCCCGAGCAGCCCGAGGTCGCCGAGCTTCTTGAACAGCTCATGGGCCGGGAACGTGCCGTCGGCCTCCCACTTGTCGGCGTTCGGATCGATCTCGCGGGTCACGAACTCTCGGACCGTCGCCCTGAACATCTCGTGGTCGTCGGTGAATTCGAGCATCGCCACTCCTTGCCGTCTCACCCGCGCCGAGGGGGACGGCGCGGCTCGTGTGACGCTACTGCGGGACGGCCTCGGGGACAGCCTCCGGGCGGGTGGCCCCGTGGCAGGATTGGGCGGTGGTGGAATCCGCACCTGCGAGACAGCGATCCTGGTGGGGCTGGGGCTGGGCCGACCAGGCCCTCCGGGCATCCGAGATCGATGCCCTGGCGCCCCTCGTCGCAGCCCAGCTGGACACTGCGGTGCAACGTCGCGATCCGGTGCGGGTTGGCGACCTGGATCTGCGCAGACCGCGCATCGAAGCACCCGCCGCGTTGCGGCGGATCTGTTCGACCGACCCACGGGAAAGGGCGGGCCACGCCTACGGGAAGTCGTTCCGTGACGTCGTACGGGCGTTCCACGGCGAAGTCGCCGCGCCACCTGACGTGGTCGCGCGGCCCGGCGACGAGACCGAGCTCGCCTCGCTGCTCGACTGGTGTGGCTCGAATGACGTGGCGGTGGTCCCCTACGGCGCAGGTTCCTCGGTGGTGGGCGGCGTGGAGACAGGCGGGAAGTGGGCCGAGGGCTACCGAGCCGTCGTGTCGGTCGACCTCGGGGGCATCTCGGGGGTGCTCGAGGTGGACCGGACCTCACGTGCGGCACGCATCGCGGGCGGGACCACCGGTCCTGACATCGAGGCCCAGCTGAGGCCGCACGGACTCACCCTCCGCCACTACCCGCAGTCCTTCGAGTTCTCCACCCTCGGCGGCTGGATCGCGACGCGCTCGGGAGGCCACTTCGCCACGAACCGCACCCACATCGAGGACTTCGTGGAATCGACACGGCTGCTCACCCCGTCGGGTCCGATGGAGTCTCGCAGGCTGCCCGGTTCGGGGGCCGGCCCTTCCCCGGACCGTCTAGTCGCCGGTTCCGAGGGGATACTCGGAGTGATCACGGAAGCGTGGATGCGCCTCCAGGAGCGTCCTGTTCACAAGGCGAGCGCATCTGTGCGCTTCGCGGACTTCGATGCCGGGGTCGAGGCCTGCAGACGCCTCGGGCAGGGTTCGCTCTGGCCCACCAACTGCCGCCTGCTCGACCCATCGGAAGCGGCTGCGAACGCCGGGGGCAGCGGTGAGGCGATCCTGGTTCTCGGCTTCGAGTCGGCCCACGAGCCGGTCGATGGGCCCATGGCTCTGGCACTCGAGTGTTGTGCGGACGCGGGTGGCGATGTGGGTGCCGGCGTCCGTGTGCGTGAGCAGGGCACCGGCGAGGGTGGCGACGGCCCCGTCGATGCGGCCGACGCCTGGCGATCCTCGTTCATGCGGGCCCCGTACCTCCGCGACGCGATGGTTGCGCTCGGATGCATCGCTGAGACCTTCGAGACCGCGGTCACCTGGGACCGCTTCGCGGACCTGCACCACTCGGTGACCTCGACCGCGGAGGCCTCACTGCGCTCGGTGTGCGGAGGCGGAACGGTGAGCTGCCGGTTCACCCACGTCTACCCCGACGGCGCTGCACCCTATTTCACCGTGCTCGCAGCCTCACGCCACGGTGAGCAGCTCGCCATGTGGGATGAGGTCAAGTCCGCTGTGAGCGAGGCCATCATCGACGCCGGGGGGACCATCACCCACCACCACGCGGTGGGCCGCGACCACAGGCAGGCCTACGACCGCCAGCGCCCGGAGCTGTTCGCCCAGGCCCTTTCCGCAGCGCGACGGACGCTCGATCCACAGGGGGTCATGAACCCGGGTGTGCTGGTCGATCCCTGACGCCCCGCTCGAGGTGCCCGACCGTGACTCACGGCGCCTTGACGGCCACGGTGACCGGGAAGGCATCAGGATCCCACTCCCTGCCCCGTGAATCCTCGAGTCCGACGATGGTCAGCCTGATCGCGCTGACGCTGTCGTCGCCCGAACGGCGATAGCGCTTGCTGCGGATCACGGCCCGGCCGTCGCCGTCGGTCTTCTTGGTGACGTCCGGGGCGTCGACCCATTCCCCGTCGGAATCGAGGTACTCGACCTCCACGACGACCCGGGTTCCCTTCAGCTTGCCCCCGTCGCGATCCCGCAGCTGCACCACGCCCTCCGCGTACCACTTGGTGCTCCCCTTCCGGACCGACTTCTCCGAGATCCACTCGGTGGTGAGCCCCCCGAGCGGCTCCGTGGTGGTCGTGGTCGTGGGAGCTGTGGTGGTCGGGGGCACGGTGGTCGTCGTCGTGGTCGTGGTCGTGGTGCTGGTCGTCGTGGTCGTCGAGGGGGCCGTCGTCGTGGTTGCCTCCGGGAAATCGCACGGTGTCGAGGTGGGCACCGGAACCTCCCCGGAGTCGGTGTCCCAATCGGTCGTCGTGGCCACCTGATCGCCCTCGAGGTCCTGGAAGACCACCAACGCCGACAGGCTGGATGCTCCGCTCCCGGACGCGGGCGCTGCAAGGTAGCCGATCACCCTCGATCCCTCGCCGCAGCTCTTCGCCAGGTCGGGGTAGCCCCGGCAGGTCACCTCCACGACGACACCGTCGAGTGTGACGGCCAGCGTCTCACAGGCGCCGTTGCTTCCAACGGTGGGATCCTGCACCGCTGTGGCCACTGCCACCTCGATGGCCGATTCGGCGGCGTAGGCCTCATCGCGCTGCTCGGAAGCTTCGGCCGAGACGCGCAGCCCGGTGAAGGCCAGGCCGAGAACAGCGGGTACCACCGCCGCCACGAACGCCATGAACGCGAGCACCACCACCAGCGAGGCGCCCTGCTGGCCGCGGCCGGCCCGGAACGTTTGCGCGGCCCTCACCGGCGCCTCTTGATGATCTGCATCGTCTCGGCGCGCCCCGACGGGGTCGAGACGGCGAGCTCGATCTGCTGGAGTCCCGGGTCCACCTCCGGGCAGCCTCCCGACGACTGCGCCGCCACCGCGGATTCGGCCCTGAATGCCTTCTGCTCACCCGGTACCGGCGGCTCGATGAAGGTGATCGTGGCCTCGACGGTGCCGTATCCGTCCTGTTCGGGCAGGTCCCCGTAGTCGCCGTGGCCCTTGCAGCCCGCCAGCTCCACGTACTCGCTGTCAGGTCCCAGCAGCGTCTCGGCGGCGTTCCGGAGCATCGCACCGGCCACGGCCGACTCGCGCTGCTGGACCGACGAGCCGAGGGCGACCTGGAGCCCGCCGTAGGTCGCCGCCACGACGACCGACAGGATCACGATCGACAGGAGTGACTCGATGAGTCCTTCACCCCGCTGACCGCGGACGCGCCCGGATGCCGCGGTGCGATCAGTCATCACCGACCACCACCTTCGTGTTGCCCGACATGGCCACCGAGCGGGTCACGATCCGCTCCGCCACCACCCGGGAACTCCCACTGAGTGCCAGGTGCTGGCCCGAGCCGTGCAGCACTCCGTGTTCGACCTCCAACGATGCGTTGCCGGACAGCGCCAGCGAGGAAGGCACTGTCGGGTTCTGCAGCATGGCGATCCCGGCCCAGGTGCCGCTCTTGGGTGGGGAGAGCTCGAGTTCGCTGCTGCCGCCGACGTTGAACGAGCCGTTCTCGGAATACAGCATCACTCCCTCCCCCGAGAGGCTGCCCCAAGACATGGAGAGGCCGGCGCGGAGGATGTAGACACCCGGTTCGAGTTCGTAGTCGCCGATTCCATTCGGGGCACTCGGGAAGTTGGAGGTGTACACCCCGGGCTTGCACACGGCCTTGCGTCCGTCCGCCTCACAGCCCGTGCGCACGGGCTGACCCGAGGAGTCGGGAACCGGCAGGCCCGCAAAGGGGTCCTGGAGCGCATCGGCGTAGGACTCGGGTTGCTTGTTCGCGAACTTCGCGCAGCCGGCGCAGGTGGCGGGCCACTGGATGCCGAAGGTGCCCTCGACCTGTATCCGGGGGTTGCCGCTTGTGC
Organism: Microthrixaceae bacterium; assembly: GCA_023958095.1. Lineage (GTDB taxonomy): Bacteria > Actinomycetota > Acidimicrobiia > Acidimicrobiales > Microtrichaceae > JAMLGJ01. Next base: position 13,651 of record JAMLGJ010000016.1, read on the forward strand.
TGATGCCCTCACCTCCCGATCCCCGGTTGAAGTAGGCCTCCCCTTCGACGACGAACGTGGGTGAGCCACTCATGGCCAGCGGTGTGCCCGATCCGCCCAGCGCGAGGAAGGCCGGGTTCCGCACCGGGGCCGGTGGCGTGGTGGTCGTGGTCGTCGTCGTGGTCGTCGTCGTGGTCGTGGTCGTGGTCGTCGTGGTGGTCGGTGGGGGCTCGGGCTCCCCGGTGCGCCGGGTGCCGAGAACCTCGAGTACCGCTCCGTCGGAGCCGACCAGCTCGAGAAGGATCCGACGCGGCGCCGTGCCGTCCACACACTCCGAGTCGTCGCAGAACACACGCGGCTCACGCGACAACCCGCGTGCCAGCTCCTGGGAGCCTGTCACCCGACCGTCCGACCCGCAGGTGACACGCACCAGCCGGCCGTCGTCGTTGCCGGCGAACCGGTACTCCACTCCGGTGCCTCGGGCGCCGGCGGCCAGGCCGACCACCCGCACCGAGGAGTCCTCGGAGCTGCACACCGGCGCCACCCCGGTCGAACCCTGCACATCTGCGGCGAAGAGCATCTGCACCAACTGGGCGTCAACCGCCTGGTTGGTCACCTCGGATGCGGTGTCCTTGATGCCGATGACACCGGCGAACCCCAACGAGGTCACTCCCACGCCGATGAGCGCGACGATGGCCAGCGAGACCAGCACCTCGATGAGTGTGAATCCGCCCGAGCCGAGGTTCGCCCGGGCGCCAACAACCGCCTTCACAAGTCCACGCTACAGAGGTCCCCTCGGTTTCCAACCGTGACGGATGCCACCGACGACGCCCGTGGCTGTGCGGTGGCTACCGTTCGGGGATGGACCTGGATGCCGACCTCGTCAACAGGGTCACCTGGAAGATCCCCAACGCGCTGGCGCTGGTTGGCTCACGCTCGGGTGAGGAGTGGAACGCCATGACCACCAGCTGGATCACCCAGCTGTCGATGGACCCGGTGATCATCGGGGTGGCCGTCGACAACACGGCGGTGACCCACAGGCTGATCTCCGAGGGTGGATCCTTCAGCGTCAACCTCTGGGATGCCACCGACACAAAGGTGTTCGTCAAGTTCTCCAAGCCGGCGCGTCACGAGGAGGGCACCCTGAACGGCCGGGAGGTACGCGAGGAGGCCACCGGTGCGCCGATCTTCGCAGAGGCGATCGCATGGCTCGACTGCGAGCTGCGCAGCAGCACCGACTTCGGCACCCACACACTCTTCGCCGGTGAGCTGGTCGCCGCGGGGATACATGACGACGACGCACGCGCCGCTGCCATGAGCGACACGCGCATGAAGTACGGCGGCGTCCCCCGGGGCGGCCACCGCTAGGGCTGCGCGGGGCACTCCCCCGGGCTGACGCGGCCCTCAGGACAGTGCGTCGGCGATCCTCTCGGCGTTCGTCTGCACCATCGCGACGTAGGTCTCGCCACCGTCGGGACCGAGCGACTCGCTGAAGAGCTCCACGACCGCCACCTCACCGGCCTCCGCGGCGAGCGCCTCTGCCAGCTGGTTGGGTGCCGATGTGTCGGCGAACACCGCCGGGACTCCCTCGGCCTCGATCAGCTCCGCGAGTTCGTCCAGGGCGGCTGCGTCGGCCTCGGACTGCGTTGACTGCGGCAGGATCACACCGGCCACCTCGAAGCCGTAGCGGTCGGCGAAGTAGCCGAACACCTCGTGGTTCGTGATGAGCACCCGGTTCTCCTCCGGGATGGCGGCGAGGGTGGTCTCGACCTCCGCGTCGAGGTCCTCGAGTTCGGCGATGTACTCATCGGCCGAGCTGCGCACCTCATCGGTGTCCAGCGCCGGCACCGCCTCGAGGATGCACTCGGTCAGACCCTCGGCCGCCACCGCCATTCGGGCGGGGTCGGTGAAGAAGTGGGGGTCCACACCCTCATGTTCGTGCTCATGCTCCTCGTCGGAGTGCTCCTCGTCGGAATGATCGTGGTCATCGGAGGCGAACTCGATCGTCTCCACCGAGTCGATCGCCACGCACACGGGAGTGCCCCCGCTCTCGACGGACTCGATGATGTCCTCCAGACCCTCCTCGAAGCCGGCTCCGTTGGTGACGATCACATCGGCCTTGGTCATCGAGTCGACCTGTTGTGCCGAGGCCTGGAACTCGTGGGGGTCCGCCCCTGCCGGCATGACGGTCTCGACCTCGGCCGCATCGCCCAGCATGTTCGACACGACGTCACCGAGGATGTTCGTGGTCACCACCACCCTCGGCAGGTCACCCGAGCCCTGCCCGGACTCCGCGGAGTCATCGGAATCGCTTCCGCAGGCAGCACCCAGCAGTGCTGCAGCACCGAGCACCGCGAGCATCGAGGCGAACAGGCCGAACCGGGAATCAGAATAAGAACCGCTCTTGCGCATCTCGCCATAGTAGACCCACGGTCACGCCACGCAAGCACGGCCCACGGTGGGCCGCGCATGTCAGGGGTCAGCGGGTCGCGGATCCGACCCCTGTACCCTCGTGCCATGCCATCCGAACAGCTGCACGAGTTGGTGTCCATGCGACTCCGGCAAGCTGGTCAGCGCTACACCGACAAGCGACGATCACTGGTCGACATCCTCGCCGAGTGCGAGCGGCCGGTCACGATCCACCAGATCATCGAGCGCGAACCCTCGATCCCCCAGAGCTCCGCGTACAGGAACATCTCGGTGCTCGAGGACGCACGGGCGGTGACCCGCATCGTCACCTCCGGCGACTACGCCCGATTCGAGCTGGCACAGGAACTGACCGAACACCACCACCACCTGATCTGCACGATCTGCGGTGAGGTGAGCGACTTCACCCTGACCTCCGCTTTCGAGGACGACCTCGACAAGCGCCTCGAGAAGGCATCACGCGAGCAGGGGTTCGCGGCCAGGGATCACCGCCTCGACGTGCTGGGCACCTGCGCACGCTGCGACTCGGCATAGCAGCACCCAACCGGGCGGGTGTCGGGGTCACATCCAGGGGTCGTCGGCCAGGCCGAGGTCGGGCCAGGGTCCCGCTGCGATGGGTTGGCAGTTGCCCACACCGGTGCCGCCTCCGACCGGGTCGCTGACTCTCACCACGGTGTCGCGGATCTGGTGGAGTCGTCGTGCCATCTCCGGTGGCCGGCAGTCCTCGATGCGCTCACCGTCGACGTGCAGCTCACCGCGCCATTCACCGTGGTGGTGGCCGTCGAAACCGAAGTAGAGCCCGGCGCCGAGCTGCACGCCGGTGTCGCCGAGAACCTCGATCGCGAAGGGGCGCTCGGTCCCGTCCTCCATGATTCCGGTGATCGTGCCGCCGAGCAGACGGCGGTTGTCGGGGTCGAAACGAAGCTCCGGATGGAGTTCCACGATCGGCTCTCGACGTCCGTCGGGGTGCTCGATGCCCGCCACACACGTCTTCTGCTCGACTCCCGGCATCGCGATCCAGGTGAAGTGGAGATGGACTCCGTAGCGGGACCCGTCGGAGCGCTCGAGCAGTGCCGGCATCCAGACCATCTGGAATCCGACACCGGGCGGGAACGCCGTCTGGTCGCCGGTGTCGGTGGGTGGTGGTCCGACGTCGTAGCGGACGCCCCAGGAGTGGTCCCGGGTCGACACCCATTCGTCCGGGTCGACCTCGATGCGTTCACCGTCGAGCTCGACCCAGCCCGAGGCGGTGCCGATCTGGTGGTAGCGGACCAGGTCGGCAGACACGCGGTACTGGTTGCGGAGGTGGCTGCGTTCCTCCATCGCCGGGGGGAGCTGCGCATGGAAGGTCCACTCGAATGCCAGGGGCTGGGTGTCGTTGGGTTCGAGGGTGAACCGAACGGCCTTCATGGGTTCGAGGACCTCGTAGCGAACCGGGCCGGCGGCGAGGTCCTCGGGGTCCGACGCCAGGCGCCGGCTGGCGCGCACCGTGAGCTGTTCCGGGCCACGGCTCAGGGCGCCGTAGCCGTCGAGCACGTTGCGGTTCGGGTAGCGGCCGAGCCCGAATCCCAACTGGAGGCTGCCGTCGCGCGTCGTGGCCATGGCGCACACCTTCTCGGTCCAGGCGGGGTCGCTGGTGGCGACCACGGCGAAGGTGTCGGTGGTCTGGTGGAAGAAGCTCTCGTCGGCTGCCAGCAGCTCACCGATGGGGTTCGTCATGCCCGGTCGAGATCCAGTCCGAGTTCGCCCGCGAGGACCCGGATCATGTGCTGGACACCGATCTCGTTGCGACCGATGACCATGTGGTCGTGCTGGCCCTGCCGCACCCCTTCGCCACAGGAGGGAAGCATCGTGAAGTCCTCGTCGCGCACCGCTGCATGGACTCCCTCGTAGATCGCCTCGTAGCCGGCCCTCTCCTCGTCGGTGGTGGCCGGGACGCGGGCCATCCAGCCGTGCCGCACGGAGCATCGGGTGGGGTCGCCCGCAGGGAGGATCTCGATGAGCTCGACTCCGACGGGGCTGTTGGCCAGGATCAGGTTCGGGTACACCCAGTAGATGACACCCATGTTGTCGCGGGCATCCCACGACCCCGTCGGATCGTCGGCGAGGGCGGTGATCCAGTTGAGCGGGAACCCCAGCCGGTGGTGACGTCCGAAGGGATCGTGCACCGACGTGTTGGCGACCGTGTTGAGGCCGATGAGGCTCTCGCCGTGAACGTAGGGGAAGTGGTATGCCTCGGCGAAGGCCTCGAGGGCGCCCTTCCAGTTCACACCCGATTCGAACTCCCGCTCGGTCAGGTAGCCGAACGATGCGTAGTCGAACTGGTCGAGCTCCGCTCCGAGGGTGCCGAGGTGGGCATCGAGGTCCAGTTCGGCACCGGCTGTCAGCACGCACCACACGAATCCGTGGCGCTCCTCGTTGGGCAGTTCGACCAGACCGTGCTCGGCTGGGTCCATGCCCTCGAATCCCTCCTGGCCCGGGAGCCCCACCAGCTGGCCGCCCGAGTCGTAGTTCCAGGCGTGGTACGGGCAGGTGAAGCGCCGGGAGTTGCCACATCCCTCCGCAGGTCGGGCACCGCGGTGGCGGCAGTAGTTCAACAGGACGTGCGCAGTTCCGTTCGCGTCCCGGGTGATGAGCAGCGATGTCCCCATCACGGCCCGCACGACGTAGTCGCCCACCTCGGGGATCTGCGCGCTGGGAGCCACTGCAAGAGGGGTGCGCCGCAGCAGGTCCTCCTCGCGCGCCAGCACCTCGTCGTCGCGGTAGTACGACAGCGGCACCAACAGCGTTTCGGGCGCCATGTCGGTCGTACCCGCCAGCGCATGGTCGAGCGCCCGCCGCGTCAGTGCCTCACCCAGGCTCGATTCCGTCAGCTCGGTCACCGTCATCGTGCTCGCTCCCTCGTCGAATCCACTAGCGTCGGATTGACCATACATATTGATCTACATGACTGGCCAGTTGTGTCAATGTGTATTGTCTCGGGGAACATTCTCCGGGGAACATTCTCCGGGGAACATTGTCTAGGGAGCATTGTCCGGGGATCCGTTCCGGCTGAAGGAGGTCCGACGGTGAGAACGCACGGATGGGGAGGCGACCCGCCCACCGACGACGAGGAGGCCGTCCGCCGAATTCTCGAAGCCGCCCGCGCGTGCATCGACCGCGAGGGCCCTGGCGCCGGGGTGGCCGATGTGGCCAAGGAGCTGGGCGTCACCCGACAGACCGTCTACCGCTACTTCCGCACGACCGAGGACCTCCTCAGCGCGACCGCCCTCGACGCCGCGGCCGGCTTCCTCGATCGGGTCGAGGCACACCTCGCGAATGGGCCGTCGGTTCCCGCAGCGGCAGTCGTCGAGGGGATCGCGTTCACGCTCGAGCGCCTACCCGAGGAGCCCTACCTCGGGCTCCTGCTCGAACCTGGTCGCTTCAGCATCTTCAGCCAGGGCATCACCTCTGCCAACGCCCTTGCACTGGGTCGCTCCATCATCGACCGCTTCGCGGTCGACTGGGAGGCCCACGGCTTCGACGACCGCGACCTCGACGAACTGGTCGAACACATGCTGCGCATCACCCTGTCCCTGGTGATCGACCAGGGCAGCCCGCCCCGAACCGGGTCCGAGCTGCGCGGCTACCTCAACCGCTGGCTCGCCCCCGCCGTCGAACGCCGACCGACCCGGCGGGCCTGACAAGGATCCGGGATCAGCCCCTCACATGGGGTTCGCACCGCTCCCCCGTTGTCGTGTCGGACCCAGCACCGGGCGGCTCGAAACGCGAGGTGACGGCTGGGCCGGAGGTTCTTCATCCGGCCGTTGCCTCTCGACAACATGCTGTGGGCGTAACAGGACTCGAACCTGTGACCTCTGCCGTGTGAAGGCAGCGCTCTAGCCATCTGAGCCATACGCCCGTGAGCGGAAGATGCTAGCAGTGGTGGCTCCCTGCACCGAACCGTGGTGCCGGCGATCGTGTCGCCGTGGGGGCGTCAGCCCGAACCCGCACCGGATTCCCGCTCGGAGTCGGACTCGTCATCCGCACTCGGGATGCAGAAGAACTCCGTTCCGACCGTCACGTACCGAGGAGCGGTGTCCGGACAATCCAGTGCCGCGTCCACCTTCGCCAGCACCTCCCCGTCGTTCGGCGAGGAACACGGCACGAGGATCGCAGCGCTGCCTTCGATGACCCGTGCACAGACCTCCCCCGGGGGGAGCTGGGTGACGGGCTCGCCACCACCGCCCCCACCCACGTACGCGGTGACCACGAAGAGCCCCACGATCACCACCACGATCGCGACGATGGGTCCCTTGCGCAGGATGAAGGCGGTCGAGGGAGCAACCGCGACCCCGTCGTCGGCCGCCGGACGCGGAGGTCGCCGGGAGCCGGCTCCGGTCCGAGCCCCGGCGCCGGCCGTGGGCCGCGCACTCCAGTAGGCACCCCGTCCCGCGCTCGCCGAATCGCCGGGGCCGGTCCAAGCAGATGCACTCCGTCTCCCCTTGGGCCCCGGGGACGGCCGCGCCGCCGGGCCGTCGGGAGACGACGCTCCGGCGCGTTCGGCGGTCGGCGGGGCATCACCCAGAGTGCGGTCATAGCTCGCCCGTCGTTGGGGGTCGCGCAGCACGTTCCAGGCTTCGTTGATCTCGCGCATCCGCCGGTCGGCGAGCTTGCGCTCCGCGGGCGTTGCCTCCAGGTGGCGATCGGGATGCAGCACGTGGGCCAGGCGACGGTGGGCGCGGCGGATCTCCGCGCCGTCCGCAGTGCGCTCGACCCCGAGCACCTGGTAGTGGTCGCGCTGGGTGGCCACCCGAGAATCGTAGGGCCCATCGACACCGACACAGGCGGCGCCATGCGCTGCTCCCGGTCATGCACCTGCCGGGTGGGGTGCACCGGCAGCGGACCGACCACATGCCGGATCGCTCGCCCGAGGCCGCACAAAGGGGTTCTGTCGGCACGCACCACACGGGTACTGTGTCCGTGCAGATCTTTCGCTGTTCGAACGTTTCGGAGTTCGTAATTCACGCACCGGCCCGACCCCCCGAGAAGTCCCCGCCCCCGCGGCACGCGCCCGGGTCGATGGCGGCTGCACTGTCACACCCTGCGTACCGACGCGTGTTCGCGGGCACGTTCAGCTCGAACGTCGGCACCTGGATGCAGAACGTCATCCTGATCGCCCTCGCCTACGACCTGACCGACAGCTCGACCTTCATCGGGGTGATCACCTTCGCCCAGCTCGGTCCGATGCTGCTGCTCTCGCCGGTTGGTGGGGCGATCGCCGACCGTGTGAACCGTCGCGTGCTGATGGTCTCGATCGCGGCCACCCAAGCCCTGCTCTCCGCAGCGCTCGCGGTCGTGGTCACCCGCGACGACCCGAGTCTGGTGCTGTTGGTGGTCATCGTCGCCGGCATCGGGATAGGCGCTGCGTTGAACGCGCCGACTGCGAACGCGATCCTGCCCGAACTGGCGGGACGCCGCGACCTGCAGGGAGCCGTCGCGCTGAACTCCGCCGCCATGAACGCCTCCCGGGTGGTCGGACCGGTGCTGGGTGGGGCCGCGGCGGCGATCGGCGGGGCGACGTTCGTGTTCATGGTGAACGCGGCAACCTTCGTGTTCGTCATCCTGGCGGTCGCCACGGCGGATGCCGACTTCAGCGCCAAGGGCAAACGCGGCGAGTCGCCCGTGGCGCAGATGGCTGGTGGGATCCGGGAGGCCCGCAGGGACCGGGTGGTCGGACGGGTCCTGGTGACGATCGCCGCGTACTCGCTGTTCTGCCTGGTGTTCATCTACCAGATGCCACGAATCGCCGACGAGCAGTTCGACCTCGTCGGCTGGCGCTACACGTTGTTGTTCTCGACCTTCGGCCTCGGAGCGTTCACCGGGGCCATCTCGATGGGTTCGTGGCTCACCCCCTTCGGGCGGCCGCTCATGGTTCGTGCCGGCCTCGGGGTGTTCGCCGCCTCGCTGGGGGTCTTCGCACTCTCCTGGAGCACCTGGACCGGATTCCCGTCGGCCTTCTTCGCCGGTGCCAGCTACTTCGTCATCGTGACGGCGCTCGTCACGACCCTGCAGTTGAGGGTCGCCGACGAGGTGCGCGGACGTGTGATGGGGCTGTGGATGATGGCCTGGGCCGGGCTGGTACCAGTCGGCGGACTGATCGGCGGAGTCGTGATCGACCTGGTCGGGCTCACACCGGTGCTGCTGGCGGGAGTCGCCGTAGCAGTGCTGTTGGCGGTGTTCGTCGACCTCTCCGAGGCGGACCGCCCGGTGCGCGCCGGGTCGGGCTGACCTCCACCCGAACGGGTGTCACCTCGGGACGGTCCTGCGTCCTAGCTTGGTCCGGTGGAACATGACGTCCCGGTCGGTGAGGAGTCCGCTCCCGTGAACGAGGAGACCCTGGCCCAGGGCCACCTGCGGGCCACTGTTGCTGGAGCCCCCGGTGCCGACGAGCACGCATCCGGCCCCGCGGACCAGGGCGATCGCCCGACAGCGGCGCTGCTGGTGAGGGTCACCGGGCGCGACCGCCCCGGGATCACCGCGGACCTGATGACCCTGTTGGACCTGACCGGCACCGGGGTGCAGGACCTCGAACAGGTGCTGGTGCGGGGACACCTCACGCTCGCCGTGGCTGTGGACCATCCCGGTGAACGGCGCAGCGACCTGGTGACGATGCTCGAGCACTTCGCCCGGCAACGACATCTGACGGTGACCCTCGAGGAGGTACCCGCCACATCGGGAGCACAGGGTCCCCTCGACGCCATCACCGTGCTCGGCCACGAGCTGGAAACGGAGCTCTCCCCTGCCGAGCTGGGTGCCGTCGCGGGCGCTGTGTCCGCCGCGGGCGGCAACATCGAACGAATCGTCCGCCTCGCCCGCTATCCGGTGTACGCGTACGAGTTCCTGGTGCGTGGCGCACAGCGGGACGAACTGCAGCGACTGGTAACCCAGGCCTCGGTCACCCACCGCCTGGATGTCGCCATCCAGCCCGCCGGCCTGGAACGCCGGGCCAAACGCCTGGTCGTCCTGGACGTCGACTCGACGCTGATCCAGGACGAGGTGATCGAGCTCCTCGCGGAGGAGGCGGGTTGCCGCGACGAGGTCCACATGGTCACCGAGAGGGCCATGGCAGGAGAGCTCGACTTCGCGGAGGCCCTGCGCGAACGGGTGAGGCTGCTCGAGGGGCTCGACGAGGCGGCACTGCTTCGTGCGCGGGCACGGATGCGCCTGACCCCGGGGGCCCGGACCTTCGTGAGCACGCTCAAGCGACTCGGCTACACGGTGGGCATCGTCTCGGGTGGATTCACCCGCTTCACCGACCACCTGCGCGCCGAACTGGGACTCGACCACGCCGTGGCCAACGAACTGCTGTGGCACGAGGGGCGCCTCACCGGCGAGGTGGCCGGGCGGATCGTTGACCGCGCCCGCAAGGCCGAGCTGCTCACCGAGTTCGCCGCGAAGGAGAACATCCCCCTGTCGCAGACGGTTGCGGTGGGTGACGGGGCGAACGACCTCGACATGCTCTCCACGGCCGGGTTGGGCATCGCCTTCAACGCCAAACCGGTGGTCCAGGAGGTTGCCGACACCACGGTGAACGTCCCCTACCTGGACGCGATCCTGTTCGTGCTCGGGGTGCGACGCGGAGAGGTCGAGGCCGTCAGCGAGGACACCGCCACCGGGAACTGACGGCTCAGCCGACGATGTCGACCGGTCCGACCACGGCCGTGCTGCTCGTCGCTCCGAACACCGTCGCGGCGACGCGTGCGACGTCGTCACCCGTGACCGCCTCGATCGCCTCCAGGTACTCCAGGAGTGGAACGACACGACCCAGCACCAACTCGCCCACCCCGAGGCGGGTCATCCGGGTGACGATCGACTCCATCGCCATGACCACCCCGCCGCGCACTGCACCCTTCACGTGTGCCAGCGTCGCGTCGTCCATGCCCTGCGCCGCCATGGCCGAGGCGAGCTCGGAGACGATCCGCAGCACTTCCGGCCCCTTGTCCACATGGGTCGCGCAGTGGACGCTCAGCGAACCGGCATCCCCGTACTGCGCCAGGTCGGACCCGACCGAGTAGGTGAGGCCGCGCTCCTCGCGCACCTCCTGGAAGAGGATGCTCGAGGGGCCGCCGCCGAAGGCATGGTTGAGCAACGACAGTGCATGGCGGTCCGGATCGCCGGCAGCAGGACAACGCCAGCCGATGGCGAGGTGGGTCAGCTCACCGGGACGTTCACGGAACGAGTGGGGCCGCACCGCCGGCGCCGGTGAGCTGCGAACCGGGGCCCTGCCGGACGGCGCCTCCGCGAACGCCCGGGCTGCAGCATCGAGGACCTCATCGTGTCGGATCGCCCCGGACGCTGCCAGCACGATGTTGGCGGGCAGGTACCAGTTGTCGAAGAAGGCCGCCACTTCGTCACGGGTGATCCCGGCGACGGACTCGACGGTACCCAGGGTCTCGCGGCCCAGGGCATGGCCGGGGAACAGGCACCCGGCCAGGTCCACCGCGGCCATGTCGTCGGGATCCTCACGAGCCGCCGCGAGCTCCTCGAGGATCACCTCGCGTTCCGAATCGACGTCGCGTGCCGCCAGCGCCGGGTTCCGCAGCACGTCGAGCAGCAACTCGAGCACCATCGCGGACTCCGTGGCAGGAGCCGTCGCGTAGAACGCGGTGTGCTCGTTTGAGGTGAAGGCGTTCATGTCGCCACCCACCGCGTCCATCGCAACCGCTATGTCACGCGCCGACCGGTCGCTCGTGCCCTTGAACAGCAGGTGCTCCAGGAAGTGCGAGGCACCGGCGCTGGCGTCCGGTTCGTCCCGCGACCCGACGGCCACCCAGGCCGAGACGGCCACCGCGGAACGCTCGGGCTGTTCATCGGTGAGGACCCGCAGGCCGTTGGGCAGTTTCGTTGCCCGGACCCGGTCGGTCGGCGAGCCGTTCTGCCCGCCGACCGACACAGCATCCGGTGCGTTCATCGACGCGAGCGCCCCCGCGAACCGCCACCGCCACGGCGCCCACCCCGTGCCGGAGCAGGACCGAGGTCGCCGTGCACCTCCGCGAGGTGCTCGTCGTAGCGTTCCGAGAAGTTCGCTTCCCTGCGGGAGGGTCGATCGCCCCCACGGTCGGACCCGGCCGAACCGGAGTCACGCCGGTTGCCACCGGAGCTCCCGGTGGGGCCGTCCTGGGCGGCTGCCTCGCCGCCCTCAGTCGCTTTTGGGTCGGCGTCCGATGTTGGGGTCAGGGAGATCTTTCCGTTCGGGTCGATGTCGTCGACGGTGACCTCGATCGCCTGGCCGAGTTCGAGCACGTCCTCGACCTTGTTGATCCGCTTCCCACCCCCCAGTTTGGAGATGTGCACCAGCCCGTCGCGTCCGGGGAGGATGTTCACGAACGCACCGAACTTGGTGATGTTCACGACCTTGCCCGGATAGGTGGCACCGACCTCTGCGGTGGGTGGGTCGAGGATCAACTTGATCTGGCGCTCCGCCTCGTTGACCGCTCCGATGTCGACCGCGGCGATGGCGACGATGCCCACCTCGCCGTCGTCGTCGACGCTTATGTCCGCGCCCGTCTCCCCCTGGATGGCATTGATCACCTTGCCCTTGGGGCCGATCACCTCGCCGATCTTGTCGGCGGGGATCTCGAAGCTGACGATCTTCGGTGCGGTGTCGGCGAGCTCGCCCCGCGGGGCGTCGATCGTGGCCGTCATCACCTCGAGGATCTGCAGGCGGGCCTCCTTGGCCTGCTCGAGGGCCGCAGCCAGGACGTCGGCGGGGATGCCGTCGATCTTGGTGTCGAGCTGCAGGGCGGTCACGAACTCCGAGGTGCCTGCGACCTTGAAGTCCATGTCGCCGAAGGCGTCCTCGGCTCCGAGGATGTCGGTGAGGGTGGTGTACTTGCCCTCTGCATGGACCAGGCCCATGGCGATGCCCGCCACCGGGGCCTTGATCGGCACGCCCGCGTCCATGAGCGACAGGCTCGATGCGCACACCGAGGCCATCGAGGTGGAGCCGTTCGAGCTGAGAACCTCGGAGACCAACCGGATCGTGTAGGGGAACTCCTCGAGGGAGGGAACCACCGGGAACACGGCTCGCTCGGCGAGCGCTCCGTGACCGATCTCACGACGCTTGGGACCACGCATGAAGCCCGGTTCACCGGTGGAGAACGGCGGGAAGTTGTAGTGGTGCAGGTACCGCTTGCGGGTCTGGGGGTCGATCCCGTCGATCATCTGGTCCATCTTCTGCATGCCGAGGGTGCAGAAGTTGAGCACCTGGGTCTCGCCACGCTGGAACAGACCGGTCCCGTGGGCCGTGGGGATCAGGCCCACCTCGGCCGACAACGGTCGGATGTCCTTCGGTCCACGTCCGTCGATGCGCACGCCTTCGTTGACGATGCGGCTGCGCACCACGGACTTCGTGAGCGACCGGAACGCCGCCTTGGCCTGCTTGGCAGCGGTCGCCTCATCCCGCTCGTCGCCGACGAGGCCACCCACGACGGACCCGAGCACGTCTTCACGCAGTGCATCCTCGGCAGCGGTGCGCTCCGCCTTGTCGGCGATCGACTCGACCTCCTCCAGGCGCGACCCGACAGCCGCCTCGACTGCGGAGAGCACGTCGTCGTCGTAGTCCGCGGCGACGGAGAAGTCCATCGTCTGGATCGGACCGTGCTGTTCGACGTGCGCATCCACGAGCTGCTGTTGCAGCTTGATGGCCTGGGCGATGTGGGACTTGGACTCGTCGAGGGCCGTTGCGAGGGCGGCCTCGTCGACCTTGGGAGCGCCCTCGGAGTAGTACTCCCAGGACTTCTCGGTACCGCCGGCCTCGACCATCATCACCGCGACGTCACCGTCATCCAGCAGACGCCCGGCCACGACGATCTCGAAGGTAGCGGCCTCGCTCTCGGAGTAGGTCGGGTGTGCCAGCCACTGCCCCTCGGTGGTGTGGGCGAGCCTGACCGCGCCGATCGGGCCGTCGAAGGGAATGCCCGAGAGCATGAGCGCCGCGGAGGCACCGTTGATGCTGGCCACGTCGTAGGGGTTCTCCTGGTCGGCGCCCATGACCGTTCCGACCACGTGGACCTCGTTGCGGAATCCTTCCGGGAACGAGGGACGCAGCGGGCGGTCGATCAGGCGGCAGGTCAGGATCGCCTGCTCACCGGCACGTGCCTCGCGGCGGAAGAACGACCCGGGGATCTTGCCCGCCGCGTACATCCGCTCCTCGATGTCGACGGTGAGCGGGAAGAAGTCCGCCCCTTCGCGCATCTTCCTCGCGGCCGTGGCGGTCACGAGGACCCGGGTGTCGCCCAGGCCCACCATCACGGATCCGTCCGCGAGACCGGCGAGCTTGCCGGTCTCGATCGTCATCTTCTTGAACTCGTCGTCGCCGAGATCGGCGGAGACGCGTATCACTTCGGCCATGGTGGCCCTCCTCTGGCCCCTCCGGGGCCTTCATGCGGCGGGCCAGTTCCCAGTGGTCGACTCCCGGGAGTGGTGCCAGCGCCGGCACCGCACCATGTGGACGACCCATCCCCGGGGGTGGAGTCGTGCCGTCGCCCGCGGGGATTCCCGGGGCGACCATGGCTGCGGGCCACGCAGCAGGCCCGGACGTCGGCAACCGGTAACTGACCGGCTAGCCGCTTCTTGCGTTGGCCACAGCGTAGCCCAAAGCAGGGCGCATGACGCGAACACCCCGGGAAGCACCCGGACGGTCGGGGTGGCCGGCACCCCGGAAGGGTGCCGGCGGGCGCTCAGCGGCGCAGACCCAGGTCCGCGATCAGCTCGCGGTACTCCTCGATGTCGTTCTCGCGCAGGTAGTCCAGGAAACGACGCCGCTTGCCCACCAGCATGAGAAGACCCCGGCGGCTGTGGTGGTCCTTCTTGTGCACCTTGAGGTGCTCGGTGAGGTGGTTGATGCGGTCGGTCAGCAACGCGATCTGCACCCGGGTGGAGCCGGTGTCGGCCTCGTTGGCCCCGAAGCGGGCGATCGTGTCGGACTTCGGCGGCAGGTTGGTGGCCTTGCGGTTCGTCATGAGTGTCTCCTGGGTATCGGACCCTGCCGCGACCGGCGCACCTGACGCACGACCGCAGCTCCCGGCGTTCGCCGGACCAACGAGACTACCCCGGTGGGCACCAGAGGGGAAAGAGGGCCTCAGGAGAGTTTCTCGAGGCGGGGACGTTCCACGCTCCAGCGGTACTTCGGGCTCCGGTGCCGCCCAAGCACCCTGCGCGACCGGTCCCGGGGTGCCAGGTCGAACACCGCTGCACCCTCGCGGTAGCAGACCCGCTCGACGTCGGCCAGCGTCGGGGAGCGCCGACGCACCCCGGCCGCGCGGATGCCGTCACGAATGCCCTCGCCGAGTGGGCCGGCCAGCATCTCGGACATGATCGCGGGCAGCGACTCGGGATCCTTGAGCAGCCACGAGTGCCCGCCACGCTGCACCGTCACGAGAGTGCCTTCGGTCCGGCGTGCGGTGTCGACGGAGGTGCGGTGCGGTACGGCCAGGTCGTAGCTGCCGTGGATCGCCACCACCGGCACGGAGTGCCTGTGCAGCTCGTCGAGTGCGTAGCGGCTCGAGCGGGTGCGCAGGATCGACATCATCGGACCGAGCAGCCTCCACGGGTGGGTGGCGTGGCCGCGCAGTGTGGGCAGCACCAGGCGCATCAGCTTCATGGCCTGGCGCGGATCGGAGAAGGTCGGCGCGATGCTCACCGAGTCGACGAGCAGCAGCAGTCCGATCGCGGCCAGCAACGGCGGGTTGACTCGGAACAGGTACACCATGCGGTCCCAGGTGTCGCCGACGATGGCGTCGATGAACACGACCCCGAGCGTGCGCTCGGGCCACCTGGAACCCAGCCGGGCGATGAGCTGGCCTCCCATCGAGTGCCCCGCCAGCACGAAGCGCTCGATGCCGAGCTCGTCGATGGCCCGACCCAGCAGGTCGGCGTAGTCGTTGATGTTGTGCCCGGTGAGCGGAAGGCCCTGGGTGGCACCGTGGCCCGCGGTGTCGATCGCCACCACGCGGAAACCCATCCTGACCAGCCGGGAGAGCGACTGGGCATACAGGAACCCCTCGGCGGAGAACCCGTGGACCACGACCAGGGGTACGCCCTCACCGGCCACCGCGACACCGACCGTGTGGCCGTCGTCCAACTGGAACTCGTGTCGGGCCAGGTGCGGTACCTCGACGTCGCCGCGAAGGACCGGCTCATCGAGCAGTGGTCCCTCGATCGGGTCAAGCACCTGTGACATCCATGGCCCCTTCTCAGATCCGGCGCGACAGGTCGGAGACCCCACGCGATCGCGCTCTGCCGGGTTTCCACCGTACCCGTCCCGGGCCAGTTGTGGGTGAACGGTTCGACCCCACGAGCTGCAGCGGCGTCAGGACACCGACAGCAGGCTCCTGGCCCGATCGCAGTCGACGGCCAGCTGGGCGGCCAGGGCCTCGACGCCGTCGAACGCTGCATCGCCGCGGATCCGGTGCTCGAAGGTCACACCGACGGACTCCCCGTAGAGGTCGCCCTCGAAGTCGAGCACGTGCACCTCGAGGAGGGTCGCCGCCGTTTCGTCGTAGAACGTGGGCCGGTGACCGAGGTAGATGGCGCTGGGCAGGCGCTCCGGGTCGTCGCCGCCCCTCAGCAGGTGACCGGCGTAGATTCCGTCCGCCGGCATCAGCATCTCGCGGGGAATCGCCACGTTCGCGGTCGGGAACCCGATCAACCGGCCGCGCCTGTCGCCCGCCACCACGGTGCCGCGCATCTCGTGGGGGCGTCCCAGCATCCGGTTGGCATCGGAGAGGCGCCCGTCGTGAAGTGCGCGCCGGATGGCGGTGGAGCTCACCTGCACGTCGTCGCGCGCGGGGTGCCCGTCGGTGCCCACGAGCCGGATTCCCGACACGCCGAAACCTGCCCCGGCACCCATCTCGGTGAGCAGCTCCACGTTGCCGGCACGGCGGTGGCCGAAGTGGAAGTCCTCCCCCACCACCACGTGACGAGCGTTGAGGCAGCGCACCAGCACCTCCTCGACGAAGTCCTCCGCCGACTCGTTCGCACGTTCCCGGTCGAAGTGCACCACCACCACCAGGTCGAGCCCGGTCCCGGAGAGCAGCTCCAGCTTCTGGTCCAGGTCGGTGAGCAGCAGAGGCGCCGATTCGGGCCTGATGACCTGGGCGGGATGGCGGTCGAAGGTGACCAGCGCACTGGCGTGGCCCGACTCCGCCGCCATCGAGCACACGTCCGCTATGACCTTGCGGTGCCCGAGGTGCAGTCCGTCGTATGCGCCGATGGTCACCACGGTGCCCTCGGACGGCCTCGG
Organism: Microthrixaceae bacterium; assembly: GCA_023958095.1. Taxonomy (GTDB): domain Bacteria; phylum Actinomycetota; class Acidimicrobiia; order Acidimicrobiales; family Microtrichaceae; genus JAMLGJ01. Next base: position 30,344 of record JAMLGJ010000016.1, read on the forward strand.
ACACCTCTTCGGGTCACGGATCACCTGCACGCCGCAAAGCTACCGTGGAGCGACACCACGCCAGCAGCCCGCACACTGCAGGGCACCGGCCGTGGAGGCCTGCACCGCAGGGCCCGCGGCTCCCGCAGCGCAGCGGCCTCAGCCCGCCGGGATCACGACCGCCGGCTTGACCGTGTCGCCCCTGTGGGCCTCGTAGACGGCGAGAAGACCACGGTCCGCCGCCAGCACGGCCCAGGGCCCGTCGTCCTCCTCGGACACCCCGAGGCGCCCCCTGGTGAGCACCGCGCCGTTGCCGACCGCCGCTGCCAGCTCCGGATCCACTTCCACCGTCGGCATCAGGCGACCGACCTCCTCGAGCGGGAGAACCGGAGCGGACTCCATGGGGTGGGACTCCGCTGCCCCGAAGGGGCCGACGCGCAGCCGGCGCAACGCACTCAGGTGCGCTCCCCCGCCGAGGGCTGCACCCAGGTCGGCCGCGAGCACCCGGACGTAGGTGCCGGCCGAGCAGTCGATGAGCGCGGAGAACTCCATCGGGTCGCCGGTGGGAGACGTCGAGAACCTCCCCACGGTCACCGGCCGGGGTTCGCGGTGCACCTCCTTGCCCTCGCGCGCCAGCTCGTGGAGTCGACGACCCCCGACCTTCAACGCGGAGACCATCGGTGGCACCTGCATGAGGTCCCCGGTGAGGCGATCGGCGCCGCGCTGGACCTCCTGCGCGGTGGGTGCGGGCATGTCGTGGCGTGCGACGACCCGTCCCTCGGCATCCAGGGTGTCGGTCTCCACACCGAAGTGGATGCGGGCCTCGTAGGTCTTGTCCAGACCGCTCATGAAGCGAAGCAGTTTGGTGCCCGAGCCGACCCCGAGGACCAACACGCCCGTGGCCATCGGGTCGAGGGTCCCACTGTGGCCGACCTTGCGGGTGCCGTGGATCCCGCGTGACTTGGCCACGACGTCGTGGCTGGTCCAGCCGGACGGCTTGTCGACCACGACGAACCCGTTGGGACCACCTGTGGTGGACCTGCGCGCCATCTACTGGTCGGTACCCGTGACGTCGTCGGAGTCGCCCGGCGCCGTCTCGCCACCACTGAGTCCTGCCAGGAGGTCGTCGATGCGCATCGCTTCGGAGAGCACGTCGTCGGGATGGAAGCGGATCTGGGGGGTCCGGCGCGCCCTGACCTGCCGGTTGACGACCTGCTGGACCGGCCACCGAAGCTCCTCGAGCGCCTCCGCCACCTCCTCACCACGGCCCTCTTCGTCGGCCGACAGGGCCGAGTAGTACACCTCCGCGCGTTCGAGGGAACGATCCACCCGCACGGAGGTCACCGTGACCAGTTCGGTGCGCTCGTCACCGATTCGCTCCAGTTCGGACGCGACGATCTCGCGCACCAGTTCACTGATCCTGTCGGTCCGCTTGAACGGTTTGGGATTGCGGCCACGTGCCATGGGGGTCTCTCCGCGGTCGGGCGCCGGGCCGGTGACTCAGGAGCGCGGCACTTCTTCGAGGTCGTAGGTCTCGATGATGTCGCCGGGCTTGAGGTCCTGGAAGTCCGAGAGGCCGACACCGCACTCGTATCCCGCGGCCACCTCCTTGACGTCGTCCTTGAAACGGCGCAGCGAGGAGATCTCGCCCTTCCAGATGACCGTGCCGTCACGCAGGAAGCGCACCCTCGAGCCGCGTGTGACCTGCCCGTTGATGACCATGCAGCCGGCAACGGCACCCACCTTGGGCACCCTGAATACCTCGCGCACCTCTGCCTCGCCGGTGACCACCTCGGTGAACTCCGGTTCCAGCATTCCGACCATCGCCGCCTCGACGTCCTCGAGCAGCTTGTAGATGATCTCGTAGGTGCGGATCTCGACGTTCTCGGCGTCGGCCATCTCGCGGGCCTGGCGGCCCGGCCGCACGTTGAATCCGATGATCGTCGCCGATGAGGTGGCGGCCAACTGGATGTCGCTCTGGGTTATGCCGCCGACGCCCCGGAGCACGAAGCCGACCTTCACCTCGTCGCGCTCGAGCTTCTTGAGCGCCTCGGTGACGGCTTCCAGCGAACCCTGCACATCGGCCTTCACGACCAGGTTGAGCATTGCCTGCTCGCCGGCCTGGATCGCAGCGAAGATGTCCTCGAGCTTCGCCCCGGTGCTCATCACCGAGGCGTCCCGCGCCCGGCCCGCTTCGCGCTGCCAGTGCTCGCGGGTCTCTGCAACCGAGCGCGCCTTGCGCTCGTCGGGGGCGACGGCGAAGGTGTCGCCCGCCTCGGCCACGTCGGACAGGCCGAGGACCTGCACCGGCGTCGCGGGACCCGCCGACTTCACGTTGTCGCCGTGGTCGTCCACCAGGGCCCGGATCCTGCCCCAGGCCGGTCCCGCCACGAGCGGGTCACCCACCGACAGCGTGCCGCGCTGCACCAGAACAGTGGCGACCGGCCCACGACCGACGTCCAGGTGTGCCTCGAGCACCACGCCGGTGGCGCGTCCCTCCGGATCGGCCCGGAGGTCCTCCACCTCGGCGACCAACAGGAGCTGGTCCAACAGATCGTCGACCCCTATGCCCTCGAGGGCAGACACCTCGACCATGATCGTGTCGCCACCCCAGGCCTCGGGGACCAGGTCGCGCTCCGCGAGCTGCTGCATGACCCGGTTCGGGTCCGCGTTCTCGCGGTCGATCTTGTTGATGGCCACGACGATGGGCACCTCGGCGGCCTTCGCGTGGGCGATCGCCTCCTCGGTCTGTGGCATCACGCCGTCGTCCGCCGCCACCACCAGGATGACGATGTCGGTGGCCTCGGCCCCGCGGGCCCTCATCGCGGTGAAGGCCGCGTGTCCCGGCGTGTCGATGAAGGTCAGGGCGTGGCCGTCCTTGACCACCTGGTAGGCACCGATGTGCTGGGTGATCCCACCCGCTTCACCGGCCACGACGTTGGCCTCGCGGATGTAGTCGAGCAGCTTGGTCTTGCCATGGTCGACATGGCCCATCACGGTGATCACCGGTGGGCGGTTCGGCTTGTCGGAGTCGTCGCCGTCCTCGGGGAGGTCGAGGACCTTCTGGAGCTCCACCTCCTGTTCCTGGCCGGGGTCGACGAGGTCGATCTCCGCACCCACGTCTGCGGCGAAGAGCTCGATCATGTCGTCGGTCAGCGACTGCGTGGCGGTGACCATCTCGCCCTGTTGCATCAGGAAGCGCACCACATCGGCCGCCGTGCGATTCAGCTTGGGACCGAGGTCCTGGGGGGTCGAGGCCCGCTCGACGGTCACCGTACCGTCGGGAACCGGTGCCTCCGCAGGGGTGTAGGTGGGAACGTCCATCGGCTGGAGTTCCTCGCGGTTGCGCCGGCGCCGACCCTTGCGCCGTGGCGGGCGCGGGCCGCCACCGGGGCGTCCACGGCCTCCGCCGGGCCCTCCGGGCCGGCCGCCGGGTCCCCCTCCCCCCGGAGGAGGGCCTCCGAAGCGCGGCCCGTCACCGGGCCTGCCGCGTGAGGGGCCACCGGTTCGTGGTGGCGTCGCCTTCCTGGGTCCGGGTGGCGGTGGAATGGGCTTGCCCGATGCCGAACGCGGCGGGCCGGGGGGCGGTGGGATCGGCTTGCCCGAACGCGATGTGGGAGGTCCCGGGGCTGCCTTGGCAGCGGGAGGCTGGGCAGCGGGAGGCTGGGCCGCGGCCGGGGCACCGCCAGCGGGGCCCTGGGCCTCCGAGGGGGCCTTGGCCGGCTGACTCTGGGCAGGGGGCTGCGGGGCGGCCGGGGTACGTGCTGCAGGGGCCTCCGGCGCGCCCGCTGCCTCCGGGGTGGCAGGTGGGCGGGGACGACCGGAGGCCGGCTTTGAGGAGACCACCTTGTGGGGAGCCTCCGGAGCCGCCTCACGCGACGGTGCCGCCGGGGCCTGTGCCGCCGCGGGAGCTGGACGCTCTTGTTCTGCTGCTGGAGCGGGTTCGGCGGCGGCTTCGCCGGTGCCCGATGCAGCGGCTGGGGGAGCCCCGGTCGAGGCTGCCGGAGACGGTTCGCCGGGAGGCGCGGGAGCCCCGGTGGCCGTTGACGCCTCGGCCGCCGGGGTGGCCGGGGCCTCCTCAGCGGGCTTCTTCGCCGGTGCCTTCTTGGCCGGTGCCTTCTTGGCAGCGGCCTTCTTCTTGGCGGGGGCCTTCTTCTTCGCCGGGGCCTTCTTCGGCTCCTCGGGTTGTTCGTCGCGCGTCAGACCGTCCTGGTGGGCCTTGCGGCGAACCTGGTCCGCATAGGCCTCATCCAGGGAGGAGGAGTGGCTCTTGACCGCGTAGCCCATCGACAGGCAGAGGTCGAGGCATTCCTTGTTGGTCATCCCGAGCTCTTTGGCGAGCTCGTAGACGCGCTTCTTTCCCTTTGCCAAGGTATTCCGTTCGTTGCTCGTCGGGTGGGGGCGGGTGACCCGCCGGATCAGGGCGTGTCACCGGTCGGCTGTCCATCCTCGCACGTATCGCAGGGCGACACGAACCGCGCGGACGGTTCGGGGGCTGACGGGTGGTCAGCTGGTGGGTTCGGGGGCTTCGCCCGAGGGCTCCGCTCCGCCGTCGTCGGCCTCGGTCGTCTCCGCCGAACCCTCCGGGGACGTCGCCTCTCCGGAGCCGTCGTCACCGTCGTCACCGTCGGACCCGGCTTCCTCCTCTGCGGGTCCATCGCCGGCATCGTCGTCATCGGGCGCGGAATCACCGGAGGCCTCGCCCTCGGACTCCTCCGCGGCCGCCTGGGTGGCCTGCCACTCCTCCAGCGACAGAGGGGCGCTGCCATCGGCCGGCTGCCACATCTGCTCCCCGGTCTCCGGATCCACGACCCACTCCCCGTCGGCCCAGGAATCACCTCCGTAGGCTTCCTCGTAGGCCTCCTGGGCCGCCATCTCGGCCTCGGAATGGATGTCGATGCGCAGACCGCAGAGCCGGCTGGCCAGACGTGCGTTCTGGCCCTCCTTGCCGATGGCGAGCGAGAGCTGCTGGTCGGGCACGATCACATCGGAACGCCCGAGTTCCTCGTCGATGCGCACCTCCTTGACCCTGGCGGGCTGCAGTGCCTTCATCACGAAGTCGTGGCGGTCCTCCGAGAAGGGCACGATGTCGATCTTCTCACCGCGCAGCTCGTTGACGACCTGGCGCACGCGTGCTCCGCGGGCTCCGACACACGCCCCTACGGGGTCGATGTTCGCGTCGTTCGACCAAACGGCGATCTTCGTGCGCTGGCCCGGCTCCCGGGCACACGCTCGCATCTCGACCACACCGTCGGCTATCTCGGGCACCTCGAGCTCGAAGAGCCGCTTGACGAGGCCCGGATGGGTCCGCGAGACCACGATCTGCGGGCCCTTGATCGTCTTGCGCACCTCCACGATGTAGGCCTTGACGCGGTCACCCGGCTCCGGGCGCTCGAAGTTGACCTGCTCGGACTGCGGCAACAGCGCCTCGACCCGGCCGAGGTCGAGCAGTGTGTAACGGGCATCGCTCTGCTGGATGATCCCGGTGACGATCTCACCCTCGCGGCCCGCGTACTCCTCGTACTTGAGCTCGCGCTCGGCCTCGCGGATGCGCTGGCTCATCACCTGGCGGACGGTCTGGGCAGCGATCCGCCCGAAGTCATCGGGGGTGACATCCAACTCGGGACCGACCGGTTCGCCCTCCTCGTCGAGCTCCTGGGCGAACACCCGCATCTCACCGGTCTCGGTGTCGATGTTCACCCACGAGAACTCATATGCCCCGGGCTGCTTCTTGTAGGCCGCCTCGAGGGCTTCGGCCAGCGCCGCGAAGAGCGTGTCCACCGACACTCCGCGCTCCGCGGCAACGGCGGCCAGTGCCTCCATCATCTCGGGGTTCATCTCGGGTTCCTTCCGGAATCACTTGTGGATTCTGTTGTCGATTTCTGTTCGTTGCCCGCGGACTCCCACTCGAAGACCGTGTGGGCCTTGGAGACGTCCGCGTAGTCGATGCTCCGCTCCCCCGCCGCAGTGCCGATGGTGAAGGAGTCGTCGCCGCAGGCGAGCAGCTCCCCTTCGCAGCGTCGGTCGCCCTCGCCGCCGGGGAACAGCTTCACCCTCACGGTCTCACCGATCGCTGCCCGGTAGTGCTCCTCGCGGCGAAGGGGCCGCTCGAGGCCCGGGCTCGAGACCTCCAGGGTGTAGGACCCCGCCAGGGGTTCGGCCTCGTCGAGGGCCCTGGAGATCTCCCGGGTCGCCTCGGTCAGGGCATCCAGATCGACCCCGTCGTCACGGTCCACGAGCACCCGCAGCGTCGCACCGGGCTTCTCCACGTCGTAGAGACGCAGTCCCAACCCCTCGAGCAGGGGCGCGACGAGCGAGCCAACGCGGTCTGTGGTTGCGCTCACTTCGCCTCCTCGATCGCTCGGGCCTGCTCGTCACACCCGGCCCAGACAAAAGGCGTGGGCAACGCCCACGCCTCTCGGCAAGCCGGGCCAGCAATTATACGCACCCGGGGGGCCCGGGTGCAGGAGGGCCCTCGTGGCGGCTCAGTAGGACCGCGCCACGAGCGCCACGACTCCCTCGTCGTCGATGGACGCGGGAAGGCCTCCGCCCTCGGCCTGGAGGCAACGGACCGTGACCGCGGACTCGGCCAGCTCCCTTTCGCCCTCGGTGCCGAGGCGCTTCCAGGGGATGCGGGCGAATCCGCTGCGTGTGGCCTCCAGGGCCTCTGCCACCCCGTCGACGTCCACGGTGGCGGCGTCGCGTGCAGCAGTGGCGGCCTCGAGCATCGTCGCCTGGATCTCCTCGAGCAGTCCGGGAACGGCACGGGCCGCGCCGTCGAGTGGCAGCGCAGCCTTGCTGGCCGGGTTGCGCGACCCGTCGGAGTCGAGTGCCAGGTCGCGGCGTGCAACGGTCACCTGGCCCTCCTCGAGGTCCCTCGGACCGAGTTCGAGCCGCACCGGCACACCCTTGAGCTCCCAGTCGGTGGCACGTCGTCCGAACGGCGTGTCGACACGGTCATCCAGCCGTGCGCGCACCCCGGCATCGCACAGCTCCTGCTCGAGCCTGCGAGCGGCGTCGGTGACGGACCCGTCGGAGTCCCTGACGACGGTCACAACCGCCTGGACCTCGGCCACCTTCGGAGGGAGCCGCAGGCCGAGGTCGTCGCCGTGGCCCATGATCAACCCGCCCATCATCCTGGTGGAGACCCCCCAGGAGGTGGTCCAGCACAACTGCTGGGCACCTTCGGGGTCGGAGTACGAGATGTCGAACACCCTCGAGAAGTTCTGGCCCAGGGAGTGGCTGGTGCCCATCTGCAGCGCCTTGCCGTCGCGCATCATGGCCTCGCACGCGAGGGTGTCGTCGGCCCCCGCGAATCGCTCGGCGGCGGTCTTCACCCCGGTGAACACCGGGATCGCCAGCACGTTGACCATGAAGTCCTCGTAGACGTCCTCGAGGATCCTGCGGGCGTACTCGGATGCCTCGGCCTCGGTGGCGTGCGCCGTGTGACCCTCCTGCCAGAGGAACTCCGATGTGCGCAGGAACACCCGGGGCCTCAACTCCCAGCGGACCACGTTGCTCCACTGGTTCAACAGCAGCGGCAGGTCGCGGTAGCTCTGGATCCACTTGGCCATGTATTCGCCGATGACCGTCTCGGAGGTCGGCCGCACCACCGCGGGTTCCTCCAGTTCCTTTCCCCCGGCATGTGTCACCACGGCCAGTTCGGGCGAGAAGCCCTCGACGTGCTCGGCCTCCCTGTGCAGGTAGCTCTCGGGGATGAACAGCGGGAAGTAGGCGTTCTCGGCCCCGGTGGCCTTGATGCGCGCATCCACCTCGGAGACCATGCGCTCCCAGATGGCATAGGCGTAGGGGCGTATGACCATCGTGCCCCGGACCGGACCGTTCTCGGCGAGTTCCGCCTTGTTGAGGAGGTCCTGGTACCAGCGGGGGAAGTCCTCCGCCTGTGGGGTTAGAACGGGTGCCTTCGCCATGGCCGGCGATCGTAGGTCAGCCCTGCAGGTCCCGACGTATCAGCTCGACGCGCTGTTGTGCGCTGTTGGCGTCCTCACCCTTGTCGGTGAGCAGCGCCGAACGGTCCCGTTCGGCCTCCCGGGCCGCCCGCTCGGTGTCGACCCGGGCGATGGCCGCCTCGGTTCCGTGTTCGGCGATGAACTCCGCCCACTCCAGCAACTGGTCGACCATCTCGTCCTCGTCCACCACCGCCACGTTCTGGCCCTTGACGAAGAGGTGCCCCCGGCCACGGCCCGCGGCGATCCCCAGGTCCGCGTCGCGTGCCTCACCGGGGCCGTTCACGACACAGCCCATGACCGCCACCTGCAAGGGCAGGTCGCGGCCGGCCAGAGCGGCCCGTGCGTCCTCGGCGACCTTGATCACATCGACCTCGGCGCGCCCACAGGAGGGGCATGCGATCAGGTCGATGTCGCTGCGCTCGCGCAGACCCAACGACTCGAGCAGCACCCGGCCCGCACGGGCCTCCTCGACGGGGTCCGCGGTCAGCGAGTAGCGGATCGTGTCGCCGATCCCCTCGGCGAGGAGCGTCGCTATGCCCGCGGTCGCCTTGATGAGTCCCTCCGGGAGCGGACCGGCCTCGGTCACACCCAGGTGCAGTGGCACGTCGGTTGCATCCGCCAGCTGGCGGTAGGCCTCGATCATCAGTGGCACGTTCGAGGCCTTGACCGAGATCTTCACCAGGTCGAAGTCGACCTCCTCGAAGTAGGCCAGCTCCATGAGCGCGGACTCCACCATCGCCTCGGGGGTCACGGCGTTGCCGTGCCGCGCGTACAGCTCCGGGTCCAGCGAACCACCGTTGACGCCGATGCGGATCGGTATGCGGCGGTCCCGGGCGGCTGCTGCGACGGCCTTGATGTGTTCGGGGCGGCGGATGTTGCCGGGGTTGAGGCGCAGGCCGTGGACACCCGCATCGATCGCAGCGAGGGCCATGCGATGGTTGTGGTGGATGTCCGCGATCACCGGGATCGGGCTGCGCGGCACGATGTGTGCCAGCCCCTCGGCGGCCTCGGCCTCGTTGCAGGTGCAGCGCACGATGTCGCAACCGGCGGCCGCCAGCGCGTAGATCTGGGCGAGGGTGCCCTCCACGTCCGCGGTCTTCGTGGTCGTCATCGACTGCACCGACACGGGCTCGCCACCGCCGACGGGCACACCCCCGACCTCGATCCGGCGGGTGCTGCGCCGCTGCAGGGTCACCGAGGATGCATCCATGGCACAGAATCTACAGCGGTGGGCGGGTCCACCCCGTTGCGGGCACCGGCCGGCCCGGTGGGATCAGGCGCTCACGCCCATCGTCAGGTCGAGGTACATCGCCAGCAGACCGACCACGGCCAGCACCACGACCACGCCGTACGCGACCGGGACCATCCGTGACACGTCGGAGATGTAGCGCTGCTTGGAGCCCGAGGCGACCTCGCGGATCTTCTCGTAGACCGCGATCGCCACGTGACCTCCGTCGAATGGCAACAGCGGAATGAGGTTGAACACGCCGATGAACACGTTGAGGGCGATCATGAAGCCGATCAGGTTGGACAGGTCCTCCGCGGTCAGGTCCGCGCCGTAGGCGACCGCTCCGATGATCGAGGTGGGACGACCGGCGTCGCTCGAGACGGCCACCTCCTCCGCGGGGGTGGGGCGGTCGCTCACGTCCTGGTCCTCCCCGGTGATGGTGCCGGTCAGGAACCCCAGGAGCTGAGGCGGGTTGAACACCGTGGCTATGCCGGTCACGCTCGCAGCGACTCCCTCTCCGAACTGCGAGAACGACGAGACCATCGCCCGGGGAAGCGACTCGGGTTGCAGCACGTGTTCCGCTCCCACGCCCAGGAAGGCCGTTGGATCGGTGGTGTCGACCGCACTGCCCAGGTCCACCGCGACGACCGTCGGGGCGTCCTGCGCGTCCTGCATCACCGTGAAGGAGACCTCGCCCGCCTCGGAGCGGTCCACCGCGGAGTCGAGTTCGTCCAGGTTCGACACAGGGATGCCGTTCACCTCGACGATCCGCTGGCCGGTCGCCAGGCCGGCACGCTCCGGCCGGGAGTTCTCCACCAGGGGACCCACGTACAGGCCTCCCTCGGCCTCCAGCACGTCCACGTCGGTGCCTACGGTTCCGATCACCTTGTTCCGGCGTATGAGGTCCACCGGCACCACGACCGACTCGCCGTCACGGTCCACCGTGACGTCCACTTCGCCGCCCGCCGAGCGGATCTGCCCGCGGAACTCCTCGAAGGTCCCGACCGGCTCACCGTCGAATGACAACACCCGGTCACCGCTGCGGAGGCCCGCCTCCTGTGCCGCCCCGCCCTCGGTGAGGTCACCGATGACCCAGCGTGTCTCGTCCACGCGCCCGAAGAGGCTGAACTGGACCACCAGCAGCACCAGGGCCAGCGCGAAGTGCATGGCCGAACCGGCCACCGCCACGCTCAGGCGCGAACCGAAGGGAGCCTGGCGGTAGGTGCGCGCCTCGTCGGCGGGGTCCACCTCCTCGAGGTTGTTCATGCCGATGATCTTCACGTAGGCACCGGCGGGGATCGCCTTGAGGCCGAACTCGGTCTCGCCGCGCCTGAAGGACCACAACTTGGTGCCGAAGCCGAGGAAGAACTCGGTGACCTTCATCCCCGCACGCCTGGCAGCCATGTAGTGGCCGAGCTCGTGCAGGAAGATCATCAACACCACCGTCGACACGACGAGGACCAGCGCCAGTCCCCCGGTGACGGCCAGCCACACCAGGAATCCGATCGCGGCGACCGCGCGGGCCGGATTGGTCAACCGACTCGCACCGGCCAGGCCCGAACCGACGGCGAGGAGTGTGGGCACCAGCACCGCGAAGGTGAACAGGGCTCCCACGGTGCCGCTCACGAATCCGAGGGCCACGAGCGCTGCCGCAGCGCACAGGGCCGCCCAGCGCACCCAGCCACGCCGCGACCGCACATCGCCGGGATCGGTGCCCGACGCGCGGTTTCCGTCCTCGGGGCGCGGATGCCCATCCGCCGGCGGAGTCGACTCACGCTGGTCCGTCACCGGCTGCTCCCCGTGGTCAGGATCTCGCCCGCCACCCGGCGGGCCGCGGTGTCCGCTGCGAGCACGGAGTCGAGGTCGGTGGCTTCGGCGTGGTCCCACCGGTCGAGTACTCCGGCGAGCACTGCAGGGATGTCGATCCAGCGCACCCTGCCCTCGAGGAAGGCATCCACGACCACCTCGTTGGCCCCCGAGAGCCAGGCGGGAGCGGTTCCGCCGCAGCGGCCTGCATCGAATGCCAGCTGGAGGCAGCCGAACGAGTCGGTGTCGGGGGGTTCGAACTCCAGTGAGAAGGCCCGGGCCATGTCCATGGCCCCGAACGGGGTGGCGATCCTCTCGGGGAATCCCAGTGCGTATCCGATCGGGAGGCGCATGTCGGGCATCGAGAGCTGGGCGATGGTGGCACCGTCGGTGTAGGTGACCATCGAGTGGACGATCGACTGGGGGTGGACCACCACCGAGATGTCGTCGTAGCCGACACCGAAGAGCTCGTGGGCCTCGATGACCTCGAGGCCCTTGTTCATCAGGGTCGAGGAGTCCACCGTGATCTTGGGTCCCATCGACCAGGTGGGGTGTTGGAGTGCTTCTTCGACGGTGACGGCCTCGAGTTCCTCACCGGTGCGTCCCCGGAACGGGCCACCCGACGCGGTGAGCACGAGCTCGGCCACTTCGCGACCCGGGTCACCCGAGCGCAGGCACATGTGGATCGCGCAGTGCTCGCTGTCCACCGGAACCAGCTCTGCTCCCGGGACCTCTCGCAGCGGCTGCACCACCGGACCGGCGGCGATCAGCGACTCCTTGTTGGCCAGCGCCAGGCGTCGACCCGAGCCCAGCACGGCGAGGGTCACCGGCAGCCCGGCGAAGCCGACCACGCCGTTGACCGCGACCTCCGCTGCCAACGCGGCCTCGGCCATGGCATCGGGTCCGGCCAGGAGCTCGGTGCCGGCCGGGAGGAGCTCCTTCAACTCCCCGGCGCGCGAGGAGTCCCCGAGTGCGACCACCTGTGGGTGCACCCGGTTCGCCTGCTGCGCGAGCTGCTCCACCGAGGAGTTGGCCCCCAGGGCCACGATCTCGAATCGGTCCGACTCGGCCTCCACGACTTCCATCGCCTGGGTGCCGATCGACCCGGTTGAACCCAACAGGGCGACAGTTGTCATGACAGACCCGATCCTACCGGCGGACTCCCGCTGCGCAGTCGCGTGGCCCGTTGGCGCCGAGGGGTGGCTCAGGCCGACCAGATCCCCAGGGGGATGGTGACGAAGTAGGCCATCGGGAGCACGAACAGCAACGAGTCGAAACGGTCCAGCACGCCTCCATGGCCCGGAAGGATCGAACCCATGTCCTTGACACCCAGGTCCCGCTTCACGAACGACTCGCAGAGGTCGCCCACGGGGGCGGCGAGGGCGCACAGCAACGTGAACACGAAAGTGCGGAAGACCGAGTCGTCACCCAATGGCGAGATGAAGGACACCACGATCGTGCTCACCACCACGGCCACCCCGATGCCACCGGCCAGTCCTTCCTGGGTCTTGTTGGGGCTGGCCGCCGAGAGCGGCGTCTGTCCGAACTGGCGTCCGACGAAGTAGCCACCGACGTCGTAGGAGACCGACACGATCACCGCTGCGAGCAGCACGCCGATGCCGGGGTTGGTGCCCAGGTCGCCGCGCTCGGCCACCACGTCGCCGAGTCCGAGGAACAGTCCGGCGAACGAACCGAGGCCCCCGATCCAGAACACGCCCAGCAGGGTCATGCCCAGGTTGGCCACCGAGCCCTCACCTGGTGCCACCAGCAGGAACCACACGAGCGCCGACACGCCGGTCACTCCGATGAGCACCGGGTACGCGGCCATTCCGAACAGCGCCGGGGCCAGCACGAATCCGGCTATCGAGGCCATGCCCAGCAGGGTTGCCGGGTTGTATCCGGCTCTGCGCAGCCCGGAGAACCACTCCGTACCCGCGAGCGACACCACGATCGTTGCGAGCACCGCGGTGGGAATAGTGCCGAGCTTGAACGCGAGCAGTCCCAGTGCCGCGAGTCCGACCCCGACCCCCACGGCAACCGGCAGGTTGCGGTCCGAACCCGACTGCTCCACCGAAGCGCCGCGCCCTGACTCGGCGGCTTCCCGGCGCCGGCGGGCACGTCGCTGCTCGGCAACACGGTCGGGCGACTCGCCCTGCTCGACGTCGTCCCAGCGTTCCCGGGAGGCATCGGGGCTGTCGAAGCCCGAGAGCAGGTCCTCGTCGGGACCGTCCGCGAAGAAGTCGTCGTCATCGTCGTCGAGGAACGGGTCGCGCCCACCCGAGAGAGCCCCGAGGAGCGGTCCGTCGTCCATGAGGTCCTCGAATCCCCCGCCGCTGTCGCCGCTGTCCACGTCGCGCCAGCGCATCTCGGAGGTCGAATCACCCGGTTCCGGGGAGGACTCCCCCACCACGCTGGGCACCTGTCCCGTCGCCGGCTCGGTCCAGTGCGGCAGCACGAAGGAGTCATCGGAACCCGTCGAGGGTGCCTCGGCCCCGGTTGCGGTCGGATCCCCTGGGCCACCGCGGTCGGCCTCACCGAGCGGACGGGGTACCTCCCGGTCATCTCCCGGCCGGTCGGCCGGGGCCGCAGGGCCCGATGATTCGAAGCCTCCCGGCTCGTCGTTGCCGATCACGCTGTCCCAGCTGCCGGGCCGCGAGGTCTCGGGAAGGTCCCCGGTGGAATCGGGCTCGTCATCGGGGTGCACCCGTGCATGGCCCAGGCCCTCGCGTTCGCCTGCCCCCGGAGAGGACTGAGGCACCACCGGCACGCTGCCGAAGTGGTCCGAGCCCGGGGCGTCCTCGGTGGACGAGATGGTGATGCGCGGAAGGTCGCCCGCCGGCGCGGGCTCGTCGGGGCGGTCGCCGAAGCGCTTGGAGGGCTCCCCGGGTGCGCCCGGATCCGCGTCCTGGGCCTCCTGGGCCCCGAGGATGCGGACACCTTCGGCAGCCTCGCGGGGGAACCCGCCACCTTCGGCCTCGTCGTCGTCTCCCCGGTCGGGGTCGACTTCGTAGTCGAATCGGAACTGTTCGTCTTCGTTGGATTCGTCGTTGCCCATCTGGTCACCCGGCTTTCGGCTCGTTGTGAGACCTACTCACGCCTCCATCAACTCTGCGGTCTTGTGCTCCAGCGCCTCGTCCACCTCCGCCTCGTTGGACTTGGTCCGCTTGTCGAGCAGGTCCTCGTAGCGCCGCAGGTCGTCCTCGGAGATGTCCCCGTCGCGCTGCATCGACTCGAGGTCCTTGCGTGCGTCGCGACGTGCCGAGCGGATCGCGTTGCGGCTCTCCTCGGCCCGCTGCCTCGCGAGACGAACGTACTCGCGCCGGCGTTCCTCGGTCAGGGGTGGGAAGGCGAGCCTGATGGCCGCACCGTCGTTGGAGGGATTGAGCCCGAGGTTCGAGTCGACGATCGTCCTCTCGATCGCTCCGATCGAACCCTTGTCGAAGGGGCTGATCATCAACATCCGGGCGTCGGGCACCGAGAAGCTGGCCAGCTGCTGGAGGGGAACGGTGCTCCCGTAGTACTCCACCGGCAGCTTCTCGACGAGACCCGGACTCGCCCGCCCGGTGCGGATGCCGGCGAACTCCGAGCGCGCGTGAGCGACCGCGCGGGCCATCCGCTCGGTCGCATCGGAGATGATCTCGTCGGCGAATTCGTCACTCATCGCTCCAAGCCTTTCACAACGCGCAGTGCAGCGGTGGATACCCACCGGGGTCGCGTGCAGCCGCCACCGCGGATGCGGTTCCCCGGCGGCTCAGGACACGACCGTGCCCACCCGCTCCCCCGCCAGGAGGGCGCAGATGTTGTGTCCGAGGAGGTCGAACACACAGATCGGCACCTCGTTGTCCATGCACAGCGACGTGGCCGTGGAGTCCATCACCCCGAGTCCCCGCTGGAGGACCTCCATGAAGGAAACCTCCTCGAGCAGCTCGGCGTCGGGGTCGGTGCGGGGGTCGGCGGTGTAGACCCCGTCGGTGCCGTTCTTGCCCATCAGGATCGCCTCGGCGTCGATCTCCACCGCCCGCAGGGCGGCTGTGGTGTCGGTGGTGAAGAACGGGTTGCCCGTGCCCGCAGCGAAGATCACCACACGCCCCTTCTCCAGGTGGCGTATCGCCCGCCGACGGATGTAGGGCTCGGCCACCTGGGACATGTGGATGGCCGTCTGCACGCGGGTCGGCTGACCCATGCGCTCGAGTGTCTCCTGAAGCGCCAGCGCGTTGATGACCGTTGCGAGCATCCCCATGTAGTCGGCCTGGGCGCGGTCCATGCCCGCACCCTCACCGCTCATGCCGCGCCAGATGTTGCCACCGCCGACCACCACGGCGATGTCGACGTCGAAGGTCTGCTTGGCTTCGATCAGCTCCGCGGCCAGGGCGTTCACCACCGCTCCGTCGAGCCCGCTGCCGGAGTCACCGGCGAAGGCCTCGCCCGAGAGCTTCACCAGGACCCGTGACCAGCGTGAGGTCCTCGGGGCGGGTGCGGAGCCCTTCTCGCCGGAGTCCGCGGCGTCCACGGTCACACCCCCGACCCGGCCTCGGCGGAGCCGTGGGGCCCCGGGGGTGTGGACCGGTTGCTCACGAGCCGATGTAGGCCTGTGCGAAGCGGACGATCCTGGCATCACCCAGGTGTTGTTGGACCGTCTCCTTGTCACCGAAGAGACCCTGTTCGGGAAGCACCCTCTCGCCGTACCAGGCGTTGAGCCGACCCTCGACGATCTTGGGGATCGCCTGTTCGGGCTTGCCCTCCTTGATCGTCAGCGACTCGAAGCCCTCGCGGGCCTTATCCACCAGCTCCGGGGCGATCTCGTCGCGGCTCAGCGCATCGGGCTTCGCGAAGGCGCAGTGCAACGCGATCTCGTGGGCGGCCTCGTCGTCGGCGCCCTCGATCTCGATGATGACGCCGTTGGTGCCACGACCGTCCTGGTTGTGGGTGTAGGCGTCCAGGCCGTTTCCGGGAGCGGCCTCGAACCGCGCCACGGTGCCGACCTCGATGTTCTCCTTCTTGGCGATCTTCACGTCCTCGATCTCGGACTGGAGCTTCGCCACCGCCTCCTCGCCGTCGGCCAGAACGGCATCGGCGAGCTTCTGCACGAGGCCCACGAAGTCGTCCGCCTTGGCCGAGAAGTCGGTCTCGCTCTTCAGCTCGACCAGTGCCACGGTGTTTCCCTCGCGGGCCACTGCGATGGCCCCCTGGGAGTTCTCCCGGTCCTCGAGGGTCGCGACCTTCGAGAGGCCCTTCTCGCGCAGGATCTGCGCGGCTCGGTCCCGGTCGCCCTCGGCCTCGGCAAGGGCCTTCTTGGCGTCCATCATCCCGGCACCGGTGGCGTCGCGCAGCGCCTTGACATCCTTCGCGGTGAACTCTGCCATCAGTTGGACTCCTCGGTCTGCGGGGTCGATCCACCCTCTTCACCGGCACCGGCCTCGGCGGGCGGCGCAGGAGCCGTGGGCGGCTCCGCCGCTTCGACGGGCTGGTCGGTCGCAGCATCCTCCGCCGCAGGCTGTTCTGCAGCAGCCTGTTCCGCAGCAGGGGCCGTCTGCTCCGCAGCTGCCTTCGCCGCGGCCACGCGAGCTTCACGTTCGGCCGCCGCTGCAGCCGCCTGCTTGCGGGCCTCGGCCTGGCGCTGCTCGTGGGCCGCCTCCTCCTCGATGGTGCGGGGTCGCTGCTCCGCCGCCTCGGGGTGCATCTTCGAACGCATCAGGCGGCCTTCAATGACCGCATCGGCGATGACACGGCACATGAGGTCACCGGCTCGGATGGCGTCGTCGTTACCGGGGATCACGTAGTCGATCACATCCGGATCGCAGTTGGTGTCGACCACCGCAACGACCGAGATCCCGAGCTTGTTGGCCTCGGTGACGGCGATGTCCTCCTTCTTGGTGTCGAGGATGAACACCGCGTCGGGGAGCCGGTCGAGGTTGCGGATGCCTCCGAGGTTCCGCTCGAGCTTTGCGAGTTCCCTGGAGTGCAGCAGTGCTTCCTTCTTGGGCATCAGGTCGAACTCACCCGAGGCGCGCATCACCTGGAGGTTCTTCATCTTCGCGACGCGCTTGGAGATCGTCTCGAAGTTCGTGAGCATCCCACCCAGCCAGCGCTGGTTGATGTAGGGCATGTTGCACTTCTCGGCGTAGCCCTGGATGGAGTCCTGCGCCTGCTTCTTGGTCCCGATGAAGAGGATCGTGCCCCCGTCGGCAACCAGGTCGCGCACATAGGTGTATGCGGACTCGATCCCATCGAGGGTCTGGTTCAGGTCGATCAGGTAGATGCCACCGCGGTCCCCGTGGATGAACCGCTTCATCTTCGGGTTCCAGCGACGGGTCTGGTGGCCGAAGTGGACTCCGGCCTCCAACAGTTGCTTCATGGTCACTACAGCGGCCACTACTGGCTCCTTCCCTTCGGTTCGGCGAAACCCGTCCTGCAACACCGGCTGAGCGGCGACCGAAAGGCGCGGACGGGCGGATGATGGTTACCGGCCCGTGGTCGGACCGGGAAGCGATTGTAGTCCTGCACGCGTCGGGCACTCCAAGGCACCGAACCGCGGGTCCGGCGTCCTCGATGCGCACCCCTGTGATCCCGCCGCCTCAGTCGGGGACGGGGACGGGAACGAGAATCGCATGCAGGGAGCCTCCCAGGAAGCCCGCGGGGTCGACGTAGTCGCCGTGCCGCCTGAAACCGAGGTGCAGCCCCGGCATCGCCGCACCCAGCGGGTCACCAGCGGCGATGCCGGCGCCAGGTTCGACCGACACCGACCGGAGACCGGTGACGCTCGACAGGAGGCCCGCGCCGTGGTCGATCGTGACCACCCCGCGTCCCGCCACCCGACCTGCGAAGGCGACCACGCCGTCACCTACCGCCACGACGCTCTCACCGCCCATGGTCGCGTACTCCCAACCCCGGTTGCCCGCTCCCCACTCGGTGTCCGGCGGCCTGAAGGGGTCGCGCACCTCGACCTGCACGGGATCCACCCAGACCCGCCCGGTGCCGTCGTCGACCCGGGCCCGATCAGCTGCGGCCCGGAACTCCGGACCCGCAGGCGCTGCAACGTGCCCCTTGCCGGGCGCTGCGGAGGCCGGATCGGTCGAACAGGGCGCGAGCAGCAACCCGAGTGATGCGAGGAGTGCAATCCGGCGTAACCGCGGGGCGTGCCGGTGGACACCGGGCGCCTTGCCGGGCGCCTTCATTGCCGAGCGGATCTCCATCTACCCCATTGCTCCCTTCTCTCCCGACGCCCCGCAGCGGTCACTGCGGAGCGCGGCTGGAACTGCCGGGGTCGCCTCGTCGGCGACGTTGCCGGCTCTCGGCGGCGCTCCCCCGAGTGGAGGAGCCGCCCGGGGGAAGTCCGGTCCCGGCGCAGAGCGCGCCGACCGCAGGAGCCTTCGGACCGGCGCGGCCGTCAGGGTGGCTGGGTGTTCAGCGTGGAGCTGTGTTCAGGGTGGAGCTGTGTTCAGGGTGGAGCTGTGTTCAGGGTGGAGCTGTGTTCAGGGTGGTGGGATTCGTTCTGCTGCCTGGAGCCTGCTGCGGAGGTGGAGTATCGCCTTGGTGTGTATCTGGCACACCCGCGACTCGGTCACACCCAGTACCTGGCCAACCTCTGAGAGCGTCATCGACTCGTAGTAGTAGAGCGTGAGCACCAGCTTCTCGCGCTCCTGGAGGCCGTTGATCGCCTGGCCCAGCAACTGGCGGGTCTCGGCGACCTCGAACGCCCCCATCGGACCGTGCACCGAGGTGTCGGCGATCGTGTCGCCGAGGGTCACCGACTCGCCCTTCTCACCCGGCACGGCGAGGATCTCGTCCAGGGCTGCCAGGCCCACCTGGGCGATCTGGTTCAGGGCGGTCTGGAGTTGGTCGTCGGACCATTCGAGTTCGGCCGCCAGCTCGGCGTCGGTCACCGGTCGATGATGCTCCGCCTCCAGCTTGGCGATCGCCTTCTCGATCTGGCGGAGCTTCGAACGCACCGAGCGCGGAACCCAGTCGATCGAGCGCAGTTCGTCGAGGATCGCTCCCTTGATCCGGCTGATGGCATAGGTCTCGAACTTGTAGCCGCGCTCGGGTTCGAACTTGTCGATCGCGTCGATGAGTCCGAACATCCCGTAGCTGACCAGGTCGGCCTGCTCGACATTCGGCGGGAGACCGACCGCGACCCGGCCGGCGACGTACTTCACGAGCGGGGAGAAGTGCACGATGAGCGCCTCGCGTGCCCGACCCGAAGCGCTCGACTTGTACTCCTCCCAGAGCGCGGCGAGTTCGTCGGAGGTGTCCCCCGGGCGTTGCCTCGTTCTCTCCTGCGCGGCGGAACGGGTCACTTCGCCCTCGGATGGCTCGACTCGTACTCCGAGCGCAGTCGTTCCCTGCTCACGTGTGTGTAGATCTGCGTCGTGGCGAGGTCTGAATGCCCCAGGAGTTCCTGCACCACACGTAGATCGGCACCTCCGTCGAGAAGATGAGTTGCGAAGCTGTGACGTAGTGCGTGGGGATGCGTGGGCACCGGGGAGCGCCTGTCGAGGATCCTGCGCACGTCCCGCGGAGTCAGTGGATTGCCCCGCTGGTTCCTGAACAGCACGTCGGCGGGGTTGCCCGCCCCTCGCTGGCGGTCGCGGGCCCCGGCCAACCACTCGCCGAGCAGCTCGATCGCCGGGCGTGACAGGGGCACCACACGCTGCTTGTCGCCCTTCCCCCAGACGGTCATCCGCCCCCTCGCCAGGTCGACGTCGCGGGCACTGGCGCCACACAGTTCCGACACCCTCAGACCCGAGCCGTACAGGAGCTCGAGGATCGTGCGGTCGCGCAGGTCCCTGGCCGGATCCTCGCCGCCGGGGTGCCCCGGGGTGTCCACAGGGTCCTCCAACACCTGGTGCAGCTCGTCGTTGCTCAGCACCCGTGGCAGGCGGGAGCCACCGCGGGGGGCCTGCAAGGCTGCGGAAGGATCGCCCTCGCACAGCCCGTTGCGCTGGGCCCAACGGAAGTAGCGCCGCAGCGACGCAGCCGTGCGAGCCATCGTCCGCTGTGCGCGCCCCATCGTCTGCAGGAACGCCAGGTAGCGGCGCAGCGTCCGCAGGTCCACATCGGAGGGCGCTCGTTGGCCTGCGCGCCCGGCCCACTCGGCGAACT
The DNA here is from genome assembly GCA_023958095.1 of Microthrixaceae bacterium. Lineage (GTDB taxonomy): Bacteria > Actinomycetota > Acidimicrobiia > Acidimicrobiales > Microtrichaceae > JAMLGJ01. The sequence goes on from JAMLGJ010000016.1 coordinate 50,429, forward strand.
GCGACACATCCCGCACATAGGCCTCCACCGAGGACGGCGCGAGTTCGAGCGAGTCCTCGAACTGACTGATTTCCCACGACTCGGCTGTGCCCACGAACGCTCCATGCTCCCCCGGGGTCCCGTCGCCGACGGGGCCACCCGATCCCGGGTACCGTCTCTCCGGGCGGGGTACCCGGAAGGGCCGTCGCCACCCTACCAACTACCTTTCGCGCGTGCAGGACCACTCTGTGTGGTCGGACGGTGGGGCCGGCGGTGATGTGCGGGGGCCCAGCTCGGGCGCGTGGTCGAACCGTCATCGGAGGCGAACCCACCCGGATTCACAGGCCAGCAGTCCTGCCGCCTGCATCTCGACGAGCAACGCCGACAACCTCGACACCTCCAGGGAGCACTTCCGGGCGACCGCGTCGAGGCACAACGGCCCGTCGCAGAGCGCGTCGAGCACCGCGGCCTGGAGCGGATCGTGTGCCACGACCCCCGACTGGGGCGCGGGGCCCGCCCCGGTGGGGAAGCCGAGCAGTTCCAGTGCCTCGATCACGTCGTGCGCGCCGGTGCAGATCCCCGCACCGTCGCGGATCAGGTCGTGACAGCCCGTCGCACCCCGCCGGCCCACGGCACCGGGCACCGCCATGACCACGCGATCTCGCACCAGTGCCTCTTCGACGGTCGACATGGATCCTCCCCGCGACGCCGACTCGACGACCACGACCACGTCGGCCAGCGCTGCGATGAGGCGGTTCCGCACCGGGTACCTCCACGGGGCCGAGGCGACTCCGGGGGGAACCTCGCTCAACAGGGCGCCGCACCCGGCGACCGACCGCGCCAGTGCACGGTTGCGCGACGGACAGGGCCGGTCGTGACCCGCGCCCAGCACCCCCAGGTGGACGACTCCCGGCGCGGCTGAGGGACCGGCACCGAGGGCCCCGGCATGTGCGGCGGCATCGATGCCGAGAGCGAGCCCCGACACGATGCCCACCCCGGCTGCTGCGAGTTCGCGTCCGAGCCGGCGCGCAACGCCGAGCCCGTACTCCGATGCCCTGCGCGTCCCCACGATCGCCACGGCTGGCCCGCCGATCGCGGGTCCACCGGAGCGCCCGTCACCCCCTTCGGTCCCACCGAGGCAGCCTCGGGCAGAACCCGAGACGAACAGCACCCCCGGAGGGTCCGGGTCCTCGCTCAGACGGCGCGGCAGATGCGGCGCAGCCAACGCGTCGACACCGCACCGGCTCAGGCGCTCGCTCATCAGCGCGGGCAGCTCGGGAACCGACGCGGCCGACTCGCACCAGCTCCGGAGCACCGCAGCGGGAAACAGCGTCCGCCCCTCCCCCGACACGGGCCAGGATCCATGCCGGAGCGCCGTACCGGTGGACAGTTCGTGCCACGCCCGGTCGGGGCACATCGCCCCGAGCAGTGCCCGCAGGCGCCCGGGCCCCATCGCGTCGAGCGATGCGAGTGCTGCGAGACACCCCTGGAGTCCCCGTCCCGGGGGCGTGCCCCAGGGAGTGTCGCCAACGGCGCTCACGATCCGACCACCGCCGCGGTGTCGCCGCCCCGGAGGAGCAATGCCTGCTCGATCAAGGGACGCCCCAACGGCGGGCCGGCTCCCTGCAGGTCGGCGATGGTCAGGGCGAGCGCACGCGACCGGTCGGCGCCGCGCATCGTGATGCAACCGGCGCGGAGTTGTTCCCTCAGGAGGTCCTCGGCCTCCCCGGTCAGGGGCGCCGCACGCCGCAGTTCCTCCCCGGCCAGGTCACGGTTGACCGTGACGCCCCTCTCGGCGGCAGCGCGCCGCGCAGCAGCGACACGCCCCGCGACCTCCGCGCTGGATTCTCCGGGCGGGCCCCGGAACACCGTGTCCGCGTCGGGCGCGGACACCCCGAGGCGGATGTCGAAGCGGTCCATCAGAGGCCCGCTGAGGCGACGCCGGTAGCGGGCCAGCTGTGCTTCGGAACAGCCACAGGGACCGAATCCGAACTGGCCGCAGGGACAGGGGTTGCTCGCGGCCACGAGCAGCACCCGGGCGGGAAGCTCGACCGAGATCGCAGCGCGCGAGACCCGGATCACACCGGACTCGAGGGGCTGTCGGAGTGCGTCGAGCACCGACGCGGGGAACTCGCCCAGTTCGTCGAGGAAGAGCACCCCGCCACTGGCCAGGCTCACCTCACCGGGACGAAGTGTGCTCGAACCACCGCCGACCATGGCAACCATCGATGCGGTGTGGTGCGGGGCACGCAGGGGTGGGCGGCGGATGAGGCCGCCGGCCCCGGGGAGGCACCCGGCCGCGGAGTGAACCGCAGTGACCGCGAGCGCCTGGGGGTCATCCAGGCGCGGCAGGACTCCGGGCAGACGTCGCGCGAGCATCGTCTTGCCGGCACCGGGTGGACCGCTCATGAGTAGGTGGTGGCCACCCGCAGCCGCCACCTCCAGCGCCGACCGTGCCAGGGGTTGGCCCCGCACATCGGCCAGGTCGGGTATCGCTGCGTCCTCCCGTGGATCCGCCATGGGGACCGCAGGAGCCCAGTCGCCCTCGCCCCGTACGGCATCGACGACCTCCCTCAGCGCCGAGGCTCCGCGTGCACCCTCGCGGCACAGCCGCGCCTCGGCGATCGAGGGTGCGGGTACCACCGGTGTCCCCGTGCACGCAGCTGCCAGGGGGAGCATCCCGACCAGGGGGCGAAGTGCACCGTCGAGCCCGAGTTCACCCAGGAACGAGAGACCCTCCAGTGCGGCGACGGGGATCTCGCCCTCGGCCGCCAGCAGGCCGATCGCGATCGCGAGGTCCAGCCCCGCACCCACCTTGCGCATGTCGGTCGGCGCGAGGTTGACCGTGGTGCGCCGGGCGGGCCAGGAGAACCCGGAGCTCAACAGGGCCGAACGCACCCGGTCCCGGGACTCGCGACAGGATGCATCCGGAAGCCCCACCACCGTGTAGCCGGGAAGCCCGTTGCTGGTGTGCACCTCCACCCTCACGGGATGGCCACGCACCCCGAGCAGCGTTGCGGAACCGACGGTTGCCAACACGATTGCTCCTCCCGGACTCTCTCCCCTCCCGGCCCTGGCGGCCGGCGAGACGGGTTGGCGGGCGGACCATCGGGTCCGGGAGGCAGCTCGACGCTGCACGGCAGGTGTGCCCGTGGCCCACGAGCGGTGCGGGGCCAGGAGCTGTGGCCAACCTACAGCAGGTGTGTGACAACGCAGTTCCGGGCCGCGTGGCCCGGTGTGGCTCCGGTGCCCGATACTGGGGCGATGGGATTCAACCCGCACCGCCAGCACCGCCGCTCGGCGGTGGACATCATCATCGTGGCCGGCGCCCTCATCGCGACCGCCGCCGTCACGCTCTGGGCACTACTGGGCTAGGTGCCGGCATGCCCCGCTTCCTCGATCACACCGCCACCGCCGAGTGCGAGGTGCGCCGGATCCAGCCGTACCAGGCACTCAAGTCCTACCTGTGCCCCGGCTGCAACCGCGACATCCCCGCCGGCACCGGCCACATCGTCGCGGTCCCATTGGACGCGCCCGACCTGAGGCGCCACTGGCACCGCGGCTGTTGGCAGCACAGGATGCGGCGCGCCCCCAGGGAGTGACACCCGCCGCCGGTTTCGGTATCGCAGCCGTGGGCGGGAACGCGACGGCCGGGGCCCGCGCGGTCAGCTGGGTGACAGGCAGGTGGTGACCCAGTCGACGATGTCGGCGGTCACCTCGTCCCGATTGGTCTCGTTCAAGAGCTCGTGGCGGGCACCGGCGTAGTAGCGGGCGGTCACCTCGGCCCCGGCGCTGCGCAGGGACTCCTCCAGGAGGCGCACCTGCGATGAGTTCCCCGACACGGGATCCTCGGTGCCGGTCACGAGCATCACCGGCGTTCCCGCCGGGGTCCGGGCAACCCCCTCCCCGGACATCGCGTCCTGGATCATCGCCATCATGCCGGCCGCGTAGGCGTGGGTGAGCGGGATCCCGTCACCACAGAGCGGGTCGTCCACATAGGCATCCACCTCGGCGGCATCGCGGCTGAGCCAGTCATAGGGGGTGCGGGCCGGCTCGAACGCATCGTTGAACGAACCCAGCACATCGAGGGTCTCGTCCCCCATGCCTGCGTCGACCGCGGCCCCGAGTGCAGTCACCACCTCGTCCATGCCCTCCGCGAGGGGCCCCATGGAGCCCGACAGGACGTAGCCCGCCAGGTCGCAGTCACCCCGCTCCACGAGGGCCTGCACGAACAGTGACCCCATCGAGTGCCCGAACAGCACGACCGGGGCGCCGGTGCGCTGCGCTGCGATCGACACGAGGTGAGCCAGGTCGTCCAGCACCCCCTGCATGCCAGCGTCGCCGAGCCTGCCCGGCCCGGTCGAGAGTGCGGTGGCCCCGTGGCCCCTGTGGTCCAGCGCGAACGCGGCCAGACCGGCGTCGTTGAGCGCGCCGGCGAAGCGTCCGTACCTGCCGCTGTGCTCGGAGGCACCATGGGCGATCACGACCGATCCCCGGGCCGAGGCAACGGGCCAGCTGCGGTAGTGGACCTCCACGCCGTCGGTGGACTCGAACGACTCCTGATTCATCCGGACTCCCGTCATAGCTGCTCGTCTGGGCAACCCGTCCGTGTGGCCACGCCGGCGTTGCACTCGGTCGGTCCGGTCGGCCGCGGCCCACCGTCGCCGCAACTCAGAATGCCCCATGGATCACCTCCACGCGCGTTCCGACCACTGCGGCCACATCGAATCGGATCTGTCGCGCCCGCTGACCGCTGCTGGCCAGGAACTGCCCGGCCGCGTTGCGCAGGCGCTGCCGGCGCCTGTGGTCGACCGCTTCGAACGGGCTGCCGAAACGCTCCGAACTGCGCGCCTTGACCTCGCAGAACACCAGCGTCTCTGCGCAACGGACGACGATGTCGAGCTCACCGGCGGCACAGCGCCAGTTGCGGGCGACCACGGTGCAGCCACGCTGCAGGTACCAACGCGCCACGAGCTCCTCGCCCCGGCGACCGAGTGCGATGTGGTCGAAGCGGCGTGGCTGCGACATCCCTGCTCCATCCTGGGGATCCGGCGTTCGCCGGACGGTTGGGGGGAAGCAGGCCGGGTGTTCAGTCGCGCTTCTCGCGCACCTTCGCAGCCTTGCCGACTCGATCGCGCAGGTAGTAGAGCTTCGCCCTGCGCACGTCACCGCGGCTGAAGACCTCGATGTGGTCGATCACCGGCGAGTGCAGCGGGAAGGTGCGCTCCACCCCGACGCCGTTGCTCAGCTTGCGCACCGTGAAGCTCTCCTGCAGACCACTTCCGCGGCGTGAGATGACGACACCCTGGAACATCTGGAGCCGTTCCTTGTTGCCCTCGATCACCTTCACGTGGACCTTGAGGGTGTCACCGGCAGCGAAGTCGGGCACGTCGTCGCGCATGCTCGCCTGGTCGATCACATCGGTGGACTTCATCTCGGTCTCCTGGAATACCGGGCACCCTCGGAGGTGCTGACCCGGTCGGCTCGGGCTCTGCGCCGCCTGGCGCGGGATCTCCGATGTTAGCGAGGAGCACCTCACCGGCGAAAGCCGGCGTCAGCTCCGCGAGGAGTCCTGTGACCCGGGCAGGTCCAAACCGAACTCGCCGAGCAACTTCACCTCGCGCTCGTCGAGACCTCCCCTGGCCTCGATGAGGTCGGGCCGCTGCCTGATCGTGCGCTGCAGCGACATCGCATGGCGCCACCGCGCCACACGCGCGTGGTCGCCGCCGCGCAGCACTTCGGGCACCGACCACCCCCGGTAGTCCGCAGGCCTGGTGTACTGCGGGTACTCGAGCAGCCCGTCGGAGAACGACTCCTCGATGCCCGAGCGCTCGTTCCCCATGACACCCGGAACGAGCCTGACCACCGCCTCCACGACGACCATCGCGGCGACTTCCCCGCCGTTGACCACGTAGTCCCCGATCGAGAGCTCGTAGTCCACGAGGTGCTCGACGATGCGCTGGTCCACGCCCTCGTAGCGTCCGCACAGCAGGCTGAACCCATCCGTCGCGGCCAGCTCGCGCGCAAGGCCCTGGTCGAGCGTCCTGCCACCCGGGCCCAGCAGGATCAGCGGCCGCGGCGGATCCCGTTGCTCCACGGTGTCGAACACCGGCTCCGGCTTCATCACCATCCCTGCCCCACCACCGAACGGGGCGTCATCGACGCTGCGGTGCACGTCGGTGCACTGGTCTCGCAGGTCGTGGGTGCGCAACTCGACGACGCCCCTGGAGATCGCCCTGCCCAGCAGGCTCTCCGAGGCGAAGGACTCGATCATCCCCGGGAAGATCGTCAGCACATCGATACGCATCCGCAACCCCCGGTGTTCAGATGTCGAACAGTCCCTCTGGAACGTCGACCCGTACCGAGGATCCGCTGGGGCCCTCCGTGACGAAGTTGACGGGCACGAGTGCCCCGCTGTCGAGTTCGAGGATGTCCGCCGCCGGGTTGTCGAGCACCGCCACGACCGTGCCACGGCCCTTGCCGTGCTGGTCGACCACCTCACAGCCGATGAGCTCGTGGACCCACAGGACGGTGTCGTCGGCGACCGGTTCGGCCCACAGCAGCAGGCCCCGGAGCTCCTCCGCCGCTTCCCGGGTGCGGTAGCCGTCGAAGCTCATCAGCCAACGACCGCCATGGGGTCGTGCCGTTGCGAGCACGAGGTCCCCGGAACCGGTGACGAATGTGGTTCCGGCCCTCGTGCGTTCCGGGTGGTTGGAACCGAGATCGACGATGACCTCGCCGGTGAGCCCGTGTGCACGGGCGATGCGTCCGACCTCCAGCAGGCCGGGACGTGGGGCCGGCACGGGACCGTCAGTCCACGAACTCGATGTCCACCTCGACACCGTCGCGCACTGCTGCAGCCCTGGTCACGACGCGGATTGCGTTGGCCATGCGGCCGCGCTTGCCGATGACACGGCCCATGTCGCCATCGGCCACCGAGACGTTCAACTCCAGGCGGTCATCAAGGTCGACCACGTCAACGTTCACCTCGTCGGGATGGTCGACCAGGGAGCGGGTCATGTGGGTGAGTACGGCTGTGGCGTGCTCGGCGCCACCTGCACCGGTGGTCTCCGCGTCGCTCACTTGGCGGCCTTCGAGGCCTCGAACGCCTCCCAGGCGCCGGAGATCTCGAGCAGCTTGCGCACCCGCTCCGACGGCAGCGCCCCGTTGCGGAGCCACTGCACGGCCTTGTCGTTGTCCACGGTCACCGCCGATGGCTCCCGGCGCGGGTCATAGGTGCCCACGATCTCGAGGTACCGTCCGTCACGCGGGGCGCGGCTGTCGGCAGCCACGATGCGATAGGTCGGTTGCTTTTTCTTTCCCACTCGGGTGAGGCGGAGTCGAACTGCCACGTTGATGTGCTCTTTCGGATGCGTGGGCGGCTAGGAGTCGGCGCCCGGGTGACCCCGACGTCCGGCAGTCACCCTTGGGCGGTTCCGCCGGCGTACCGGCGAAGGACAATGATGGTACCCGAGGAGGGCGCGCAGCAATTCCCGCGGGCTCCGCCGCCGCGGCACCGGGGGCTCCGGTGCCGACCGGGGGTCAGAGCCCGGGACTCCCGGGACCCTTGAGGGCATCGGGGAGCTGGGCCTCCATCTCCTCGCGCGTGGGCAGCTGGAACGAGGACGCCTTCGGCTTCCCGGCCCCCTTCGGGGTGACCCGCCCCCCGCTCTTTCGCCCCTTGCGGCCCTTCTTCTTGCGCTTCGGCGTGCGACCCATCTCCTGCATCATCTGGCGCATCTGGCGGAACTGGGCCACGAGCTGGCTCACGTCGCTCGAGGAGGTTCCCGAACCGCGGGCGATCCGCGAACGGCGGCTCCCGTCGATGATGTCGGGTTGCACCCGCTCCTCACGGGTCATGGAATGGATGATGCCCTCGATCCGCGCGATGTGGTGGTCCTCGATCTCGACGTCGCGAACCTCCTTCGGGACCCCGGGCATCATGCCCATGAGGCCCGAGAGCGGGCCCATCTTCTTGATGGACTGCATCTGTTCCAGGAAGTCGTCGAGGGTGAAGGTGCCCTCCAGCATCCGCTGGGCGGCGGCCTCGGCCTCCTCGGCCTCGAAGGCCTGTTCGGCCTTCTCGATGAGTGTCGCCAGGTCGCCCTCGCCCAGGATCCTCCCGGCGAGGCGGTCCGGGTGGAACAGGTCGAAGTCCTCGACCTTCTCCCCGGTGGAGGCGAACGCGATCGGCTTGCCGACGACCTCCTTGACCGACAGGGCGGCGCCGCCCCTGGCGTCACCGTCCAGCTTGGTCAGTATCACGCCGTCCAGGGAGAGGGTCTCGTTGAAGGACTCCGCCACCCCGACCGCGTCCTGGCCGGTCATGGCGTCGACCACCAGGAAGGTGTAGTCGGGTTGCAGCTCGGCTGAGATCCGCCGCACCTGGTCCATCATCTCGGCGTCGATCGCCAACCGGCCGGCGGTGTCGCAGATCAGGACGTCACGACCCTGCGCCCTGGCCTCCGCCCTCGCGGCGCGGGCCACCTCCACGGGGTCGCCCTCACCCGAGGCCACGACGTCGTCGGGAGCGGAGTAGACCGGCACCCCCACCTGCTCCGCGAGGGTTCTCAGCTGTTGCACCGCAGCCGGGCGTTGCAGGTCGGTTCCGACCAGGATCGGGTTGCGGCCCTGGGCACGGAACCAGCGCGCCAGCTTGGCCGAGTTCGTCGTCTTGCCGGAGCCCTGGAGCCCGGCCATGAGCACCACGGTGGGCGGCTTGGACGCATAGGAGATCCGCAGCGTCTCCCCGCCGAGGGTCTCGGTGAGCTCCTCGAGGACGATCTTCTTGACCTGGAGTGCCGGGTTGAGCGCCTTGGAAAGGTCCTCGCCGACCGCACGCTCGCGGATGCGGCCGAGCATGGACTTGACCACGGCCAGGTTCACATCCGCCTCGAGCAGGGCGAGGCGGATCTCGCGCAGGACGTCGTCCACGTCCGCCGCGGTCAGGTGGCCCTTGCCCCGCAGGCGGCTGAATATGCCTTCGAAACGGTCGCTGAGTGACTCGAACATCGTCAGCCAACGCTACCGGTACGCCGGGCACCCGCAGCAACACACCCCGGGACGGCGGTGCCGGCGAGCCGGCTCAGCCCACACGATCCAGCAGGCGGGCCAGCACCCGACGGGTCGAATCGACATCCTGTGCCCCGGGCAGGACCACGGCGCCGTTGAACACCACCGCGGGCACTCCTGTCACCCCGATCGCCATCGCGTCCTCGATGTCCGCCGCGACCTCCTCGCTGCCCCTCGACGACTCCAGCACCTCCGCTACCCGGGCGGCGTCCAGGCCCACCTCGGAGGCGAGACGCACCAGCGTGGGGTGGTCGGCGATGTTGCACCCCTCGGTGAAGTAGCCCCGGAACAGACGGTCCACCACCTCGCCGGTCGACTCCGGGTGCTCCTCCTGGGCCCACAGCACCAGGCGGTGTGCATCGAGGGTGCCCACCCTGAGCGCCCGGTCGAAGCGGTACTCGATGCCGGCCTCTGAACCCAACCGGCCCAGACGGGACTGCATCGCGTCGAAGGCACCGGGGCCGTACTTGGCCTCGATCGCCGGGCGCAGCTCCCTGGGTTCGGCACCCGCACCCGGGTCGAGCTGGTACGCCCGCCATCGCAGCTCGATCCGTGCCGCGTCCGCCCCGAGGCCCTCGATCGCACGTACCAGGCGGTGGTGCCCCAGGTAGCACCACGGGCACACCACGTCACTGAAGATGTCGAGTCGCACACCGGGACGAACCATGCTGCGCATCGCGTTGTTCCCTGCTGTGCGTTGAACCCTGCTGTGCGTTGTTCCCTGCTGTCCCGCGACATCGGCGGTGCTGCCAGCGGGCCGCAACCGACCGCCCGGTCGGCTCAGGCCGCGAACACCTCGACCCGGTCGCCGGGTCGCACTTCACCACCGTGCACGACCCAGGCGTAGCAGCGAGCCCACCCCGGGTGCTTGTCGGGGTCGATCCGGTCGAAGCGACCCCGCAGGAACGAACCCGCCACCGTGCGACACGGCGGGACGTAGGCGCTGAGCTCCAGGAGCACCTCGGAACCCACCGCCAACCGCATGCCCGGCCTGAACAGGGACCACTCGGCACCCGAGAGGAGGAGGTTCTCCCCCAGGGACCCCGGCGAGACGGGGTGGCCTTCCCCGGCGAGGGCAGCCAGCCTCTCCTCCGAGAACAGGCACACCGCCTGGAAGGGCCGGCCATGGTGTTCGCGGTCGGCCTGCGTGTCACCCTCCAGTCCGCCCGGCCCCAGGCGCACCCGCGACAGCGCCGACTTGGGCACACCACCGGTGGAGGCAGCCACCCGAACCACCTCGGCCGTCGTTGCGGATGCCAACTCCACACACACCGCACGTGCCGCCAGCGACAGCAGGCGGTCGCACTCCTCGGTGGCGATCACCAGCGGGTCCGCAGGGTCGAGGAGGTCGGCCACGGCAGTGCGCGGTCCGTGTTCGTCGGCGAGTTGCCGAAGTGAGGTCACGACCGGTGCCACCAGCGAGTCGAGGTCGCCACCCCGCCCGCCGGCCGCCTCCAGCACGTCCCCGAGCGCCTCCAGGGCGACGGCCACGGCCCCGGGCAACCGGTCCATTCCGTCGGTCAGCCACCGCCACCGCCGCGGTGTGGTCCTCACCGTGGCCGACGCGTCACCGAGGTCGTACATGCCGGCATGCACGCGCAGAGGCTCGCGACGTCCCGCTGCGGCCATCACGACCTTTCGGCCCCGCGCATGTCGGCAGGGGGCCGGGCCGAGCCCAGCAGTTCCGTGATCACCTCTCCGGCCTCGAGTGGGTGCTCCGAGGGCGCTGCGGCGGGGCCCCGGTGCCAACCCTCCGCGATCGCGAGGGTGCGTCCCGAGGCCTCGATGACCCGCCCGGTGACCCCGGCGGACAATCCCGAAGCGAGCCATGTCACAACCGGTGCGATCCAGCGGGGCGACATCGCGGCCCTGGCCTGCTCATCCGCCTCACCCATCGCGAGGTCCTCGGTCATCCGCGTCAGTGCGGTGGGTGCGACCGCGTTGACGGTCACCCCGTAGCGGGCGAGCTCCATCGACGCGATGTAGCTGAACGCGGCGATGCCCGCCTTCGCGGCGCCGTAGTTCGACTGTCCCACGTTGCCGTAGATGCCCGAGGGGGAAGTGGTGTTGATCAGGCGGGCATCGGGGTCGTGGCCCTCCTTGGAGCGGCCCCGCCAGTACCGCGCCGCGTGGTGCGAAGGGGCGAAGGTGCCCTTCAGGTGCACCGAGATCACCGCATCCCATTCCTGTTCGGTCATGTTCACGAGCATCCGGTCGCGCAGGATCCCCGCATTGTTGACCACCACGTGCAGGTCCCCGAAGTGCTCCAGCGCCCTCTCCACGAGCGCCCCGGCGGCCTCGAAGTCGGTCACGTCGTGGTTGTCGGCCATCGCATCGCCACCGGCGGCAACGATCTCCTCCACGACGTCCGCGGCCGGGGCGCTGTCGGTCCCGGTGCCGTCGCGGGCACCCCCGATGTCGTTGACCACCACCTTCGCCCCCTGCGACGCGAGCATCAGCGCGTACTCGCGCCCGATGCCACGTCCCGCGCCCGTGACCACGCACACCCGCCCGTCGCAGATTCCCATCCTCGTCTCCTCCCGATGCCGGCTGTGAGCCCGGCGATGCCCGGCCGGTCAGGTCGACACGAGCGCGTCCACGAACTCGTCCGCGTCGAAGTCGACCAGGTCGGCGGCCTTCTCCCCGAGGCCGACCAGCTTCACCGGCAGGCCGAGCTCGGACCGGATGGCGAAGACGATTCCGCCCTTGGCCGACCCGTCGAGCTTGGTCAATACGACGCCGGTGACGTCGGTCGCCTCCGCGAACTGCCTCGCCTGGGCGAGCCCGTTCTGGCCTGTGGTGGCGTCGAGCACCAGGAGCACCTCGGTGACCGAACCCGCACCCTTGTCGGCCACCCTGCGCACCTTCGAGAGCTCGTCCATCAGGTTCGACTTGGTGTGGAGGCGTCCCGCCGTGTCGGCCAGCACCACGTCCGTTCCCCGCGAAGCGGCCGCCTCGACGGCGTCGAAAATCACCGAGGAGGGGTCGCTGCCCTCGGCCCCGCGAACGATCGTGGCTCCGCAGCGATCCGCCCACGTCTCCAGCTGTTCGGCGGCAGCGGCACGGAAGGTGTCACCGGCGGCCATCACCACGCTCGCCCCGTCATCGGCGAGGCGCTTGCCCACCTTTCCGATCGTGGTGGTCTTCCCGACCCCGTTCACACCCACGAAGAGCCAGATGGTCGGGGACTCCGGCGAGCGTGCGAGGTCGGTCGAGCCCTCGAGGGTGCTCTTCATCTCGGCCCGCAGCGCGTCGAGGAGTTCGGCGTTCGTGGTCAGCTTCTCGGCGCGGACCTTCTCGCGCAGGCCGTCGAGGAGTTCCTGGGTGGGACCCATGCCCACGTCCGCCAGCAGGAGCGCCTCCTCGAGTTCCTCGTAGGACTCCTCGGTGATCTCCTTGCGCGACAGCACCGAGGACAGGTAGCCGGACATGGATGCACGGGCCTTGGCGAGGCGTTCCCGGAAGCTGGGCCGGACCTCCGCCTCGACGACCTCCGGCTCCACCACCGGCGCTTCGGGGACCTCGACCGCCGGCCCCGGCGCGGGAGCCTCCAACCCCGGCTCGAGCAGGTCCACGTCTCCCTCGGGAGCCTCGGCCGGCTCCGCAGGTGGTTCCTCCAGCAGCACCGGGGCCCCGGAGGAGTCCTCGATCCCGGAACGGCCGCGACCACCCAGGGCCACGAACGCGACCGCACCCCCGACAACGACGACTGCAAGGATGACCAGGAGCAGGTACAGGGTGTTCATCGGCGCGGATCCTACTTCGCCCGCGTGCAGCCTCCTTCGCCCTGACAGCACTCGTGGGCCCGTCGTGGGTGCGGGGAGGGGATCCGGGCCGCGATCGGGCAGACTGAACGACACATCAGGCTGGTGGGGCCTGCCACGATCCGGCAGCCGTGTTGGCCTACCGTCAACTCACCGAGACATCGGGGGTCGCTGCCTCACGCACCGACCCGGGAGCCGACCCAGCGGAGAAACACGTGCAACCAGTCCCCCAGTCGAACCCGGCCGAACCGGCCGACGCACCCGAACAGGACACCGGGACGATCGACGCTGCAACTGCGAGCCGGCGGGTCGAGGCCCTCATGTTCGAGATGCGCAAGGTGATCGTGGGCCAGGACCGCGCACTGGAGCGGATGCTCGCATCGCTGCTCTGCGGTGGCCACGTCCTGCTCGAGAGCGTGCCCGGACTGGCCAAGACGCTATCGGTGGAGACCCTCGCACAGACCGTGGGAGGCACCTTCTCACGGATCCAGTTCACCCCCGACCTGCTCCCTGCGGATGTGGTCGGAACCCGCATCTACCGGACCTCGAGTGAACGCTTCGACGTGGAACTCGGTCCGGTGTTCGCGAACTTCGTGCTCGCCGACGAGATCAACCGTGCACCGGCGAAGGTGCAGTCCGCACTTCTCGAGGTCATGGCCGAGAAGCAGGTCACCATCGGCGGCAAGCGTCACGAGGTCCCCCTGCCCTTCCTGGTGCTCGCTACCCAGAACCCGATCGAGTCCGAAGGCGTCTACCCGCTGCCCGAGGCCCAGCGCGACCGCTTCCTCATGAAGGTGGTGATCGACTACCCGGCTCCGGGTGAGGAGATCGAGATCGTCCAGCGCATGGGCACCCACCCACCGACCGCCTCGGAGGTCATGACACTCGGTGAGGTCACCGCACTGCAGCGCCTGGCGGAGGACGTCTTCGTGGAACGCAGCGTGATGGAGTACGCGGTGAACCTGGTGCTGTGCACGCGCACACCGGAGAACTTCGGGTTGCCCGAGCTGCGCACGTTCATCGAACTCGGCGCCAGCCCGCGTGCCTCGATCGGCCTGATCCGCGCCGGCCGTGCACTCGCGCTGATGCGGGGCAGGAGCTACCTCACCCCCCAGGACGTCTTCGACGTGGCCCCGGAGATCCTCAGGCACCGCCTGTTGTTGTCATACGAGGCGCTCGCCCGTGACGTGGACGTGGAGAACGTCCTCGCCCGGGTCCTCTCCACCGTGCAGGCCCCGCACGTGGCCACCGCGAACCAGGCCGCCCCGGCCGGCCCCAACGGCAACACCGATGCCTGGCACGGAACCGGCTCCACCGATGCCCAGCCGTGGGTCGCCCGGTGAGCGGACTCAGCTCCACCCTCGGCCTGGTCGGCGACCGACCACCCGAGGAGATCCTGCGCCGCCTCACCCTGGACGTGTCGCGACGCCTCGATGGCGTCCTCCACGGCGACTTCGTGGGACTGGTGCCGGGGCGGGGTACCGAACCCGGAGAGACCCGGGAGTACGAACCCGGTGACGACGTGAGGCGGATCGACTGGAACGTCACCGCCCGGACCCAACACCCCCACGTGCGCCAGACCATCGCGGATCGGGAGCTGGAGGCCTGGCTGCTCATCGACCGTTCCTCGAGGATGGACTTCGGCACCGCGGCATCGGAGAAGCGCGACCTGGCGCTGGCGGCCGCCGCCGGGATCGGCCTGATCGTCAGCCGTGGGGGCAACCGCGTGGGGGCCGTGCTGTTGCGCGGAGACGAGACCACGACTGTTCCACCCCGCAGCGGACGCAAGCATCTCCTCGGCCTGCTGGAGAGAACGATGGCGACCCCCCGCGAGGACGGCAGCGGCCCGGTCGACCTCGAGGCCGGCCTGCGGAGCGTGGGAGGCATGGCACGCCGCAGGGGTCTGGTGGTTGTGATCTCGGACTTCGACGGCGACCCGGAGTCCTGGCGGGCCGCGCTCGGCGCGGTCTCACTGCGCCATTCGGTTCTCTGCATCGAGGTGGTCGACCCGCGGGACCTCGAGCTGCCGGCCGCCGGCCCCCTCGAGTTCCTGGACCCCGCCACGGGCGAGGTGCGCGAGGTCAACACCGACAGCGCGAAGCTCCGGGGCGCATACGCCCGTGAGGCCGCCGCCCATCGTGACGCCGTTCGCTCCGCGTTCCGCAGCGCGGGGGCCGACCACTTGTTGTTGCGCACCGACGGTGACTGGGTGATGGACCTGGCCAAGCACGTGTCGCGACGGCGCCACAGGGCCGAGGTCCTCGCCGGGAGCGCGCCCAGATGAGCGACAACTTCCTCTCCCCCGGTCGCCTCTGGCTCCTGTTGGTGCTCGTCGCCATCACCGGCGTGTACGTGGCGCTGCAGTTCCGGCGCGGGCGTTTCGCGATCCGGATCTCGAGTGCCGCGTTGCTCGACAAGGTCGCTCCCAGGCGGCCCGGATGGCGCCGCCACGTGGTAGCGGGTGTGTACCTGCTGGGTCTCGCAGGTCTGGTCGTCGCGTACGCGCAACCGATCGCCACCGAGAAGGTCCCCCGCGAGCGCTCCACCATCGTGCTCGCGATCGACACCTCGCTGTCGATGATGGCCACCGACGTGGCACCGAGTCGCCTCGAGGCCGCCCAGGCCGCCGCAACCGAGTTCGTCGAGGACCTCCCCGAGGAGCTCAACGTGGCCCTGATCGGCTTCGCGGGCACGGCACAGCTGCTGGTCCCGCCCACCCAGGACCGGACCGCGGTCACCCAGGCGATCCAGAACCTCGAGCTCGAGGAGGCCACCGCCATCGGCGATGCGGTGAAGCTCTCGGTGGATGTGATCCAGGACCAGGCGCAACGCACCGAGGAGGGCACCCCGGATGCAACCGTGGTGCTGATCTCCGACGGGGAGACGACCGTGGGCCTTCCGACCGCCGAGGCGATTCCGCTCGCCCAGGAAGCAGCGGTGGCCGTGAACACGATCGCCTATGGAACCCCCGACGGGGTGATCACCATCGACGAGGACGGCGACGGTGTGGGACAGACCGCTCCGGTGCCGGTCAACACCACCGAGCTCGCGGGCCTGGCCGAGGAGACCGGCGGGGTCGCCAGGACCGCCGGCAGCGCGGGAGACCTGGAGCAGGTCTACGAGGACTTCGGCTCGAGCATCGGCTACGACGAGGAACCCACCGACATCTCCTACAAGTTCGCCGGCGCAGCACTGGCGGTACTCACCGTCGGGGCGGTCCTGTCGTTGTGGTGGTTGCAGCGCCTGCCCTAGGGCCCTCAGCTGCGCGACACGACCTCTTCGCCCCGGTCCGGACTCCAGGACCGGACCCACATCCGGTCGCCTTCGACGTGGACCAGCGACATCGAGCGGATGCGCAGCTCCCACATGTCGCCATCCATGGATGCGTCATCGCCGAAGGCATCGACGAGGAGCCGCTCGGCCTCGTCGTCTCCGAGGGCGACGGCCACGGCCTCGATGCGGGCGTCGGCCTCCTGCACCGCGAGCTCCTCCGACAGGGGTGCCGAGTGCAGCGCGCACCGGGGGTCGCGCCGCAGGTCGAGTGACTTGAGCGCACCCGGCATGGAGCCGATCCAGAGCGTGCCCGGACCGAACATCACGTTGGTGCCGCTGACCCGTGGCCGACCGTCGAGGTGCAACGTCGCGAGCACGTGGTGTGGGTGGGCCTCGAAGCGTTCCCTCACCGCAGCCGCGAGGTCCGAGGCGTCCCCGGGCAGTTCGGCCCAGCGGAGCGCCTCACCGCTCACCTGATGTCCACCACCTCGGAGGCCCGCTCCGCGACCACCCTGGACGAGCCGCCGGGTTTCATGGAGACCCCGTAGAGCACGTCAGCGGCCTCCATGGTGCGCTTCTGGTGGCTCACGATGAGCAGCTGCGCCGAGCTGCGGAACTCCTGGATCAGCTCGAGGAACCTGTGCAGGTTCACGTCGTCGAGCGCTGCTTCCACCTCGTCCATCACGTAGAAGGGCGATGGACGTGACCTGAACACGGCGAACAGGTAGGCCAGTGCGGTGAGGGACCGCTCACCGCCCGAGAGCAGTGACAGCTTCTTGACGTTCTTGCCCGAGGGGCGCGCCTCGATCTCGATCCCGGTTCCCAGCAGGTCCTGGGGGTCGGTGAGGCGAAGCGAACCGGACCCGCCCGGGAAGAGGGTCTCGAACAGGTAGGTGAAGTTCTCGCTCACGTCCGCGAATGCGGCCGAGAACACGTTCACGATCTCCTCGTCGATGGCCCTGATCACCTTGGTGAGCTCGCGCCGTGACTTGCGCACGTCGTGGAGCTGTCCCTCGAGGAAGTCGTGGCGTTCGGAGAGCTCCTCGTACTCCTGGAGTGCCAGCGGGTTGATCGGCCCCATGGCCTTGAGTTCGCGCTGCAGCTCGCGTGCCCGTGCCGGAGCGGTGACCCCGTCGGGCAGCAGCGGGCACTCCGCCGCCTCGGCCACCGACGGCTCCACGTCGAGTTCGTTGCGCAACGTCGCGGTCGCGGTCTCGAGCCTGGTCCGCACCTCGGCATCGGCCACCTCGGCCTTGCCCAGTTGCGCCCGTCGCTCCTCCAGTTGCTTCTCCTTGGCCGCACGTTCACGCCGCAGGCCCTCGAGCCGCTCCGCGGCCTGCCTGGCCGCCTCGGACTGGCGGCGCCGCTCGGCCCGCTCCCGCTCCAGGTGGCCGTCGATCGTGGCGACGCGTGCCTCCACGAAGTCCGCGAGACGGGACACGGCGGCCGCATGTGCTTCGAGGAGGACACGGCGGGCAGCCGCCTCGGAGGCCTCCTGTTCGAGCTCGGACAGCCGGCCCTCGAGGTGCTCCAGTCGGGTGGACACGTTGCGCCGCCGCTCCGTGGCAGCGGCCGACCGCACCTCTGCATCGGTGCGACGCGAACGGAGTTGCCCGGTGGCCTCCTCGAGTGACTCGCGGGCCGAGGACATCTCCGCGGCGCGCGCCGCCAGCTCGGCCTCCTCGGCCTCGAGGCGCGGCAGTTCCGACTCGATCTCCTCGGCCCTGGTTGCCTCCTCCGAAGCACGGGTCTCGAGCTGGGCAAGCCGACTCGATGCGACCTCGATCTGGGCGAGAAGTTCGGGCTCATCGGTGCCGAGGCGTTCCAGGGTCTCCTCGCTCCTGCGGACCGCCGAGACGTTCGCGTCGCGGCGACGGACCGCCTCGACATGTTCCGAGCGGGCGTGCTGGAGCCGGTCACGCGCAGCGCGGGTGTCCCTCGCGGCCTGCTCCGCCCGGACGGCCGACTCGCTCGAGGCCTCGTTCGCTTCTTCCAGTGCAGCAGCAGTGGCCCCGCTGCCCGAGGCCCCCAGACGCCAACCGACAGCGGAGAACCTGTGGCCCTCGCGGGTGACCACGATCGACTCCGGTCGTGACGCGGCCACCTCCGAGGCGCTGCGCCAGTCCCCCTCGACCACGATCGCTCCCTCGAGCAGACGGTCGAGCAGCCGACTCACCCCTTCGTGGTCGGCCACCGCCACCGCCGGTCTCACGTGGGAACGCACCGAGTCCGGGGTGGCAGCTCCGGGGGGACCGCCCCCGTGGGTGCCGAGTGCGATGACAGCGCCCCTGTGGTCCCCGGCCACCAGGGCCTCGATGGCGGCGCGGGCAACTCCCAGGTCCGCCACGACGACCGCTCCGAGGGCGTCCGCCGCAGCCGCCTCGAAGGCACCCTCCCAACCGTGGTCCACCTCCACGAGGTCCACCAGCGTTCCCAGGACCCCCGAGAGACCCTCGAGGCGTTCCGTGCCTGCCTGTTCGTGGATGTCGGCGAGGGCCAGGGCGAGCGCGTCCGCCCGCGCGGTCCAGGCCGAGTGCTCCGCTTCGGAACGACGTTGCTGGGCCTCGCAGCTCTCGAGTTCGTCCTCGGCCCGTGCGAGGGCATCGGCCGCCGCCCCGATGGCTGTCTCGAGCTCCGCGCCCCTGGCCCTGGAGGCCTCCAGTTCCCCACGTGCCGCTTCCGCTTCGAGCTCCAGCCGCTCGCGGCGCTCCGCGAGCGAGGCCAGGTTGGAGCGCAGCGAATCGAGCTCCGAGGCCGTTCGGGACCTCGCCTCCCGCACACCGGCCAGTTCGCTGCGCAACACCGCTGCCTCGCCGCTGGGGTTCGGAACGCCATCACCCCATTCGAGCTCGAATGCGGCCCAGCGGCCCGCGAGGTCCTCCTCCTGGGCGTCGAGGGCGGTCATCTCCGCCGCCAGGGCCGCTGCCTGTTCGTCGAGTTCGCCCGACTCGTTCCTCAGCTCGTTCGCCTCGGACTCCATCGAGGCCACGACCGCAGCATCGATCGTCGCCTCGAGTGCGGCCGCGATCGATCGGCGTCGCTCCCCAAGCAGTGCGAGCTGGCCGGAACCACGTTCGCGCAGCGTCTCGAGCCTCATGAGCACGTCTCCGGAGTCGGACACACCCATCGATCCGAGTTCGGCCTCCGCCGCGGTCACCCGCGAGTCCAGGTCGGCCAGGTTGGCCCGCAGGGTGTCCGCGGATGCGCGCAGCTCCGCCTGGGTGGTGGCCGAGGTGGACAGCTGCTCGCGCAGCCGGGCGATCTCGCGGCCCGACAGGAACAGCCGCAGTGCCCGCAGCTCCGCCACGAGGTCGCCGTGGCGCCGGGCTGCGTCCGCCTGGCGCTCGAGGGGCTTGAGCTGCCTGCGTACCTCCCTGAGCAGGTCGGTGATCCGCGTGAGGTTCGCCTCGGTCGAGGCGAGCCGACGCTCCGAGCGTTCCTTGCGGCGGCGGTACTTGAGCACCCCCGCGGCCTCCTCGATGATGAGCCGGCGATCCTCGGGGCGTGCGTTGAGCACCGCGTCGATGTTGCCCTGCGAGACGATCACGTGCTGCTGGCGGCCCACTCCGCTGTCGCTCAGGAGGTCCTGGATGTCGAGCAGGCGCGCCGGGGAACCGTTGATGGAGTACTCGCTGTCGCCGTTGCGGAACAGCAGGCGGCTGATCGTCACCTCGGTGAACTCGATCGGGAGGATCCCAGCGGAGTTGTCGATGGTGAGTGACACCTCGGCCCGTCCGAGTGCGGAGCGCTTCTCGGTGCCGGCGAAGATCACGTCATCCATCTTCTGGCTGCGCACCGCGGAGGGCGCCTGGGCACCGAGTACCCAGCCGATCGCATCCACCACGTTGGACTTGCCCGACCCGTTGGGCCCGACGACGACGGTCACCCCCGGTTCGAGGGCGAGCTCGGCCGGGTCGGCGAAGGACTTGAACCCCTTGATCTGGAGGCTCTTGAGGAACACTGTGGCCCCCTCAGACCTGGGTCTGTTCGCAGAAGTAGGTCGTGAGGTTGCCGTAGCGGGCCTTGGCGATCGGACCGCGTGCCCGGGGGCTCATCTCCCCGGCTCGACGGTAGACCGCGAGGTGGTCCTGGTAGCTGCCCGGCTCGCCGTTCAGGTCGACCCAGCGGTCGTCGCCCTCGAGGCTCGTACCCCCGTACTTGACGGCGTCGTGCATCGTCTCCACGACCGCACGGTAGAGCCGGCGGATCTCCGCCGTGGCCAGGCTGTCTGGGGTCCGGTCGTAGCGCAGGCCGGCGTGGAACAGGATCTCGTCCGAGTAGATCGGACCGAGCCCCACGAGGAATCCGTCGTCCATCAGGATCCCCTTCAGCTTTCCACTGCGTCGCAGCAGGGCGTCGCCGAAGACCGTCCAGGAGATCGGTTCGTCCACCGGATCGAGGCCCAGCTCGGCCAGTTCCGGGTGGCGGTCCGGGAGGTCCTCCATGGCGATCCACTCCACGACCGCGTTCTTGTCGGGATCCACGAGCCGGAGCTGTCCGCCCTGGGTGAAGGTGATGACCAGGGCCGTGCCCTTCTCGACCGGATCGCGCTCCTTGTTGCGCGACAGGCGCGACCCGGCCCCCAGTGAGATGACCAGTTCATGGCTCTTGTCGTAGGTGAGCGCGATGAGCATCCCGTGGCGCACCACGCCGGAGCCCTTGGAGCCCTCGATCTCACCGGGGAGCGCCTTGCGGGTGATCCCCGACAGCACGCCGGCGACGGGCACCTCGACCGCCTTGACCTTCCGGTCGCCGACCTCGCGGTCGAGTTCCCTGCGCAGCAGTTCGATCTCGGGAAGTTCAGGCATCATGGTCTCCGTTCGGCGCCACGACCTCGCCGTGGACTTCTCCCTGTGCCACGGAATCCCCGTGGGCTTCTCCGGCCGTCATCGCGTCGACGCTGGCGGCGTCGGGCATCTCGACACCGTTCGCCATGCCCGAGTGGGCTGCGGTGGTTGCGACGAGGCGCTGGTAGGCAGCGCTCGCAGCCTGCTGTTCGGCCTGCTTCTTGGTGCGTCCCCGCCCCGCACCGCAGATCACGCCGTGCACGCTGACACGGGCGGTGAACACCTTCTCGTGCTCTGGGCCCAGCCCGAGCAGTTCGTAGTCGGGGAGCTCCCCGTAGAGCCTCGCGGAGAGCTCCTGGAGACGTGACTTGTGGTCGGCGTGGAACTCCGAGTCGGAGACCTCGACGATGCGTTGCTCGAACAGGCCGAGCACGACTCGACGCGCGGCTTCGATCCCGCCGTCGAGGTGCACCGCACCGATCAGTGCTTCGAGGGTGTCAGCCAGTATCGAGGACTTGTCGCGGCCACCGGTGGCCTCCTCGCCGCGGCCGAGGTGCACCGCGTCGCCGAGTCCCAGCTCACGTGCCACCTCGGCGAGGGCCACGGTGCTCACGAGTGCGGCCCGGCGCCGCGCCAGGACGCCTTCTGGCTCGTCGGGGTAGGAGGAGTAGAGCCGGTCGGTGATGACCAGGCCGAGCACCGAGTCCCCGAGGAACTCGAGCCGCTCGTTGGACTCGACTCCCCCGTTCTCGGCACACCACGAACGATGGTTGAGTGCGAGCGCGAGCAAACCGGGGCTCTCGAAGCAGTACCCGAGCGCGGCGGGCAGCCTGTCCGAAGGATGCGGTCCTTCCTCAGAGCCTTGCGATGACGTAGTCGACGGCATCTCGCACGGTCTTCAGATCCTCGAGGTCGTCGTCCTCGATGCGGAAACCGACACTGCGCTCCCCCAGCTCTTCCTCGAGGGCCTCCACCAGCTCGATCAGGGCCAGGGAGTCGGCGTGCAGGTCCTCCGCGAACGAGTCGCCCTCGGAGACCTGGTCAGGGTCCATCTCGAGGATGTCCCCGAGCCGGTCCTGGACGAGCCGGAGGATCTCCGAGCGATCCACCGGGCCCTGTTGCACATGGGTTTCGGCAGGCATGACTGCGATTCCACTCCTAGCTGGGCCGTAGAGGCGACCGGGCCTCGATCCGGCCCGTGTTCTTTTCGATTGACTTGCGTGTCTGGTCGGGTGTCGGTCAGCCGCACGACTGCACGCGGGCGCCGACACCCGGTGTGGGCAAGGCCCCTCGGCACCGCTGAAAGGCCTCCCCCGCGCACTTGGCGACACCATACCCTCTCCGGTGCGCCCCCGACGCGGACTGCTCCTGAGGGGCTGGGCGTTGGCCGGTGCCGCCTTGGCGGCATCGGCGGCCGTCGGCCGGTTCAGTCGACGTCGATGGCCTGACGGCCTCCGTACCATCCGCAGTTCGGGCACACCACGTGAGGACGCTTGGCCGCCTTGCACCGCGGGCAGGTGCTCCGGGCACCCCGCTCGAGGGTCCAGTTGGAGGCCCGCCTGCTGCGTGACTTGGATTTGGAGGTCTTCTTCTTGGGAACGGCCATTGCTTGCCCTGACGATGTGTGGTGACGAAATGCGCCGGCGCGGTCGATCGGGACCGCTCCGGGCGGACTGGTCAGTCTAGCCCTGGTCCTGCTCGGGGTCGAAGCGGAGCTCCGACAGGGCCGCCCAGCGGGGGTCGGCTCCCCCAGCCGCCCCGGCATCATCACCGGCGGGATCGGTGTCGCTCTCGACGGTGACCGGGTTGCTCCCCGGGTCGGGTCCCTCGCAGGACTCGTCGCACAACGGCGCCAGCGGCAGCTCCAACAGGACCGTCTCGCGGACCGCCTCTGCGAGGTCGATCCAGCCCTCACCGATCGGCCGGGGCGTCGAGTCGGTGTCGTCCTCGTCCAGCTCCGCGGTGGCCGCGTAGTCCTCGGGGTCATCCACGTAGAGCTCACGGAGCTCCGCCGAGGCGCTACCGGACGCCTCGGAGAGGCACCGCCGACACGGCCCCCGCCAGGAGAACTCGACCCGGGCCCGCACCCTCACGCCGTCGGAGAGCGACTCGAGGGACGTCTCCACGCGTACCGGTGCGTCGGCAACCGCCACGTCGCCGATGCGCAGGGGTTCCGAGGAGGATCCCAGCCGCGCAGGATCCACGACCCTCACCTCCTCGAGCCGTGACCCCGGGACTCGACGCAGGTCCCTGACACGGAACCCCAGGTCGTCGCGTTCATCGGTCCGACCGTTGCGGGCGACACGGCCCCGTGCCCGGCCGGACACCGCTCAGCGCTCCTGGTCGAAGGGCGCCGTGGCGCCCGCAGGCCGCTCGCCACCACCCGCGTGGTCGGGAGCCGCGTCGCCGTCGAACCCACGCAATTCGGATTCCTCGATGCTCGGAGCGGCCAGGCGCTGGCGGCCGACCGCCACCGAACGCTGCACCTTGGCGAGGACGTTCTCGAAGCTCGCGAGCCGCTGGTCACAGAAGTCCTCGGCCTCGCGGCGCATCCGGCGCGCATTGGCCTCGGCTTCCTCGTTGATGCGCCGGGCACGCTGCTCGGCGGCCTTGACGACCTCCGTCTTCTGCACCATCTGTGCGACGCGGGTGCGCGCCTCGCCGATCAGCTCCTCGGCCTCGCGGCGTGTGCGCTCCATGTACTCGTCGCGCTCCTTGAGCAACCAGCGGGCCGCCCGGAGTTCATCCGGGAGGTTCTCGACCGCCTCGTCCAGCAGGTCGAGCAACTCGTCGCGGTTCACCCGCACCGAGGCCGACATGGGTATGCCCGGTGCGGCCTCGATCATCTCGATCGCCCTGCGGATGAGTGCATCGATGTCGGAACGCCCACCGGCCGAGCGCGGTGAGCCGTGGGGCGGCTCACCCGGAGACGCAGCCGGACGCTGGTCGGGTCGGTGGCCGGGATCCTGGGGTGAAGCGCTCATCACCGAACAGTCTGTGCCCTGCGGGAGCCACTGTGGTGGCAATGCGCCCGGCCGGTCCGCACGTCCAGGGCGCCAGCCGGAGCGGTGGCCGCCCGGTCAGCTCCCACCGAAGCGCTCCTCGAGCCTCCTGGCCACGCATTCGGGGACCATTCCGTCGACGGACCCGCCGAATCGTGCCACCTCGCGGATCAGCTTGGACGCGAGGAAGGAGTTGCCCGACGCACTCGGGATGAACAACGTGTCGACCCCGGAGATGTTCTTGTTCATCTGGGCCATCTGGAGCTCGGACTCGAAGTCGGACACGGCCCTCAGCCCCTTGACGATGAAGTCGGCCTCGACGTCACGGGCCAGGTCCACGACCAGGGAGGAGAACATCGTCACCTCCACGTTGCCCAGGTGGCCGAGGGCTTCTCCTATGAGCCCCTCGCGCTCATCCAGGCTGAAGAGGGGCTCGCCCTTCTGTGGGTTGCGCATCGCCGCCACCACCACGCGGTCGAAGAGCCTGGAAGCCGTCTCGACGATCTCGACGTGGCCGTTGTGTATCGGGTCGAACGACCCCGGGTAGAGCGCAACGGTCAAGGTTCGAACTCCTGGTGTGGCTGGGCGGCCCGGTCACGACCCGGTGGGGCCGGCCTCGGGGTTCTGTCGGACGGGGGGCTGCGGCATCCCGGTACCCGGATCGGAGTCGCCTCCGGTGTCCGCTGTGCCGGGTTGTGCTTCGATGATCGTAACGATTGTACTGCCGTAGCGACGCTGTCTCACCACGTCCCACCCGTGCGGGACCTCCACGGGGCGGTCCGACTCCGCCACGACCACCGGGGCGGCGGCCAGCCCCACCAACTCCGCCCAGCGGTCGAACTCATAGGGCGGATCCGCCAGCAGCACGTCCGCCGGGACGCCACCGGGTTGCCCATCGGCTCCCAGCAGGGCCATCGCGTCGCCACCGAGCACCCGCGCCCGCTCGCCGAGCTTCGTGGAAGCCAGGTTCGCCCGCAGCGAATCGAGCTCCCGCCTGCCGGATTCGATGAACACGCAGCCCGCAGCACCCCGCGAGAGGGCCTCGATCCCGAGTGCTCCCGAACCCGCGAATGCATCCACGAACGACATCCCCTCCACCAGGCCCATCGAACCGAGAGCGTTGAAGGTCGCCTCGCGCACGCGGTCGGTGGTGGGCCGCGCTCGTCCCCCGCGCGGGGCCGAGATCCGCATGCCCCGGGCGCTGCCCGCTATCACCCTCACTGCCGCGACCCGGATCGCCGTGCCATCAGCCGGCCATCACCGCCGGCGGCAGGGTGGGAAGCGACGAACTGGGCGCGAACGCCACGGTCAGGGCCACCCCGTCGCCGATGATCGGGGCGTCCTGGGGATCGGTGACCACGATCCTGATCCCGTCCCCGCTGTTGGCCGCCTCCTCGGTGTAGTACCACAGCTGCACCTCGCCCAGTTCGTCCCCACAGGAGTCACCCGTGGCCAGCGCCGAACCGCCGAGGTCGAACTCCTCACCACCGACCGTGGCCGGGCTGGCCGACCATTGCGACCCGAACTCGAGCTCCCCGGTTCGCATGCCCACCTCCAGGAGCTGGAGCAGGTCGCCCACCGTCACCTCGAGGCCCACCTCGTCACCCTCGCCCGGTTCGACCACGAAGTGCCCGGACTGCTCGAGGGTAACCCCGGCGGCCGATGCCCCTTCCGGGATCTCCAGGAACCGCCCGCACAGGTTCAGCCCCAGGTACCCCTCGATGCGCCCGCCGGCTTCGACGCCGTCGCCCAGGAGCGCGAGGTCCTCGGGTCGCACGGTCTCGGGGGCGAGTGCGCTGTCGGCGGCACCGTGGTCGTGCAGACCTGCGGTGTCGGTCGGCCGCGGACGTGACGCGGTCGCACCCTGTGCCCCGCTTCCGCATCCGGCGAGGGTCACCACGATCACGGCCAGTGCAACCAGCAGCGGGGTTGCGCGCCCGGCCACGCGGTGGCCGGAACGCTCCCGGGGTGGTGGTTGGCAGAGCACCGCAAGACGCTACCCGCGGACTGCACCGGCACAGGAGGCGGCCCTGCTCGCGGGAGTCTCATCCCTTGGTGAGGAACTCCTCGTCCTCTTCGGCGATGAGCAGGTCGACCTCGTCCACGAGCAACGGGAACCGGTCGAGCCCGCCCGGTCCGTCGACGAGTTCGAACGCCGTCTCCCGGGCGAGCGCCACCAGGTCCCGGTCGCGGGCCAGGGATGCGAGCTTGAGGTCGCTGCGACCCTTCTGGCGCTCCCCCATCACGGTGCCGGAACCCCGCAGTTCCAGGTCCACCTCGGCCAGTTCGAATCCGTCGCGGGTCGCCTCGAGCGCCCGCAGACGGGCCTCGGCGTCCGATGAGAGCACCCCGCGTGCGACCAGCACACAGTGGCTGGCGTGCTCACCCCGACCGACGCGGCCACGCAGCTGGTGCAACTGGGCGATCCCGAAGCGGTCGGCGTCCAGCACCACCATCACGGTCGCCTCGGGCACGTCCACCCCGACCTCGACCACGGTGGTCGCCACGAGCACCTGCAGGTCCCCCCTCCTGAAGGCATCCATGACACGTTGGCGTTCGTCGCCGGTCACCCGGCCGTGCAACAGACCCACGTCCAGTCCGGCGAGCTCCCCGGTCGCCAGCTCGGTGTAGGTCTCCTCCGCAGCGGATGCCTCGACTCGCTCGGACTCCTCTATCAGCGGGCACACCACGTATGCACGGCGCCCCGCCGCAACCTCGGAGCGCACGAGGTCCCAGGTCGATGCGACCTCCTCGTCGCTGTGGGCGATGGTCGTGGTGATCGGACGGCGGCCCGCGGGGAGTTCGTCGAGGACGGTCACGTCGAGGTCGCCGTAGACGGTCATGGCGGCGGTGCGCGGAATCGGAGTGGCGGTCATGACCATCAGGTCGGGCAGCGTGCCGTCGTGGTTCGCCGAGCGCAGTGCCGCGCGTTGCTCCACACCGAAGCGGTGCTGTTCGTCGACCACGGCCACACCCAGCGAGTGGAACGACACCGATTCCTGGATCAGGGCGTGGGTGCCCACGACGATGTCGACGGATCCGTCGCCCAACCCTGCCAGCACTTCGCGCCGGCGTGCCGCAGAGGTGCGGTTGGTGAGCGAGGCCACGCCCACCTGGCGCGTGCCGAAGAGGCTCGCCTCGTCGCTGCGGTCCATCCCCTCGAGCATCTCGGCCACCGCGTTGGCGTGCTGCTCGGCGAGCACCTCCGTCGGCGCCATCAGGGCCCCCTGGTGGCCCCCCTGGACCGCCGCCAGCAGGACGGCCACCGCCACGACGGTCTTTCCGGCACCCACGTCACCCTGCAACAGCCTGTGCATCGGCACCGGCGACGCCATGTCGGCGAGCAACTCCTCGATCGCACGTCGCTGGGCGCCGGTCAGCGCGTACGGGAGGCGTCCGATGAACTCGCCCACCATCCCACCGGGTCGCTGGGAGTCCCCCTCCACGGTGTGGGCGATGCCCTTCGCCCCCGCTTCGAGCTCGCGCTTGGAGCGCACCAGCGACACCTGGATGCGGAGCAGCTCGTCGAAGGCCAGCCGCTTTCGGGCCGCGACCATCTCCGACATCGTGCCGGGCGCGTGTATGCCTTCCAACGCGACGCCGCGGGAACACATCCCGAGGTCCTCGAGCAACCACTCCGGCAACGGCTCGGCCAGGCCGCGCTTCTCGCTGCGACGCAGCACCTGGGCGACCCAGGAGCTGAGGTCCCAGCTGCTGAGACCCGCCTTGGCGGACTGCGGGTAGATCGCCACGATGCGCCCGGTGCGGTCACCGACCAGGTCGACCACCGGGTTGGTCATCTGGCGGGTTCCCCGGTACAGCTCGACCTTCCCGAACACCGCGACCTCGCCACGCAGCACCTCGGGATCCAGCTGACGCTCCCGCCACGGCTGGTTGAAGAACGTGCACCGCAGGCGGCCGGACCGGTCCTCCAGGTCGGCGGTGACCATGGTGCGCCGGTTCCGTGTGCGCCGTGCGGACACACCGGTCACACGGGCGATCACGAGTGCTTCCTCACCCTCTGCGAGCTCGGCTATGCGGACCTCGCGCGAACGGTCCACGTAGCGGCGGGGGTAGTGGGTCAGGACGTCGAGCAGCGAGTCGATGCCGGCATCGGACAACCCGGAGAGCTTGCGGCTGCCGACGCCCTTGAGGGTGTCGACCGGCATCGAGGCGAAGTCGCGGTAGGTGAGCGGACCCTCACCCGGTGTGTCGCGACTCACCGTGGCGCAGGAGTCGGTTCCCCGGGCCGCTCCGCCGGGGGCGGCGCCGGATCGAGACCGATGTCGGTCTCGCGCATCGTGCCGGTCGAGGCGAGGAGCTCGACCACTGCTCCGGGGCGGCCCGTGAGCACATCCACCTCCCAGTACCCGCCCCTGGTGTCCAGCCGGTGCGTCTCACAGGTGCCGTGCAGCTCCGCGTCGAGCTCGGCGCGGGCCTCGACACCTCCGTCGTGGGGGAACAGGCGACACGAGATGTGGAAGCGGGTTGTGACCCTGGACGTGTCCCGAGACCCCGCGGCCGAGGGGTCGGACTCCCCCTGCACCCGGACGGGTTCCGAAGGGCCTGTGGCATGCGGGCTGCCCGGAGGCTCGGGCAGCGGCTCTCCCGTGATCACGCTGGCCAGCGAGTCGAGCATCAACAGGAACCCCGCTGCTGCGGGGTCCACGCTGCCGCACTCCGCCAGGCGGGGGTCCAGCACCGGGCCCTTCTCGAGTTCCTCGATGCCCGCGTTCGCGGCTGCCAGCACGGTTTCCCCCAGCGACGAACCCCGGTCCGCCGCATCGAGGGCGGCGTCCGCCGCGGCGCTCGCCACCGCGACGAACCCGCCGGGATGCCGGCCGTCGTCACGAGGGGCGAGCCGCTCCGCCCCTGCCTCCAGACAGAGCGCGAACCGGGGCCCATCCAGGCGGTCCGCGTTGGCCAGTGCCTCCGACATGCCCGCCAGGAACGCCGCCAGCCCCGCACCTGCCGGACCCGAGGCCGCGGACGTGGCGGCCCGCGCCATCGAGGAACCGACCTCCGCGAAGGAACCCCGTCCCTCGGCGGACGCAGCAGCGGCCTCCAGGGTTGCAGCCAGGTCGCTCCCGGAACCCGGCTGGGCGGCACCCGGCCCGGTGCCGTGTGCCGCCGGATCCGGCGGCTCACCCCCACCACCGGGGTCCGGGGTCACCCCGAGGCCGTCCAGTCCGACTGCGTGGGCGCCGAGAACCGTTGCAGCGGCCGACACCGCCGCGGTGTAACCGACCGGATCGAGTGCCTCGCTGGTCCGGGCCATGGTTCCATCCTACCGACTCGCCGCCAGGCGTAGCCCGGGCTGCTTGGGTCCTGCGAGTACGGGCGTCTAGGATGGTTCGTCGGTCCGGCACGCCCGGGCCGGCCGACCCGGGAAGCGGGTGTGGCTGAGACACCCGGCCGGTGCGCCGGAGACTACGACACAGGAATCCACCATGGCCTCGGTCTGCGAGATCTGCGACAAGCGACCATCCTCCGGCATGAGCGTGAGCCATTCACACCGGCGCACCAAGCGCCGCTGGAACCCCAACATCCAGCGGATACGCGTGCAGCAGGGCGCCACCACGCGGCGCATGAACGTGTGCACGAGCTGCATCAAGTCGGGCAAGGTCTCCAAGCCCGTGCGCACCACCCCCTCCGCCGACCGGGGCTGACCCCCGGCCCGCACCACCCGGCCCTCGGGGCCGAGTCGGTCCCTTCGCGCGCGCCCGGGGCGCTGCAGCACGGCTCCCGGGGTTCCTTTGTCTGCCCCGACGGGCGGGGGTACCCTTTGGGCCCAGTTTGTTACTGCGTTCACAAGGCAGGCGGCGGCTGACCTGCCCCGTGTGGAGCGGGACGGCAGCGAATAGGAGCAGACCAGGTGCAAGGCGTCATCAAGTCCTACGACCCCAGCGAAGGGATCGGGAGTCTCCTGCGCGACACCGATCTGGCCGAGTTCGAGCTCGCTCCCGGCGCCCTCGAGGGCTCGATCTTCCGAATGCTGCGCCAGGGCCAGCGGGTCCGTTTCGACCTGGACGGCGACGGTCTGGCCACGAACCTCTCGCTCGGTTCGGAGGTCGACATGGGCACCCCGGACTTCGCGGCCCACGCCGAACCGGCCCCCGACCTCTGACCGGTCCCGCCGGTGCGCGCATCGCACCGCGACCTCGCACAGGGAACCCGCCCGGACCGGAGCGGGGCCCCGACACCAAGCAAGTCGAACAACACCAAGAGACAAGCACAGACACCACAATCGAGTGAGGAACCCATGCCAGGAACCACCAACAACCAGAAGCTGATCGAGTGGGTCGACCATTGGACCGGCGTGTTCCAACCCGCGGAGGTCCACTGGTGCGACGGATCCGCGGAGGAGTACGACGCGATCGCTCAGCAGCTGGTGGACGGTGGGACCTTCGAGCGCCTCGACGATGCCAAGCGCCCCAACAGCTACCTGGCGCTGTCGGATCCCGACGACGTGGCACGGGTCGAGGACCGCACCTTCATCGCTTGCGAGAAGGAGATCGACGCCGGACCGACCAACAACTGGCGTGACCCGGCGGAGCTCCGTTCGGAGATGCTGGAGCTGTTCTCCGGTGCCATGAAGGGACGGACCATGTACGTGGTGCCGTTCTCGATGGGTCCTCTCGGCTCCCGGATCGCGCACATCGGGGTGCAACTGACCGATTCGGCCTACGTGGCAGCCTCCATGCGGATAATGACCCGCATGGGCCAGGGCGCCCTGGACGTCCTCGGTGACGGCGAGTTCGTGCCGTGCCTGCACTCGGTCGGCTACCCGCTGGTGAACGCGGACGGCAACGAGCGTCCCGACGTGCCGTGGCCCTGCAA
Organism: Microthrixaceae bacterium; assembly: GCA_023958095.1. Classification (GTDB taxonomy): domain Bacteria; phylum Actinomycetota; class Acidimicrobiia; order Acidimicrobiales; family Microtrichaceae; genus JAMLGJ01. Next base: position 81,146 of record JAMLGJ010000016.1, read on the forward strand.
CTCCGAGAAGTACATCTCGCACTTCCCCGAGACCCGTGAGATCTGGAGCTACGGATCGGGATACGGCGGAAACGCCCTGTTGGGCAAGAAGTGCTTCGCCCTGCGCATCGCCTCGACGATGGCGCGCGACGAGGGCTGGATGGCCGAGCACATGTTGATCCTCGGGATCACACCACCCGAGGGTGAGACCCGCTACGTGGCCGCCGCGTTCCCCTCGGCCTGCGGCAAGACGAACATGGCGATGCTCATCCCGACCCTCCCGGGCTGGAAGGTGGAGACCGTCGGCGACGACATCGCATGGATGAAGTTCGGCGACGACGGACGCCTCTACGCGATCAACCCCGAGGCCGGGTTCTTCGGCGTCGCCCCGGGCACCTCCGAGAAGTCGAACCCCAACGCCATGGCCTCGGTCTACGGCAACTCCATCTTCACCAACGTCGCACGCACCGACGACGGCGACATCTGGTGGGAGGACATGACCGATGAGCCGCCGGCCCACCTGATCGACTGGAAGGGCCAGGACTGGACCCCCGACAGCGACGGCCCGGCAGCACACCCGAATGCCCGCTTCACCACGCCGGCCTCGCAGTGCCCCTCGATCTCCCCGCACTGGGAGGACCCCGCCGGAGTGCCGATCTCGGCGATCCTCTTCGGAGGCCGCCGTGCCACGAACGTCCCGCTCGTGACCCAGTCGCGCGACTGGGAGCACGGCACCTTCCTGGGCTCCATCATGAGCTCGGAGAAGACCGCCGCCGCGGCGGGTGCCATCGGCCAGGTCCGCTTCGACCCCTACGCGATGTTGCCGTTCATGGGTTACAACGTCGGTGACTACATCCAGAACTACCTGGACGTGGGTGCTGCGACCGACGAGGAGAAGCTGCCCAAGATCTTCTGGGTCAACTGGTTCGCCAAGAACGAGGCCGGCAAGTTCATCTGGCCCGGTTTCGGCGAGAACAGCCGGGTGCTCAAGTGGGTCCTCGAGCGGATCGACGGGAACGCCGACGCGGTGGAGACGCCGATCGGATTCGTGCCCACACCGGACTCCCTCGACACCGAGGGTCTCGACCTTCCCGAGGAGGACCTGCAACGGATCCTCACGGTCAACAAGGACTCCTGGAAGGACGAACTGGAGCTGATCGAGGACCACTACGAGTTCATCGGCGAGCGTCTGCCGGCACCCATGCGGGCCCAGCTCGACGACCTGCGTCGCCGCCTCAGCGAGTAGGAGCGACGCCATCTCGGTGAGCGGGGCCGTGGCACGCCACGGCCCCGCTCCGCGTCCGCCCGGGCTCAGCCCAGCAGCATCGCCCTGATCGCGAGCCCCATCAGGAACAGGCTCCCGAAGCCGTAGAGCAGGTAAAGCGAGGCGCGCAGCTGGTTGCGGTAGCTGTAGATGATCGCCACCGCCACGAGGGCGATGAAGCCGTAGAACATGTGGAACTCCGGCGCGTCGATGCCCTGGCCGGCGAAGATGGCCACACCCAACGCGACCTGGATGGCGATCGCCACCTCTGCGGCAACCACGGCCCACCAGAGGCCCCTCACGCGCAACGGGGCGATCCAGTGCGCACCCAGGGCCCACAGACCCACCAGTGCGTTGGCGAACACCACCACCCATGCCCACGCGACGTGCACGTCCAACAGCAGCGTGGCGTTCATGAGGAGCGGGCGCGGCACGAGTCGCGACCTTACAGAGCCCTGTGGGCGCCTCCCACCCCCCTGCTCCCCCCGTTCTGTCCCCCCG
>JAMLGJ010000017.1 GCA_023958095.1 Microthrixaceae bacterium
CCACCGGGAACCCGTGGGGCATGTCCCAGACCGAGCGTGCGGACTGGGCCAAGGACCTCGATGGCATCGACATCATCGACGGTGGCGACCCGTTCACCGCCGAGTACCTCTACTGGGTGGGCTGCGCCGGCTCCTTCGACGACAAGAACAAGAAGGTCACCCAGTCGATGGCCAAGCTCCTCCAGCGCGCCGAGGTGAGCTTCGCGATCCTCGGGCCCTCGGAGAACTGCACCGGCGACCCGGCACGCCGCTCCGGCAACGAGTACATCTTCCAGATGCTGGCGATGGCCAACATCGAGACCCTCGACGGCATGGGCGTGCGCAAGATCATCACGCAGTGCCCCCACTGCTTCAACACCCTGGGCAACGAGTACCCACAGCTCGGGGGCAACTACGAGGTGGTGCACCACAGCCAGTTCCTCGAGGAGCTCATCGAGAGCGGCCGGCTCGACCTGACCGGGGCGAAGCTCGACGAGCGGATCGTCTACCACGACGCCTGCTACCTCGGGCGCCACAACGACGTCTACACGCCGCCGCGCAACGTCATCGGATCCCTCGCCGGGATCGAGATCGTGGAGGCGGGCCGCAACGGCACCAAGTCGATGTGCTGCGGTGCCGGCGGCGCCCGGATGTTCATGGAGGAGAACATCGGCAAGCAGGTCAACGTGGAACGCTCCCAGGAGCTGCTCTCCACCGGTGCCACCCGCATCGCCACCGCATGCCCGTTCTGCTACATCATGGTCGACGACGGCGTGAAGTCACAGGGGGTGGAGGACGAGGACGTCAAGGTCGGCGACCTCGCCATGCACCTGCTCGAGGCGATCGAGAACGCCGAACCGGTTGCGGTCACCGCCAACGCCGGCAGGTCCGGGGAGTCCGACGGGGACTGACCGGAACGGTCACATCCCGGAGCCCGGAACGGTCACGTCCAAGCGCTCCGGTCGGGTCCCCCGGACCCGACCGCGGCCTGACTCAGCCGCGGTCGAAGTTCTTCCAGTACTGGCTGGGGGTCGGCCCGACCTGACCCGCGTACTTGGATCCGAGCGAGCCGGAGCCGTAGGGGACCTCGGCGGGCCGGTCCATGCGAAGGAAGCTGATCTGCCCGATCTTCATCCCGGGGTACAGGGTGATCGGAAGTGTCGCCACGTTCGAGAGCTCCAGGGTCAGGTAGCCCTCGAACCCTGCGTCCACGAACCCCGCAGTGGTGTGGATCAGCAGCCCAAGGCGTCCGAGCGAGCTCTTGCCCTCGATGCGCCCGACGATGTCGTCGGGGAGCTTCACCCGCTCGGCGGTGGAGCCGAGCACGAACTCGCCGGGGTGGAGGATGAACGGCGAGGAGTCGCTCGCACGGACCATCTCGGTCAGATCCGACAGGTCCTCCTTGACGTCGATCACCGCTCGGGTGTGGCTGCGGAACACGAGGAACCGATCGTCGAGGCGGACGTCGATCGAACTCGGCTGAACCATCGAGTCGTCGAACGGGTCGATGCACACACGTCCCGCAGCGATCTCGGCCCGGATGGTTGCGTCTGAGAGGATCACGGCTGGCACCGTACTGCCCTCGGTCGGTCCGTTCTAGCGCCCGGGCGCCGACCTGATCGGGTCGGCGCCGGCGGGGTCGGGTCGGGTGTCCTGCGGGCAGCGGGCTCAGGAAGCGCCCTCGGACCCCTCACGCCGACCGCGGCCGACCGAGAGGATGCCCAGCCCGGCGAGGACTACCAGCAGGCCACCGATCCCGAGCCACAGGGATGAGCCACCGGTGTAGGCGAGGGGCTGCTGGACCGACTGGCCGGTCAGGGCACCCGTCGCCGGCACGGCGGACACGGACTCCACCACTGGGGCGGGTTCGGTGGGCGTCGGAGCGACCGGCTCCTCGACCACGTCGATGTCCTCGTCGTCGCTGTTGTCGGTCTCGTCCGGGTCCTCGGTCTGCGAGCCCACGACCGCGGTGTTCCGGATCGCGCCGGGTTCGGCATCGACGGTCGCCACGATCGTCACCGAGGCGCTCTCCCCGGCGGCGAGAGCCAGCAGCCGGCACGACACGCTGGACCCCTCGGTCGAACCGCAGTCCCACTCCTCATCCGCGGCACCCTCGGCCGAGACCAGGGTCAGGCCGTCGGGGAGTTCGTCGGTGAGCACCACCTCTTCGGCGGTCGACGGACCGTCGTTGGTCACGGTGAGCGTGTAGCTGACCTGGTCGCCCGAGTTGAGCTCTGCCACATCGGCGGTCTTGTCGACCGAGAGATCTGCCACCGGGTCCACAGGAGTCTGCTCGTCGTCGGTGTCCGCGGCCTCGTTCTCCTCGTCGTCGGTGACAGTGGCGGTCACGACGTCGAACACGGCGCTGCTTCCGTCGCCCTCCACGACGATCTCGAAGCTGCACTCGTAGGTCCCACCCGCAGCGATCTCCGTTCCGAGCTCGCAGGTGCTGGCCGTGACGGGCGCCTCCACGACGGTGACGTCGATGGGTCCTCCGCCGTCCACCGAATCGCTGATCGACTTGACCTTGACCGCCTCAGCGGAGGTGTTCACGATCCTCACCGTGTAGCCGACCACACCTCCGGGAGCCGACACCGACGCATCACCGTCGTCCTTGGTCACCTCGATGCTCGGCAGCGCGTCTGCCACGTCGACGTCCTCCTCCGCGTCGTCGGTGGCAACGTTGCCCTCATCATCGACAGCGGTGACCACCACCGTGTTCTCGTGCACATCACCTGCGTTCCCACCCACGAAACGGCTCACGGTGCACTCAGCGGACCCACCAGGAGCCAACACCACACCCGACACACCACACTCAGCAGTCAGATCACCGAACACCGAGTCAACCAACGACGTCACCGTCACATCCTCCACAGAGGTGTTCGACACCACGAAGGTGAACTCCACATCCGCACCTGGCTCGGCAACCTCGGACACCGACGCCTCCTTGGAAACCAGAACCGAGGGAAGCACATCGTCCACGTCGACCGATTCGTCCGCGTCGTCGGTGGCAACGTTGCCCTCATCATCGACAGCGGTGAAGCGGACCACGTCCGCTACCGTGTCGCCGGCGTTCCCGGCCACCAGCACCTCGAAGCTGCACTGGTAGGTCCCACCGGGAGCCACGACCGTGCCGACCGCCGCTCCGCAGCTGGTGGATACAACCGGGCCACCGGCCCTGGTGACGTCGAAGGGGGTTCCCCCTGCGACGGAGTCGGTCACCGAGGTGATCGTGACCGGCTCCACGCCCGAGTTCGTCATGGTCGCGGTGAACTCCACCAGCGCGCCCGGCTCGTCCACCGAGGCGGCACCCGCGTCCTTGTCCACCGAGATGCCCGGGAGCGTGTCGGTGAAGCCGACCGTCGCGTCGTCGGTGGCCGTCGCTGAGTTGCCGTCGTCGTCCGCGACGGTCACCGTCGCCACGTTGTGGTGCGCGTCCCCGGCGTTGCCGGAGAGGAACCTGGTGACCTCACAGCGCGAGCTGTCGGGACCCGTCCCGGGCTGGCCGTCAGCCGGGGCCAGAACGTCGCCGGCCAGGCCGCACTCGGCGGTGATGTCACCGAAGACCGTATCGACCAGCGACGTGATCTCCACCGCCTCGGCGGCGGTGTTCTCGATCACGAACCCGAAGGTGACCTCCGCACCGTGTTCGGACACCGAGGTCTGCCCTGCGGTCTTGGTGATGCTCACCGTGGGGACCACGTCGCTGATGTCAACGCGGGCGTCATCGCTGTCGGCCGCGTCGTTGCCGTCGTCGTCACTGGCCTCGACCTCGACGACGTCGCGGACCGTCGTGCCGCCGGCACCGGAGACCTCGACGGTGAAGGTGCAGTCGGCTGATGCGCCGGGCTCGATGCTCGACCCGACGACCGTGCCGCACGTGGTCGCCTTCACCACCGAACCGGTGGTGGCGATGTCGATCGCTGGCCCCCCGGCGATCGAATCGGTGAGCGAGTCGACCTGGATCGCCTCTATGCCCGGGTTGGACACGGCCACGGCGAAGGTGACCTCGGCACCGGGTTCGGCAACGCTTGCGGTGCCGGCGGTCTTGGTGACCTCCACGCGAGGCGTGACGTCGTCGATGCCGACGCTCGCACCATCGGAGTCCTCCACGACGTTGTCGTCGCTGTCGTGTGCCGACACGGTCACCACGTCGGCGACCACATCGCCCGCGTCACCCTCGACCAACAGGTCGAAGGTGCAGCTCGTCGACTCACCGGGGGCCAGGGTCAGGCCCACCAGGTCGTCGCAGTCCGTGACGGCGAGCGCCGTCACGTCGAGAGGTGCCCCGCCGTCGACCGAGTCGACCAGCGAGTCGATCTCGAGTGGTTCGACACTGGTGTTGGTGATGCCCACGGTGAAGGTGACGGTGTCGCCCGGTTCGTCCACCGAGGAGACCGATGCGCTCTTGGTGACCCCGAGCGTGGGGTTCGGGGCCAGGTTGGTGAACGTGCACACCACGTCCTCACCGGGACCTACCCGGATGTCGCCGACGGCGGACCCGTCGCTGCAGGTCGCGGACACCTGGGTCCAGCGCTGCGGGGTGAGCTCGACCACTGAGTAGGAGCCGGGCTGCACCGCGTTGGCGACGGTGCTCGCCTCACCGTCAGCAGTGGTGAGCTCGAAGTCGCCGGCGAAATCCGACTCGAACGCAAAGGTTCCGTCCGCCCCCTCGGCGGCCTTGCGAACCGTGATGGAGCCCGGCGCCGCTTCGTTGGTGAAGGTGCAGAGCCAACGCTCACCCTCGCCAACGACGAGCGCAGCGGGGTCGACGGTCTCCACGGGCGCGGTGTCGGTGTTGTCGCACACCGCGGAGTCGAGCGAGAAGTTCGTGCTGTCGTCCTCGGTCACGGAGTAGGTGCCGGGTGGGACCTCACCGAAGGTCGCCGTGTCACCGTGTCCGAGGTCCGCGAGCTGGCGGTCCACACCGGGTCCCGTGAGGGCGAAGTCGAACTCACCGGCGACACCCGCTGGCAGCGTCACCTTGCGGACGTCGATCCGTGCGGGGGCGACCTCCCGGTTGCGGACGTTGCAGTTGACCGAGTCGGCCGGTCCCAGCCCACCGGGCACAACCCAGCTGACCGAGCCGTCGGGGCCGACCTGCGGCGTGAGCTCGAGGACGCTCGTTGCACCGGTGTCGTAGTTGCGGCGCTGGCACGTCGCGGATTCGAAGGTCCAACCGGCTCGGGCCTGCTCGGTCACCGATGCGCCAATCGTGGCGGTGGCGCCCTGTTCCCACTTGAAGTTGGCCTTCCCGTCGACGGTGGTCTGCGTCGCCGTGGTCTCCGCGGCACCCTGCTGGGGGTTCTCCCATTCGGCGGGGGCCGATCCAAGCTCGAGTTCGAACTCCCAACTGTTGCCGGGACGCTCGTCGCCCTCGAGGGGGATCTCGGTCTTGGTGATGTTGAGCGACGGGGCGCAGAGCTCCTTGACGAAGTCCTCGAGGAGCGTCTTGAGCTCCGCGAAGCCGACCGTGGTCCAGTCGGCCTCGGCGAAGCTCATGCCGTTGGTGCTCGTGAGTCGCTCATCGCCGGAGATGGCCGAGAGGTTCGACGTGTTGAGGTTCCCGCCGATGCCGACCGCGAGGACGTGGGTGCCAGCTGCCTTGAGCAGGTCGGCCTCCGCGACCGCCTTGTTGATGTCGTTCGAAGAGGTGTACGAACCGCTGCCCCCCAGGGAGTTGCCGTGGCCGTTCACCCCTGAGCCCGAGTTGTGGTATGTCGGGTTCCCGTCGGTGAGGACCACCGTGAGTGGTGTGACCGCCGGCTGGCGGCGGGCCATCTCGAGGGCGTCGTCCCAGTTGGTTCCCCCAGAGGAGTTGTAGGCCGGCAGCTGGACGTCCTCGGCGGGCAACAGCCGGAGGTCCGAGATGTTGCTGGAGCTGCCGACGCCGCCGGCCAGGGTGACCGCCGTGGCGGTACTCGAGAAGGAGATCACCTGCACCCGCGACCCGGTGTTCGACACGCCGCCGATCAGAGCGTTGGCCGCGTCGGCCATCTCGTCGTTGTAGCTGCCGATGCTGCCGGACCGGTCGATGATGATCGTCATGTCCAGGCCGCACCTCTGCGGGAGGTCCGGGTTGCCGTCCTGCGCGGGGGTCGCGGACACGCGCGCGGACGGCAGGAACGACATCACCATCGCCAGCAGCCCGAGCACCCCGACCACTGCGATCGGGCGCTCACGACTCGATCGCCCTGCTGCTCGCGAGCCTGAGTTCGACTTGCGGTGCCGTACAGACATGGTGACTCCACCTGTCCCGGCCCGAGCCGGTTTCGCCTCGCTCGCTCCACACCTGCGACCAGTTCCGGCGGGGAGGTCATCGCTCTCTCGGGACTCCTACACCCTCATTGGTACCGAGGTGGGAATGAATCCCGAATGAGCAGAGCCCCCACGCGTGGGCCCGATGGCCCACTTGCCGGATGGCCTCCGCGTCGCCCTTTCGGACACGGGCAACCCCGGGTCCGGTGATGCGGCGCACGGACGCTACAGTTGCCATCGCCCCCGGACACGTCTGCGAGTCGAGGCGCCGGGGTAAGTTACGCGGGTGTAGTTCAATGGTAGAACATCAGCTTCCCAAGCTGATAACGCGGGTTCGATTCCCGTCACCCGCTCCAACGTGAAGGCCCAGGTCACCCGGAGTGTCCGGCCCTTGGGCCTTCGTCGTTCGAGGACCCGAAATCGGCGGCGTGACCCTAGCGTGACCCTACGGATCGGCCGACACGCCGGATCGCCGACACCTACTCCTCCACCTCGGCGTCACCGATGGTCATCCGTGCGTCTGCGACGGACAGCCGAGCGCGGCCGTCGCTGAGCAGCCCTGCGGGATCGCAGTAACGGGTCACCCTCGGCGCCGCGCTCTCCACATCGGTCACCCGATAGATGAAGTAGCCCTCACGCCGTCGGAGCGCCTCGACGAGCTCGCTCTGGCTGATCAGGAACGGAGCGGTCGGGTCGTCCCCGGTCGTCGACTTCACCTCGATGTAGATCCGAACGCCACTCGCGTCCAGGCTCTCGATGTCGTACGGGGAGAAGGGGTTCCGATCGGCCCGCCACACGACGGCTGACGGGTCACCGCCGAAGTCGGCAACCCGCTTCCTCTCTGCCTCGAAGGCCGCCTGTTCTCCTCGGCGACCGATGTCCCGAGACCTCTTGTCGGCCCGGTCGTGATCGACGGGACCGCTGGGTCCCAGGTTCGTACCTCGGCTCCGCCGCTTCGAGGCAGGTTCCACCGGTCCGGCGTCGGCATCCTCGATCTGAATCTGCTCGGGGTCGAGGTCTGGCAGCGGTGGGTCCGGTTCACCGTCTTCATCCGTTGAGCCGGCACCGCTGGCTCCGCTCCCGTCGGTGCCAGCGCTGTCCGAGCCCGAAGGTTCCTCGTCGTCGACCTCGGTCGAGGTAGACGATGAGTCGCCAGCCAGGACGTCATCGAGCAGTTCGGCCTCCTCGAGGTCGTCGACGGGTAGGTCGAGCCGCGACCGCATCGACTCGACGATCCCAGGTTCGATGTGCCGGGCAGCCAGGATCTTGCGCCGGTTGCCGTCGGCCCCCACGAGAAGCATCGCGAGCGCATCTCCCACGGTCTGGACACCGATGTACTGAGCCAGTTGCGGCCCGAACCCGTACCAATCCGGTTCGCCGTTGATGGGATCGACCTCGAGATGCGCCGTGCCGAATTGCCGTGTGATGAAGCCACGATCCTGTTCCTGGCGGATCGCGATGTACGACGTGGCGTCCGAACGGTCGATCGTCACGTCGTTGAAGGCATGGCGGAGGACCAGCTCGTCGCACACAACGACGTCGAGGCGCTTCAAGCGCCTGATGACGTTGTCCTCCTGGGACGGGGCTGCGTCGACCGCGACGGCAGCGAGATAGGGACCTGCTTCGAGGAGTTGTCTCTCGATCACCTGCTGCAGCTCGTCCCGAACGACCGACGGGCGCGGCAGCACGGTCACCCCCTCGTCCAATGACGCGAGCCCGAGTGCAGAATGCAGCCGATACAGATCCTTGTCCGCGTCGAGGATCGGGTAGTGGTCCTCCCATGCCTGGGCGAGCAGTGGATCGGCCGCCACGACAGGATCAGAGACGAACACCGGCTTCCCCTGGAACCTCGCGAGGAGCGGCACCTCCTCGAGGCCGTGCTCGTCCGTAAGCGAATCGTTCAGCGTCCGCATCGCCCAGCGGGCTGTCGTCTGGATCTCCTTCGTCGGCCCGGATGCAGTTTCGAACTCCTCAGCGAGCTCCGCGAGGAGCACCGCCAGATCCGACGGGGCTGGGCGGGCGGCGTCGGTGATCCCGAGCTGAACCGCAAGTACGGAACCGGGACCTTCCGTGAGCCGGTCATCGACGAGGGCGATCCTGCGGAGCACCCACTTCGGGGTGTCGAATGATCGACGCCATGCCTCTGGTGGCGGAACGAGGAGCCGCTCCTGCGCCTTCGACGTAGGTATCCATGGGAGCGTTGTGAGTTGGTGCATGAGCAGCGATGGCGTCCGCCGCTCACGCTCGCCGCCATGCCATGCGTGCTGGCAGTAGAACGCCGCGTCGGTCGCCCTCCCGTACACAGTCGACCATCGGGCGGCCAGCTCGCTCCAGAGATCGAGGAGTCGACCAGCATCCTCGGACCGCACCAGATCAGCGAAACGATCGAGGGCGTACGACCGGCGGACTTGCTGGCTGGAGGGGTGCCCCTGCACGCAGGAACGGACCGCGGCGACCTCGGGGCTGGCCCACCACTCGTCCCAGCCGGTGAGTCGTCTGTGGGGGTGACGAGCAAGTTTCTCGGTGAGGTGGACGTCCTTCTGATCCACCTCGGCATCGAGCACACGAGGGTGATCTGCAACGCCTACCCAGGCAAGGAAGTCGCGCTCGGTCTGTTTGGCCTGGTCGTCCGAGGGCGGGTCGATGGCCAGGAACTCAGCTTCGCCGAACGGTCCATAGATCGCTTCTAGCTTCTCGCTGCCGGTCCACGTCGCGCCGAAGTACGTCCGTCCTGCCGGTCGTAGCTCTGGTGTACCTCCACCGGCAGGCCGAGCCGGCACGAGCACGTCGGCGATCTGGCGGCGAAGCCGGGGGTCGCCGCTGCGTTGACTGCTGTAGTACGCGCGGAGACCGTTGATCGCTCGATCGCGCTGAGCAGGCGCTGTGTCGCCATCCGTGAGCAACGGAAGTAGGTGACTGGTGAGCAGCTCGCGCCACTCGAAGTCGCGAACACCGCACTCCTTCAGCAGTCCGTCCAAGCCGGGTAGATCGGGCACCGCTGCGATCGGAACTGGCATGTCCTCAGGAACATCCACGTCATCTCGCCGTCGCGGGAAGAAGACGCGCTCGGTACCGGGTGCTGCCCACCTACCTTCCGCCGTTCGCACGATCGGGACAGCCGCCAAGGCAGGGGCCAGTCGATGTCCTCGAAGTGCTTCGGACCAGTCGAGCAGCGCTTCGTAGAACTCGGTGATCCCCTCGATCGGAGGTGGGTCAAGCTGGGCCGCAGCGTCTTCCACCTCCCACTCCTGCAATTCCATCCGCTCGACCAGAAAGGATCTCGCCTTGGCATCCCGCTCGACATCGGGATGCAGGAGACGGCCCACATCCCGTAGGTCGAGGTGTCTGTGCAGCCGACCGGGATCTTCCACCGCCGCGGGCAGCAGCAGCGCCTCAACCGGCATACGGGGCTCGCCGTCACAGCCAGGCAGATAGCGAGCACCACGCAGGGCCTCCACAGCCAGCCCAGTGAACGTCTCACCGTGGCCCGTGGGCAACGAACGTTGGGTCATCACCGAGGCCACGCAGCCCTGCCCGGGGAACCGCAGTGCGAGGGCTTCGGCCACTCGCCCGATCAGTCCGGCAGCTCGGTCGAGGAGCATCCGGTTGTACGGGTCGGTCTCCGGGCTCGAGGCGACCTGTCGACGATCGAGTTGGAGCGCGAAGTCCCCCTGGACCACGAAGGGGAACCCCGTTCGCTCCTCAGTGGGGAAGTAGACGTGGAGCGGATGGCTGGTGGAAGCATCCGGCCGCCCGGCTGCGTCGAGGGGAACTGCAACCGCAACGTGCACGGCTTCGACGACGGACCACGCGTCGCCGAGAGGTGCCACGACTTCGGGATCGACCGCTATCTCATCGCGAAAGACCAGCCAGTGCTCGATCTCATCGTCGTGCTGGAGGAGCACCTCTTGGCACTCCTCCAGATCCGATCGTGCGACGCTCGCGACGAAGTCCCCCTCTGACCCGGCCAGCTCCAGCTCAGCCATAGAGCCGAGGAACAGCAGGAGGCGCGGGACGAGGTTGTCGACCAGGTGCGCGGCAACGTGATCTCGATCGACACCTGGCCGAAAGGGCAGGCGGAGAACGGTGGTGAAGCCGTCCCGATGAAGGCGGGCGACGAGTCCACCGTCGTCATCTAGATCGGCGTCCAGGAAGAACGGAAACGCGTAGACGGGTAGGCGCTGCCGTGTGGTCAGGTCGCCGGCAATCAGACTGACAGCCTCGCGAACTCGGTTCTCGTCGAACTCGAACGCGACCCCTGACGAGCTGATTTGCGGTCGGTTGGTGATCTCGCCAACCGACTTGAAACCGAGTCCCTTGTAGCCGACCGACTTTCGCGGGTCCTTCGACGATCGCGCGAGCCCACAGATCGCCCGGACCTGCTCGGGCCCGAAGCCAGTCCCGTTGTCGGCGACCAGCAGGGCCGAGTCGGTGAGAACGAACCGAACCCTGCCCTCTCGGCCCGCGTCCGCCGCAGCGTCGTTCGCGTTCTGCAGGAGCTCGAACGGGTAGCGGCCCGAGTACTGCTGGCGAATCAGCTCCTGAGCCGCGCCCCGCTCGTCCAGCGACTTGAGGACATGATCTCGTCGACCGGCCTCGACGTCGGCCGTGAGGGACGCCAGTTCATCCCCCCTCAGAGCATCGACGAGTTCGGCTGTCGTCATCTCGTCCTCGTGCAGCCGCCCACCCACGCTCTGATCCTACGGTCGACCTGTGACCCGAACCTGGGCTGCGGGAGGCAGGGGCGGCCTCGGTGCTCCGGCATGGTGCTTCGGCGAATGGGTGGGACGGGAGTCGCCGGCTTGGTCTAGCGGGCGACAGGAGGGTCCCCCTTGGGTCCCAGCAGAAGTCGGTCCATGGCGTCGGCGATGGCTCGGTCGCGCGATCTCGTGGCGTGCTGGTAGCGGAGGGCCGCTTGGTGGGTGGAGTGGCCGAGGCGGTACATGACCTCCTTGGTGCTCGCGCCGGTGCTCGCCGCCAGGGTGCCAGCCAGGTGGCGGAGGTCGTGGAGGTGGATCTCGGGAATGCCGACCTCGGTGCGTGCCTTGTGCCACGCGTCTTGCCAGACGTGAGGAGCCAGCGGGCCACCCTTCTGGCCCGTGAAGACGTAGCCGTCGTCGCCAGGCTGTGCGAAGACGTCGAGGTGGTTGCCCAGGTCAGCCACGAGAGCCGCCGGGATAGCGAGGACTCGCCGGCCGGCATCAGACTTGGGCGGGCCGACGAGGTGGGCACCGTGGCGATCGATCTGACGTTGGCGGAGGATGGCGATCTCGCACCGGTCGAGGTCGATGTCGCCTCGCCGCAGCCCGAGGATCTCGCCTCTGCGTAGGCCGATGAAGGCAGCGAGGAGGGCGACACATCGCATCCGCTCGGGGAGCAGCCCGACGAGGTCGTGGACCTGGTCGACGGTGGGAATGGGGCGCTCGTCGGCTGGTTCGATGCCGGCGCCCTTGATGGTGCAGGGGTTCGCCGTGATCAGCCCGTCCTCGACCGCGGTCGTCAGAATCGAGCGGAGAAGGCGGTAGCACTTGGCTGCGGTGCTGGCCCCAGGTCCGTCGGGCCCTCGGAGGCGAGCATTCCAGTCGCGGACCCGGGCGGTGGTGATCCGAGCCAATCGGCTATTGCCGAAGGTCGGGACGATGTGCAGGCGAAGCTGCATGAGGTAGAGGTCCTTGACCCGGGGTCGGAGCGCCTCGCCGCGCTTTGTGAGCCGGGTGTCGACCCAGCTGGACGCGTAGTCGCCGAGCGTCGGCGTGGTGACCGCCGACGGGGTGGCGGGCTTGCCGTTGGCCTGGTCGGCGACCGACTGCGCGTAGGCCGCCTCGGCAGCGCGCTTGGTGGGATAGGTGCCGAGGCTGAGGCGTCGGCCGTCAGGGGTGACGATACGGACTCGATATCGACCTGAGGGGAGGCGGTCGATCCCGCCTCCAGTGCGTCGTTCGCGTGGCATGACCTGCTCCGGTGAGGAGGGGCAGCGATGAGCTGCCGGTGGAGAAGGCCCGTCATGTGCGGCCGGGCGACGCAGATCCAGAGTACCGCCGGGCTACAAGCCAAGTGACGGACCAGTCGACCTGGCCGGCGGTGGCGTTGTGGGCGCGATCGGGCGCGGTGGGATCGGTTCCGCAGCGGTCGGCGGGTTGTGCGGATTCAGCGCCGCATCGGCACGTCGTAGATAGGCGAGCACAGCCTGCGTGGAAGCGATTGGGTCCGGGGGTTCGAGTCCGGCATCGCGGTGGAGGCGGGCCTGGACGGCGAGCGCCGAATCGGCGGCCACGGGCCGGGCGATGATCTCGGCCAAGCGCTCGCCTGGGTCCACGACGCCTGTCGGATCCACCACCAGCACGTGGTTGGCCTGCCGGCCACGGGTCATGGCGACGTAGGCGTGGTTGCGTGTCGTGGACGGCTCGAGGACAGCGATGCCGATGTCGACGGTGTCGCCTTGGGTGCCGTAGCCGGTGACGGCCCAGCCGAGCTCGACGTGGCGGGCGACGTAGTCGGCGGGAAGACCGACGGTGCCTCGATCAGGGTGCGCGCCAGGCGCTCTCCCCGGTGCTCGACGTGGGTGTCGGTGACAGTCCAGAGGTGACGGTTACGCACCTGGTGGCCGAGGTGGGTCCAAAGCCTGCGGTCGTTGCAGCGAGTGGCGATCTGGTCGCCGACCTGGGCGGCGGTGTCGTCATGCAGCCGGACACCACCGGTTGCGCCAGGATGCGCCAGGTACTGGATCTCGCGGTTGATCGCTCGGGCTGTCTCGGCGTTGGTGGTGGTGATCGCGACGCTGCGCCCGTCCTGGACGTGACTGGCATGTGCTTGGGCCACCCGAGAGGGGACAGTCGCGGGGTGCGCGCTGTGGACCCTCCCGTGGGAGACGTAGGCGTCCGCGGCTTCGGGCCGGCTGGCGCGCAGGCCGAGACTGGCCCGGGCTTCCCACTGGTGGTCGAAGCGCCGTGGGGTGTCGAGCGTGTGGTGCGGGAGGGTGTCGCACCAGTGGGCGAAGACCCCGCCGCGCCCGATGGCTGGCAGCTGTTCGGGATCGCCGACGGCGGCGAGGCGCCACTGGTTGGTCTGTGCGAGGTGCACCAGGCGGGCGAGGTCGGCGGTCGCGGTCATGCCTGCCTCGTCGAGGATCACCGTCGTGCCCGCTGGCCACCGAGATGGCGCGTTGCGGTGGCGCGTGAGAAACCCGGCCAGAGTGTCGGTCTTACAGCCAGCTGCAGCTGCAAGCACATCGGCCGCCTTGCCGGACGGAGCTAGCCCGACCACCGGGCGGCCCTGGGTGTGGAGTGCAGCGACGGCGCGAGCGGTGGTATGGGTCTTGCCGGTCCCCGCTGGCCCGACGACCAGCACGAGCCTGTCGCGCCCGGCGATCGCCCGCGCCGCGTCGAGCTGTGGATCGTCCGACTTCTCGACCGCCCGCGTAGTGCGGGTCGCCCACGTCTGGAGCGCCTGTTCCTGGATGAGGAGAGCGGGGGTGGTGAGCCGCCGGTCGGTCACCGCTTCGCTGACGGGCCGGCCGTCGGCCCGACGACGAACGGCAGAGCCACGCTCAGGGCCGAGTGCCACGCACCGCTGCTCGGTGATGTCGGCAAGCCGTTCGACCTCCGCGACCAGCTCGACGGCGCTGCCGGTGAGGCCCGGTGCGAGCAGCGTGCTGAGGTGTCTGGCGACGTCAGCTCGGAGCCATGCGGCCGTCTCCTCGGATGCTCGGCTGAGGGCCAGGGCGATCATCTCGTCATCCGAGTGGTCCCGGCGCTGGATCGGGGCGCGGATCTCTTGGGTGACGAGCCGGGCGGGCTCGAACCCGGCCGCGCGGGCTTCGGCCCTCCAGTGGGCGTGCAGCTCGGCGGCGTCGATGCCGTGGACCTTGTCGGGCCGGGAGTCCAACACGGCGTCGCGTTCGAGGCGGGCGGCAGTTCGCGGGTCGGGGTCCGCGCCGTCGTGGGCGTCGGACCAGGCGCGCACCAGCTCGGTCAGCCTCGCCTCCACCTGCTGCGTTCTGGACGAGAACGCCTCGCGCACCGTCTCGGGCACGCACGCCAGGTCGAAGACGCCCTCGCCCCGGTCGACCCAGGCGACGCCGAGCCGAGTGGTGAGCTCGGCGCGTAGCGCAGCGTCGTACATCCAGCCGATGCTGCGCTGCTGGTACTTCAGGAATCGGGCGTCGAGGGCCAGCCACCGGCCGGTCTCGTCCTGGACCTTGGCCGAGACGATGGCGTGGGAGTGCAGCTGCGGGTCGACCGTTCGGGACGTGTGCTGGCGGAACACCGCTGCCGTGATCCCGAGCGTGTCGACCTGGAGCACGCCGTCGGTCCCCCGGCGGGTCACCGCACCGTGGCGCTCGAACCAGGCGAGCGCTGCGTCGACCGCGGCGTCGTGCGAAGCCAGCACCTCTGCCCGCACGAACGGGTCCGGCGACACCGCCCACAGGACCGACACCGATTTCGGTGCCGAGAACGTGGCGTCGAATCCCCGGGCCGACGAGTCTCCGAAGCGGCGACCCAGTCGAGCACCGGTTTCGGGGTGAGCACCCTCGAGGAGCGATCGGAACTCAGCGCTCTCGACGTTGCCCTCCAGACCCAGCGCGTGGCGGCCGCCGCCCGTCCACCGACCCGGCGGCTCGTCGGGGTCCAGGTAGTAGTCGACGGGCCCCCGGCCGGGACCTGGCTGCTCGCGATCCTCCGCAAGCCCCGCGTAGTAGGCGAGCAATCCGGGGAGCTTGGCGGCCGTGGCCTTGAGCGTCGTGACGCGCATCACGACGACCACCAGCCACACCGACCTCCCGCCGGACCTCCCGCTGGCGCGAATGCACTCGTCTGTCGCCTCATACGTCCGTAGGCCCTTCAGTGGGCCGAGACTTCGCGGGAGATCCGGGACTTCTTCGCCCTGGAAGGCCGGAAGGTCAGGGGTGAAGCACGATTCGCTCGTACAGTCGTGGGGTTGTCGACGAGAAGGGATGAACAGTTGGAGCCGAGCGGCCGCCTGGAGCTGACGTGGGCGAACAAGCACCTGCGGCTGATCTCTGACCCCGAGGGCGGCTACGAGTGGGTCGACCCCGCTGACCCGCGGGTCAGCGAGGTTCGGCTCCTCCAGGAGGTAGACACCGTCGGCGAGGAAGTGCCAGGCGAGGGCAATCTGCTCATCGAGGGGGACGCTCTCCATGCCCTGACCGCGCTGAACCGCATCCCCGAGTTGGCGAAGCAGTACGCGGGGCAGGTTCGGCTGGTCTACATCGACCCGCCCTTCAACACCGGCCAGGCCTTCGCCCACTACGACGACAACCTCGAGCACTCGGTCTGGCTCTCGATGCTGCGCGACCGCCTGGTACAGCTCAAGCCGCTGCTCGCCCCGAACGGCAGTATCTGGGTCCACCTCGACGACGCCGAGGTCCACCGTTGCCGCTGCGTCATGGATGAGGTCCTCGAGTCGGCGAACTTCATCAACGACCGTCGCTTGGACGGCTGTGATCCGAGCCTGCTCGTACATCTCGCTCGATCACGACACCCTGCTCGTCTACGCCAGAGACCTGCCTTCGCTCGAGTTCAATCCAGCCTCGCGAGGACGGCTCAGATGGGCGCGGCCTACACCAGTCGGACGGCAGCCTCCGAGGGTCATGGCGGCAGGATGTGCGCAGCTTCTACAGCCGTGGCCTCTGCAGTCACGACACCATCCAGTGCGTCATCGACGGCCCTCCAAGCGGTAGCTACTGGCGGGTCTCCGCGGAAGAGCTGGAGCGGCTGAATGCTGATGGGCGCATCTGGGGCCGGCGACAGCCGTCCGTGCCTCAAGCGCTTCCTCTCCGGGGTGGCAGACAGGACGAAGTGCGTTCAGTCCCGGCACCCCGAGGAGGTCGGGTTCGTCAAGAGAGCAGCAAGGAGGAAGTCCGGGCATTGATCGGTGATGCGTTCGCCACCCCGAAGCCCGAGAAGCTGATGGAGCGAGTCATCTCGATTGCCACTGATCCCGGCGACCTCGTGCTGGACTGCTTCGCCGGCTCGAGTGCGATCGGCCCGTCGCGCACAGCTCGAACGTCGCTGGATCTATCGGAGAGCGAACCAGACCACGGTTTCCGAGTTCACGCTCCGCGATTGAAGATGGTCGTGAATGGCGAGGACCCTGGTGGGATCACCGAAGCTGCCGAGTGGAAGGGCGGCGGCGGATTCCAGCACGCCCGGGTCGGTCCTTCGATGTTCGACCTCGACGCTGAGACCGGGGACGTATTCCTCGCAGAGTGGGCGACCAACGGCGCCTTCTCGGAGGCGGTAGCGGCGCAGCTCGGCTTCGAGCAGATCGACGAACCTCCGTTCTGTGGACGAAAGGGGCGGACCCGGCTGGCAGTTCTCGATGGTGTTGTCGGCGCCGCTGAGGTCGAGTTCCTGGTCGCCGCGCTCGATGAGCGCGAGCGGGTGATCGTCGTCGGCCAGGCGTTCACCGAGGACGCCGAGTCGACGCTTCGAACGCTTTCGCCGGGCTCTCGCGTGCGTCACGCACCACAAGACCTCCTGCGACGAGGAGGTCGCGCGTGATCGTCCCGTTCGATCCTGTTGCCGTGGAGGACACTCGCGGCACGGCTTGACCTTCGTGACCCGAACCGCCGGGCGGTGGCGGCCGTGGCCGACACGCTCGACTCGGCAGAGCCAGGCGCGGAGATCGTGTGCGACCTGGCCACAGCTACCGGCAAGACCTACATCGCCGCCGGGGTGATCGACTACCTCGCTGCAGCGGGTACCCACAATGTGCTGATCGTGTGTCCCGGCACGACGATCCTGACCAAGACGGTCGCCAATTTCACGCCGGGGAACGCCGTGGCCGGCCTCGACGTGCGACCAACGGTGATCACAGCCGGAGACTGCGCGTGGTTCGAGCTGGGCGGTCATTGCGATCGGCGGGCGACTTCGATATTCGTGTTCTTGCTGCGTAGCCTCTTCGGCCAGGCTGCGAAGATCTGCGCCGGCGGTACCGGATGACCGACCTCGAGGCTAGCCTCTACGAGCATCTGCGATCAGCCATCGACGACGCGATCGCAGACCGACGCCAGCTACTTTCGGCCCGCAGTTCTCCAGGCGGTCGTGACCTGTCCTTCCGGCGCGGTCGACCCCTCACCGCCACGCCGCATCCGAAGACAGATGCGGATCACATCGTGTTCCACTACCCGCTGGCCGAGGCCATCGCCGATGGGTACGTGAAGGTTCCGGTGCTCGTCGCCCGCCGCGATGGCTCGGCTGAGATCCGCCACCGGCAGCTGACGTGGTCTGCATCAAGCCTCAGAGCTACGCCACCTCGCTGCATGCCAGGGCGGACGGAAGCCAAACGGTGATCCGGTCATGTTCCTGGTGTGCTCGACCATCGGGGAGGCCAACGAGGTCGCCGAGATCCTCGCCGACCCGGACCTGCTCGGCGACCCGGACCAGGTGCTCACCGTCACTAGCGATTCGGCCGACGCCGCGCTCGACGCGCTCCGGTCAGGTCGAGAACCCATTCGCCCGTTGCGGCGGTCGGTCTCGTTCAGATACTGAAAGGAAGACGCAGGACGTCAAGAACATCTACGTCGTCTGCGCCCTGCGGGCGTTGGAGTCCCAATCACTCTCCGAGCAGGTCCTCGGACGAGGGCTCCGGCTGCCGTTCGGGCAGCGGACCGGGCGCCAGATGCTCGACACGGTCGAGGTGCTCTCTCATCGCAAGTTCCGGGACCTCCTCACCGACGCGGGAACGCTGCTCGAGGCCTTCTTCACCGAGCGCCACCCGACCCAGCTCGTCGCTCCCGACGACGGGTCACTCGCCGGCTCGTCCGACGCAGCGGTGCTTGAGGCCGCCGACGGCTCAGGTCGCCTCGACGTGCTGGTCGGTGGCACCACCGGCGCGGCCGAGAACGGCGAGGCGATCGAGGGCGGTCTGTTCGGTGCAGCGGTGACCGACATCGAGCGTCGCGTGGCCGAGACCGAACAGCAGGCGCTCGCCCTCACGACCACGATGGACCTGGTGACCGGGGCGTCACGAGTGGAGTTCCCCCGGCTCGTACCCCGCCTGGTCCCCCAACCGTTCTCGCTGTCGACCGTGCCGAACCAGGCGGCCTCCGACCTCGGCGCCCAGTTCGCCACCGACAATGCCCCGACGCTCGACCGTCAGGCTCTCGGCGCCGAACGGGTTTCCGACGAGACGGGCGAAGGGGTGCAGATCGCTGCCACCGTTGCCGAGGACCCAGTTGAAGCCTCCCAACTCTCGTTGCCCGTCGACGCGTTGCGTGATCGGATCCGCGGTGAAGTGCTGCGATCTCGGTATGTCACGAGTACCCGCCAGGAATCGAACGCCATCAACCGGCTCGTCGGCGCCTTCCTCACCGGTGCCGGGGTCACCGACGAGGAGTCGACTACCTGGACCGATACCAAGGTGGCCAATGCCGTCTCGTCGTTTCTGTCCCTGGTGCGCGAGTACCACTCCCAGCGTGGCAGCTCGTTGCAGACCGGCGTTGAGCTCGTCGAGTACCCGCCGACCGGGATCGTGGCCCCCGACGAGGTGTTCCCCCGCACGGCGGCGTGGGCGCCACGGCGTTGGTACAGCGGCTGGAACAAGTCGATCCTCCCCAATGCCCGCTTCGATGCGCGGAGCACCGAGTTGGCCCTCGCCGAGCTGTTCGAGGCGTCCAACCCCGATGTGGCCTGGTGGGTGCGGGTCGAGGCTCATCAGGACGTGTGGATCCCCTACGGCCACCGACAGCGCCACTACCCCGACTTCATCGTGGTTGCCGAAGACGGCCATCACTGGATGGTCGAGGGCAAGGCCGATGACCGTGCGAACGACCCCGACGTGATCGAGAAGAAGAACGCCGGCTACGAGTGGGCCCGCTTCGCCAACGACTCCGGCGACGCCACCGCCACCTGGCACTACCTCTTCGCCACAGAGACGGCCATCCAGCAGGCCGGCGGTACCTGGTCGGGTCTGAAGAACTTCGCCGAGTGGGAGTAGCGGGCGATCACCCCTCAGCTTCTCGGCACCGGACATTCGCCTACGGCCCGACGGAAGCCCTCCTCAGTCGACAGCTCGTCGACGAGGCGATCAACCCAAGCCTGGCTGTACAGGTGGCGCTTCACCGACGTGACGTACTCGCAGTAGCGGGGGTCGGTCGCAGTCTGATCTCCATCAGCCGGGGGCCTCGCCTTGAGCTTCCGCGCTGCCACCGTGTGCATTCGCATCGTGAACCGGTAAGAGATGCGATCGCTGACCGCATCGACGACCTGGGTGGCAATGAGGTTCGGTCGCTCGGCCTTCACGACCTTCGTCACGACCGTGTACTCCTTGAGGGCCTGAGCAAGATCCTCCGACACCTCTCCTGGTTTCACGAAGTGGGCGACCGCGTCTGGACTCCGGCCCGATGCCGGCACGGTCGGGACGAAGGTCACCCTGAGCATGTACGCGGGGTCGTCGACTAGCGCCGCGTTCCGTGAGGCCTGATCCTCCAGATAGGTCTGGACGTCGAGCGGAAGCGACGCCTGGAGCCGCTTGACCGACGACAGAACGCCTGGATCACGGAACCCTGTGAGCTGCAGCGGAACGGACAGCGCTGACCCCAGAGTGAAGTTGGACCCGAAACGCTCCTCAAGAGCGCCTTCCAGGTTCAGGAGACCAGCTTGCGCTTGAGGGACGATCGCGACATCAAGCGCAGGAAGATGGCGATGTGCAACCTGGTTGCGCAGTCCGAGCCAGAATTCGACGTTGCGCCGCAGTCCGCGGAACCGATCGCCGGAGAACGCCGCGTCGACGAGCTCGCTGGTCTCCAGCGCACGTTCGCGACCATTGACCGTCCGCGGGCTTCCGTCCTCATTGAGGTCACGCCACTCGTCGCCCGCCTGCTGCAATACGGCCAGCGCCAGGCTGTTCCAGGCCGTGACGAGGAGAAGCGCGAAGGTCTCGGTCCGGAAGGTCGCCGTGGGGTCGTTCCAGACCCGAACTGCGCCGAGCGCCGCTTGCCGAGCGTGGTCGAGTTGCTCCTCCCACTCCTCGAGCTGCTGACCGTCCGGTGTCGCACCGAGTCGCCGCAATTGGCCTTCGAGGTCAACAATCCTATCGGTCTGTCGCGAGCGCTTGGTGGTCGCCACACCCAGCGTCTGGCGGATGAAGCGATCGAACCGACGGCCATGGGCACCACCGTCATCCCACTCCCGCCGCTCCATCTCGCTCTTGGAAGTACCGCGACCTTCGTCCCACTCTGCGAGCAGCCGAGTGGCCAAGTCGACATCGTCCTCCGGCTCCGTCTCATTCTCCATGTGCTGCTCCTTCCCCTCGCTAGGTCAGCTGTCGATGATCTGAAAAACGCGACGGTTCCAGTAAAGGCGGTCATAGCGAGCATCGCTGTAGGGCTCGAGGATCCCGAGATCCAGGAGCGAGCCGATGGCGTTGCGGTTGGCCTGGTTCGTGCGGCCGTACCGCCGTTGGGCATCTGAGACCGAGAGGATGGGATAGGCGATCAGGTCGTCGGCGATCTCCACTGCGAGTCGGGCTCTCGGGAGGGCGGAGCGCACGGAGTCACCCAGCTCTTCACGTAAGGCGAGCAGGCGCATGATGCGCTCGTGGCCCGACGCTGACTCGGCAGCCACGGCCCGAGCGAAGAACTCGATCCATGGAGCCCAGTCGCCGGTCGTGCTGACGGCCAGGAGGTGATCGCGGTACTCGTCGGCACGGTCCTTGAGCCAGGGCGACACCGACAGCACCGGCGACCGGAGGGCGCCCTCGTGCAGAAGCTGGAGCACCGCGACGAGACGTCCGACGCGGCCGTTGCCGTCGGTGAACGGGTGGAGCGTCTCGAACTGGTAGTGGGCCATCGCGACACGAGGGAGCAGCTGGATCTGCTCGACCGGTCCGGTGGCGCTCAGCCAAGCGATCCACCGCTCGCACATGGCGCGCAGCTGGTCGCCCGGCGGTGGAGGGATGAAGCGAGCCTCGCTCACCCGGCGGTGCTTCGCCCCGATGAACACCTGGCTCTCACGGATCGAACCGGCCTCGGGACCGTCGCTATCGGTTCCCCGGACGATCTCGGCCTGCAACGAAGCCAACATCCCTAGGGTGACCGGACGCTCGCCGATCCAGCCGTAGGCAGCGTCGGCAGCGCGGGCGTAGTTCATGACCTCGCGAACGTTCGGCGCAACCTCGGTCTCCTGTTCGTCGAACGGGAGGACTTCGGCGGCGAACAGCTCGGTCAGCTCCGCGTAGGTGCCCTCCAAGGCCGAAGTACCGATCGCCTCCCTACGTGTGGCGATGCGCGTCACCAGCTGAGGGTTCGGGATCAGGCTTGCTGCAGCGTCGAGGCGCCCCAGTTCGGCGTTCGCCTCGCTGACCACCATCCAGACCGAGCCAGGCAGGTCGATGCGATCGGGCAGATCAGCTGGGACGTATGCCTCGGCGTCGTATGACTCGCCGAACCGCGCGTCGTAGCCCGAGATCGCAACGACCGACCCGATCGGCGAATCCGTCAACGACGACATGACTTTGATTGTACGCCGCCGATTCAAAGTCTCACGCGCGAAACTTGGAATTACAGCGCTGCAATCCAAGTCTCGGGAGCTTCAGCCGGTGGCGAGCCGTCGTTCCCGGAGGGCCGCGAACTCGACGGCTGGTACCGCCGGCCCGCCGCCCGCCGAGTCGATGCGGCGTGACCCTAGCGTGACCCTACGGAGTGGGACCGACGGTCACGGAACGCCACGGGCCGACACAGCAAGCCCTTGCCGTTCCTGGTGGTCCCCGTGGTTGCAGACTTCAGTAGACCCTTCCGAGCAGCTTCCCAAGCTGAGTACGGGAGTTCGATTCTCCTCACCCGCTCCAGGTTGAACCACGCTCAACTCGAGTGCGGCCCGGCCGATGGTTGGCGTATGGCAGATGCGTCGAGCCCCACGGCCGCCAACCCGGCGACCGAGCGGACACCCCTTCCCCGGATCACCCCGAGGGTCTTCACCGACCTGGCAGTGTGGATGATGGGATTCGGACTCCTGATGGGACTCGCCTTTCCATTCTTCGTGATGCTCTTCGGAGTGCCCTCGGAGAACGTTCTCACCCCGATCTTCTTCGGAGCCACGGTTGCGGCGGGGTTGTGCGTCGGCGCGATCAGCCAGTTGATCTCGAGGGCGGTCGTGGGCTCCAAGCTGCGCCTGCTCCGGTCGCGGATGAACCGCGTCGAGACCACGCTGCGCGAGGCGATCCGCTCGGGAACCTCCGCCGAGTGCAATCCTGAAACCTGTTCGGTTCCGGTGGACTCCGACGATGAGATCGGTGAGGCAGCGGCCTCGTTCAACCGGCTGGTGGAGGCCCTTGCGGCCAGCCACCGCGTGAGCGACGCCTCGGGCGACTTCGCGCGGACGCTCTCGTCGCACATCGAAGTCTCCACGCTCGCGGAGGCCGCCCTCTCCGAACTCCAGGAGGTGGGTCGATTCGTGGCCTCTGCCCTGTGCGTGGTCCGCGACGGTGAGATGGTGACCGTCGCCTCCAACGGGATCCGCGACGACCAGCAGATCGCGAGCAGCGCCCCGGTCACGCGTGCGTACCGGACGCTCACCACCATCCACCTCGACCTTCCGGAGGACGTGGTCGTGGATTCCTCCCTGGTCGAGTTCACCCCGAGATCGGTCATCGCCTACCCGCTGCACATCCGGCTGGTGCCGATCGGTGTGGTGCTGCTCGCGTCCGACGCCCGCACCAGCGCCGAGGACGACCAGCTGATCGACAGCCTCCTTCCGAACTTCGCGGTCGCACTGAACAACGCACTCAGCCACGAACAACTCCAGCAGGTGGCCGCCATCGATCCCCTCACGGGACTGTTCAACCGTCGTTTCGGCCTCGAACGCCTGGGGGAAGAGTTCAGCCGCTCGGTGCGTTCGCGGGAACCTCTCGGTGTGATGCTGTTCGACATCGACCACTTCAAGGCGGTCAACGACACCCACGGCCACCAGACCGGCGACCGGGTGCTGACGGCAGTGGCCGATGCCGCACGCGGTGTGCTGCGCGACGGAGACACCCTGATGCGCTACGGCGGGGAGGAGTTCCTCGCCGTACTCCCGGGTGCCGGACCTGATGACCTGCACGACCTCTCCGAGCGCGTCCGCCGCACGGTGGAGTCCACTGTCGTGACCGACAACAACCGCGAAGTGCGGGTGACGGTGAGCGTCGGGGCCGTCTCCTTCCCCGCCACCGATGTCACCGACATCGAGGACCTGGTGCGCCATGTGGACGCAGCCATGTACGTCTCGAAGTCAGCGGGACGGAACCGCCTGACGATGGCCTGACCTGGCCGCCGGATCAGGGCAGTGGCGTGAAGGCCACCATCGGGATCTCACCCATCATCCGGACCAGGTCGTCCTCGGTCCCGTCGTAGGAGACGCCCATGGTCTCGTACAGCTTGGCCGCGGTGCGGGGATGGGCATCCTCGTACCGCCTCATGTGCTCCGCCGATTCGGTCGGCTCCAGGAAGCGCACCGAGGCGTCGTGTCGCCGGGATCCGATCCAGATGGCCTCGACACCGTTGGCCCTCAGGTTGCGGTACCAGTCGGCTCGGGGTCCGGTGCCCGATGTGCAGATCCACTCGGGTGGGCACCGGTCGGCAACCTCGATGACGGTGCGGTACAGCTTCTGGCTGCGCCGGCCACGGTGTTCGATCATCACGAAGCGCCGTCCGAACAGGAAGCCCAGCCGGGCGCGGTACAAGTAGGTGGGTGCCCTGAGGAGCTTCTTGAGCCATCCACTCGGCTTGTGGGACAGGTCGATCATCGGCACGGGAGGCCTCCGGGGGCGGGTCGGTTCACTCGTCGCTGAGGAAGATGTTCTTGGTCTCGGTGTAGTGCGACATGGCGGCCATGCCGAGTTCGCGTCCGAGCCCCGACTGCTTGAAGCCCCCGAATGGGGCCTCGGTGCGCACACTGCGCGCGCTGTTCACCGAGATCACCCCGGTGCGTACCGCCTTCGTCACCCGCAGCGCCCGGCCGACGTTGCCGGTCCACACCGTTCCCGAGAGGCCGTAGGGGCTGGCGTTGGCGAGCTCCACCGCCTCGGACTCGTCCTCGAAGGGGATGATCGATGCCACCGGGCCGAAGATCTCCTCCCGGGCGACGCGCATCTCGTTGTCGACGTCGGCCAGCACTGCCGGTGAGAGGAACCATCCGGGTCCGCTGGCCTCGCCGCCGCAGAGCCGCCGCGCGCCTTCCTGCGCGGCGATGTCCAGGTAGTCGAGGCTGACCTGGCGCTGCCCCGAGGAGACCATCGGGCCGAGCTGCGTGGCCTCGTCGAGGGGGTCACCCACCACGAGTTGGGAGGTCGCCTCCACGAACCCGGCGACGAAGTCGTCATAGACGCTGCGCTGGACCAGGAAGCGGCTGCGCGCACAGCAGTCCTGGCCGGTGTTGTCGAACACCGACAACGGCGTGGAGGCGATCGCCCGTTCGAGGTCGGCGTCGTCGAACACCACGCAGGCCGACTTGCCGCCGAGCTCGAGGGACACCCGTGGGATGTTGGGCGCGGACTGGGCGAGTATGCGTGCCCCGGTCGCGGTCTCACCGGTGAAGCTGATCTTCGCGACCCTCGGGTCACAGACCAGCTTCTCACCGACCGTTCGACCGGGCCCGGGAAGCACGCTCACCGCTGCGGGGGGCACTCCGGCATCGAGGAGGACCTGGCCCAGCAACAGCGCGCTTATCGGGGTCAGCGACGCCGGCTTGAGCACCACCGGGTTGCCGCACGCCAGGGCGGGAGCCACCTTCCAGGTGGCTATCAGCAGCGGGAAGTTCCAGGGCACCACCAGCGCGCACACCCCCACCGGCTCCCTCACGGCCAGGTCCACCCCGGAGTCCTGCACCGGGATCACGTCGCCGTAGTGCTTGTTGGCGGCACCCGCGAAGTACTCGAAGACGTCCGCCGCCGTGGCTGCCTCCCAGCGGGCGTTGCCGATGGGGTGGCCCGCACCGCGCACCTCGGCCATCGCGAACAGCTCGGCGCGCTCGCGCAGCAGTGCCGCCACCCGCAGCAGCACACGCCCCCGGTCGGTGGCGTTGGTGCGGCGCCAGCTGCCCTCCTCGAACTCTGCGACGGCGGCCTGCAGTGCGCTGTCCACGTCCTCCTCGGACGCCTGCGCCACCGTGGCGAGCGGTTCTCCGGTGGCGGGTTCGGTCACCTCGAAGGTCTCCCCCGTCGCTCCGCCGGTGCTGCGGCCCGCGACCAGGAGGTCGAGGTGCCCCGGCAACACGTTGTCAGTCGGGCCGTATCCGGTGGGGGAGGTCATGGCCGGTGAGCGTATCGTGGCGCGCGGTACACCCTTCGAGGCGAGCGCGGACACGGGAGCGAGCATGGGTCGGTTGCAGGACAAGGTGGCGATCATCACCGGCGCCGGAAATGGCATGGGTGCCGCGGGAGCAGCCCGTTTCGCATCCGAGGGAGCGTCGGTGGTGGTCGCCGACAACGACGCCGATGCCGCACGTACCGTGGCCGATGCGATAACCGGCGAAGGTGGCAGGGCCGTGACGGTCGAGGTGGACGTGCGGGACGCCGGGGCCGTCGACGCCATGGTCGACACCGCGGTGAGCACGTGGGGCACCCTCGACGTGCTCTACAACAATGCCGGGATCTCCCCCGCCGGCGACGGGGACGCCACCGAGACGACCGAGGAGGTCTGGGACCTCACCTTCGAGGTGAACGTCAAGGGCGTCTACCTCTGCTGCCGTTCGGCGATCCCGGCGATGCTCGAGCACGGCGGGGGTTCGATCATCAACGTGGCCAGCTTCGTGGCCCACCTGGGCGCCGCCACCCCACAGCTCGCCTACACCGCGTCCAAGGGTGCGGTGCTGTCGATGACCAGGGAGATCGCAGCCGTGCACGCCCGCCAGGGGATCCGGGCCAACGCGCTCTGCCCGGGCCCGGTGCTGACGCCGCTGCTGGCGAAGTTCATGGAGGACCAGGCCCAGCGCGAGCGGCGGCTGGTGCACATCCCGATGGGCCGTTTCGGCGAGGTCGACGAGATGGTCAACGGAGCGCTGTTCCTGGCCTCCGATGAGAGCTCCTACATGACAGGGCAGTCGCTGCTCGTCGACGGCGGGATCACCAGCGCCTACACCACCCCGGAGGGACCACCGTGCTGAACGTTGAAGAACTGACCGAGCTCGTGGCCACGGGCGAGGTGGACACGGTCGTGGTCGCCTTCGCGGACATGCAGGGCCGGCTCGTGGGCAAGCGCGTGGTGGCCGAGCACTTCGTGGCCGAGCTTCCCCGCAACGGTGCTGCGGTGGAGTGCTGCGACTACCTGCTGGCGGTGGACGTCGACATGGTGGTGCTGGAGGGCTTCCGCTTCTCCAGCTGGGAGACCGGCTACGGCGACTTCGAGTGCCGGCCCGACCTCTCCACTCTTCGGCTGGTGCCCTGGCTGGAGCGCACCGCGATGGTGCTCGGGGACCTGTTCGACCACGACGGCGAACTCGTGGAGGTGGCACCCCGATCGATCCTGCGACGCCAGCTGGAACGGGCCGGCGAACTCGGATACGAGGCTCGCTTCGGCACCGAGCTCGAGTTCTTCCTGTTCTGCGAGTCCGCGGAGGAGGCCCGGGCGAAGGGATTCAGGGACCTGACTCCGTCGAGCCCCTACATAATCGACTACCACCTGCTCGGCACCACCCGCGACGAGGCGGTCATCTCGAAGCTGCGTTCGGGCATGCTCGCCGCGGGCCTGCCGGTGGAGAACTCCAAGGGTGAGGCAGGTCGGGGCCAGCACGAGCTCAACCTGCGCTTCGCCGATGCGCTGACGATGGCCGACAACCATGCGGTCTACAAGAACGGTGCACGCGAGATCGCCTGGCTCGAGGACCGTTGCCTCACCTTCATGGCCAAACCGGCCTTCGACGATGCCGGGTCGTCCTGTCACATCCACTCATCGCTGTGGGACACCGCAAACGGCAGGTCGGTGATGGCCTCCCAGGACGACGGGAATGCCCCATCGGAGGTGTTCCGGTGGTTCCTGGGCGGCCTGCTCGCGACTGCTGCGGAGCTGTCGCTGTGCTTCGCTCCCTTCGTGAACAGCTACAAGCGCTACCAACCGGGTTCCTGGGCGCCCACGGCGATCGGCTGGGACACCGACAACCGCACGCTCGGGTTCCGGGTGGTGGGCCACGGACAGGCGATGCGCGTCGAGAGCCGGGTACCCGGATCCGACTGCAACCCGTATGTGGCCGAGGCCGCGATGCTCGCCGGCGGGCTGCACGGCATCCAGAACCGCATCGAGCCCCCGGAACCGACGAAGGGAAACGGCTACGAGTCGGACCTGCCACGGATCCCCTCCACGCTCGTGGAGGCCATCGAGCTGTTCGACGGTTCCGAAGTGGCCCGTTCGGCCTTCGGCGAGGAAGCGCACTTCCACCTGCTCCACATGGCACGCGAGGAATGGGCGGCGTTCAACCGCACCGTGACCGACTGGGAACTGCGCCGGAACTTCGAGCAGCTGTGAACACGGAGCGACACCCATGACCGAGGCACTGCCACGCATCGGACTCACCGCACGGCGCGAGCCGGTCGACCGGCCGTATCCGCTGGTGGAGTCGGTGTGCCTTCAGGCCACCTACTCCGACTCCGTCGAGAGGGCGGGTGGGATGCCCGTGCTCATGGCTCCCGGCCGAGCGGGCGCCGACCACGCACGACGGATGCTCGCGAGCATCGACGCCCTGGTGCTCACGGGTGGTTCGGACATCCACTCGAAGCGCTACGGCCAACCGCTGCACGAGACGATGAGCCACGTCGATGAGCTCCAGGACGACTTCGAGTTCACACTGCTCGAAGAAGCGCTGGAGGCCGACCTCCCCATCCTGTGCATCTGCCGGGGCATGCAGATCCTCAACGTGCTGCGCGGCGGCGACCTGGACCCCCACATCCCGGGAAAGCCCGGCATCGGGGAGCACGGGGTCCCCTTCGGGGGAGGCGGCACCCGCCACGAGGTGACCGTGCAGGCGTCCACACGCCTCGCCGAGGCCCTGGGCACGACGACACCGACCGTGGAGTGCCACCATCACCAGGCGGTCCAGCAGGTCGGCGATGGCCTCGAGGTCGTGGCACGTGCCCGTGACGGGATCGTCGAGGCACTCGACCTCCCCGCACGTGACGCGTGGATGGTCGCTGTGCAGTGGCACCCCGAGGACACCGCTGCCCACGACCCGGTGAACCAGCGGCTCTTCGACGAACTGGTTCGGAGGGCCGTCCCCGCGGACCGCTCCCGGGGAAGCTGATCCGTGGACCCGGTGCTGCTCACGGCCCTGGTCGTGGTGGCCAACGTCATGGGCGTGGGCATGATCGTGCCGCAGGTGGCGCGGATCCACCGCCTCCGCTCCGCGGATGGGGTCTCGGGGGTGTGGATCGGCGTGGGCATCGCCATGAACACCTGGTGGACGATCTACGGGCTCGCGGAGTCGCTCCCGGGCATCCTGCCGGTGTCGGTGCTGGCAGCCGCGCTCTACCTGGTGATGGCCCGGCAGTTCATCTCCCTGGTGGGCCGGCCGGGTTGGCGCCCCCTGGTCGTGGGGATGCTGGTGGTCGGGGTTGCACCGCTGCCGGCGCTCGCACTCGGGGGGTTCACCGCTGCCGGCCTGGTCGTCGGGCTGGCCTACGGGTTGCAGTTCTTCCCGGCCGTCGTGTCGGCCATGCGCAGCCGGGACTGCCGGGGCGTGTCGCCACTGACCTGGTCGATGGCCCTGGTCGAGGCCGCCATCTGGGTGACCTACGGCCTGGCCAGCGACGACCGCGCCCTGCTCATCGGGGGATCGGGAGGTTGCCTCGCGTCAGGGCTGATCCTGTGCAGGCTCGCCCGGGTCCGCCTCCGGCACGACGGCCAGCTTGCCGCGGACACGACCGGCCCTCATGTCATCGATGGCACCGGCAGCTTCGGGTAGGGCGACGACACGGTCGAGCGGAATGCGCAGCTCGCCGCGCTCGACCATTGCGGCGAGGGTGCGCAGATCCTCCGAGTTCTCCGAGGAGATGAACGTCTTCATCTTCTTGGAGCTGAACAGCGACCAGATGGATGCCCTGATCTGGCGGTCGGCCCCACCAACCAGGCTCCCGCCGTTCTCCCCACCGGTGATCACGAGCCGTCCGTTCGGAACGAGCAGGCGGCGCAGCTCGCGCAGCGTGCGGTTGCCGCCCATGTCGAGTATCACGTCGTAGCCACCGCCGAAGTCCCCGATCGGCCCCGCGGTGTAGTCGATCACGTGGTCCGCCCCGAGCGACCGCACGAAGTCGAGCTTGGACGTGCTGGCCACACCGGTCACCTCGGCACCGAGTGCCCTGGCCACCTGCACCGCGTAGGAACCGACGCCACCGGAGGCTCCGATGACCAGGACCTTCTCCCCCGCGACCACACCCGCCACGTCCCTGATGCCCTGCAGGCCCGTGAGGCCCGACACCGCCACCACGGCGGCCTGTTCGGGCCGGACGCCTGCAGGCATCGGGGCGATCCTCTCGACGTCTGCCACGGCGTACTGGGCGAACGAGCCCTTCGAGGTCCCGAAGACGCGCTCACCCACGGTGTAGCCGGTGACGCCCGATCCGATGGCGACGACCTCACCTGCGAAGTCGAGACCGGGGACGGGGTTCTTGGGGCGGCGTACACCGAATCCTGCGAGACGGACGACGTGGGGCAGGCCGGCCACGAGGTGCCAGGTTCCCTGGTCCAGCCCCGCTGCATCCACCCTGACGAGCACCTGGTCGGCCCCGGGTTCCGGCACCGCGATGCGTTCGAAGCCGAGTACTTCGCTCGCCTCCCCGTACTCGTACTGCGTGATCGCATCCATCGTCGCAGGGACCATGGTGGCCTCCTCGTTCCTGGTCGCATCGTCGTTGTTACTTACAGCGTAAGTCATCATGGGCCATACGGTAGACTTACGTTGTAAGCTTGTCAAGGGTCGCCTCGTGGGGACCTGCTGGTGGATCGGCAGCAGGACGAAGACGAGGCGCCCCACGAATCGTCCTGGGAGGAGAACTTGGGCAGCACACAGGAGACGAGAGCGCCCCTCAACCGCACCGCGGTGCTGGACGCAGCGGTCGCCATGGCCGACGAGCACGGCCTCGGATCGATCTCGATGCGCAAGCTCGGTGAGGAGCTGGGGGTCGAGGCGATGTCGTTGTACAACCACGTCGCCAACAAGGAGGACCTGCTCGACGGGATGGTGGACCGCGTGTTCGCGGAGCTGGGAACGCCTGACCCCGGTGAACCATGGCGCGAGGCCCTCGGACGCTGTGCGCACACCACGCGGGAGGCACTCGGCCGGCACCGGTGGGCGATCGCGATCATGGATTCGCGCTCCTCGCCCGGCCCAGCGACGATGCGGCGCCAGGACTCCATCATCGGCCTGCTACGGGCCAACGGTTTCTCGCTGTCGCTCACGGCGCACACGATCGCCGCATTCGACGCCTACGTCTACGGCTTCGCCATGCAGGAAGCAGCCCTGCCCTTCGACACCCACGACGAGGTCACCGAGCTGGCGGCGACGCTCCTCGAGCAGATGGGTGCCACCTACCCGCACTTCGCGGAGTTCGCGGTCGGTCACGTGCTGAAGCCGGGATACGACTTCGGCGAGGAGTTCGAATTCGGACTGGAGCTCGTCCTGGAGGGCGTCGAACGGCGGCTCGTCGACAGCACTGAGTAGCGGGCGCATGGACCGACGACCCGACGGCCGGCGTGCCGATAGTGTGGCCGCGGGGAGACCACCGGATTCGGTGGGCAGGCCAGGAGAGGATCGTGCAGGGAATCCCGACCGTCGAGATCCACCCACCTGATGGTGGCCCGCTTTGCATCGTGGTGAACCGTCGTTTCGAACTGGGACGCGAGTGCGATGGAGTGCTCATCGACGACGCGATGCTGAGCAGGCGCCATCTCGCGATCCAGAGCGTCGGAGACCAGGTCACAATCGAGGATCTGGGGAGCCGCAACGGAACACTGCTCGGCGGGTCACCACTCGCGGGCACCGGTGTTCTCGGGCCCGGGGTGGAAGCAGTTGCCGGGCAGACACGGATCCGCCGCGGCGAACTCATAGCGGCGAAACCAGCTGTCGCCGAGGGCTCACGAACCGCGCACCGTGAGACGGTGGCGCCTGGTTCACCGACCCGGACCTCTGGGACCGGAGAGGCGGCACCCTCCCCCGTATCCGGTCGAGACGCGCGCTCGACGATGATCGAGGCGGTCGCGCACGACGTCGCCAGCAAAGCCGGCTCGCTGGCGGACAGCCTCCCCGACACCACCGGCGGAACCCTGACGTTCCTGTTCAGTGACATCGAGTCCTCGACGCAGATGGCCGAAGCCCTGGGCGACAACGTCTGGTTCGACCACCTTCGGCGCCACAACGACCTCATCGAGAACCAGGTGAGGGCACACCGCGGCCGAGTCATCAAGTCCATCGGGGACGGCTACATGGTCACCTTCAACAGCGCAGGAGACGCGATCCGGTGCGCCACGGCGGTCCAGAAGGGCTTCGAGTCCCCCGAGTTCCGAACCCCCGGTCAGCAGGTCAGGGTCCGCATGGGGCTGCACACCGGAGAAGCCGTGGAAGCCGGAGGAGACCTGTTCGGCCTCCACGTGAACGTGGCGGCGCGCGTGGCGAACCAGGCCGCAGGCGGACAGGTGCTCGTGTCAGGCCTTACGCGCGCGATCACGGAGCCATCGGGCGACTTCTCGTTCGGCCCGGAGAGCCAAGTCGAGCTCAAGGGCCTGTCGGGCACCCACGGCGTCAGTGAACTCAGATGGCAGCAGGCCGGCGGCGAGACACCGTCCGGCGACTCGCGCGCGACCACGGTCGTACGACCGGACTGAGATCCCGTATCAGCGTGCGGCGTCGGCCCTCGCTCGTGCGCGCGCACGGATCCGCCGTCTGACCCGTCGGCGTCGTCCGAGCAGGAACAGCGAGGAAGCTGTCGCTGCACCGACGATCGCACCGAGGACGGCAGCCACGACAAGGCTGGTGACCGCCGGTTGTGGACCGCCCAGACACCACGCCCAGAGCACTGCGGTCGCCCCACCCACGGCACCGACGCCGGCCAACGCGACCGTCGAACGGATCCGACGCCTCCCACGACGCAGAGGAGTCGACAACGACGCTGCGTACACCACCACGAGCGCGGTCAGGACGATCGCCAACCACCCACCGACGGACAGCCACACCTGGCGGTCGGGGTCGATCTCAACGGTCGGAGACGGAAGCGGTGCACCGGACACGTCGCGCAGGAGCAGTTCGGCATCGACGGGACCGCTGGCCACGATCCGTGGCGACGATGCCGAGACGGTGGCCGAAACCGACCCTACGGCGGCAACCACGGGCACCTCGTTCGAGGACCCGATGGGTAGACCACCGACGGACAGATTCATCTGCAGCGTGGCCGCGCCCGGTGGCGGGTCGGCGACCACGATCGACACCGGTTGGGAAAGGTCCACCTCCGGCGCCGATTCACCTCCGGCCGCCTCGCCGGAGATCACGACCATCCCGGTTGGTGTGGCATCGGCGTTCGAACCGTCGCCTCCGACGCCGCCGAACGCGACCAGCAGAACAAGCAGGGCGGACACGATTGCGGTGACGATCCAACCCCAGGGAGCCCGCGTCGGTGTCAGCACCTTCGAGACCGGTACCACGTCGCTGGGATCGAGCCCGCTGAGGTCCGGTCCGGCTCGTCGTTGCCGGGTTCGGGTCGGACGCACGACCGACGACGCGGCCTCGCTGAGCGACGCCGCTGCGTCCGTTGCCGCTGGCTCACCCGGCGACACCCCCTCACCGGGCAGTGGTGTCCCTTCCCCGGCGGGTGTCCCCGGGCCGACGGTGTCGCGTGCCCCGGGCGCGTTCGGGCCGGTTGATCCCGGAGGGAGCGTTTCGCGCCCGTCCGCACCGGTTCCTCCCCTCACCGGGCCAGCCGGATCGCCGCTGCCCGTGCGGGCAACCGGCGTCGTGGCTGCCGCTGCAAGAGTGCCACCGGCGAGAAGTTTCACATCGGCCTGGTCGAGCCAACTCGGCCCCCAGGACTCCACCGCGGCAGTGGCGAGCTCCACACCGAACTCCTCGGCCGTGCGGGGACGATCCCCGGGAGAGCGTTCGAGCCCGTGCATCACCACCGAGGCGATCGGATGGGGAACACGGGGAGCGATCTGCTGGATCGGCTCCGGCCGCTCGGACAGCCTCCGCCTCAGGAGATCCATCGGTTCTCCGTCCTCCGAGAACGGGAGACGGCCGGTCAGCAGCTCGTAGAGCATGGTCGCGACCGCATAGACGTCAGCAGCGGGACCGACCGCGGATCCGTCGGCCTGCTCGGGCGCCATGTAGGCGGGGGTCCCGATGACCTCCCCGCTCTCGGTGGCCAGGGTCCCCGAGCCGCCGAGCACCGCTGCTATTCCGAAATCGGTGACCTTGAGCTGACGGTGCTCGTCGAACATCAGGTTGTCGGGCTTCACATCGCGGTGCAGCACGTTCCGGCCGTGGGCATGGTCCAGTCCTGCGCACGCTGCGAGCGCTATCGCACAGGCAGTGGGCATCGACACGCCCTCGTTCGTGAACCACTCCCAGACCGTGCCCCCCGGCAGGGCCTGCATCACCAGCAGACACAGATCCTCGCGCTCGACGAAGTCGTAGACCGGAACGACATGGGGATGATCCAGCGACGCCAGGACCTGGGCCTCGGCACCGAAACGTCCCCTGACCTCGGGGTCGGCGGCGAAGCCGGTGGGCAGACGCTTGATGGCGACGTCGCGACCGAGTCGAACCTGGCGAGCGCCGTACACCTCCCCCATTGCACCGCGACCGAGCTGCGCCCCGATCGTGTAGCCCTCGAGTGCGCTCGTGAGGCCTGCTTCCTCTTCGGTCATGCCGACGGACCCTTCCTTCGGAGCACCACGGCGGTCGCGGCGAGCATCAACGCTGTGAGGCCCGCGATGGCGGCGACGTCGCGCCACCACACCGAACTGCGGTGCTGTAGATCCTCCCCTATGGGGGCCAACTCCTCGAGGTCCTCGATGCTCTGCACGCTTCCCAGCTCCTCCAGGGTCATGCCCGACAGCTCGCCCAACACCCGTGCCGGGGCACCCCGGTCCTCCACATCGACGGTGCTGGCCATGGCCGCGTAGCCCCAACGGGCGGTCGAGAGGTAGCGGGCCTGTTCCAGTACGGGAACCCTCGGCACGCTCGGCATCACCTCGCCGGCGGTCACGAGCACGTGGAAGCCGAGGATCGCCGGCAGGATCAGCGCGACCCGGTCCGGTGAGTCGACCAACGCCGACAGAAGCAGACCTGCTGCCATCGCGCCCAGAGCGACGAGAGCGCCGACGACGAAGAGCTCCATGCGGCCCGAACCGAGGGCGATGCCCGCGGTCGGACCTCGTTGGCGAGCAGTGGCGATCCCGATGATCACGACCGCCTGCGCCACTGCGATGCCTCCGAGGACGACCACCTTGGACACGAGGTAGGCGCTCGGGAACACCCCGACGGTGCGTTCGCGACTCAGGATCGCCCGCTCCTTCACGATCTCACGCGCCGAGGTGCTCGTCGCCACCTGGGTGATGCCTATGACCAGGATGAACGAGATCACCGCCGCCTGCGAGAACAGCGGTTGGGTCGCATCGGGGCCACCCAGCTGGGCTGGGGGGAGGCGCAGCAACAGGACGAGCCCGAGCACGGGACCGGTGATCGCCAGCACGGTGAGCGTCCGCCGATCCGTGCGCATGATCTGCGCATAGCGTCTGGTCAGCGTCCCAACCTGTCCGAACCAATGGCGCAACGCCGGGCCCCGGCGCACCGTCGCCTCCTCCGGGGCGTCCACTGCCAGAGCCTGCTCGTAGGACTCCAGAGGTACCCGCACGTAGCGTTGCGCCGCGGTCGATGCCTCGTAGCGGTCGCGCAGTTCCGCCGGGTCGACCGCGAGGTTGTCTCCGTCGGCTGCCGCGTGGTCGAGGGCTCCCCTCGAGTCGAGCAGCTGGAAGATCTCCTGGTACGACTGCCGCTCGAAGTACCGGGGCATCTCCTCGGGTGGTCCGTACCAAGCCGTGCGCCCGCCGGGGGCGAGGCACAGCACCCGATCACACAGGTACAGGCTCTCGACGCTGTGGGTCACGAGCACAACGGTGCGTCCGCTGTCGGCCAGACGCCGGAGCATCATCATCACGCTCCGTTCGTATCCCGGGTCCAGTCCGGAAGTGGGTTCGTCGAGGTATATCAGCGACGGGCGCGTCAGCAGCTCCAGTGCAATCGACACACGCTTGCGCTGGCCGCCCGAGAGGTCCCCGACACGGACGTCGCGACGGTGCTCGAGGCCCAGCTCCGCGATCACCTCGTCGACGCGTTCGTCCCGCTCCCGTTGGGACACGTCCGGCGGGAACCGCAGCTTCGCCGCGTAGTCGACCGACTGCTCGACTGTCAGTTCGGGCTGGACGAGGTCGTCCTGGGGCACATAGCCGATGCGGCGCGAGAGGCTGTCCTGCATCGCATAGAGGTCCCGCCCACCACAGAGCACGCGACCCGAGGTCGCAGGAGCCAGTCCGGTCAGCGCTCCGAGCAACGTCGACTTGCCGGCACCCGATGGCCCGAGGATCGCCATCATCGATGCCTCCTCGACCACGAAGCTGATGTCGTCGAGCAGAACCGACCCGTCGGGGGTGACCACCCGCAGGTCCTCGGCCGCAACCGGGAAGTGCTCGACGGCCGAGTACTCCTCGATCCCGGAGCCGCCCACCCGCAGGAAGCGCGACCCGATGCTGATCACCTCATCGGAGATGAGTCGCGTCCCCTCGACGCGTTCGCCTTCGACGAAGGTCCCGTTGTAGCTGTCCAGGTCGCTCAGCAACCAGGACCGGTCGTCGCGCCGCAGCAGCTCGGCATGGTGCCGTGACACCTGCAGGTCGTTCAGCACCACGGTGTTGTCGTCGGCCCGGCCGATCGTCACCCGGTCACCGCCGAGGCCATGCACCCGCAGCGGTCGCCCGAGGCCCGATGGCCCGAGGTCTGCAGGATCAGCCGTCACCGGTACCAGGTCCACGGTGATGCCGTCGGTCGAGCCTCCGAGCATCACCTGGAGGGGGGCCTCGAGGGACAGCTCCGTCACGGGTGAGCCATCCAGAAAGGTCCCGTTCGAGCTGCCGAGGTCCTCGATCCACCACTTGCCGTCCAAGGCCCTGAGACCGAGATGGTGGCGGGAGACGGATTCGTGTTCGACCACAACCGCGGCATCGGAGTGCCGGCCGATCACATGGGGCCCCGGAGCGCTGAGGCGCACCTGCCTACCGTCGACGAGGACGTTCAGCTGGTCCACGTTGACTCCGCAGTCCGCCCCCTCGGCACCCGCGCACGCAGGAAGCTGAGACGCCTCGTGCTGTTACATTGCGTCCCGTGGGGAGAAGAGGTGGTGCATGTGGTCGCCCGGGGGTGTTCGCTCTCCTCGGGTTGATGGTCCTTGCCGGCCTCCTCGCGGTCGGATGTGGGAGCGAGGACGACTCGCTCACCTACGCCGCGATCGGTGACTCCTACTCCTCCGGGGAGGGCACACGGGACTCCGGGGACGAGTGTGGCCGCAGCCCCGCGGCATACCCGGAGCTGCTTGCCGAGCAGCTCCGCTCCGAGGGAAGACTCGAGGCGGCCTCGGAGTCCACCGAGCAGTCGGGTCCGGCGTTCGTGTTCGTGGCTTGCTCCGGCGCCGAGATCCCTGACGTGGAGAGCCAGCTCGACGCCCTGGGTGACCAACGCTTCGACCTCGTGACACTCACCGTCGGCGGCAACGACGTGGGTTTCCTCGACACCCTCATCGACTGCGTCGGCGCCGACGACGTGATCGGAGCGCTCCTCGACCGGGACATCGGGCGGGCACTCGAACGAGGCTGCAGTTTCGACGAGACCGAGCTCGAACAGCGGACCGGACCACTGGCCGAAGGGCTCGACGAGCTCTACGAGCGGATCGTGGGGGAGCACCTCGCCGACGACGGCCGGCTCGTGGTTCTCGGCTATCCCCAGCTGTTCGAGGACCCGAGCGATTGGTCCGCGGCCGAGGGGGACAGCTGCGACGGGTTCGCGAAGGCCGATGCGCAGTTGCTGCGGGCCGCGGCCGAGAAGCTCAACGCCACGATCCGGGAGACGGCCGAGGGAACCGAACGCGTGGTGTTCGTCGACCAGGTACCCGCCTTCGACGGTCATGGACGTTGCTCCGAGGAACCATGGATCAACGGATTCGAGATCCGTCCCCGTGTCCTCGCCTCGTTCCATCCGGACGAGTCGGGACACGAGGCGAGTGCGCGAGCCGTCTCGGAGACGATCGAGTCCTGACGCCCGGTCTTTCAACGCTCGAAATGGCCCCGGACTCCCGAAGGACCGGCCGCCGACTCGGTCGAGCTGTGCTGTGTGAGGTCGACAGCATCCCCATCCATCGGGTCGGGAGCCGTGGAGTCCGATGCGGTCCCCGCTCCGGCAGCGACGACAGCCGATTCTTCCTCCCGGGCGATCCGGTCGAGCTCGTCCAGGTACTCACGCTCCTCCAACGCATCGAGGTCGTCGCCGTCGGAGTCCTCGTCGATCTTCAGTGGACCGGGTGAGATGAACCCGAGAAGCGCGCCCCCGAGGGTCGGCAGGATGGTGAGTGGAATCCACACGATCGGCGTCGGGGCAACGACCCTGAACACCGCGAGCGCCACGACCGCGGTGAGCCCAATTCCGAGCCCCACGAACGCGAACCGAACCGCCCGCTTCGGACGCTTGGGCTCCAACGTGCGCCGCTTGATGCCCAGGTAGATGCCGACGATCCCGATGATCGTGGCGATCGTGATGAAGATCCCGAACAGCCCGAGCGCCGAGGTCGCAGACCCCCTCACATCGATCACGAAGTCCTGCTGGCCGACCACCTCGCGGTTTGCGTCGTAGAGCGCGAAACCGCCCGGCAGCAACCCCGTCGCCTGGCGTTCTAGATCGACGAACTCGATCGGGATGTCGATGATCGCGGTCTCACCTGCACCCACGGGCACCTCGACCACCGCGTCGTACGCGACGAAGGTCAGGCCGAACGCCTTGCCGAAGAGCCGGGCCCGTTTCACCACGACGTCTGAGCCCGTGGTGTTGCTCACCTCTATCTCGGCCTCGGTGACCTCGAGCGGCTCCAGCCGAACCGGGTCGTTGCTGCCTGCCCCTTCGACCTCCCGGCCGTTCACCGACGCGGAGACCTGAAGCGAGTCCTCCTGTTGGGCACCCGCAGGGGTGCTCCAGACGAGACCCATCAGGGTTGCCCCCATCAGTACGCCTGGAAGGACGCGACGGCGGAGCCGTTTCGTGGTCATCACATCTCCTCTGGGTCTTCACCATCGAGAGGTTCCCCGTCTGCCGCACCCGCACCAGTGGGCCTGTTCAGGCGCTGCTCCCCGGGTACCGGACGGGCGCCGATCAACAGGATCACCATGAGGATCACGACCACCGAGACGATCGCGTACGGCTGGGTCGCCTGGGACATGGCGGTGACGGCGGTATAGCGAACCGGATCGCCGTCACTGTCACCGTCTGCCTCGGAATCAGACTCGCTGTCACTCTCGACCTCGGTGACCACACCACCTGCGAGTTCCCGGTCATCCGTGCTCGACGAACCTGCGACGGCGCTTCCCTCGTCAGCCGTTGGCACCGACCCGGAGTCATCCGCCGCGGAACCTTCATCCCCGGCCGACCCACCATCCGGAGGCGGAGCCACTGACCGATCCCCGGATGGAGTGTTGGTCAAGCTCGTACCGCCCACGACGATCACCGGGCCACTCGACCCCGTCGTACCGGGGGTTGACGGGGTCGGTGAGAGCGGGCTCGACAGGACTGTAGACGTGGTCGTCGGTGCCGCAGTCACGGGGCTGGTGGTGCTGGTCGTTGTGGTCGGGACCGTCGTGGTTGTCGTAGTCGGCACCGTCGTGGTGGTCGTCGTGGTCGGCACCGTCGTCGTGGTCGTCATAGTCGGCACCGTCGTGGTGGTCGTTGTGGCTGGCACCGTCGTCGTGGTCGTCGTGGTCGGCACCGTGGTCGTGGTTGTTGTCGGGACAGTCGTCGTGGTCGTTGTGGTCGGGACCGTCGTGGTTGTCGTGGACGGAACCGTGGTGGTCGTGGTGGTACCCGACGGGACCGTCGTGGTCGTCGTAGTCGGCACCGTCGTGGTTGTCGTGGTCGGCACCGTGGTCGTGGTTGTTGTCGGGACAGTCGTCGTGGTGGACGTCGGCACCGTCGTCGTTGTCGTCGTTGTCGTCGGAACCGTCGTCGTGGTTGTCGTGGTCGGAACCGTCGTCGAGGTGGTCGAGGTCGTCGTTGTAGATGTCGTCGAGGTCGTCGTGGTCGTTCCGCCGCTCACTGGCACAACCACCGAATCGGATGCCGATTCGGTCGGAACCCAGTAGCCGGGTCCGTCATCGCCCGGCACGAAGTGCCACGCGGTCGCGAGGATCCCGACCGCCTCCCCATCACCGAGATCCGTGCCCGCCACAGCACTGCACGTGTAGGTGAAGCTCGCGCCGAGCGACGATGGTGCGAGCTCGGACATGCCCACCCGGCGGTTGCAGTCCGGAGCCTCGAGGGACCACAGCTGCAGCGCCTGGTCGACCGCGACGGGCCATGTCCCGGTGAGGCTGTGTGACACCGTGACCGTGAACTGCACGGGCTCGCCGGAAGAGACCGGTTCGGATGGACCCTCGATCTCGACCGCGACAGTGGGCTCGGTGGGAGGGGTCACCACCACCGATGCCGACCCGGAGCCGCTGACCAGCGTCGCCCCGGCAGGAGCTGCCAGCAGGACCGGTCCACCAGCGGACGCGCTCGCCACCTCCTCCTCCAGGTATCCGTTCACCAGGACGACCAGCTCGCGAGCACTACCCGCTGGTGAACCAGAACTGTTGTTCATGGGAACTACGCAGGAGAAGGTGGTCGACTCACCGGGAGACAGAACGGGCAGCTCGTTCATGCACTCACTACGACTCGTGCTCGCGCCGTAGGAGTCGAAGTAGCCCGGAACGAGTTCGACGAGGTTCGTCACGGCACCTGCGAGTATTGACCCCGTGGTGTTGGTCACCGTGACCTCCAGCTCGGTGCTCGCACCGTCGACCACCGACGACGGATCCGCGGTCACATCGACTCCGATCCCGGGCGCTGCGACCGCGATTCCGATCTCGTTCGATTGGGCGATGTAGGTGTACGACTTGAAGTTCCCGAGGGTCGTACGTGCGAGCAGGCTCACCGAGGTCGTCAGGTCACCGTTGAAGTCGACCCCTTCGCGCACCGCGCAGGTGAACTCGACCACTCCGTCGGGAACCTGCGATGCCGCGACCGGGCGTGATGTGTCGCAGCTCCGCAACCCGTCGTAGCGGAGCTCGAGGGTTGCGTTGCCGGCCGGGCTGGATGTGAGCTCCTCGGGCAACGACACACGTGCGGTGACGATCGCCTCCTCACCGGGGGCGACCTGTTGGAACTCGGGACCCAGCTCCACCGCGAACTCGAACGGCGGGCGCTCCGCGTCCACCTCCCAGACGGTCACCTCGGCTGCGCTTCGCACGGGGTGGGGGATCCCCGCCACGTTGCCGCTGGCGAAGAAGGTCGTCGGGAGGGACGGGGTGAAGTCGCTGCCGGAACAGGTGAAGTCGACCTTGGCGCCCGGCGAGATGGTTCCGAGGTCGCGCGCGCAGTCCGCGAACTGGACGGCGCCACCGAGCTGGTACCCGGTGGTCAGGGAGACCTCGGA
Source organism: Microthrixaceae bacterium (assembly GCA_023958095.1). Lineage (GTDB taxonomy): Bacteria > Actinomycetota > Acidimicrobiia > Acidimicrobiales > Microtrichaceae > JAMLGJ01. Next base: position 40,936 of record JAMLGJ010000017.1, read on the forward strand.
GATCGCGCTGGCGCCCGTGTTGGCGACCGAGACGTCGAACGCGGCTGCAGCGCCCGGAGCAACCTCCTGTCGTGGTGGCGATACCTCGAGCGCCAGTGGACCCTGGGCGACCTTGACGTTGGTCCATCCGTACCCATTGGCGGGGAGCAGGTAGCAGGACTGGCACGGCCGGATCCACCCTCCGGCGAAGAACAACAGGGAGTATGTCCCGCTGGGCCATTCCGCGCTGCCGAGCGCGTTGAGCTCGGTAGGCGGCTCGAAGTTGCACTCGAGCTCCACCGACGCACCGGGCTGCAGCACCTCGAGCTCTTCGTCACAACCCGTGACTGTGCCCCAGTAGGGGTCCGCCCCGAACCTCGGTTCGAGGACGGGCTTGGACGTCGGGTTGGTCACGGTCACCGCAATGGTGGCGCCCGATCCGTAGGGAACCTCCAGCTGGTTCGAACCCACGGTGACCTCGAGCGAAGTCTCGGGAGTGATCGACACAGGTACCAGGTCGAGGGCACCGTCGTCGGCACCGCTGACCACCTTCGCCTCGAAGGTCGACTCGAAGGTGGTACCGGACCACTCGTCGAACTCCGCTCCGATCTCCTCGGGTGTGACCGTGCAGGTGTAGCCGACCACCGCTGCCGGTCCGGTCCCGACCGCGCCCACGGACCGGGTGCAGTCGGACGAACCCGGGGCGTCGACGACCACCTCCGGCAACGGGTTGCCGGTCCGGTTCCGAATGAACACCGCCAGTTCCTGTGGTTCGCCGACCGGTGGTGTCGAGGAAGCGCTGTTCCCCATGCTCTCCAGGTTGGGCAGGGGAGCGACCTGCATGTCGATGGCCTGGCCGCCAACCGTCACGACCGCCGTGTTCGAGACGCGGTTGAGGGTCTGGGTGGTGCCCTGCCCCGGCGTGCACGGGAACGAGAGCGACGGTTCCCCCTCGCAGGTGTCGTCCGTCGTCGTGGCAACCGCGGTCGCTCCTGCAACGAGCGCCACGTCCGCAGTCAGAGCCTCGGTGCATCTCTTCGACACGGTCTCGCCGGGCCGGAGCTCGAAGTCGTAGGGCAGCAGGAACGAGCAGCCGATGCCGACCGCTCCCTGGTCGTCGGCGTTGCGGGTGTACCCGTCGATCCTCGACAGCGGCACGTCACCGGTGTTGGTGAACGCCATCGTGATGGTCGCTTCCGCGTTGTACCCGACGTCCTGCGAGGCCGGTGTGAGGGTCAGCTCTGCGTCCGCCAGAGACGGCGCCTCGCCCGCGACGCTGACCTCCACGTCCGCGTGCGAGCTCACGTCTCCCACGACCGCCAACCGGCTCGTTCCCGTGGCCTCGAAGAACTGGGTGAACGGACCCGAGAAATCGGATCCCCAGGCCGCGGTGCACTGCCAGGCGATCGCGCCGCCGTCACCCGGCGACAACGAGTCGAACTCACGTGCACACGACGGCACACGCGACTCCACCACGACGTCATCCACGACTGCCGGGCTGCTGTTGGTTGCCACGACGTCGAACACGACGTCCTCACCGGGCTGCACGTCGGCTGCGGCCGGGCTCACCTGCAGCTCCAGTGGTGGTCCTCCCTCGACGAACAACGGGACCGACACCGAAGGCGCAACCGGCCCATCGAGGTTTCGAAGCTCCAGCGTGACCGATGAGTCCGCTGTCACAGGTCCCGCGGAGCACTCCAACTGGGCGCTCTCACCCGGTGCAAGTGGCTGGAATCCGGGAATGAACCGGTCCTGGCAGGAGAACTCGACACCCACGACCGTCTCATCGAGGCCCGCATAGCCCGAGACCCCGTTGCCCACGTTGGTCGCCGTGATCGTGAGGGCTTGGGTGCCTCCCCATGGCACCGTGGCACTGGAGGGGGTGACCGACAGAACGAGCTCGGGTTCTCCGGCGGCGGCCGGCAGCACGAGGGCACCGACGATGAGCACAGGCGCGAGCAGGAAAGCCACCACCGCACGTGTACACGTGAGATCGGTCCTCACCGCGTGCTCCCCCTCCCGTACCGTGGCACCACCCACCCGTACCGCAGGGACGCTACCGCAGTCGGCGGAACACTGCCAGAGGCAGCTGTCAGGACCGCGGCTACGCCGACCCGATATCGACCAGGCCCACCATGAATGCTCCACCTGACCGAGGTGCAGCCACCGACCGGTCGTAGTAGCCGACACCGAGGTGCTCCTCGTCGCTCAGGAAGGGCTGGGTGTTCGCCCCGTAGCATGCCTCCACGGCGTCGACACCAGGCCCACAGTCCTCCAACCGGACTCGATGGGGCACGCTCCAGGGGCCCGTGGGCGAATCGGCGACCCGCAGGTCGAACCACGGGGCGAACCCCGGCCAAGGGGTGTAGACCATCGCGTAACCCCTCCCGCCGGGCATCTGCGCGACCGCCACCGGGCCCGGCGGTGATGCCGTTCCCGCCCCGTCCAGCGGCATCTCCATCGCGACCGAGCCGCCCCCTCGGGACCATCCGGATCCGCTCCACACCTCATAGGCGGATGGTTCGGAGACCGAACTCGGTCGAACCCGCGCCGCGGTGCACTCCCCGGCGTCGGTGATCACCACTCCCGCCGAGTCCGGCGGCGCACAGCCGTAGACCACGATCTGCGATCCCACCGCTACCGCGGCATCGCCGAACTCGGCATGCGGGAAGAGGTTCTGGTTCAGCACCTCCACCTCCACCGGCGAGCCGTCGGGTGGCCGCTCCGGGTCGTAGGTCCACTCGCCCACCGAGATCCCGTGGTCCAGGAGCGTGCGGTCCGGTCCGAGGCAGACGTTCGCCATCCAGATCACCACCCGGTTGTCATCGGTCGGGTCCGCGACGGCCGAGAGTGGCCACATGCCGGCCCTCGGCGCCCGGGCGGGGCACGGTGGGAAGTCCCCGGTCGGTTGCGCGAACGGGACGACCCGACCCGACGCGACGTGGTCGAGCGTCGCCAGCGGTTCCCCCGCCGGAGCCCACGCCGCACTGCCGACCTCGAAGAACTCGAGCGAGCCATCCGGATTCCGCTGGGCGGTGTCGCCGAAGAACCACACGACCGAACCGTCGGGCAGGGCAACGCTCACCCCGGCGTCGCGGTCGATCCCGGGCAGACCCACCCCGCCGGCCGGTCGTACGGCTCCGACGAGCGATACCGCATCACCGAAGTCGGACCCCTGGGCTTCCTCGTGGCCTGCGCCCGCGGCTGATCCGTCACCGCTCCCAGCTGAGCAAGCCGCGAGCAAGTGGGAACCCAGGAGCACGGCGATGAACACTGATCCGATCCGCCGGAGAACCGGCGGCACACACCGACTGCTGCTGCACATGCTCGGTCGGCCCGACGTCGTGGCCTCAGCCCGGGGGCGGCACCGACGAGTCGGGCACCCAGTTGCCGTGGAAGCCGAATGGCACCCTCTGGGGCAACCTGACCCGTGCCACGTAGTCGCCGCGCTCGAAGTCCGCCGCGTCCATCACGACGAAGTCCGTGCTCTGCTCACCGAGGTCGTGCACGAAGGTCATGAGCCAGCCGTCGTCCTCGGCCGTGGCTCCCTCCCTGGGCACGAACACCGCTTCGCCCGCGGCGCGACCCGGACCGTGGTCGAACTCCCAACGCCGGCCCGTGCGCAGGTCGTGCTTGATCGTCGGCCAGGCGTCCCCCTCGGAGTCGGAGACCGAGGTGCACCAACCGAAACGGTGCTCCAACGTGGAGAAGGCCTCGTTGCAGCGGGGGAACTCGTTGGACCGTTCGTCCACCACCGAGATCGATGCCGTGGCGCGCTCCGGGTCGAGCTCCCAGCGTTCGAGGCGGCCCTGTCCGTTGTCCCCGAAGGGTCCCTGCACGTCGCGGTCGAAGATGCGGTCGTAGTTCACGATGTCCACCACGACGCGGCCATCTGCGGTGTCGTAGGCATTCAGCGGATGGAATGCATAACCCAGCGGCAACTCGATCCAGCGGATCTGTTCCGGTGTGCCCTCTCGGGGCAGCAGCCCGACGCGGCACCCGTGGTCGGGGTTCCAGCGGAACGGGAACATCCCGGTCAGGGCGAGTTCGATGTCCACCGTGACGGGCTGGTCATAGACGAGTGCCCACGACCGGGTGAGCGACATGTCGTGGATCATCGGCATGCCCTCGATGGGCACCGGCAGCTCCTTCACCGCTGTGCCGTCCGCTCCGATCACGATGTAGGCCACGCGGTCCATCCACTCGGGCAACGCGTAGGCCACCGCGTGCAGCTCGCGGGTCACCGGGTCGTACTTGGGATGGGCGCTGAACGCCCCGGTGATCGTGCCACCGAAGTCGTTGCGGGCGATCGACTCCAGTTCGTAGTCGAGTTCCACCGGGCACGCCCCGGCCTCGATCATCGCCCAGGTGCTTCCGGCCCAGCCGCCCACCGCCGTGTTCGGCCCGATGGGGCTCGAGTTCCAGTTGGGTCCGTCGAGGTCGGGCTGTGAGCGCACCTCGGAGACGTGGGTGGAGCCGACGTAGCGGTTCCGGTACCAGGCCGCGCGACCCGAATCGAGGCGTATCCCGTGGATCATGCCGTCACCCAGGAACCAGTGGTGCTTGTCGGCATCGACCGGCTCGATCGGGTTGGGCCCGTTGCGCAGGTAGCGGCCCGTCAACTCCTCGGGCAGCGCCCCCTCCACCTCGAGGTCGAACGCGGTGACCTCCTCGGTCACGGGAGCGAACATGCCCGAGGTGTAGGTGGCCCCCGAGCCGGTGATTCCTTGCGTACCGGTCATGTCCGGATGCTACGCACTCCGCGCCGGGCGATGCCCCGGGCCGGAGGTCCCCACGATTCCCCCGGCGCGGTGGCGCCGGATCGGCACCGTGGAATCGAATGCTGCGGGCGAGCCCCCGGTGTGGTCACATGTAGGCATGTTCCTCCAGGGCATTCTCATCTTCGGGATCGCAGGTGTGGTCGTGATCATCGCTTACGTGGCCATGGTCTCGAACCGCCGTCGGGAACAGGACGACCTCCCACCGGAGGACCGCCTCAGCGACGAAGAGTTCCGCCGCGTCGAGTACGGCGACGACGACTAGACCGGCCCGGCTGCGCGACGCAGCATTCGCCGGGCTGCTCGGTACCCTCGCGTCCGTGCCCGAACTCCCCTCGATGCAGGTCCGCCGCACCGGAACGCGATCGACCACGAACCGTCCGCACCTTCGCTTCGCGGCGCTGGTCGCCGCTCTGCTCATGGTGGCTGCCGCCTGCACGACCGGTGAGGTCATAGCCGACGCACCGAGCAACGAGAGGGGCGAAGCTCCCCTCAGCCGCACGGAGGACCCCGGAGAGCTCGATTGGGGCGGCTGCCAACAGGAGCTCGCCGCGATGGCCCGGCTCGAGTGCGCCACGCTGGCGGTGCCGATGGACCGCGCCGATGAATCCTCCCGCAACATCGAGTTGGAGCTGGCCCGGTCCCCCGCCACCGGCGACCCGGACGAGCGCATCGGCTCACTCCTGTTCAACCCGGGCGGTCCGGGCGGTTCCGGCATCGAGTTCCTCGCCAACGCGGCGTTCCTGGTGCCCGACGAGCTGCAGGAACGCTTCGACCTCGTGAGCTGGGACCCCCGCGGGGTCGGCGAGAGCACGCCGGTGCGCTGCCTCACCGACGAACAGAAGGACGCGCACATCGAAGGGGACCTGAGTCCCGACGACGACGAGGAGCTCCAGCGCGCGATCGACAACCAGGCCGAGTTCCTGGAGGGTTGCCTCACCAACCACCCGGACCTGATCCAACACATGTCGACCGCTGACGTGGCCGGTGACCTCGAGGAGATCCGCGAGGCCCTAGGCGACGACCAGCTCAACTACGTGGGGTTCTCCTACGGCACCGCCATCGGGGCCACCTACGCGACGATGTTCCCCGACAAGGTGCGCGCCATGGTGCTCGATGGAGCGGTCGCACCCGGCGCGGACGACCTCGACCAGACCGTCGCACAGATGGAGGGCTTCGAGCGCACCTACCTGTCGTTCGTGGCCGAGTGCGACTCGGATCCAGACTGCGCGCTCCACGGCGACACCGCCGGCCGCGTCGAGGAGGTCCGGACATCGTTGGACACCGACCCCATCGAGGTGCGCACGACTTCGGGCACCCGGGAGCTGACCCGGGACCTGTTCGACACGGGGCTCCTGACGGCCCTCTACGACCCTGCCACATGGGGCCTGGCCGCCGATGCGATCGCCGACCTCGAATCAGGTGGCGGGGCGACGATGCTGACCTTCGCCGACCAGCAGGTCGGACGCAACCCGGACGGCACCTGGAACAACTCCGGCGACGCACAGGCGATGGTCAGCTGTGCCGACACCGAGGTCCGACCCACACTCGAGGAGGCCGAAGCACAGATCCCTGAGGTCGCGGAGTCCGTTCCCACCTTCGGCGAGGCGGCCATGACCGCGCCCCTCAGCTGCGTGGACTGGCCGCTGGCGGCGAACCCGGTTCCCGAGTGGACCGCCGCGGGCGCGCCCCCGATCCTCGTGGTGGGCACCGTCGGCGACCCGGCCACCCCCTACGAATGGGCCGAACAGATGACCGCCGCGCTCGAGGGGTCGGTGCTGCTGACCTACGAGGGCGATGGCCACACCGCTTTCATGCGCGGCGCGCCATGCATCGACGACGCCGTGGTCGCCTACCTGGTCGACCTCGAGGTCCCGGCCGCCGGCACCAGCTGTGAGGCCGTCGAGTCGGACTCCGGGCTGGGCGGCATCGAGGACCTCCTGCTGGAGCAGTTCTCCCAGGCCGGCATACCGCAGTCACTCGCCGAGTGCATCACCGGGAGGCTGCGCGATGAGCTGGGCGACGCTGACCTGGGCGAGCTGCTGCTCGGCGGTGACCCCAACGCACTCAACGAGCTGGTCACCGACATCACCCTCGAGTGCATGGCCGAGGGCTGAGCCGGCCGGGGCCGGCCCGTGGGGTGCCGGCATCCGCCGGCACCCCGGACAGGTTCAGTCGGTGCCGTGCAGCTCGCGCTGGATCTCGGCCTCGACGTCCTTGGAGAACGAGGTCTTGATCACGTTGCCGCCGTGGGGAGCGAGGGCCTCGATGGCCTTGTCGCTGGTCACCTGCTCCACGATCATGAACAGGGCGGAGGTGCCGGGCTGCAGCGCGGCACGCACCTGGTCCTGGAACTCCTTGTCGACGGCGTCCTTGGAGAGCTTGCCACCGAGCGCACCGAACGCGGCGCCGAGTGCCATGCCGAAGATCGGCACGAAGAACAGGATCCCGAACAGCAGGCCCCAGAACATTCCCCAGGTGGCACCGGCGCCCACCTCGTGGGCGTTGGTGATCGTCTTGATCTTGCCGTCCTCGTTGCGCACGATCGCAGCGATCGCGTCCGGCTGGATGATGAGGTCCTTCGCGAGTCCCTCGGCGGTCTCCATGGCCTGCACGGCCGTGGTGGTGTCGTCGTATCCGATTGCGATCAGGTCTGCCATGTGGGTGTCCTTTCGGTGGGGCCCACTCGGACCCCGCGACGAAGGACTCTATCCAAGCCGCGGCTGATTCAGACCCGGCCGGAGCATGCACGGGTGGATGGAGCGACCCATCAGACGCACCGACCCATCAGGACAGCAATGAGGCCAGTCCCCACACGGCGGCGGCAAGACCGAGTCCGATCAGCACCACCGAACGGCCCACCGGCGGGCGTTGGGGTTCCTCGACCCCACCGCGATCGGTCCGGGCAGCGCCCGAGGCGTCGGCCGGGCCGCGGGACCCGGCGTCCGAGGGCGGCCGCACCAGTGCCAGCACGTTCCCGACGACCATCGCCGCACCGAAGGCGAGCACCATCCACGGGAAGAAGTCCTCACCCAGGAAGAGCGTCGAGTCGTCCTGTGCCAGAACGAGGACCGGGATCACTGTTGCGCCTCCGAGTTCGGTCCGCTCCGTGCTCCCCGGAGCGGACAGCCGACGCTTGCACGGAGTTCGCGGTTACGCAAACCCCAAGAAACTCTCAGGTTGCCACGAGGGGGGTATTGGCAGAGCGGGTCGAAGTGACGATAATGCAAGTACCGATGGTTTCGCCCCCATCGGACACAGCCGGGGCCAAGGAGCGAGGGACACGTTATCTCCCTCCAAACGCATCGCCACCAGCGCTTTCCAGGTGCTGGCGCCTTGTGGCCCTCGCTCCGCCCCGACGCTGTGTTTCCGCTCCCGGACCGCTCTCGGTCACCGCAGTCCCGTCCTGTTCCGGATCCGGTTGGGCACGAGCGGTTTCACTGACCGCCGACGCTGCCGCGGCACCGTGACGCATTGCCCACGCCCACGGGCCAAGGGGCAGAATGAGTTCCATGGCTGACGCATCCGGTGCCGCACCTGAGGGATCCACTGACCAGTCGGAGGCAGCCCGCCGCCCGGCCCACCTGGAGGCCCCGGACCGGCCGTGGATGATGCGCACCTACTCGGGGCACTCCACTGCGTCCGCCTCGAACGAGCTGTACCGCACCAACCTCGCCAAGGGACAGACCGGACTCTCGATCGCCTTCGACCTGCCGACCCAGACCGGATACGACCCCGACCACGACCTCGCCCACGGCGAGGTCGGCAAGGTGGGGGTGCCGGTGGCGCACCTCGGCCACATGCGCACCCTGCTCGACGGGATCCCACCCGTCGAGATGAACACCTCCATGACGATCAACGCCCCGGCGGCCTGGATGCTCGGGCTCTACATCGCCAATGCCACCGAACAGGGCACCGACACCACCGCCCTGCGCGGCACCACCCAGAACGACATCGTCAAGGAGTACCTCAGCCGCGGCACCTACATCTTCCCGCCGGAGGCCAGCAGGCGCCTGATCGTGGACATGTTCGCCTACTGCAACCGGAACGTCCCGCGCTGGAACCCCATGAACGTCTGCTCCTACCACCTGCAGGAGGCGGGGGCCACGCCCACCCAGGAGATCGCGTACTCGTTGGCCAACGCCATCGGGGTGCTCGACGCGGTGCGCGACAGCGGCCAGGTGTCCCCCGACGCGATGTCGGGCGTGGTGGCCTCGGTGAGCTTCTTCGTCAACGCCGGCATGCGCTTCGTGGAGGAGACCGCCAAGATGCGGGTGTTCACCCGCATGTGGGACCGCATCACCGAGACCCGCTACGGCGTCACCGACCCGAAGGCACGGCGCTTCCGCTACGGCGTACAGGTGAACAGCCTCGGCCTCACCGAGGCCCAACCGGAGAACAACATCCAGCGCATCGTCCTCGAGGCACTCGGGGTGACGCTGTCGCGCGACGCCCGCGCCCGTTCGATACAGCTGCCGGCCTGGAACGAGGCCCTCGGGTTGCCGCGGCCGTGGGACCAGCAGTGGTCGCTGCGGATCCAGCAGGTGCTGGCCATGGAGACCGACCTGCTCGAGTACCCCGACCTGTTCGAGGGATCGGTCGTCATGGACCGCCTCACCGATGAGCTCGAGGAGTCGGTGCAGGCCGAACTGGACGACGTGATCTCACTCGGTGGGGCCTTCGAGGCGATCGACGAGCTCAAGGGGCGCCTCGTCCGCTCCCACACCGAGCGGATGCGCCGCATCGAGTCGGGCGACCTGCCGGTCATCGGTGTCAACTGCTTCACCGAGACCGCCGAGAGCCCGCTGGGTGGCGAGGACAACATCCTGAGGGTCGATCCGCAGGTCGAGCGCGACACGATCGCGGAACTCCAGCAGTGGAGGTCCGAACGCGACAACGACGCGGTCGAGCGGGCGCTGGAGGAACTCCGGCGCGTCGCGGACTCCGAGGAGAACCTGATGCCGGCGACCATCGAGCTCGCACGTGCGGGTGGCACGACCGGCGAATGGTCCCAGGTGCTGCGGGACAGCTTCGGTGAGTACAGGGCACCCACCGGTGTGGCGGCCGCCGTCGGGGTGCGCGGCAACGGCGACGGACTGGCATCGATTGCCGAACGGCTGCGCAGGAACCCTGCCGGTCCACCCCGGCTGCTCATCGGCAAGCCCGGCCTGGACGGCCACTCCAACGGCGCCGAGCAGGTGGCCGTGGCTGCCCGCGACGCGGGATTCGAGGTCATCTACCAGGGGATCCGCCTCACACCCCAGCAGATCGCGTCCGCCGCACGGGACGAGGACGTCGACGTCATCGGGCTGTCGATCCTGTCGGGTTCGCACATGGAGCTGATCCCCGAGGTGCTCCGCCGAGTCCGCGACGAGGGCGTGACCGCTCCCGTGTTCGCCGGCGGGATCATCCCCGCCGAGGACCGCCCGGCGCTGCTCGAGGCCGGGGTTGCGGAGGTGTTCACCCCGAAGGACTACGAGCTCACCGAGATCATGGAACGCATCGCCGAACTCGCCCTGGAACACCGCGGCTGAGAAGCGCCTTGCGACAGCTCCACTTCGCCAGCGACAACAACGCAGGGGTCGCTCCCCCGGTACTCGACGCCGTCGTGGCGGAGGCGGCCCGCACCGACGCGGCCTACGGCTGGGACTCGACCTCCCAACGGATGGAGGAGGCCCTCGCCGATGTGTTCGAACGCCCCGTGGAGGTGTTCTGCGTTCCCACCGGAACCGCGGCGAACGCGCTCTGCCTGGCAGCCACCAACCCGGTGTGGGGTGGCGTGGTGTGCCACGAGCGTGCCCACATCGTGGTCGACGAGTGCGCGGCACCGACCGCCCTGGGCGGTGGGCTGACCCTGCTCCCCGTGCCCGCGGAGCACGGCCGCCTCGAAGCCGGCGCCGTCGCGGCGTTCCTCGATGCGCGCCACGACACCGGGGTGCACTCAGTGCCCGCAACGAGCATCTCGATCACCCAGGCGACCGAAGCCGGCACCAGGTATGCCCCTGACGACATCGCAGCCCTGGCCGACCTGGCCCACGGCCGTGGCATGGCGCTCCACATGGACGGCGCGCGCTTCGCGAATGCGGTCGCCGCAGCCGGTTCCACACCGGCGGAGCTCTCCTGGCGCAGCGGGGTGGACATCATGTCCCTCGGAGCCACCAAGGGCGGCGCCCTCGCCGCCGAGGCCATCGTGGCCTTCGACGAGTCCCGTCGCGAACCGCTGGAACGCCTCCGGAAGCGCAGCGGCCATCTGCTGTCCAAGCAGCGGTTCGCGGCCGCGCAGTTCAACGCGTGGTTCGAATCGGGTCGGTGGCTCGGCCTCGCGGACCACGCCAACCAGCAGGCCCAGCGCCTCGCGGAGGGACTCACGGCGATCGGGGTGCCGCTGGCGCATCCCGTGGAGGCGAACATCGTCTTCGCGGACCTGGAACCGGCCGCGATCGACAATGCACGGGCCGCCGGTGCCCAGTTCTACATGGATGATCCCGTCGCCAACCCCGACGGAACCAGGCGCATACGGCTGGTGACCAGCTGGTCCACCGAACCCGACGATGTGGACGCCCTTCTGGCCGCCCTCTCGGCAATGATGTGACATGTGGCCACAGGGGCCCGAACGCCCCTCGGACACGCGTGCAAAGCTCAGGGATCAGCCGCACCCGGCCGATGGGAGGTGTGTGATCGACACGCGGACAATGGCAGTCGTCGTGGGCGTCGTGAGCCTGGGTTTCGGCATCGGAGCGACCGTGGCGTCCACACCGGCGCTGGGCCTCGGCGCGGGCGTTCTCGGGCTGCTCGCCGGGCTCATGGCACTCGTCGGGAACAACCAGCGCCCGGCCGCACCGGAGCACACCGCGACGGACGCCGGGACAGCCGGGGCCAGCCCCGTGGAGGACTCACCGCAGCCCACTCCACGGGTCGGCGACTCCAGCGACGCGGCCCGTCCCGGGCACTTCGACAGTGGGCGACCCGGCTCACCCCCGGCCGAACCGGAGACGGTGGCCCCCCCGGCAACGGTGGGCGAGCCGGAAGCCTCCGTCGACCCCGTGGATGTCCCCGCGGCCCCGGCGCCGGAGGGCCCCGGGGCCACCGGCGGGGAAGCCACCCCTCCCAGTGGGTCGGGTGGACCCGACCCCTCGGGTGAACGTACGAGCACCCCCCTGACCGACGAGGTCACCGGGTTGTTCTCGCAGGACTACCTCGTCGCCGCACTCGAGGGGCGCCTCGCGGCAGCCCGACGGCACCTCCGCCCGGTCGCCCTGGCGGTGATGGACGTGCACCAGGGTCTGCCCGGCGAGAGCGCGGACCCTGCGGATCCGGTCGTGGTCGCCAAGGCGATCACCGACACCGTGCGGGACTCCGACATCGCCTGCCGGCTGGACAACGGCAGCTTCGGGTTGATACTCGAGGACACCCCCGAGAACGGTGCGGTGTGGACCGTCGAGCGGATCCGGCGCAACCTCGTGAGCACCTCCGGACACCACACCATGTGGGCAGGTGTGGCCTGCTACCCGGCACATGCGTTCGAGGGAAGCGGCCTGCTCGACCAGGTCGACGAGGCGCTCGCCGCGGCGCGGGAGTGGAACCAGGACCGCATCGAGGTCGCGATCCCCGAGTAGGCGACCTCAGCCCCCTCGACTGCCTCAGTCCCCGCTACTGCCTCAGTCCCCGGGACCGCGTCGCGCGGCATCGAGTTCCTCGGTGATGCCCGCACGGTCGGCATCCATCGCGCGACCCGCCCAGCGGATCGAACCCGGGGTCGCGGACAGCCTCGCGATCAGCTGCTGCATGGGCACCCCGTCCACTTCCGCCACCGCCCCGCGCGCGCGGAAGTGCTCGTCCGCGAACACGTCCGCCATGTCGTACACGGGTGCGGCGGCGACGTCGGCGGCGCGGAGCTGCTCCATCGCCTCGTCGAGGCCGCGCTCGCCGATCCACTCCGCAACGGCGGAATCGACCATCTCGCGGTTCTCCCTGCGGGCCTCGAAGGTCGCGACCTGCGGACCGGAGAGTCCGACCAGTTCCATGAGCCGCTCGGCCACCGACGCGGCCGAGGTGGAGATCGCTATCCAACGGCCGTCCGCACACCGGTAGGTGTTGCGCGGAACGGTGTAGGGAACACCGCCGGAGAGGCGGGGCTGGAGCTCCCCGGTGGTTCCGTAGAGCGCCACCAACGGTCCCATGAGCTGGAGCATCGACTCGAGCAGGTTGACGTCCACCACCTGACCGACCCCCGAATGGACCGCGACCATCGTCGCGAACGCCGCGGCCAGCGCGCTCACCTCGTCGGTCAGCGCGATCGGTGGCAGGAGCGGCTTGCCGTCGGGGTCCCCGGATATCGCGGCATAGCCCGACAGTGCCTCTGCCTGGGTGGCGAATCCCGGCAGGTCCGCGTAGGGACCGTCCTGGCCGTACCCACTCACGCGCGTCACGACCAGACGGGGGTTGCTGGCGATCAGGTCCTGCGGGTCCAGACCGAGACGCTCGAGGGTTCCCGGGCGGAAGTTCTCCACCAGCACATCCGCTGTGTCGCACAGCGAGCGCATGGTTCCCAGATCCTCGGTTGACTTGAGATCGAGGGTGATGCAGCGCTTGTTGCGTCCGAGCAGCTTCCACCAGAGCGTCTCGCCGTCGCGGGGATCCCTCCAGCCCATCGAACGGGCGGTGTCACCGCTGCCGGGACGCTCCACCTTGATCACGTCCGCCCCGAAGTCACCCAGGTAGCGCGCCGCGCCGGGGCCGGCCACGACGGTCGCCAGGTCTATGACTCGCAGGTCGGCCAGGGGTCCCGGACTCGTTCGTTCCACACCCGAATGCTTGCCCGCGCGCTGCGCGGGCACCAATGCCCTAGGGTGCTCGACATGTCCCGCCGACCCTTCGCGGTGGCCATCCTCGCTTCGGCCACACTGATGCTGCTGGGAGCGTGCTCCCCGGAGGACACCGCTTCGTCGACGACCACCGCCGCCGAGGTGACGACCACCACCCGGGCGCCGGCGGAGCTGGCCGCACTTGTCGAGGAACCGGGGCCGTGGTCGGTGGGAGTTGGCGAGGCCGAGGTGACCGGGGCCCGCGACCGCACCCTTCCCGTGCAGATCTGGTACCCGGTCGACCCCGACGACACCGGCGAGGCGGAAGCGGCGACCTACCCGTTCCCCGGCCTGGAGGTGCCCTCACGGATGGGCCTGGCTGACGCGCCACCGGCCACCGGCCCGTTCCCACTGGTGGTCTACTCACACGGCAACGGGGGGCTCCGCTACGTCTCGTCGTTCCTGACCGAACACCTCGCCTCCCACGGTTTCATCGTCGTGGCGCCGGACCACACGGGCAACACCGCGATCGATGCCTTCGCGGGAACCAGCGACGACCGGGGCCAGGTGGCACTCGACCGCCCCGTCGACGTCTCCGCGACGATCGATGCGGTCCTGGGCGGGGATCCGGGCTTCGAGTCCGTGTCCCCCCAGGTGGATCCCGACGAGGTGGCGGTCATCGGGCACAGCTTCGGGGGGTTCACCGCCCTCGCGGTTGCAGGTGGCCTCGGCGAGCAGGACCCCGACGAGCGCGTGGAGGCGGTGGTGGGACTCGCCGCCGCCACCAACGGCCTCGGTGACGACGTGCTCGAGGGGGTGCAGGCACCCACGATGCTCCTGTGGGCGACCGATGACGCCACGGTCGGGTTGTCCAACAACGCGGCACGACCCGACGAACTGGTGGCTGGTCGGCCATACGTGCGCGCCGACCTGGAAGGTGCTCAGCACCAGAGCTTCACCGACGTGTGCGACTACCGGGACCAGCTGGCGGCCATGCCCGATGCCCCCACCGCGATCGTCGAGGCCGTGGACGAGTACGCGGCGGAGGGCTGCCTCGACGGCCAGATGCCCATCGGGGATGCACACCGCATGATCAAGCGGCTGACCACGGCGTTCCTGTTGGAGCAGCTGTTCGGCGACGACACCTACACGGTGCTGCTGGAATCCCCCACCGGTGACGATCCGACGCTCGACCGGCTGGAACGCCGCGACTGAACGCTCGCGGACTGGGCTAGCGGTCCTCAGCCGAGCAGGTTCACGCCCTCCGGCAGGGTGGCCCGGCCGGTGACCGACCGCAGCAGCAGGACCGGGTCAAGGACGTCGGGACGACGCGTGGACAGCTCGACCATGGCCTCCAGGGACACCCGCAGCGCGGTGGCCGGTGGAGCGGGGATCCGCTCGACACCGAGGCCGGCGAGCACCTCTGCTATGTCCGTGCCGTGCACGACCAACTCGACCACGCGCGTGGGCAGGTAGTCCTGGAGCGTGATGCCGCCACCGAGGGTGCCCATGACCGCGGTGGCGGGAATCCGCTGCAGGGTGTTCTCCGCATCGTTGAACACCGAGGCCAGGAACTCGGGCACCGTCTGGTCAACCTCGGCGGCCTGGCTGTGCGTGCGCTGCGCGACCGCGTCGTGGATCGCCGGATCGGCCAGCACCGCCACGTAGTACTCCGCACCCGACATCAACGTCCGTTCGACCGAGGTGTCGGCATAGGCGGTGATCGTCGAAGCCGCCCTCGAGGTGTGGACGAACAGCTCCTGCAGGGTCCAGTCGCCGATCGCGGGGCTGTCCCACTGGTCGTCCGCCACGCAGTCTGCGAGTTCCAGCACGTAGCTGCTGGCCTCCCCGAAGGCACGCCTGACCCTTGCCGACTGCGATTCCATGGGAGGGATCCTAGGTTGGCTCCGAGGGGGCACGGACCACGAAGCAGCGGTCCCTGCTCCTGCCGAGGGCATAGGCCGGGTAGGCGCCGCCGAACATCCCGCGGGTCCGCTCGGTCCACTCGAGTGCCCTCGTCCCGGTGATGCGGCGGTGGACCTGCAGGATCCCACCGTCGAACACCCGGTACTCGGCCCACGCACCGGGGAAGTCCTTCACGCATGCCACCTCGGTGAAGGGCACCGCGGGGCATGCCTCGTGCCGCACCACCCGGTTGCGGTGCGTGTGACCCGCGAAGTAGCCCGCGAGCGCCGGACGCCGTGCGAAGGTGGCGACCAGCGATTCGCTCGCGTCGGGCAGGAGCCCGAAGGTCGAGTCGCGCCGCGGCTCACTGGAGGCATCCCAGAGCGGATGGTGGCCGAACACGAGCACCGGTCGGTCTGCGCGCGCCGCGAGTTCGTCGAGCCGCTCCAGCTGCTCGGGTGTGAGGTCGCCGTTGGGCAGACCCTCGCGGGAGGTGTCGAGCAACACGACGATCACACCGGGAAGCTCACGCTGCTGGAAGGGGTCATCCGCCACCGCCAGCCGATGGAAGCTCTCGTGGTTTCCGCGCACCACCATCAGACGGCTCCCGAACGCGGGTTCGTACACCGAGCGGAAGGCCTCGTACTCGGCCATGGTGCCGGTCGAGGTGAGGTCGCCCTTCACGACCACCAGGTCCGGATCCCACCGGGCGATGTCGTGCACCGCGGAACGGTTCATCACCGACGGGTACGGCTCGGCACCCTCGGGCACCGAGAACGTCGGCCACTCGTCGCTGTCGCCGATGCGTCCCGCCTCGGTCTCGCCGAAGTGGACGTCGTTGACCGTGGCGATCCTGCACAGCAGCTCACCGAAGCGGGGCAGCGTACGGGTGTTGATCCCGTCGGTGTCCACCACGGTGTCGGGTGGCAGGTCGCTCAACCGGGTTGCCCTGGGCCCGTGCCAGCAGACGACCTCGTCGTCCGCGACTGTCAGCAGTTCACCTCGTTCGGCCACCGCCTCAGGATACGACCGGCGCCGCGATCCGGGTTTCCGCTGCCCAGCTGGTGCAGTGGCTCAGGGCCTCGCGCGCCGGCTGTTGATCGGGGCCGACCACCAACGGCCCGAGAACCTCCAGCGTGGCACCACATCCTGCTCCGGTTCGGCCTGCTGGGCGGCGGTCACGAGGGTCACCGCGGCGGCAATCGCCGCGGCCTCCTCGTCTGTGGGTTCGGGACGTGTGGAGAAGTCGGTCATGGCGCGTGTCTCAGAGGGGGATGTTGCCGTGCTTGCGGTTGGGGAGCTCCTCGCGCTTGGTGCGGAGCATCTCGAGACCTGCGATGAGCTTGAGCCGCGTCTCCGCGGGGTCGATCACGTCGTCCACGTAGCCGCGGTCGGTGGCCTCCCAGGGGTTGAGGTGCTCCTCCTCGTAGGCCTCCATCAGCTCCGCCCGGGTCGCCTCGGGGTCCTCGGACTCGGCGAGGGCCCGCCGGTGCACGATCTCCACGGCCCCCTGCGCCCCCATGACCGCGAGTTCGGCGGAGGGGTAGGCGAAGGCCAGGTCCGAGCCGATCGACTTGGAGTCCATCACCACATAGGCGCCGCCGTAGGCCTTGCGGGTGATCACCGAGATCCGGGGCACCGTGGCCTCGCAGTAGGCGTAGAGCAGTTTCGCCCCGTGGCGGATGATCCCGTTGTGCTCCTGGTCGACCCCGGGCAGGAAGCCGGGCACGTCGACGAAGGTGACCAGCGGGATGTTGAACGCATCGCAGGTGCGCACGAACTTCGCGGCCTTGGTGGAGGACTCGATGTCGAGCACGCCGGCGAACATGGCGGGCTGGTTGCCGACGATGCCCACGCTGTGTCCACCCAGCCGGGCGAACCCGCAGGTGATCGAACCGGCCCAGTCGGCGCCGAACTCGAAGAACTCGCCGTCGTCAACGACGGTCCTCACGACCTCGCGCATGTCGTAGGGCTGGTTCGGCGAGGCGGGGATCAGGTCGTAGATCTCCTCGCATCGCCGGTCGTGGGGATCCGCGGTCGGCTCGGCGGGAGCCTCCTCGAGGTTGTTCGAGGGCAGGAACGACAGCAGGTACTTGACGTCGTCCAGGCAGGACTCGTCGTCGGGGCTGATGAACTGGGCCACACCGGAGGTGCCGGTGTGGATCCTCGCACCACCGAGGTCCTGCTGGGAGACCTCCTCACCGGTGACCTGCTTCACCACGTCGGGACCGGTGATGAACATGTAGGAGGTCTCGTCGACCATGAACACGAAGTCGGTCATCACCGGGCTGTAGACCGCTCCGCCCGCACACGGACCCATGATCACCGAGATCTGTGGGGTCACCCCGGAGGCCTTCACGTTGCGGTAGAAGATCCCGCCGTAGGAGGCGAGCGAGACCACGCCCTCCTGGATCCGCGCTCCGGCTCCGTCGTTGAGGCCGATGACGGGGGCACCCACCCGCAGAGCCAGGTCCATCAGCTTGTGGATCTTCTCGGCGAACACCTCGCCGAGCGCCCCGCCGAAGACCGTGAAGTCCTGGGAGAACACGAACACCTTGCGACCGTCGACGGTGCCCCATCCGGTGATCACGCCGTCCCCGTAGGGGCGTTCTGCCAGCGCATCGCCGGCCCGATGGCGGGCGAGCATGTCGAGCTCGTGGAACGAGCCGTCGTCGAGCAGGTACTCGATGCGTTCGCGGGCCAGCATCTTGTTGCGCTCGTGCTGGCGGTCGATGGAGCGCTGCGAGCCCGGCCTGAGTGCCTTCTCCCGGCGTTCGCCGAGGTCCTCCACGCGTTCGCGGATTGGGTGTTCCATGGCCCCGAAGCTACCCGTGGGCCCATTCGGGCTCCCAAAGGCCCGGCTGCGCAACCACGAGCGGATCCCCTGGAGCCGGATCCGCTGCACGCGTGCGGCGCACCCCGGCGGCGACCCGTAACCTCGCGGGGGTGGAACCATCCCGCTCCGATTCCGGCCGGCCGCGCCTCGCGGTCTACTGCGCCTCGCGGCGCGGCTCCGACCCCGAGTTCGCCGAAGTCGCCCACAGGGTCGGAGCCGGCATGGCCGAGAGGGGAATCGACCTGGTCTTCGGGGGCGGCAGCATCGGTCTGATGGGGGTCGTTGCGGATGCGGCCATCGCCGGCGGCAGCCACGCAGTGGGCGTGATCACCGAGCAGCTGCTCGACCGCGAGGTCGCACACCACGGTGTCGACGAGATGCGCGTCGTGGCCGACATGCCGGCGCGCAAGCAGCAGATGTACGCCCTGGCGGACGCGTTCCTCACCCTGCCCGGGGGGATCGGCACCATGGAGGAGTTCTTCGAGGTGCTCACCTGGGGCTACCTCGGGTTGCATCCGAAGCCCATGGGCCTGCTCAACGTGAACGGCTACTACGACCCACTGCTCGGGTTCCTGGACCACGCGATCGACAAGGGGATGCTGAAGCCCACCGTGCTCAACCTCATAGCGGTGGGCCGCGACGAGACGATCCTGGACGACCTGCTCGGAGCCGCGGCGCTGAGGGTCTCATGAACGACCTGTCGTTGCCGGTGGTGCCACCGGTCAAGCCCATGCTCGCAAAGGCCGCACGCGAGGTGCCCGCGGGCGAGTTCCTCTACGAACCCAAGTGGGACGGCTACCGCGCACTGGTGTTCCGCGACGGCGACACCGTCGAGATCACCTCGCGCAACACCAAGTCCCTCACGCGCTACTTCCCCGAACTGCTCGGCTCGTTGCGTTCCCAGCTGCCCCAGCGCTGCGTGGTCGACGGTGAGCTCGTGGTGCCCGGTCCGGACGGGCTGGACTTCGACCTGCTGGGGCAGCGGATCCATCCGGCCGAGTCGCGCATCGAGCGGCTCGCGGCGGAGACCCCGGCACACCTCGTCCTGTTCGACCTCCTGGCCCTCGGCGACACCGACCTGAGGCCACAGCCCCTTCGTGAACGGCGAGCGACCCTGGAGTCGATCGCCGGGTCGGCGCGTGCACCGCTGCACCTGACACCCGCAACGGTCGACCTCGCCCTCGCCCTGGAGTGGTTCGACCGATTCGACGGCGGCGGCTTCGACGGCGTGATGGCGAAGCCCCTCGACGCACCCTACGAGAGCGACAAGCGCTCCCAGACCAAGGTCAAGCACCACCGCAGCGTCGACTGCGTCGTGGCCGGCTATGCGGAGCACCGCAACGGTGGTGTCGGCTCGTTGAAGCTGGGCCTCTACGACCCGGGTGCAGTCGTCGCACCCGGTGCGCCGCCTCCGTTGCACCACGTGGGTGTGGCCAGTTCCTTCTCGGCATCCATGCGCCGGACGCTCGTCGGTGAGCTGCAGCCCCTGGTCGAGGGCGCCGAGGACGGACACCCGTGGGCCGGCGCCCTCGACGCCGGGGACGCCGGGACGGACGCCTCACCGGCGAGGTTGCCCGGTTCCCCGAACAGGTGGTCAGCCGGGCGCGCCGGAGCCGACTGGGTCCCGCTGCGCCCCGAGCGCGTCGTGGAGGTGACCTGCGAGAACGTGAGCAACAGCCGCTTCAGGCACCCGGCCCGCTTCGTGCGCTGGCGGCCCGACAAGGACCCCCTCGAGTGCACGATGGACCAACTCGACACCCCCACGCCCCCGGAGTTCCACGAGCTGTTCGACTGACACCGGCCCCTGCCGGGCACCGCCGCTGCGGGGACCCGGCACGGGCCACGCCCAGTTCCCCGGCAGCGGCGCTCAGCGGACCGTCCAGCGGGGCCGCCGGCCGCCGGCGAAGCGCTCCTGGCCCTCCTTGAACGCAGCAGCGTCGGAGCCGATGCGGGTGAACAGGTTCGCCATGCCGATGGCCTGGGTCCTGGGCATCTCGTAGGCGGTCCAAAGGGCACGCATGGTTCCCTGGACCACCAGCGCCGGTGCGTCGGCGATGATGCGGGCGACCTCACCCGCACGTTCGTGGAGTTCATCTGCAGGAACCACTTCGCTCACCAAGCCGATCTCCCTCGCACGCTCGGCGCTCATACGTTCGTTCACCCCGAGCAGTGACATCCGCATCACTTCGGGCAACGGCATCTTGTTGAGCATCTGTATCGGCTCGAACGCGGCAGTCATGCCGTAGGTGACGTGCGGGTCGAAGAAGGTCGCGTCGTCGGACGCGATGATGAACTCGGTCTCGCCCAGCATGTAGAACGCCCCGCCGCAGGCCATGCCCCGAACGGCTCCGATCACGGGCTTCCACAGGTCGCGGCTCTTCGGTCCTATGTCGCGGCCCGGGTCGTCGTACATCCACGGCGTCGGATAACCCGGGTAGTCGCCCTCCGCCATCGCGGTGTTGTTCTCCTCGGAGATCGCCTCACCGCGGTCGATTCCGGTGCAGAAGTGCTCACCCTCGCCCGTGAGGACGACGCAGCGCACGTCGTCGTCGTAGCGGAACCCGCTCCAGACCGAGGCGAGCTCGCGCTGCATCTGTTCGTTGATGGCGTTGCGCACCTCGGGGCGGTCGAGGGACACCCAGGCGACGCCGTCGTCGATGGACACCGAAATCATCTCGTGGTCAGCCACGGCCGAAACCGTACCCCGGCCGGGGGGCCACGCCACCCCCTACAGGTGGTGCTGTTCGAAGAAGTCCCAGATCACAGCAGTGGCGTCGAGTGAGGTCGCGGTGGATCCGACCACGAAGCCGAACAGTGCGAAGAACTCGCTGCCCGGCCAGGAGTGCCCACCGCCCCCGATCACATAGGACTCGGCGGCGGAACCCACCCCGGAGCAGTCCCAGGTCTTCCTGGTGATCGTGCCCCCGGTGGCCGGGTCAGGATCGGGCTCGAGGGTGACCGTGGTGGGTCCGTGGTCACAGCCGTACTTCGCCGCCACCGCGCCAGCGGTGTGCTCGTAGAACTGGTACGGCAGGATCCAGTCGTCGGTGCCGTGGAAGGTCACGAACGGAACCGGGCGGTCCGTCGGGTTGCACATGTCCATCATCCCCGCCACCGGTGCTGCCGCCGCGAAGGTGTTGGCCCGCATGCACATGAGCATCGACGTCATCGCGGCGCCGAAGGACAGACCCGTGATGTAGACCCGGGAACGGTCGATGCACATGGTCTCACCGAGGGTCTCGAGCAGCGTGTCCACGAAGCGCAGGTCCGGGTTGGACTCATCCAGCGCGACGTCCCAGTAGAGCCCGTTCTCCGGACCGAGTGGGAAGGCCACCGCGAATCCCTCGGCCCTGGCCTCGGCGCTGAACTGCGTGGCGAGCGGATGGGTGCGCACGGTCCCCTCGATGAGGCCGTGGAAGTCGAGCACCAGGGGAACCGGCTCGATCGTCCCCGGCGTGTGCTGCGGGGGAACAGTGATCACGTAGTCGCGCTTGCGCCCATCCACCCGGATCGACTCGAAGCGTTCGGTCACGGGTCCCCGTTCGGTCGCGCCGCAACCCGTTGAAGCACCTGTCACCGCCGGTGGTGGTTCGGTGGGTACCCGAGGCACACAACTTGACGCCACCAGAACCGAGAAGACCCCCACCACCGCAGCCGCAGCACTCCAATGCCGCCTCATGCGCAACCCCCCAGTCGCAGCCGGAATGACAAACCTCGGCGCGCCGACCCTACAGCACCCGGTCGAGTCCGTTCCGCGCCACCGAGAACTCACGGGCGGGACAGTGCCACCATCGCCTCCTCGAGGGTGGCCTCGCACTCCTCGACTGCGGCGCGGATCCCCAAGCGCCCCAGTGCCTCCCGCACGGAGGCGACGTCGCTGCCGAGCACACGTACCGAAGTACCCGCCAGGGCGCAGTCGAACCCGGCGGAGTCGAGAGACCCGAACACCAGGGCCCAGTCGGCGCCGTCCACCTGCACCACCTGCTGGTTGCCGACGATCTCGTGAGCGGTGCCCGCGACCACGATCCGGCCGCGGTCCATGACCAGCAGACGGTCGCACTGGCGGGCCTCGTCCATGAAGTGGGTGCTCACCAGGACTCCGGTGCCGGACTCGGCGCGGGCCCTGATCGTGTCCCACAGGCGCGACCGCTCGAGCACATCCACTCCCGAGGTCGGTTCGTCGAGGACGAGGAGCTCGGGCTCGTGTCCGAGTGCGGCGGCGAAGGCCAGGCGTCTCTGGCGACCCAGTGGCATGTTCCCCACCGTCCCACCCATCACATCGGGCTCGAGCCCGGGGTGCTCCGGGACCGAACCGTATGCACGGTCCACGAAGCGCAGGTTCTCCCGACCCGACAGGTCCGCCCACAGGCCGAGCCCCTGTGGGACGTATCCGATGCGGGCACGCGTGTCCCTGGATGGTGTCGTGCCGAAGTGGGTCACCTCACCCCCACTGGGCACCAGGAGTCCCAGTGCCTGGCGCATGACGGTCGTCTTGCCGGCACCGTTCGCCCCGAGGAGTCCCACGACCTCGCCCGGGTCGATCGCGAAGCTCACGTCGTCGCACGCGCGGAAACTCCCGAAGTACCTGGTCACGCTGCGCAGCCGAAGGAGGGTCACCGGTCGGCTGCTTCCCGTTGCAGCGCTGCGACGATGACGGCGTCCTCGAGGTCGGGCTCGGCCACCTCGTCCCCGGGTACCGACAGGCCTGCGGGGGTCCACTCGTGCCAGCGTGTGCCCCGGCGCCACGCGCGGGAACGCTCCTCGGGTCGGTGGCGCTCCGACACCACGCCGGGGATCGCCGTCGTGAGCTCCGACGGCGCCCCCTCGAGCAACCTCCGTCCCGCGTGCAGGGCGAGCACGTGCCCGGCACGCTCGGCCTCGTCGATGTACGAAGTGGCCAGGACCACGTGGACGCCGCCCGCCGCGGCATCGGCGATGATCCGCCAGAGGTCGACACGGCTCACGGGGTCCACACCTGTGGTCGGCTCGTCCAGCACGAGCAGTTCCGGCTCGTGCAGCGTGCCCAGCGCGAGTGCGAGCTTCTGGCGCATTCCACCGGAGAGATCCGCTGCGAGCCGTTCGGTGAAGTCCCCCAGTCCGGTCAGACCGAGTACGTAGTCGCGACGCCCCCGGAACCTGACCTCACCGAGTCGGTATGCCGTGGCAGCGAAGCGGAGGTTCTCCGCCACGGTGAGATCCGGATAGAAACCCGCACCGGTGGGAACGAAACCGACACGATCCGGTCCCGGGATCCTCACACGACCGGAGTCGACCAAGAGCGCTCCTGCCAGCACCCTCATGAGGGTGGACTTCCCCGCACCATCGCCGCCGACGACCGCCACGATCGTCCCCGGCGCAAGGTTCAGGCTCACGTCATCCAGGCGTCCGGCCACGGTGACGTGATCCACGCCGAAGGAGCCTTCGGTCACCCGGCCTCCTCGACGTCTCGGGCGAGTCGCTGCTGCATGCGGCGGCTCGGGCCGAGATCCCGGCGGAAGCGGAACAGGGCCAGACCGAACACGACACCGCCCAGCACCGCCAGCGCGACGTAGGGCTCCCACATCGCTCCGAACTCGGTGCCGCGGATCATCACGTTGCGTGAGATCTGCACGAAGTAGGTCAGCGGCAGGACGTACGCGATCCATCGAACTCCCGCTGCCATCGACTCCAGCGGGAACACCATTCCCGAGAGCAGGACCTGTGGGAGCGTGACCATGAGGGCCAGCTGGATCGCCTGGCCCTGGGTGTTCGAGACGGTCGATATCAGCACCCCGAAGCCCATCGTGGCCATGAGGAAGACCACTCCGCCGAGTGCGAGCTGCCAGATCGGCCCACGGAAAGGCACGTCGAACAGGAGAACCCCGACGGTCGTGACGATGGCCAGGTCCACCAGCCCGATCGCGAAGTACGGCAGGAGCTTGCCGGCGATGATGTCGCGCGCCGTGAAGGGCATCACCGCGAGCTGCTCGAGCGTCCCGGCCTCTCGTTCCTTGACGATCCCGAGGCTCGTGACCATCGTCCCGATGAACACCAGGATCAACCCGATGATCGCGGGAACCATGTAGGCGGAGGTGTCCAGGTCGGGGTTGAACAACACCTCGGTCCCGATGTCCACCGGGGCCTTGGCGAGACCGGTGATGGCCGCCTGGGCGGAGAAGAGCTGCGAACCGTCGATCAACGCCAGGGGGCGGGAACCGGCGGACTCGCCGGTGACCACCGCCACGGTGTTCTCACCGTTGCGAAGGTCTTTCTCCGCGGTGGCGCGGGTTCCACCCTCGTCGACCTCGGTCACCTCGATGGTGATCCCCTGGTCCGCACCCAGCTGTTCCAGTGCGGACCGGACCGCGCCCGCCTGTGGCCCCACGATCTCGACCTGCAGCTCGGTGATGTTGAAGCTGGCGGCATAGCCGAACACCACGAGCAGGAGCAGCGGCAGCGCAAGCATCATCGCGAGCGTGCGTCGGTCCCGGCGTACTTGGCGGAACTCCTTGTCGGCCATCGCCAACATGGGCTCACGCTAACGATGCACCCGTCGCTGCGCGGGGATGGGCCCCGGCGATGCCCGCGGACCCGGGCGGGGCATGCGCTTCAGCGACCCGGAGGCGCTCGAGGCCGAGCAACACCGTGTCGGGGCCGATGCTCCCCGAGCCGTGGGCACCACCGTCCACACCGCTGCGCGTCGCCGCCGCATTCGTGGCGTTCAAGTCACCGCTCGGAACACCGCCGCCAGCCGATGCGGTGATGGTCGACGCAACCGGGCGCGACCACCCGCGGCGATGTGGCCTGGCGCTGCACCTCGGACACCTCCTGGACCTGCCCAGCGTCGGTGTCACCCACCGGCTGCTGACCGACCGTGACCGGTTGCCACATGTGCAGTCCCGTCGACACGCAACCAACCCATCGTGCGCCCCGGCGACGATGAACCCATGGCCGCCTGGGTGTGGACATCGCCCGGCTCGGGGCCGGTGGTCGCACATGCGGGGTGGCGCACCGACTCCGCGGCAGCGGTCGAGGTCGTGATGCGCTCCCGTGGGCGCTGGCGCACCCCCGAACCACTGCGCCGGGCGCGGAGCCCGGCCCGCGAGGCGCGCTCGGCCGCCCGAGCGATCCGCTGAGCCCGCCGGAGGCGGCCTGCGGCACCCGCAATGGCCCCGGTGTCCACCTGCACCCAAATAGGGTCGGGGGCATGAGCGGCACCGGCCATCCGACAGCGGCCACGTTGCCGCCGGACGGCCGCGACCCCGGTGGCACGCGACGAGCTCCCGCGCTAACGCTGTTGGCGACGGGCCTCGGGCTGTTCATGGTGTTCCTCGACGCCACGATCGTGAACGTCGCCCTCCCCGCCATCCAGTCCGACTTCGACGTGGGCGAGAGCGGCGTGCAGTGGGTCGTGGCCGCCTACAGCCTCACCATGGGCATGTTCATGATGACCTCTGCGTCGCTGTCCGATTCATACGGCAGGCGCAGGGCCTTCGTGCTGGGCATCGCCTTGTTCTCGGTGGCGTCGCTGGTGTGTGGCATCGCCCCGTCGCTCGCGGTGCTCAACATCGCCCGCGGGCTGCAGGGCATCGGAGCAGCCGTGGTCAACGTCGCCTCGCTGGCACTGGTGGGCGCGGCATATCCCGAACCCGCGGCCAAGGCCCGCGCCGTCGGCCTGTGGACCGGAATCGCAGCCATCGGCATCGCGGTGGGACCGACCGTGGGCGGGTTCCTGACCGAGCAGTTCAGCTGGCGGGCGGTGTTCATCGTGAACCCCGTGGTCGGACTGCTCACCGTCGTGTTGACCTATGCGTTCGTGTCGGAGTCGGCGTCGTCGACCCGCCACAGCTTCGACATCGTCGGCCAGCTCATGTTCATAGTGGGGGTCGGTGCGGTCACCTTCGCCCTCGTGGAGGCGCCCCAGTACGGCTTCGGTTCACCCCTCATAGTCGGCTCACTGGTTCTCTCGGTGGCGGTCCTGGTCGTGTTCGTCCGCTTCGAACTGCGTTCGTCGGACCCGATGATGGACGTGAGGGTGTTCGGGGACATCGCGTACACCGGCGCCATCCTCACGATGCTCGCCTCGCTCTTCGCCGCGTACGGGAGCCTGCTGGTCATCACCCAGTACTTCCAGAACGTCCGGGACTTCTCCCCCGAACGCGCCGGGCTGCTCATGTTGTCGTTCTCGCTGCCAGCGATGGTCTTCGCCCCGATCGCCGGCCGCCTGGCAGGCAGGTTCGGTGGCCGCCGGCCGGCTCTGGGAGGCCTCGCACTGGTGACCCTGGGTTCGGTCACACTCGCCGTGAGTGCGGGGAGGAACGTGGCGCTCACCTGTGCGGGGCTGTTCCTGCTGGGTTGTGGCGTGGGACTGTCGGTGTCGCCGGCGACGGCCATGGCGATGGCCACCATCAGCCCTGAGCGTTCCGGGATGGCCTCGGGGATCCTGAGTGCACAACGGGCGATCGGTTCCACCGCTGGCTTCGCGGTGATGGGGAGCCTGCTGGCGCTCGTGGTCGGGACCCAGCTTCCCGAGAAGCTGGAACCGGTGATTCCCGACAGCAGCGACCGGGACGCCGTCGTTCAGGACGTCGTGGACGCGGCGAATCCATCTGCGGTTCCCGGCACCGTGGGTCCCAAGAGCGATCCGATCGACCGGGACGAGGCGATCGCCGCCGCGGACGACGTGTTCGTGGACGGAATCCGCATCGCCGAGTCCTCCGGTGCGTTGGTTGCCTTCGGGGTTCTCGTGTTCGGCTGGTTCGCCTTCCCACGCACCCGCAGCGAGGAGAGTGCCGAGGAGCTCGGGGTGGCAGCAGCACTCGAGCGCAGCCCGGACGAACCTGCGGTTCGGCGAGTTGTGGAAAGTGCACGGGGAGCCGGGGTTCCGATAACTCCCTACAGGTTCATCGCCGGGCTGCCCGGCCCCTCGGAGGTCGCTGCCGCCATGGGAGTGGACGCAGAGCGGTTCGTCGAGACACTCGTGTTCGAGGCGGATGGGGCCTACGTGCTCGCCGTGATCGGTGGCTCACGTGCACTCGACGAGGCCAGCCTTGCGAGTGCGGCCGGAAGTGAGTCGGTCAGGTCACCCGACCCCGAGCGCGTGCGCGAGGTGACCGGCTTCGAGATCGGTGGCGTCCCACCGTTCGGACTCGCCGGCGAGGTGACGGTGTTCGTGGAGCAAACACTGCTCCAGCAGCCCTCGCTGTGGGCTCCGGCGGGCACACCACGCGACGTGTTCGAGGTCGAGCCGGAGGTGCTCGTGCACCTGAGCAACGCCACCGCGGTGGCCCTGCACGCCGGCACCGCGCCCAACTGAGCGGCAGGGGCTCAGTCCTCGTCGCTGCCCACTCCGTGGTGGACCCTGAAGAGGTTGTCCGGGTCGACCTCGTGTTTGACCTGGAGCAGCCGCTCGTAGTTGTCGCCCCAGAACTCCTGTTTCCAGTCCTCGGTGAAGAAGCTCGCCTCGTTGGCGTATGCCCCCTGGCCGGGAAGGGCTTCACGGATGATCGAGAAGGCTTCGTTCACCTGCTCACGTGACGACTCAGCGACGGCCGTGTCGGGTTCGTGGCCCTCTACCCCCGGGTACGCAGGTGCCTGCGCGGCCGCCATGATGATCAGCGCCGCAGCGTCGAAGGCACCCGGGTGCAACGACGTCTGCCGGTCGCGCTCGAGTGCCTCGGGTGCCGCTCCGGAGAGGCCCTTGTTGCTCTGGATCGTGAAGCCGCGAATCCTGGAGGCCTCCACGATCATCCGCACCAGCTGATCGGGCCGCTCGGTGTACATCGACAACGGCAACCACCTGGACTCATAGGCCGACCAGTAGGCGGACACCTCACCGGAGTTGCCCGCCCACCAGTACTGGTTGTCGGGTTGGTTCGCCCTGGGGTCCGCCACGACGTCATCCGGTGCGTTCTCGTTCCACCACATCAGGTCCCAGACGTGTTCGAAGGGGATCTCGGTGAAGGTCACGTCCACCTCGAAACCGCTGCCCGGGGCACCCAGTGGATCGAGGAAGGGTGCCCATGTCGCCCGTGCCTCCGCCTCGGTGAGCTCCAGCCAGGTGAGAGCCAGCTCGACGGTGTTGTCGTCGTTGAAGCGCACCTGTTCACCCCACGAGGGATTGTTCAGCGCCTCCGGGTAGAACTCCACGTAGCGACGGACCAGCTCCTCGTAGGCGGCGTCGTCGGCAGCTGCGATGGTCCCGGTCACCGTGCCGGTGAGCGACGGGATCGGGTGGGCGAGCAGCGTGGTCGAGGCGACGATCCCGAAGGTGGAGCCGCCGCCTCCGCGCAGGGCCCAGAACAGGTCGGGCTCGTTGTACTGGTTGGCGACCCGCACCTCGCCGTCCGCGGTGACCACGGTGAACTGCAGCACCCCACCGGCTCCGGTGCCGAAGGCCTTCGAGTAGCTGCCGAACCCGCTGCCCTGGATGAACCCACCCGAGGCCCCGACGCTCGTGCACCCCCCGCCCTGGACGTACAGACCCGCCTCGGTCGCGGCGCCGTAGGCCTCGAGCCACCGCGTACCTGCGCCGACGGTGAGGGCCGGTACACCCTCGGTGCCCGCCGGTGCACCGTCGGGAACGAAGCTGTCGTGCCTGTTGATGTTGCGCATGTGGTGGGTCCACACCAGGAGTGAGTCGGCTGCGTTGTTGCGGCCCAGGTAGTCGTGTCCGGTTCCCTTCACCACCAGGCGCACATCGTGCTCGCGGGCGAAGTCGACCGCCGCCGCGATGTCCCGGGCTGACTGGGCGGCCACCGCGTACGGGCTCACCTCGGTGGTCCAGGCATCCAACCAGCCGGTCGACTGGGTGGCCCCGGCCAGGTCCTCGTGCACGAACGGGTTCTCGAGGGCCTTCAGATCCTCGGTGCAGGCGTCGCCGCCGGCATCCGAGGCGCAGGCCACCGTGGGTGACACCGGGCGGATGAGCCGACCGCCGACGCGTTCGTTGAGGGCCTCCCAGTCGGACTCCGACGGCCAGTTCGCAGGGCGACCCGGAGCTGCGCCCGCTCCGGAACCTCCGCCGGTGTCGCTGGAGCTGCACGCCGACACCGCGGCCGCACCCGAAGCGGCTCCGGCCCCCACCAACAGGTTGCGTCGACTGAGCAGTCCCACGGGATCCACCTCCTGGCTCGATCCCGCTCCAGATCGGCCGGTGGGGCCTCGACTTGAGCACACATGGGCGAAGGTGCCCGTGCACGGGATCCGGGCAGGCACCTCGTTCGTCCCGCGACGCCGTTGTGGCGCGGACCCCGTTGGCCGGTTGCTGGACTGGATGCAGCGGCACTCCCGACCGACCTGGTCAACAGGTCCGTGCGGCCGGCACCATCAGGTGAGGGCGTCGACCAGCAGCGACACCGCGGACGCGAGCAGCACGGCCAGCACAACCCGGTCGAACGCGGCTCCGGCGAACCGGTCGCGCAGCTTCACCCCCAACGGGGTCACGATCACGACCGGGACCGCGGCTGCGAGCGCGCCCAGCAGTCGGTCGAGGTCGAACTGGCCCTGGGTGGCGAGCACGACGATCTGTGCCGCGCCGATCACACCGAAGATGAGCGTGACGGTGTGGACGAACGCCCGCGGCGCCAGCCGGTACCCGTGCACCCAGGTGGCCACCACCGGTCCGGACACCCCTACAGAACCCTGGAGGAGCCCCGCGACCGTGCCCACTGCGGGAGAGAAGCGCCGGCCGGTGCGTTCGCTGATCGCCAGGTCGGGTCGTCGCAGGAAGTTGAACACGAACACCGCGATCGAGGTGGCGAGCAACACCAGCAGTGGTTCCTCGGGGACGGTGACCAGGGCGACGGTGCCCACCACGGCCCCGACGATGCCGAAGCCCAACAGGGTTGGCAGGTCACGCGCCTGGTCGTGGGTGTCGCGGCTCTCCCAGCAGAGGTACACGTTGGCCGCGAGGTTCGGTAGCGCCACGATCACCACGGCCTCCTCGACCCCGAGCGCCAGGGCGACGATCGGCACCGCCAACACGGGGTAGCCCATGCCTGCCACGCTCTTGACCGTCGCACCCAACAGCGAGGCGAGGACCACGACCGCGAACTGGGTGCCGCTCAAGGCGTCACGGCGCCTGCTCGCTTCGGGCGCGTCGCTCGTCGGTCACCGCAAGAGGGTACGCGGCCGACCTGTCCGCGCCCTCGGACAGGTCGGCGCCCCGATGCCGGTCAGGGGGTGCGGCCGTTCCACGCCACCAGACGCTCGATCGCCTCTGCGTCGTCGGGCACCTCAACCGCGGGTCCGAACGGATCGGTCCACGGCACTCCCGGCGGCAGCTGTTCCCTGAAGACGTTCCACATCTCGGTTCGGTCGGCCATCGGCAGCTGCTCGTGGATCGCCCAGTCCGCGAACCCGACCGCGGCCTCGTCCCAGTCCGGGTCCTGTCCCGTGGCCCGGGCGATCTCCCAGGTGTGCACGAGCAGCTCGTTGACGTAGGTGCCGAGCACCTCGCGACCGGGGAACTCGCCCCACGGCACGATGGTGGGACGGTCGAGGGTCTCCTCTCCCCAGGCGGCGTGCACCTCCCCTGCTGCCGATGCGAGCGCTGGCGCCCATTCGCCGGCAGGCACATCCGATGCATCATGGGGCCAGTTCGACGGTGGCTCACCACGCCCCGCCAACGCCAGGTTGCGCAACGCCATGACCAGGTGCTCCGCGAGGTCGCCAACGGTCATCGGCCCGCACGTGGTGGGCAGGTCGTACTGGTCGGGTGTGAGCGCCTCGACCGCCGCGCGAGCTGTGGTCACCGCAGAGGCGACATGTGCTCGTGGGTCGTCCGCCGTGAGCATCTCGGGGATCGTGGTCGTGTGTGTGTTCTGGTCTGTCATGTTTCGAGCATGCGACACCAAACCGGTCATCTTCTGGCCAGTTCTGGTGGGATCATCCAGACATGCGCGCTGACCGACTCGTGTCGATCCTGATGATGTTGCAGACCCGCGGCCGGGTGACCGCCGCGCAGGTCGCCGAGGAGCTCGAGGTCTCCGAACGCACCGCCCGCCGCGACCTGGAGGCACTGTCGATGGCCGGAGTGCCCGTCTACTCCCAGCAGGGCCGCGGCGGGGGCTGGCGCCTCGCCGGGGGCGGCCGCATCGACCTGTCGGGGTTCAACGCCGATGAGACACGCGCGCTGTTCCTGCTCGCGGGCCCACGCGCTGGCGCTTCACCACAGCTTCGCTCCGCGCTCCGCAAGCTGGTCCGGGCACTGCCCGAACCGCTGCGGGCCGGCGCCGAGACGGCGGCCGGGTCGGTCGTGGTCGACACCGCCGACTGGGACCGCACTCGCGGCGAGCCGAGGCGCCCACCGATGCTCGATGTGATCGAGGCGGCAACGATCGACGGTGTGTGCGTGGAGATCTCCTACACCGCTCGCGGTGGGGCCGGCAGCACACGGCTGGTGCACCCTCTCGGCCTGGCCACGAAGGGTGCCAACTGGTACCTGGTGGCCGACACCGACAACGGCATGCGCACCTTCCGTGTGGACCGCATCGACTCCGCGGAGCGAACCGACCAGCCCGTTGAACGTCCCGAGGGGTTCGACCTCGCCGGGCACTGGGCAGAGGCGGTGAGACGCATGGACGAGATCCGCAGTCCGGTCATCGCCACCGGAACCACCAGCAACGAGTGGATGGGCCTGCTGCGCATGGTGTTCGGCAAGCGGGTGACGGTGACCGGCAACGCCGACGGGGAGGACCGGGTGGCGATCGAGCTGCGCGGGGCCTCCGTCCGGGCACTCGCAGCAGAGGTGGCCGGGTTCGGCAATCTGGTCAACATCGATTCACCCGGTGAACTGCTCCAGATGCTCGGGGACATCGGTGAACAGCTCACCGCCATGTACCGCACCGGCTGATCGAACCGTCCAACCGGTCCTCGGAACCGCAACGAATGCTGCCCTCAGAGGTCGAACGACTCGCCGACCATCTCCTCCGAGAGGGTCCACAGGTCCCTGGCCACTTCCGGTGACGTCGCGTACCGCATCACACCCGGGGACTCCTCGGGGTCGTCGATGACCGGGGCGACCGCACAGTCCTCGCAATAGCGGCCACCTACCTCGTCGGGATCCGCGACCACACCGGCCCACAGCGAGGTGGCCGCTCCCTGGGGCACGGTCTTCCACTCGAGCTCGCGTGCGCCG
The DNA here is from genome assembly GCA_023958095.1 of Microthrixaceae bacterium. Lineage (GTDB taxonomy): Bacteria > Actinomycetota > Acidimicrobiia > Acidimicrobiales > Microtrichaceae > JAMLGJ01. The sequence continues at coordinate 73,357 of JAMLGJ010000017.1, forward strand.
CGGTTCTCCAACAGCGCGGCGACCGACTCCTCGGTGAGGTGACGGCCGAGTTCGGTGATGATCCCACCCGGGTGCACCGAAGCCGCCCGCACACCACGGTCCAGCAGGCGACGGTCCAGCTCGACCGCGAACAGTGCGTTGGCGGTCTTGGCCCGGCCATACGCGACCCACTCGTCGTAGGCGGTTCGCTCGAAGCCGGGATCCTCCAGGTCCACCTCACCGAAACGGTGGCCTGCCGAGGACAACACCACGATCCGTGCCGGGTTCCCGTCGACCATTAGCGGCACCAGGCGGTTCACCAGCACGAAGTGGCCGAGGTGGTTCGTGCCGAACTGCATCTCGAACCCGTCGTTCGTGGTCGCCTGCGGGCACGCCATGATCCCCGCGTTCGCGATCAACAGGTCGATCCGGTCGTGCCCCTCCGACACGAACCGGTCCGTGAAGGCCCGCACCGAGGCGAGAGATGCCAGGTCCGCCTCGTACAGCTCCACGCCCTGTGCACCGGCCTCCTCGAGAGCGTCCCTGGCCTTGTCGAGGTTGCGCACGACGCCCGCAACCGAGGCGCCGTGGGCGCTCAGGGAGCGGGCCGATTCGAGGCCGAGCCCGGTGGACACACCGGTGATCACCGCCCTGGTCCCGGTGAGGTCGAGGCCCTCGAGGACGTCGTCGGTCGTGGTGTCGAACCCGAATGCGCTCATCGAGCGATGCTGCACCCGAACGGTCCGGTGCGCAACAGCGCAACCATGACATCCATGCTGGAACACCTACCTTCACGCAGCGAGTACCTCGTGGGGAGAGCAGTCCGGTTCCCGCAACCCTCGGGCGATGAGCCACGTTGCGAGAACCACGCCGTGGAGAGCCAATGGCGCGTTCATCGCCAGGTAGTGGGTGGTGACGACGTCGGTCACCCCGAGCAGCACCTGGGCGCTGGCCACGATGGCGAGTGCTGTGCCGGCAATACCTCACACCGACAACCAGCGAGGCACCAGGCGCCAGCGGTGGAGGACGCCGAGCAGGAGGAGGTCGCCGAGGGACAGCGCCAGGATCAGCGCGACGTGGTTGACCAGGTCGCGGCCCAATCGCATCAAGTCACCGATCACCTCCAGCAGCGCCGGATCCCAGCTGCCCTCCACGGCTGCATCTCCCAGCACGATGAACAACGGCAGGAGGATCACTCCGACCAGGTGGAATGCTCCCGCTACGAGCCGGAAACCCAGGAAGCCTGCCGCGAGCATCTCGCTGCGACGCCTGAGAATCGGGAAGAGACACAAGGCGAACCCGACCGAGGCCGGCACCATCAACGCCTGAGCACCCGCTCCGCGGAGCACCTCCCCGTGGCGCGCCGTCAGATCCACGAGCGGACCCGCTTCATCGACGACGGGGACCACGCTGAAGGCACCGACGGCCATCGCGAAGAGCGCGAGGATCCCGGCAAGCGTCGTGGAGCGACGGTCGGATGTGGGAGGCGCCACTGCGTCGAGGGTGCCGCTCATCGCTCGGCAACCCGGTTCATCCGCAGGAACTGATGGATTCGCAGGACCCGCGGCGGCAGGGCCACGTCTTCCGACACCAGTTCCTCTGCCTGCTGGCGGTCGATGAGTCGTGGCTGGGCCAGATCCACCTCCTCGCCGTTTGCCCTGAGCCGCGCGACGCCCGACTCGAGGACGTTCCTGACCCAGTCGGACCGTGGCCCGTAGACGGGCACGAGCAGGTAGCCACCCTCGACCGGGTGGGCGTCCATCGGGGTCCGGTAGGTGCGGCCAGACCTCCTGCCGACGTGTTCCAGCACGGGCCACCGACCACTCGCCACGGCCCTGGGATTGAACAGCCGCTTGTTGACGTGACCCCACCATCTGGGCATTGGCATCGGCATCTCCTTCATCTCATGGCACCTTGCGCCAACCTTACGCTCGTAAGGTACCTTACGTATGTAAGATGATCAACCCATGGCCGCCCTGAATCGGAGCCACCGTGATGCCGCCCAGCAGAGCCCGTCGACCACTCAGCAAGGAGCGAGTGCTCGACGCCGCCATCGCCGTCGCGGACCGTGGCGGCGTCGAATCGATCACGATGCGCCGCGTTGCACAGGAGCTGGGCGTCGAGGCGATGTCGCTCTACCACCACGTGCCGAACAAGGAGGCCATCCTCGACGGCGTGGTGGATCGGGTCTTCGAGGAGATCGAGATGCCTGACCTCGACGGCGCGGCAGACTGGCGCGACAACCTGCGCTCCCGAGCGCGCTCGACGCGGGAGGTGCTGTCGAGACACCGTTGGGCACTCGGCCTGATGGACTCACGCCGAAACCCCGGTCCCGCGACGCTGCGCCACCACGATGCGGTTCTGGGCGTGCTCCGCAGGGCCGGCTTCACACTGCCGATGGCAGCGCACGCCGTGTCGGTGCTCGACAGCTACGTGGGAGGGTTCGTCCTACAGGAGTCCGCCCTGCCCGCAACGACCGGCGATGAACTCGAAGAGGTCGCCAAGGGCATCCTGGAGGAAGTCCCCGGCGACGCGTTGCCCTACCTGCGGGAGCTGATCGAGGACCACGCCCTCGATCCCGGCTACGACCCACTGAGCGAGTTCGATGCGGGGCTCGAGCTGATCCTGGATGCGTTGGACCAACAGCTGAACTGAGCTGCGGGCAGCGCAACGTCCACCCCGAGTGGGCAGACCCCCTCGACGAGGCCTCAGCCCGCGATCGTGATCGGGGCGGGAGTGGCCGGGGACCCGCCGGCCATGTGCGTGGAGGCGGACCCGCTGCGACCGAGACTGGTGTTCGCGGTCACCGACACCGTGCGACCCGCGACCCAGGCCGCGGTGAGCTCCGGTGTGGTGGTGACCTCGTCCGCGACCCCATCGGAATCGAGGTCCCAGTCATAGGTCAACACGGTTCCGCCAGGTGCATCCACGGTGGCCGAGAGGGTGACGGTGTCACCCGAGAAGCTACGTGTGGCACCCAGGGAGACCGTGGGCGCGGCGAGCTCCGAGGCGAGCGTGGCGGCCCGCACCGAGCCCCACCCCGACGCGAGGTCGTAGCCGACCGTTGCCGCACAGCAACCGATGTCGTGCACGTCGTTGTCGCCGAGGGTGATGTCCATCAGAGCGTCCGACCCGGTCGTACCGAGCTCGTACAGCAGGGGGCTCGCGAACCCGATGCCCGGCTGTCCACTCACCTCGGCCTGCTGGCCCAGCAACGCCAGGATGCCCGCGAACAGCGGGGCCGCCGCCGAGGTTCCACCGACGGCCTCCCATCCGCCGGGACCGAAGATCGCATATCCCGGGAACCTGTCGGCGAACAGCGACACATCCGGTACTGCCCGGGCTCCACCGGCAACCGATGACACCGAGTCCTGCCAACTCGGCCGGGTGACCAGTTCGCTGACACCACCGGTGCCGCCGTAGGGCAGCGACCCGAAGGGGCTCGGGTACTCGGTGTCGTTCCACACACCGCTGGAGGCGATGTCGTTCTCGGCGTCGAGGGTCAGGTTGGTGCCACCCACCGCAGTGACCCATGCCGATGAGCCCGGGTACTCCACGGAGCGGGCCTTCACCTCGTAGTCGGGGGTCACGAAGTTCGCCTGGCAACCCGACGCGCCGCTGTCGCCGGTGGAGACCACCCAGGCGATCCCCGCCGCTGCGGATGCAGCGAGGATGTCCTCGGTGATTCCCACGATGGCGCTGCGCCGGTTCCAGAATGTCGGCGCGGCCTCGCAGAGCCCGAAGCTCGCCGAGACCACATCGGGTGCGGGCGCACCGGCGAGCACGGCGTCCAACGGGACCTCGAACATCCTCATGAGGTCGAGGGAGTCATCCTCGGTCTGGTCGCTCTCCTCGCTGCCAACGACGTAGATGTCCAGGCGTTCCAGGGCTGGTGCGACGGCGGTCATCACCGACGCGTCGAGAATGGTCTCGTCGGCCGCGGACGAGTCGGGGTCGCCCACGACGTGCTGGGTCACCGGAGTTGCACCAGAGATCCCGAAGCACTCCTTGAAGGTCTCCAGCCAGCCCGGATCCATCCTCGTCTCGTCGACGATCGCCACCTTCTGGCCCTGTCCGCGCAGCCCCATCGAATGCAGGTCGTCCACTCCGTACGCAGCCAGCACCTGCGAGGGGGTCAACCCGAAGTGGTAGCCGGACCCGACGATGCCGGAGCCGGCGGCACACCCCGACGGAGTTCCGGTCACGACCGGGGTCCCACCAGCCACCGGGGAGGTCGAGGCAGCCACGCCCGGGGCCCCGAGCGATTCCACCTCCGAGCCCCCACCGTCGTCATCGTCGCCGTCATCGTCGTCGTCCTCATCCACCAGGAGCTGGAGAACCGCACCGTGGACCCGCTCGACGTTTCCCTGCATCGCCTCCGGGAGCGTCGGCGTGGTGGTCGGCATCGCCAGGATGGCGCCCTCCCACTGCGACGACTCGGGGTATGCGTAGGCGCGCCATTCGACGGAGAACAAGGTCTCCGCCTCCGCCGCGGTCATGGACGCCTCCACGTAGGTCCGCGTGGGATCCAGTTCACCCTCGTGGCCGGCACTCCTGAGTACGCCCAGCACCGCATCCGACACCGACGCCGGCGCTCCGAAGTGTTCGACCACCTCGGCGAGTGGCAGGTGCTCTCCATAGGACGGGTTGCGGGGCGAGTTCACCGCGAGGGCGAATGCGTTGCGCCCGGCACGGTCCGCCGCGAGCCCGAACAGGAAGGTCATCGGGGTGTCGTCGTCGACGGCTCCCAGGTCAATGAGCCCGGTGTGGTCCAGGTCCCCCCAGTCCACGGAATCCTGCGCCGCTGCTGCCGGTGGCCCCAACGCCGGCATCACCAGGGCCACCAGGGCCACCACAGCCAGAACAATGAGTCTCCGATCTCTGCTCACGGCAAAAATGTCGGAGCAATCCGCTGCGAGTTGAGCGCTCGAGCGTCGATCGGACCAGGCCCGCTACCGGGTTCCACGAGCCGGGTGTGCGCCGTAGGGTTCGCTGCTCATGACCACTGCGCGACCCGGTGATCCCTCGGAGATGCGTCAGACGCTGGGACGCCCGTTGCTGCTCGCCGGACTTTGCCTGTTGGTTGTCGCTGTGGTGTCGGTGCTGGTGAACCGCCAGGATCCTGCACTCGACGCCGACGCGTTCAACAGCCCGGTCACCGTCGAGGCGGTGGTCGTCGACGCCGGCGAGACCCGTGAGGGTGGTGCGGGAACCGTGTGTGCGCCGACCTACCGCTTCGAACTCGATGGCTCCGCCCACGAAGCGACGGCTGCAACGACCTCGGCTTCCTTGTGCGCCGAGTCGGGGACCTCGTTGAAGGTGACGGTCGACGCCGCTGACCCGACCCGGGTCGTCGCGCCAGCTCTTGAATGGTCGCTGGCGACTAGTTGTGACGAGTGGGGATCCCGAACGCCTGTGGTTCCTGCGCGTCGACGACGCGAAAGGGGGCCGACGATGCAACTCGTCGGCCCCCTTTCGGAATCGGACTCACCCGACGTTGACGTTGAGGTTGAACCTACCGATGTCGCGCACCCGGTTGTCTGTGTAGCAGTACTGCGAGTGCGAGGTCTGGGTTCCGTAGGAGGTCGCATCTCGGTTGACGATCTTCACGTTCCTGTAGGAAGAGGGTGACGTCCAACCCGAAGTCCTGTAGCTCCGCGTGTAGCGGTCGTACCAGTCGAGCTTGTACTCCACCAGGTGGAACCCGTTCGACAGGCGCTCGAGGGGGCTTCCCTTGTACGTGAAGCTGAACACGCCGTATGGCTTGATCGAGTAGTACCCGTTGCTCCAGTGGTCCTGGTTGAGCCGAAGGTGGCGGGAGTCCTCCACGAACCAGCCGTTGGTTCGCGACGAGTAGGTCCATATCCTGCGCGACACGCGAGCGACCTGAGCTGCGTTGTTCCGGTTGTAGAAGTACACCGTTGACGCAAGCGTGGCGTCGCTCGTTGCACGGTTGTTTGGCCCTGCCGGGTACGGGTTGTAGAGCGTGCCGCCCGTGTTCCAGCAGTCAACTGCCGGAAGGATCGATGGAGTTGCACTGTCCGCAGCGGCGGGCTGCGCGAAGACGAACAGGGCTACGCCGACAGCCGCGGCCAGCGCACCGAGCTTCACCTTCCAGCTCTTCCCGCCCTGGTGGTGACTGCCGCCGGGATTGCAGGTTGCCGTCGAAGTCTCGAATTCTGCCAGTTCGTTCATTTCGCCGTCTCCTTGTCGTCGCGCCCATGGTGTTCCGGGGATCTGTCGACTATCCCGCTGAACCACGGATGGATCTGTCGTCCAGAGCACACATCGAGCGTGCGCGGCCGGACGCCCCGGGTACCGCCACGAAGAACTGGCGCTGTTGTCGGAAGGAATCTGGTCCCTTGTGGTCAGTCACCACGCGGAGTCAGGCCGGGTCGTGCTCAGCCCTCCGCAACGCGGTCCAGGCGACCGCTGCGGCCAGCACATCGCAAAGACAGGGAGGCCAAGTGGGCGATCTCTACGAGGTACCCGCGCTGCACGGTGCAGGCACGATCCGGTTGCGTCTCGACCAGACCGCGGAGGACGAGAAGGCCGGGTTCAACCGCGAGGAGCACCTGCGCGCGATCCCACCGGATGACCCCGACCACGACGGCCTGTACGGGCGGCGCAACGACACCGAATCCGGCAACCGTCTGCTCGACGACTCGATGCTCCGCGAGCGCGCCCACACAGTCGGGCGGCGCAGGCAGTTGCTCGACGTGCTCTCCTGGGCCGCGGTGCGCAACGCGTCCGCAGCAGCGCAGCACTGCCGCCGTGACTGCGCCGATCTCGGCCCACCACTGGCAGCCTGAGCACCTCAGACCCGG
>JAMLGJ010000018.1 GCA_023958095.1 Microthrixaceae bacterium
CGCGGGGGAACCGGTTCCGCGCGCGAGCGTGGAGGGCCCGGGGGCCCTCCACGTCTCCGCTCTCCAGGTCCACGGATCAGATCGGTCCGTGCTGATCCACAGCGGGGCAATCGCCCGTTGCCCGTGCCATGGGGGGTCGGTTTCGCTACTTGCTCCCCGCCGGTACTGAGCGACCACACTGTGAGTACTCCGCCTTTGAATGCGGTGTTACTCGACCGACGGTTCGACGCATCCCCTGATGTGCCTTGTGTTGACGAGAGTACTGAACATCAGAATGTGACGAACGTCAACGGCCAATTTCGCGGGATTGTCGGAATCTGCGCGTTTGACCGATGATTTCGATCCATCCCGTTCCGTCTACTTGACGGTTCAAGGTCGTTTCGTCATGGAACCGACACCTCGCGGCGAGGTTCGTGTGCCCGGAAGCCCCGGGGAGGTTCGTCGTGGGTGGGATCGGGGTCGGAGATCACCTCGAGGGCCCTGCTGCGGTCGGCGTCGTTGAGTGCCCTGGTGTCGAGGCACCACTCGACCAGGGTCCCGTTGGGGTCGTTCGTGTAGGCCGAACGGCAGAACCCGTGGTCGATCTCGACCGCCTCGTGGCCGTGGTCGAGCCACCTCTCGATGACCGCATCGAAGTGCTGCTCGTCGACTGCGGTGAAGGCCAGGTGGTTCACCCAGTCCGGGAGCCCCACCGCCCTGGACAGGGCCGAATCGAACTCGGGGTAGTCGCCGTGCAGCTCCCAGAACGCGATCATCGAACCACCGCCCCCCGAGGGATCCTCGGTTCGGTAGAAGACGTGCTTGGCCCAGCCGCCCTCCGGTGTCGGGTTCACCACCGCCTTGACGAGGGTGAACCCCATCGCCTCGGTGTAGAACTCGTGCGTGGCGGCCAGGTCGTTGGTCGCCAGGGCCACGTGGTGAAAGCTCACTTCGGTCCCCCCTTGTCGTGGGTCGGCCCGTCCCCTCCGGAGCCGACCGGACCAGCGTGCCACACCGGACCGGGCAGGGCCACGGCATCCGCGAGCCGGTCCAGGTACTCCTCCCGCGGGATCTCCACCACGCCGAGGCTCTCGAGGTGTGGGGTGCTCCACTGCACGTCCAGCAGTGCACCGGGCACCGGGCCCAGTACCTCCACGAGGCCGACCAGGGCGACCTTCGAGGCATCGGTTCGGCGGTGGAACATCGATTCCCCGGCGAAGAAGGCACCGATCGCCACCCCGTAGAGGCCGCCGGCGAGCTCGCCGTCCAACCAGGCCTCCACGCTGTGGGCCCATCCGAGCTCGTGAAGGCGCACGTAGGCGTCGATGAAGTCCTGGTCGATCCAACCGTGTGGCCGCTTCGGATCCGCGCAGGCGCGCACGACCTCCTCGAAGCAGCTGTCGATGGTCACCCGCATCCGCCTGGTGGAGCGTCGCAGGCTGCGCGACACACGAATCGAGTCCATCGGCAGGATTGCCCGGGGATCGGGTGAGAACCAGGCGATCGACCTCGGTACCGGCATCGGGAACAACCCGGTGCGGTAGGCCTCGAGCAGCGTCCCGGGCTCCAGGTCGCCGCCGAGCGCGACGGGGCCCTCCGGGTCGCAGTCCCGCGGTGAGGGAAACGCCCAACGGCTCGGTGGCGGGACCTCTCCCATCGCCAACCAGCGCGGAGCCGGCGCCGGAATCCCCTACTTGTTGTAGTCGTAGAAGCCGGTGCCGCTCTTGCGTCCCAGGTGCCCGGCGGAGACCATGCGGCGCAGCGACGGAACCGCTGCGTAGTTGGGGTCCCTGAACTCCTCGTAGAGGGCATCGAGGATCGACAGCGAGGTGTCGAGGCCGACCAGGTCCAACAGGGCCAGGGGCCCCATCGGGAAGTTGCAGCCACCCTTCATGGCGGTGTCGATGTCCTCGGCGCTCGCGGTTCCGTTCTCGAGCATTCGTGCGGCGTTGTTCAGGTAGGGGAACAACAGCGCGTTGACGATGAACCCGGCACGATCCTTGACCCGCACCGGTGACTTCCCGCACGCCTCCGCGAACGACACCGCCGCGGTGATCGTCTCCTCCGATGCGGTCAGCGGCGCGATCACCTCCACCAACGACATCATCGGTGCGGGATTGAAGAAGTGGACTCCGCAGACCTGCTCGGGCCGGTTCGTCGCCACCGCCATCTCGATCACCGGCAGGGTGGAGGTGTTCGTGGCGAGGATCGCCTCGGGCTTGCAGATGCTGTCCAGCTCGGAGAACAGGGGCAGCTTCACCTCGAGGTCCTCCACCACCGACTCGATCACGAGGTCGCAGTCGACGAGGTCACCGAGGTGGTCCGTGGCGGTCACCCGGGCGAGGGTCGCCTCGGCATCGGACTGATCGAGCTTGCCCCGCTCGACCTGCTTGCCGAGTGACTTCTCGAGTCCGTCACGCATGGCATCCGCGGAGCTCTGGGACCTGGAGCGCAGCACCACGTCCACGCCCGCCTTCGCGGCGACCTCCGCGATTCCGGAGCCCATGATGCCCGAGCCGAGTATCCCCACACGTTGGATCGTCATGGGCGCAGAGGTTATCGACGGGTGACGTCCCGGGGTCAACTCCTGCGCTGCGCACGCGGCAGGATGTAACGGTGACAGGTTCGCTCGCACTAGTCGGTGGTGACCCCTTCGGTGCCACCCATGGCCACCACGACGCCTTCCTCGAGGCGGGTACGAAGGTCACGCTGTTGCCCACGGCCATGGCGTTCGAGAACCCGGCTCCACACATCGACGCGGCGCGGGCGCACCTCGAAGCCCTCGGCGTGTCCCTGGAGGTCGTCCCGGTCTACACGCGAGCCGATGCCCTCGAGCGTGCCAACGCGCAGAAGGTCGCGGGCGCCGAGGTGCTGTACCTCACCGGTGGGTCCCCGATGCACCTGCGCTCGGTCCTCGTCGGAACGCCGCTGCTCGAAGCAGGTGTGGCTGCATGGGAGGGGGGAACCACCGTCGTCGCGGCGGCGGAGTCCAACTCGGTGCTGTGCACGCACATGGTCGACAACCGCGGCGGAGCCTTCACGGTGGGCATCGGCCTCATCACCACCCTGACCGCGATCGGGCGCTTCGACCACTGGTCCCACGACAAGTGGCACCGCACCGTGGCGCTGGCCCCGCGGGACCTGCCGGTGGTCGGCATAGACGAGGCGACCTCGTTGCTGCGCGCCGCGGACGGCACCTGGAGCACCCATGGGTCCGGAGAGGTGCACGTGTTCGTGAACGGGTCCGCAGCGACCCTGGACGACCTCCCGGACCGACTCGCCGGGTGAGCTCAGGGCTCGATCGGCGACTCCACGATCCGAACGTCGTTGATCAGCACCTCGCTGGTGGGGGTCTGGTCCGCGCCACCCAGCTCCCCGATGGCGTCCACCACCTCGGTGCCCCGGGTGACCTGTCCGAAGAGGCTGTAGGCGTTGGTCAGCTGGGCACCACCCCCGGGCAGGACGACGAAGAACTGGGTGGCCCCGGTGTCGGGTCCGCGGTTCGCCATCGCCACCGAGTAGTCCACGTAGTCCTCCGCCGACGGGGGCAGTTCGTCGGGGATCGTGTAGCCGACGTCGTTGCTCCCGTCGGGGGTCCCGTCACCGTCACCGGCCTGGATCACGAACCCGGGTACGACGCGGTGGAACGGCACGTCCTCGTAGTAGCGGTAGCGGGAGAGCACCACGAAGTTGTTGACCGTGACCGGTGCCCGCAGCGCGTCCAGCTCGATGGTGAAGGTGCCCAGGGTGGTGTCCACCTCCGCGGAGTAGCTGGTGGTCGCCGGGTCGATGCACATCTCCGGAGGCGCCTCGAAGGTGCTGTGGCGCTCGGAGCTGCGTTCCGGCGGCGGGCAGGCGGTCGAGGTGGTCCCGTCCGCCTGCACCGTCGGTGCAGGTTCGCCGTCCGGCGCGGGTGTCGTGGAGGTGGGATCCGCAGCCCCCCCGGGGTCGGCACCGTCGGCTACCGCTTCCGTGTCGCCGTCGCTCCCGGTGTCATCCCCGCCGGAGGCGAAGGCCCACACGAGTCCCGCCACGAGTCCCACCAGCACCACCAGTGCGACCACGACGAGGGGTCCTCGCCGCCCGGGCTGTTCCGTGGCCGCGTACTCGCGGTTCGCCCGTTGCCTGGCTCGCTTCTCTGCATTGGTTCCCATCGCCGTGAAGTGTAGGAATCCCGCCGTGGTGTGCCAGCCACCGCCGTGGGTGCTGGAGGGGCCGTTGAGGACCGCCCCGCGACCGGCTGTACGTTGGTGCCGTGGCAGTACTGGTCCAGAAGTTCGGCGGCACGTCGGTGGCCGACCCGGATCGCATCGGTGAGGTCGCGTCACACGTGGCCCGGTGCCGCAAGCGCGGCGACGACGTCGTGCTGGTGGTCTCCGCGATGGGCAAGGAGACCGACGAGCTGTTGCGCCTCGCCGGCGACGTGTCTGCCCGCCGTCCGGGGCGCGAGATGGACATGCTCATCACCGCGGGTGAGCGCAAGGCGATCTCACTGGTCTCCATGGCGCTGAACGGACTCGGCGTTCCCGCGGAGTGCTACACCGGCAGCCAGGCGGGCTTCGTCACCGACGTGAACCACTCCAACGCGAAGATCATCGAGGTACGTCCCGAACGCATACGTGCCGCGCTCTCCGCCGGGGTGGTGCCCGTGGTGGCCGGGGCACAGGGCGTGTCGCTCGAACAGAACGTGACCTTCCTCGGCCGCGGCGGCTCCGACACCACCGCGGTGGCCCTGGCCAAGGCCCTCGACGCCGATGCCTGTGAGCTGTACACCGACGTCTCGGGAGTCTTCACCACCGATCCGCGGGTCGTTCCCGAGGCGCGCAGGATGCACCGCATCACCTTCGACGAGATGCTGGAGATGACTGCCGCCGGCTGCCCCAAGCCGGCGATGCGTTCCGTGGAGTACGCCCACCGTCACCACGTGCCCCTGCACGTCCGCTCGGCCTTCACCTGGGAGCCGGGTACCTGGGTCACCGAGGAGGATCCCGAGATGGAAGCTGCCCTGATACGAGCCGTGGTCAGCGACGACACCGAGGCCAAGGTGACCGTTGCGGGCGTGCCCGACCGTCCGGGCATCGCAGGGTCGTTGTTCCGCAGGTTGGCCGACGCGGACGTCAACGTCGACATGATCGTCCAGAACGTGTCGGTGGGAGGGGTGACCGACATCTCCTTCACCGTGCCCGACGGCCAGCTCGAGACGGCGATGGAGATATGCGGTTCCGAGCGCGCGGCGATGGATGCGGCCGGGGTCAGCAGCGACGTGGACATCGCCAAGGTCTCCGTCGTGGGTGCCGGCATGAAGTCCAACCCGGGCGTCGCGGCGATGATGTTCGAGACCCTCGCCGCCAACGACATCAACATCGAGATGATCTCGACCTCGGCCATCCGGATCTCCGCGGTGGTGCCTCGCGGAGATGCCGACCGGGCCGTGCAGGTCCTCCACGAGGTCTACGAGCTGGCCGACACGACCTTCTAGGCCGGGAGCGCCCGGCTGCCCGGGCCCCTCCGGCCGGGAGCTTCCGGGCGTGCAAAGCGCTGCTGGTGGGGCCCGCCCGGTCGGTAGCATCGGCGCATGCGCACAGGAGTCTTCGGAGCCACCGGACAGGTCGGCGCGGTGATGCGGCAACTGCTCGAACAGCGGGGGTTCCCCGCCACCGAGGTTCGATACTTCGCATCAGCCCGCTCGGCGGGACGCCACCTGCCCTTCGGGGACCGGGAGGTGGTGGTCGAGGACGCGGCCACTGCGGACTTCTCGGGACTGGACCTGGCGTTGTTCTCCGCGGGCGGGGCGTTCTCGCGCGAGTACGCCCCGAAGGTCGCGGCCGCCGGGGCCACGGTGGTCGACAACTCCTCGGCATGGCGCATGGATCCCGACGTGCCCCTGGTGGTGGCGGAGGTCAACCCGCATGCACTCGGGTCGATCCCCAAGGGCATCGTGGCCAACCCGAACTGCACGACCATGGCCGCGATGCCGGTGCTCAAGCCCCTCGCCCGGGAGGCACCCCTCACCAAGCTGCGCGTCGCGACCTACCAGGCGACCTCCGGTGCGGGTCTGTCGGGCGTCGAGGAGCTGGCGGGGCAGGTTGCCGCTGCGGGTGAGGCGGCGACCGCGCTCACCCACGACGGCTCGGCGGTGGACTTCCCACCGGCCAAGGCCTTCGTGGACACGATCGCGTTCAACGTCCTGCCACTGGCGGGCAACCTGGTCGACGACGGCACCGACGAGACCGACGAGGAACAGAAGCTTCGCAACGAGAGCCGCAAGATCCTGGAGCTGCCCGATCTGCTGGTGTCCGGTACGTGCGTGAGGGTACCGGTGTTCACCGGCCACTCCCTGGCCATCCACGCCGAGTTCGCGGAGGAGCTCACCCCCGAACGAGCGGTGCAGCTCCTGGCGGATGCACCGGGAGTGGAACTGGCAGACGTTCCGAACCCCCTCCACGCCGCGGGGCGGGATCCCTCCTATGTGGGGCGGATCAGGACCGACCCCACCGTGGAGCACGGTCTCGTGCTGTTCGTCTCCAACGACAACCTCCGCAAGGGCGCCGCACTGAACGCGATCCAACTGGCCGAGCTGTTGGCCGGCTGACCTCGCCACAGAGGGTTGTTCACGTGGGTGGGTCCTCCAGTCACATGGGTGGGTCCTCCACGTAGCGGTCAGCAGCGTCCTGCAACGACAGGCCGAGCTGGTTGGCCAGCGATGCCAGCCATGCGAGCACGTCCCCGAGCTCGTGGAGCTGTTGTTCGGGGGTTCCCTTGCGGACCGCCTGGGCGAGCTCGCCGACCTCCTCGCAGAGCCAGGCGACCGTGGAGGGCATGCCCCGTTCCCGGTCGCCCTCTCCGTAGAGGGACTCCATCAGCTCCTGGAACTGCGCGATGTGCATCACCGGAACCTAGGGGCAGCGGGCGCACCCGGGGGCGCAACCGCCGGTGGTTCAGGACTTCATGAACACGTGGACCGTGAACAGGGTCCGGTAGCCGTTGCAGTTGCCCCAGACCGCGGCGGTGCCGATCTGGTCGAACGAGGGGTCGAGCACGTTCGCCCGGTGCCCCGGGGAGTTCATGTAGGCGGTGTGGATCTGCGAGACGTTGCCACCCATCCCCACGTTCTCCCCGAGCTTGCGCCAGTTGGGCGGGGCCCCATCCGCGAGACGTGAGTGCCAGATCCGGCACGAGTTGCGCAGCTGCTGGGCCCACGCGTCGGCCTTGACGTCGAGCGCAAGGTTCTCCCGCAGCGGAGGCAGGCCGGCCTCGGCACGCGAGGCGTTCACATGGTTGCGCACCGCGTTCTGCTCCGAGCGGTTCGACTCGCACGCTCCGAGGAGGCCGACGGCGAGCAGGGCCACCAGGGCCAGCGCCAGCCGGCGCTGCAGTCGGCCCAGCCGCGCCCGACCGGTCCCGTGGCCACGGTGTGCATCGTGGTCTGGTTGGTGAACTGTTGTCGCCACGAGATGGACATCGGAGTGCCGGGTGCCCGTCTTGAAAAAGAAATGGGCACGAAACTCGTCGTGGCTGCTCGAGGTCCACCGAGGTCCGCAACGGAGTCGTTGCGAACGGGTTTCGGGGCCGCACACCGTGTGCTCGGTGCCGGCCACTGGTCGGGTGGGGGAGATTTGAACTCCCGACCTCCTCGTCCCGAACGAGGCGCGCTGCCAAACTGCGCCACCACCCGTGGCCGGGACATCCTACATTCCGCCGCGCTCGCGGCAGAACCCGGCGCGCCTCAGGCCTCGAGCAGCTCCAGGGCGTTCCTGCGCAGCTCACCGGCTTCGAGGGGCTTGGCCATCCAGCGGTCGGCACCGGAGCGTTCCGCGATGAAGCGGTCGGCTTCGCGGTCCACCAACAACAGCACGGGGACCGGCTCGAGACGACCCGCGCCGGCCTCCAGGTGGAGGTCGATCGTCGCTGCGACACCGCCCATCGAGCCCACCTGCAGGTCACAGACCACCAGGTCCGGTTCGTGTTCCGCCACCGCGGGGCGCAGCTCCCGGCCCGAACGGATGTGCACGAGCGAGTGCTCGTCGTCGCCCACGGCGGCGTCCACCTCGGAGAAGGTCGGGTCGTCGTCGGTCACCACCAGGATCAGCTTGGGCTCGCTCACGGCACCCGAAACTACTGCGATCGAGGTCCGTCGCCTACTCCAGCAGCAACTGTCCGAGGATCGCGAGCCCGTCCATGTCGGTGACCTCCACGGGGAGCACGGGTACGCGCACCACCGGCGCCGGTGCGATCTGCCCGGTAAGGCCGCGGAGGTTCTCGTCCTCGCCATCGGCCATGGTCAGCGCATCGGCGAGGGCCCGGAAGTGACTGCCGATGGCGGTACCCCCCAGTGTCTCGGCCCGCTGTCGTGCCTCGGCGGCACCGATGCCGGTACCGGCCGCGCCGAAGCGTGGCTGCACCCGGTTGACCACCAGCGCCCTCACCGCGATGTCGTGGTTGGCGAGTTCCGACGCGAAGTAGCCGGCCTCGGCCACGGTGTCGGCCCTGGGCGACGCAACCAGGATGAAGGCGGTCTCCGAGGAGCCGAGGAGGGCATCCACCGCGGCAGCACGCTGCTTGAACCCCTCTTCCATGCCCTCGAAGGCCTGGAAGAAGGCGATCGCATCGGCGACGACCTCACCTCCGACGACCTTGGACAGGCTCCGAACGACCGTCTGGGCCGCGACGTTGACGGCCCTGACGATTCCACGCGTGGGGGTCATCAGCACCTTGTAGAGCCGGTGGTCGAGGAAGGTCGCGAGTCGTTGCGGGGCGTCGATGAAGTCGAGGGCGTGGCGGGTCGGGGGCGTGTCCACCACGACCAGGTCCCAGTCACCCTCCTCGGCCAGCTCGTAGAGCTTCTCGGAGGCCATGTACTCCTGGGTGCCCGACAGGGCCGAGGAGATGTTCTCGTAGAAGCGGTTCGCGAGTATTCGCTCGGCCTGGTCCGAGTCCGCCGAGTAGCGGCGCACGAGTCCGTCGAAGGTGCTCTTGGTGTCGAGCATCAGGGCGTGCATCTCCCCGGCGGAGCCCTCCGGGCCGATGTCCACCCTGGTCGGCGTGTTGGAGAGGCTCTCCAGTCCCAGCGCGTCGGCGAGGCGGCGTGCCGGGTCGATCGTGACCACCACGGTGCGCCTGCCGGCCCGGGCGGCCTCGAGCGCGATGACCGAGGCCGTGGTCGTCTTGCCGACCCCGCCGGATCCACAGCACACCACCACGCGCGAGCCTTCCAGCACGTCGCGCAACCCCTGGGGCCGGGAGGCGTTCGTTGCGGTGCTCATGCGCCGGCGCCGGCCTCCAGCGCCCCGATGCCCTCGATGAGCGCGTCGGCCAGCAGTTCCAGGTCGCCCCGGTCGACCCCGGTGGTGAACAGGTGCGGCAGGTGCACCTGGGGCAGTGGCAGGACCTCTGCCATGCGTTCCAGCTGTGCATCCTGGATCCCGCGGCGAGCGGAACGGAACGCGGCGGCCGAGTCGAGCAGGTCCGCCTCGCCCTCGAGCAGGTGCACCCCGGCCGAGGCGGCGGCCTCGGCGGCCGGTACCTCCAGCCCCTCCAGGGGAGGGTAGACACCGTTGACGACCACCGGCCCGAGCGAGACGCCGACGTCGTCCTCGAGGCTGAACGCGGTCTCGATCAACTCGTTGACAGGTGTCTCCTCGGGCAGTGTCACGAGCACCACCCGACAGCGCTTCGCGTCCCCCAGCAGCTCCAGGACCTCGTCGGCCTGGGCCCGTATAGGTCCGGCACGCACCGCGTCGGCCAGTCCCCGGGCCGACCGCAGGAAGCTGATCGCATGCCCGGCGGCGGGGGCATCCAGGATGATCAGGTCCTGTTGGCCGCTGCGTTCGAGCTGCTTGACCTTCCCGAGCACGAGGATGTCGCGTATCCCGGGTACGGCCGTGGCGATGATGTCGAGGAGGCCGCTTCCCACGAGACGGTTGGAGATCCGTTGGAACCCCCGGTCGGCCAGGTAGTCGAGGAGTGCATCGTCGGGCGTGAGCGTGCGCGCCCGCACGCCCGCGTGGGCCTCGGCCGCGGCGACGAGCTCCAGTTCCTCGTAGCTGAGCCCGCCGGTCTCGAACATGGAGGCCATGGCGTCCTTGCCCTCGACCTCCACCACCAGGGTCCGCAAACCGGCCCGCGAGGCCGCGACCGCCATCGCGGCGGTGACGGCTGTTTTGCCCACGCCGCCTTTCCCGGCGACGATTGTCAGGCCGGCTTCTGAGAGGAACTCGGCCGGGTTCAACCCGTACCCCCCAACGCGGGGGCACCACACACCAGGTGCGTGTCCCTCGCCAGCTCGGTCGCAACGGAGGATCTCACGTGGGCAAGTCTGCCATCACCCCGGTGGCTCACCGGACGGTCCTTGCACTCGTGGTGGCCACGGCGGTGATCATGGGGCTCTCGAGCGCAGCCGCCGCCCAGGACTCCTGCGCCGAGAACGGTTGCGTGGACGTGGTGGCCGTGGACGGGCTGGTGGACGAGATCCAGGCCTCCAGCATCGTGGATTCGATCGGCGCGGCCGACGCGGCCGGCGATGTGGAAGCGGTCGTGCTGCAGATGGACAGTGAGGGCGTGGCCGTGTCCGACGAGCGGTTGGCCGAGGTGGCGAGCGCGATCGCGGATGCCGAGGTGCCGGTGACGGTCTGGATCGGTCCGAGCGGCGCGGTCGCCCTGGGTGGTTCCGCCGAGCTGGTGCGTGTCGCCTCGTCCTCGGGCATCGCTCCCGGGGCGGCGGTCGGGGACGTCGGCGAGCAGCGCCTGCCGGTGGAGGAGTTCGGTGAGCTGTTCACCGGGGACGCCGAGCGGGCGCTGGACGAGCGCCTCGAGGGGGAGACCGCCGTCGAGGCCGGTGTGGTCGACCGCTTCGCGCCGATCGTGCGGGACCACATCGTGAACATCGACGGCGTGGACAGCGAGATCACCGAGGTCGACGGCGAGCAGGCACGGAGCCCCGACGCCCTGGTGCGGTTCTCCAAGCTGCCGCTGGGCACGCAGTTCCTCCACACCGTGGCGAGCCCCTCGGTGGCCTACCTGCTGTTGGTGGTGGCCCTGGGCCTCCTCGTGTTCGAGTTCTACACCGCGGGAATCGGGATCGCCGGGGTGGTGGGCGCGGGTTGCCTCGTGCTCGCCGGCTACGGGGTGGCTGCCCTGCCGCACAACAACTGGGCGTTGGTCCTGATCGTGCTGTCCGCGATCGGCTTCTCGGTGGACGTCCAGTCGGGGGTCCCCCGTGCCTGGACCGCGATCTCGATGCTCGCGTTCAGTGTCGGATCGTTGTTCCTGTTCACCGAGTTCCCTCCGACGTGGCTCGCCCTGGGCACGGGCCTGGTGGGCATGGCGGCGACGATGTTCTCGGGCATGCCTTCGATGGTGCGTGCACGTTTCGGCACCCCGACCATCGGCAGGGAGTGGATGGTCGGACTCGAGGGCACCGCGACCACCGCCGTCGACCCCGAGGGGACCGTCAGGGTGCGGGGCGCTCTGTGGAGGGCGCGCACGAACCGGGCGACCCCCCTCTCACCGGAGGAGGCGGTCCGTGTCGCGGGCATCGACGGCCTGATGCTGGAGGTCGAGCCGCTCGAGGGCGCTGCGGTCGACTACCGGGAGATGAGGAAGCGCTCCTCGGGCGATTGACGCTCGCGCGAGCAAGCGCGAAGTACACAAATTTGTGCTTGTGAGGATTCCGTAGGTCGCTCTATCGTCTCGGCACGAAGTATGGGGAATCACCCCAGTCGCAGGCCTTCGCAGGGCCCAGCGGGCAGTGATGGCCACTCAGGTATCCGCCCACCGGGTCATCGATCGGTCGGCGGCGGTGGTGGGGCCGGTTCCCCGGCGGCACCTCTCGGGGTCTCCGGCAGCACTGCTCAGCCGGTGGGGAAGACCAGCGACGGTGTCGTCCACAATCTGCACGCCGTCCAGGGGGGCACAGGTGAGCGCACAGTCGATTCCGGAGATCTGGCAGGTCAAGGCAGCTTGCAGGGGGCCACAGGCGGAGGTCTTCTTCCCGCCGCCCCAGTTCGAGCGGAAGGCGGACCGCCTGGAGCGTGAGGCACGAGCGAAGCAGATCTGCGCGGAGTGCCCGGTGAGGGTCGACTGCCTCGAGTACTCCCTCGAGATCTCCGAGCCGCATGGCATCTGGGGTGGCCTCAACGAGGCCGAGCGACGGGTGATGCTCGAGTCCGCTTCCTGAGCGCACATCCTGAGCTGAAGGGCGCCGCGGGGCGCCGTTTGGACCCGACACGGAGCGGTTCCGGCCCGCGGTCACCCGGGTCGGTGCATCTCCTACGATCGACACGTGGGCCTGATCCTCGTCGCGTTGTTCATCGGACTCCCGTTCGCCGAACTGGCGGTGATCGTGGGCGCAGCGGACGCCTTCGGCCTCGGCTGGACCTTCCTCGCCCTGGTGGGCTTCAGCGTCCTCGGGGGCTGGTTGGTGCGGCGCGAGGGTTCGGCCATCTGGTCCCGGGCCAACGCCGAGCTGGCCGCGGGGCGCATGCCGACCAACGAGGTGCTCGACGGTGCACTGGTCCTGCTGGGTGGAGCGCTGCTGCTGACCCCGGGTTTCATAACCGATGCAGTCGGGCTCCTGGTCATGTTCCCTCCCACCAGGGCCCTGGTGCGACCCCTGGTGGTCCGCGTCATGGCCAAACGGGCGGCCTGGACCGTGCGGGTCGAGACCCCCACGGGTTCCGGGGTGAGAAGCGGGGGGCGGGTGTACGACGCCCGCTCCCGGGAGAGCTCAGGAGATCCGTACGGGAGTGGCCGCGACCTGGGCGGCTGATGCACTCCCACCCATGGCTTCGGTGGCCGAGCAGGCCGACAGGTCCGTCGGCGGGCTGACCTCGACCAGCCGCCCGGCCAGTTCGTCGAAGGCGTCGGCTGCGCGACCCGCGCCGAGCGCCACGGGCCGCCCGTCGTCGCCACCGCGGGCCACATCGGGTTCGATCGGGATCGTGCCCAGCAGGGTCGAGCCGGACTCGGCCGCGAGTCGCTCCCCGCCGCCGGCTCCGAAGATCTCGTGGGGCCGCCCCTCGGGGTCCACGTACACGCTCATGTTCTCGACCACGCCGACCACGTGCAGGAAGTTCTTGCGTCCCATGTCCACCACCCGGGCGGCCACCTTCTGTGCCCCGAGCGCCGGGGTGGTGACGACCAGCATCTCCGCACGCGGGAGCATCTTGGCGAGGCCCATCTGCACGTCGCCGGTACCCGGGGGCATGTCAACCACCAGGTAGTCGAGGTCGCCCCAGGCCACGTCCTCGAGGAAGTGGCGGACCGCCCGGTTGAGGATCAGCCCGCGCCACATGAGCGCGGAGCTCTCCTCCTCGACCAGCAGGCCCATCGAGACCATCTCGATGCTCCCGTTGCCGACCTCGAGCCTCTGGGGCTGGATCCTGCCCTCACCGTCGGTGCCGAGGCGTTCGGACACCCCCAGCATGCGAGGCACCGAGAAGCCCCAGATGTCGGCGTCCAGGATGCCGACCCGGTGGCCCCTGCGCGCGAGGGCGACCGCCAGGTTCACCGAGACCGATGACTTGCCCACGCCGCCCTTGCCCGATGCCACGAGCAGCACCCGCGTGCGCGCCGGCACCGTGGTCTGCTCGGGTCGTTCGGCGATCGCCTGCCGGGCGCGTCGCATCGTCTCGGCCTTCTCCTCCCGGGTCAGCTCACTCCAGTCGATGCCCACCGAGGTGACCCCCGGGAGGCTGCCCACGCGGGCCTTCACGTCGCGCTGGATCTCCGCCCGCAGTGGGCAACCGGCGGTGGTGAGCGCCACGCGGACGCGCACCTCGCCCGAGGGGTCCACCCGCACCGAACGCACCATGCCGAGCGACACGATGTCGCTGCCCAGCTCGGGGTCCATGACCGAACCGAGAATCGTCCGTACGTGGTCCTCGGTGGGCACGGCGGGGGTGCTCATCGCCACAGCCTAGCCCGGATCCACACAATTGAACCGGTCGAGCCCGTGTAAATCTTCGGAGCGGTGTACGCTGCTCGGATGGAGCGGAGCAACCGTCTCGACCTGCTCAAGGCGTTGGGTGACAACACCCGGTACGCGATCTACCTCGAGCTGGCCCGTTCCTCGCGTCCGCTGTCCACCGCCGAGGTGGCTGGATCGCTGGGGTTGCACCTCAACACGGTGAGGCCCCACCTGGAACGCATGCGGGAGGTCGGACTGCTCGAGGCGCGCCCGGACACCTCCGGAGGCGTCGGTCGGCCGCAGAAGCTCTACGAGCTCGCCGCGGATGCACCGGGACTGGGACTGGAACCGCCCGTCTACCCGATGCTCGCGAAGATGCTGCTGGACGTGGCGGTGGCGAGCGACACCGACACCTCGGTCGTGCTCGAGGCGGGACGGGACACCGGCCGCGCCCTCGCCCACCGGGCCGAGGACCGCACCCGGGGCGGGCAAGGCACACCGAGCGTCGGAACCATGACCGTGGGAATGCTCGACGACCTCGGTTTCGACCCCGCTTCGGCGACCGAGGGGAACTGCACCTCGGTGGCGTTCGGGCACTGTCCCTTCGCCGAGCTGGCCACCGCCCATCCCCAGGTCGTTTGCGCGCTCCACAGGGGTCTGATGGAGGGCTTCACCGGTGAACTGGGCGGAGCGGTGGTGGAGAACTTCTGTGACCTGTCCGCCCGCACCCCCTGTCGGGCCGACGTCGTGGCGGCGAGCTGACCGCAGTGCCGGCACACCACTGCGGTCCTGCGCAGTGCATTGACACCACTGCGGTCCTGCGCAGTGCATTGACACCACTGCGGTCCTGCGCAGTGCATTGACACGGTGATCTCCGTTAGAATCATCGGAGTCCCGGATGAACCCGTCCGCATGAAAGGTCCGACATGATCACCATGACCGAAGCTGCCGCAGAGAAGGTCGGGAAGCTGATCGCCGCGGAGGGCGAGCCCAATCTGGCGCTGCGCGTGGCGGTACGGCCCGGAGGGTGCTCCGGCTTCTCATACGACATGTTCTTCGACAGCGAGACCTCGCCCGAGGACATCTCCTCGACCTTCGGTGAGGTCCGCGTGGTGGTCGACCCGTCGAGCGCCCCGCTGCTCGAGGGTGCCACGCTCGACTACTCCGACGGCCTCGACCAGGCGGGCTTCTCGATCACGAACCCGAACGCCGAGCGCAGCTGCGGCTGCGGCAAGTCCTTCAGCTGAGGGGGCTCCTTCAGCCGAGGGGCCACGGTCGGCTCAGCCGATCACCTCGGCCATCTCCGTGCGGTCGATCATCGAGTCGGCGCGCGTCGTGATGGTGTGTGAAGCGTCGGTGACGTAGAGGACGGGTTCCAGCAGCAGGCCGTACTTCTCCGGCAACGGCGCGAGCGGAGCGTTGGCGAGGTCACCACCGGCCTCGGCGGGCCGCTGGTACACCTCGGCATGGATGACCGTGAGGTCGTCGCGTCCCTCGGCCAGGTCCACGAGGTTTCCGAGAGTCGGACCGCAGAAGGCGGTCTGGCAGTACGCAGGGGTCGCCACGAGCAACACGATCGGCTTGTCCCCACCGAGCGCGTCCTCGAGGTTCACGGTGTGGAACGGGCACTGCGGCACCAGCGTGCAGATGGGGTCCACGTCGAAGCTCTTCTCGGTGGTGGGCGTCGGAGCAGACGGCAGCTGCTGGCCGACCACGGGGGAGACGACCTCGGACTGGGGGAACACCTGCAGCTGGCTCGTCATGGTGGCACCGTCGTAGGTGGCGGTGATGTCGTAGACACCCTCGTCGTCGAAGGTGTTGATGAGCGGCAGGTAGCCCCGGGGTATCCCCTCGGAACGGGGTTCCACCTCGTAGGTGGCGACCACCTCCCCGTTCCTGGAGACCTCGAAGGGCACCGCCCCGTCGATCACGTCGAGCGGCACGCCCTCGTCGTCGGTGATCAGGTAGGGCAGGCGCGTCGGGACACCCACCGGCACGTGCGGTGCACCCTGTGGGAACGCCGCCAGGAGGGCACCGCCGGCGCCGGTGGCCTCCGGCACCGAGGGGTCACTCGAGGTGGTGCACGCTGCGAGGGCGGTCGCTCCCAGGGCCAGGCCGGTTCCGCCGAGCAGCAGTGACCGACGCGAGAGCGCGGCATCCGTGGGGGGTCGTGATGCGGGTGCTGGGATCGCCACACCCCGAAGCTACAGCGATGACCGAGGGGATGGCCCGTCACCCCGGATCGTGGCCCGGTCCCGTTGTGCTGCAACGCGCCGCAGGGGTGCAAACTGGTGCGGTGTCCGAGTCCACCGAGTTGTCCTTCGAGCTGAACGGCACACCGGTCGAGGTGCCGGACCGATTCCTCGGGGCATCGCTGCTCGAGGTGCTCCGTGATGTCGGCGGCATCACCTCGGCCAAGGACGGCTGTGCCCCGCAGGGCCAGTGCGGGTGCTGCACCGTGCTCGTGGACGGTCGCGCGAGGGTGTCGTGCGTGACCCCCGTGAAGAGGGTGGCGGGACGGTCGGTCACCACGCTGGAGGGCCTCGAGGAGCCGGTCGCCGCCCGATGGGCCGAGGCATTGCTCGACCATGGCGGCACCCAGTGCGGTTTCTGCACCCCGGGGATCGTCATGCGTCTCGAGGAGCGACGCCGGCGCGGAACCGGGCCGAAACCGGTGGGAGCGAAGGAGGTGCGCAAGGCCCTGGCGGCACACCTGTGCCGTTGCACCGGCTGGCAGGGGATCACCGAGGCAGCGGTGGAGGTGATCGGACGGAGCGGCGGTGCTTCGCCGTCGCGCGGGGACCGTGACGACGAAGCCGCTGCGCGTCGAGCGGGCCTCGAAGGAGCAACGCCGCAACGCATCGAGGCGCGCTCGGCGCTCGGTGCCGCCCCGTTCGCGGTCGACACGGTGCCGTCCGGTGCACTCGTGGCGGTGCGCGGTGCCGACGGTGAATGGATCGTGGCCGAGAGCCTGACCGAGGCGCGGGGTCGGTCCGCCAAGGTCCAGGGGCGTCGCAGCACCCTCAGCGCCGTTCCACCCCTGGAGGTGCCCCCCGGTGACTGGGCGGCCTCCCTCGCCACGTCCTGGGTGGAGCCGGCCTACCTCGAGACCGATGCCTCGTGGTGTGAACCGGGGGGTGAGCCCTCCTCGGTGCTCGCGAACGGTGGGGCGTTCGGAGGGAAGCTCTCCTCGCCGCTCCCCGGCGTCGCGCGTGAGCTGGCGGACCGGCACGGCCGGCCGGTGCTCGCGGTCTGGTCCCGCGAGGACACCGTGCGCCTGGGGCCCAAGCGCCCACCCGTGGCCATCGGAGTGCTCTCGGATGGCACCGGGGTGATGCGCGTCGCATCCACGGCCGGGGTCGACGCGGCGGTGGCGAGGGTGGCCCCGGGTCTCGTGGTCGAACACGTCGACGTGCGGGGCCCGCGAACCGATGCCCGGTTCCGCGCCGCCGGCTGGGCCGAGGCCCTGTGTGCACTGGTGGCGGCCGGGGTGCGGGGACCCGCGGGAGGACCCGATGGGGACGCGGTGCACGCCGAGGCCCCCGGAGGTGGCTGGGCGCGGGTGCGGTTGAACCCGGAGCTCCCGGAACCCTGCATCGAGGTCGAGGTCGGTGCCGGTGACCCGCTCGATGCGACGGTGCTCGCCTCGTACGTGACGGGTGCGGCGCACATGGCGGCATCCATGGTCTGCAGCGAAGGGCTCGCGATCGGTCCCTCGGGGGAACCCGAGAACCTGACCGTGCGCTCCTTCGGCATCCTCACGGCGACGGCGATGCCGGAGGTGGTGGTGTCCGTGGACGGCTCGGGTGGAGAACCCAGGGCGGTGTCCGAAGCAGTGTTCGCGGCCACCGCAGCAGTGGTTTGGGCACACCACGGGTTCCCCGGTACCTGGCCGCTGGGCACCTCGGTGTTCGCGCGGGGTTGAGCCGGCCCGCGGGTTGGCCGGGCCCGGGCCATGTAGCGCGGCGGCGCACCGGTCGGGCAGACTGTGCACATGGGTCCACTGCTGATCGTCGTCGCGCTGGTCATCGCCATTCCCGTCGGGGTGATCATCTCCGGGGGAGTGGTCTCGGTGCTGCTCGGCCACTCCCTGCGGATGGAGGGCGAGTACCGCAACGAGGACAGCGAGCTGCTCGACCTGAACGTCTGAACCCGCGGGTGGTTCAGGAGCCCCAGCGGGACTCACCGAATCGGTAGCCGACCGAACGCACGGTCTGGATCAGGCCCGCGTGTTCCTCACCCAACTTGGCGCGCAGGCGCCGGATGTGGACATCCACGGTGCGTGCGCCGCCGTAGTACTCGTAGCCCCAGACCTGGGTGAGCAGTGTCTCGCGTGTGAACACGCGGCCCGGGCTCGAGGCCAGGAACTTGAGCAGCTCGTACTCCATGTAGGTGAGGTCGAGTGGCCGGCCGTCGATGGAGGCCTGGTAGGTCTCCACGTTCAGCTCCAGTGACTCGTAGGTGACGATCTCCGGCGGCAGCTCGAACCCCGCGGACTCGCGCAACAACAGGTGGCGCACCCGGGCCTCCAGCTCGCTCGGGTGGGCGGGCACCACGCAGAAGTCGTCGAAGATGTCGGAGCGTTCCACGAGGTCACCGAGTTCGGATCCGCGCACGCACAACAACAGTGGTGCGATCGGGGAGTCTCCGCGCCTGAGGCTCCGGGCGGCGGTGTATGCGGCCGCGGGGTTCTCCTCGGCGGACACGATCGCACCGGAGAACGGTCCGGCACCCGCTTCGGAGTGGTTTCCGAGCGCCTCCCAGGCGATGCCGGCGAGGTCGAGCACCCGGACGATGTCGGGCGGCGCCGGGTCGGGCCAGATCAGAAGCGGGTGCACCTCGTCACCACGTCCTCAGGTAGCGCTCGAGCTCGAAGCTGGACACGTGCGTCCGGTAGGCGGCCCACTCGGCGCGCTTGTTGCGCAGGAACCATTCGAAGATGTGTTCACCCAGCGTGTCGCGCACGAGGGCCGAGGACTCCATGGCGTCGAGCGCCTCGGAGAGGTTGGCGGGCAGCAGACCGGTGCTGTGGCTGCGGGCCGCCTCCTCGTGGAGTGCCGCCACCGACTCCTCACCGAGTTCGTAGCCCCGGGCGACACCCTGCAGTCCTGCAGCCAGCACGACGGAGAACGCCAGGTACGGATTGCATGCCGGGTCGAGGGCCCTGTACTCGATGCGGGTCCCGCGGGCCTCCTTGTTGCGCTTGGGCACCGGCACCCGTACCAGAGCGGTCCGGTCGTTGTGCGCCCACGATATGTTCACCGGCGCCTCGAAGCCGGCCACGAGGCGCTTGTAGGAGTTGACCAGCTGGTTGGTCACAGCGGTGGTCTCGTTGGCATGGGCCAGCACACCCGCGATGAAGCTGCGGGCCACGTCCGAGAGGCCGTCGGCCGACTCGGGGTCGTGGAATGCGTTCGCATCCGCGGACCACAGCGACATGTGGGTGTGCATGCCCGAACCCTGCACGCCCTCCATCGGCTTGGGCATGAACGTGGCATAGATGCCTTCGGACATGGCCACCTCGCGCACGATCATGCGCAGGGCCATGACGTTGTCGGCCATGGTGAGCGCGTCGCTGTAGCGCAGGTCGATCTCGTGCTGGGAGGGGGCGTCCTCGTGGAACGAGTACTCCACGGGGATGCCGGTTGCCTCGAGGCGCTGGATGGTCCGCCGGCGGATGTGGCCCTTGGAGTCGTTGGCGGTGAGGTCGAAGTAGCTCGCCTCGTCGAGGGGTACCGGGGTGGTGCCGCGTTCGGCACCCTCGAAGTAGAAGAACTCCACCTCCGGGGCGCACATGAACTCGAACCCGGCGTCCGCGGCGGCGGCCAGGTTGCGCCTCAGGACCTGCCTGGGGTCCCCTTCGAAGGGGCTGCCGTCGAGGTTGGCGATGTCGCAGAAGACCCTTGCGGTGACCTCGCCGTCGTCGGTGGGCATCAGCTGGAAGGAGTTCGGGTCGGGTCGGGCGAGCACGTCGCTCTCCTGCATCCTGGAGAACCCGTCGATCGCGGAGCCGTCGAACTGGACTCCCTCGGAGAAGGCGGCCTCGAGCTCCACCGGGGAGATGGCCACCGACTTGAGCTGTCCGAGGACGTCGGTGAACCAGAGTCGTACCAGCCGTACCCGGCGTTCCTCCACCGTTCGTAGTACGTAGTCCTGTTGGTGCTGCATCTTCCGCTCCGGGGGCGTGGGGGGGGGTCACCGGTCGCCACCAGTGTCGCCGGTCGCCACCAGTGTGGCAGTCCCGTCAGGCATTTCCGGGGTCCCGGCCCAGTTCACACGCCGTTCACAGTAGGGCAAAGGCTCAGAAATCGCCCGCGGCCACGATGTGCGGGCTCCACCACGACCGGGTGCCCGCCACCCGGTCCGGAGTGTTCGCACACGCCGGACCCGCACTACCGTGTGGTCCTCGACCAAGAAGGTGATACGTAGTGGCGTACAGGGCTGAATACATCTGGATCGACGGAACCGAACCGGTGCCGCTGCTCCGCTCCAAGACGAAGATCCTCCCCGACGGGGCCGACCTGCCCATCTGGAACTTCGACGGGTCGTCCACCAACCAGGCTCCCGGTGACAACTCGGATTGCATGCTGCGCCCGGTGTTCACCTGTCCGGATCCGATCCGCGGTGGTGACGACGTGCTCGTGCTCTGCGAGGTGCTGGTGCCCGAGACGATGGAGCCGCACCCCAGCAACACGCGTGCCTCGTGCGCCGCGGTCGACGAGCAGTTCGCCGACCACGAGGCCTGGTTCGGCATGGAACAGGAGTACACCTTCTACGAGGAGGGCCGCCCCCTGGGCTGGCCCACCGAGGGCTACTACTACCCTGCACCGCAGGGTCCCTACTACTGCGGCGTGGGCGCGATCGAGATCGCCGGCCGCGACATCGTGGAGGCCCACACGACGGCCTGCATGAAGGCCGGCCTGTCCATATCGGGTACCAACGCCGAGGTCATGCTCGGCCAGTGGGAGTACCAGATCGGCCCGGTCGGGCCGCTCGAGGTCGGTGACCAGATGTGGATGGCCCGCTACCTGCTGTTCCGCGTCGCGGAGGACTTCGGTGTGAACGCCTCGATCTCGGCGAAGCCGATCAAGGGCGACTGGAACGGCGCCGGTTGCCACACCAACTTCTCCACCAACGCGATGCGCGAGAGCTACGACCCGATCATCGCGGCCTGCGAGGCCATGGGAGCCCCCGGCAAGGTCGAGGAGCACCTCGCCGGGTACGGCCACGGCTACGAGGACCGGCTGACCGGCCAGCACGAGACGGCGCACTTCTCGGAGTTCCGCTACGGCGTGGGTGACCGCGGTGCGTCCATTCGCATCCCGTGGCAGGTCGAGCAGGACAAGAAGGGCTACATCGAGGACCGGCGTCCGAACGCCAACTGCGATCCCTACGTGGTGGCCCGCCTGATCACCAACACGATCTGCTCCGCGATCGATCCGGCCTGATCCCAGAACAGGACGACCCATCGGGCCCACACCGCTGCTGCGGTGTGGGCCCGATGCGCGTGGACCATAGGATCGCGGAGTGCAAAGCGAGGCAGTGAAGTCCCTGCGCGTGGCGTTGTGCCAGTTGAACACCCACGTGGGGGATCTCGAGGGCAACTGCGAGCGGATCCATGAGCAGTACCTCCGTGCCGAGTCCGCGGGGGCCGACGTGGCGTTGTTCAGCGAACTCGCCATCACCGGGTACCCGCCCGAGGACCTCCTGTTGAAGCCGGGTTTCCTCGCCGATGCGAGCGGGAGCCTGGAACGACTCGCCACGCGCCTGCAGGGCCACTGCGCCGCAGTGGTGGGCCACGTGGAGGGGCACCTGCCGCGCGGCCGGGCCCACGACCCCCGGGAAGGGCCCTGGAACGCCGCGGCGATCATCCACGGTGGCCGGGTCGTCACCTCCTACCGCAAGCAGGCCCTGCCCAACTACGGCGTGTTCGACGAGCGCCGCTACTTCGACTCGGGCACGCCCGACCAGCCCCTGTTGCGCATCGGCGGCGCCGTCGTGGCCGTGAACATCTGTGAGGACATCTGGATATCCGGCGGCCCCACCGAGCAGGCGGCTGCCGATGGAGCGCGGCTGATCCTGAACATCAACGCGTCGCCGTTCCGTGCCGGGAAGCAACCCGAACGCGAGGCCGTGCTCGAGGAACGCGTGGCTCTCACCGGCGTGCCGGTCGCGTACGTCAACCAGGTCGGGGGACAGGACGAACTCGTCTTCGACGGTGGTTCGATGGCCTGGGGCACCCACGGTGCCCTCGCGCGGGCGCGGCGCTTCGAGGAGGACTTCGTGGTGCTCGACATCGACCTGGGCGGTCCCGGCGAACCGCGGCGCGAAGTGGTGGATGTCTCCGCTCCGGGTGGTCCGGACGATGGCCGCGAGGTCGTGGCGCCGGCACCGCCGGTGCTGCATCCGTCCCCCGGTGGCCCAGAGGAACTGTGGAGCGCGCTGTGCGTCGGCACCGCCGACTACGTGGCCAAGAACGGCTTCACCGACGTGGTGGTGGGCCTCTCCGGAGGCATCGACTCGGCACTGGTGGCGGCCATCGCGGCCGATGCGCTGGGTGCGCAGCACACACACGTCGTGCTGATGCCGTCGCGGTTCTCAAGTGGCCATTCGGTCGAGGACGCCGCGGAGCTGGCCGCGAACCTGGGGCTCGACCAGCGCACCGTGGGCATCGAACCGGCACACGTGGCGTTCTCCGAGATGCTCGCGGCCAGTTTCGAGGGCCTGGAGGAGGACCTCACCGAGGAGAACCTCCAGAGTCGCATACGCGGTGTGATCCTGATGGCGCTGTCCAACAAGTTCGGCTGGCTCGTGCTCACCACGGGCAACAAGAGCGAGACGGCGGTGGGCTACTCGACCCTCTACGGCGACACGGCCGGTGCGCTGGCGGTGATCAAGGACGTGCCCAAGCTGGACGTCTACGAGATGTGCCGCTGGCGCAACGAGGTGGCCGGGGTGCCGTGGATTCCGGAGCGGATCCTCTCCAAGGCTCCCTCGGCGGAGCTGCGCCACGGCCAGCGCGACGACCAGAGCCTTCCCCCCTACGAGGTTCTCGACCCGCTCATCTCCGACTACGTGGACGGTGACCTGACCGCCCGCCAGCTCGTCGACCGGGGCCACGATCCCGACCTGGTGGCCCGGATAACAGCACTGGTGGACGTGGCGGAGTACAAGCGCCGGCAGTCACCCCCGGGCCTGCGGGTGTCGGCGAAGGCCTTCGGCAGGGACCGTCGACTGCCGATCTCGAACGCCTACCGGGGTTGAGCCACTCCGGGGGCCGGTGCCGGGCTCCGGGAAGCTGCCGAGGCGAGGGCCTCGAGTGATCGGGTGAGGCACTCGGTGTCGCGTTCGTCGAGGTGCTCGACGACGTACTCCTGCACGCCCTCGGAGTGCACCCGCACGGCGCTCGCGTGGCGCCGGAGACCCTCGGGGGTGAGCCTCGCGTTGATCCCGCGGCGGTCGTCGTCGCAGGGTTCGCGCACCACGAGGCCGCGGCGCACGAGCGAGTCGAAGCGGCGGGTGAGGCCACTGGGCGAGAGCCTGACCAGCGCCGCCAGCTCGTTCATCCTCACGGTCAGGTCCTCGGCACGGGCCAGGTGGTCCAGGACCTCGAACTCGGCGAGCCCCATGTCGGCCTGTGCCCCGAGGTCCTCGTCGAGGCGTTCGGTGACCGCTGCATGGGCTGCCAGCAGTGCCTGCCAGATCGCGATCCCGGAGCGTACGTCGGTGCTGTTGGTGTTCGTCATCGCTCGTCGTCCCCGTGCCAGTGCTGCGTGGTCGCCGTTCGGGGGCGATCACGCAGGGCCCCTCGGTGCTTGCCACCACAAGCATAACGACCTGCCGGCCAGGTGTCCCGGGGTCCTATTGTCTTGCCCGATGACCACCCACGGTCCCCGACCCGCAGCATCCGGCTTCCTCGACCTGCACACGAGCGCGCAGTGGTTCGGTGTGCACCGCTTCGTGGAACGCTCCCTGTTCGAGCTGTGCGGCACCTGGTCGACCGACCACGACGCGGCGCCGGGTGACCCCGAGGGCGCAGGACGCGCCGCGGAGTACTTCGCGGTGCAGTCTGCCAACCATGGGTGGCGCCTCGCCGGTTGGGTCGACCGGTCGCCGGCGTCGGTCGCCCCGGAGGAGGGACCCGCGGACACCGACTGGCGCGCCGGCATCGAGGCAGCGAGGTCATGCAGCGACCCGTTGTCGAGGCTCGCGGTCCACACCCACGTGCTGGCTCCCTGGCTGGCGGGGTCCTACGGCACCCACGAGGGCCTCCTCGGGTCGGCCGCGGACGGTGGTGTGCTCCGGTGGTTGCGGATCTGCCGCGAGGACGTCCTGGATGCCGTCACCCGGGGCGGTGTGGTGATCGACGCTGTGCTGGCAGGCCGCGGTGACCCGCCGGTGGACGGGTACGACACCGGCGGCTCCGCCGCCGCGGTGGGGCGGGTGCTGGCTGCACTCATGGGTGACTGACCCGCTCATGGGTGACTGACCGCCACTGGGTTGCTCCGGGGCACCTGTTGAATCGGTCACATCACCGGCCCGTCCACGGGAATACCGCTGGGGCGCGAACCGTTCAACACCACTGGAGCCGCCCGGATCGTGGTGAACCGACGAGATCCGTCGCCGATCCGGTGTCGTGAACGAGGCGAACGCCGAGCCAACGCGAGGTTGACAACGCCTCGGAGGTGCTTCACCGTCCACAGGAGCGCGCTGCCGGGGTCACTGGGGCAATTCCCACTTGAAGACCTTGACACCGTCCGTAAAGTGAACAGACGCCGCATTCGTGGGTTTCGTCGCACCACGAGCGCACTGGCAGGAGTCCCCCCGAGTCCTGCGACGAGAAGAAGGTGAATGGTGGCCAAGGACCGAGTGGAACGTGACGAGGAAGACCTCGTACGCCT
Source organism: Microthrixaceae bacterium (assembly GCA_023958095.1). Classification (GTDB taxonomy): domain Bacteria; phylum Actinomycetota; class Acidimicrobiia; order Acidimicrobiales; family Microtrichaceae; genus JAMLGJ01. The sequence continues at coordinate 24,787 of JAMLGJ010000018.1, forward strand.
CTACCTGACCGACATCGGGCAGTACCAGCTGCTCACGAAGGACGACGAGGTCGAGCTCGCCCAGGCCATCGAGGCCGGTGCCGAGGCGCGCGCCGAGCTCGAGGAGCAGGGTCGCAGCCTGTCCCCCGCCCGGCGGCGCGAGCTCCGCAAGCTCTCGAGGGCGGGCGAGGAGGCCGAGCGCCGCTTCGTGCAGTCCAACCTCCGGTTGGTGGTCTCGATCGCCAAGAAGTACCAGGCCTCCGGCCTGCCGCTGCTGGACCTGATCCAGGAGGGCAACCTCGGCCTGATGCACGCCGTGGAGAAGTTCGACTGGCGCAAGGGTTTCAAGTTCTCGACCTATGCCACCTGGTGGATCCGCCAGGCGATCACCCGCGGCATCGCCAACACCGGACGCACCATCCGGCTGCCGGTCCACGCCGGGGACACCCTGGCGAGGCTCCAGAAGGCACGTGCCCGCCTCGAGCTGAAGTACGGCCGCCCGGCGACGCTCGCCGAGTTGAGCCGCGAGGTCGAGATGCCCGAGGACAAGGTCACCGAGGCGCTGCGCTTCGCGGCCGAGCCGCTGTCGCTCTCGGAGCCCCTGCGCGAGGACGGCGACGCCGAGCTGGGCGACGTCGTGGAGGACCGCAGCGTGGAGTCACCCTTCGAGGTGGCCGCCACCGCCCTCCTGCCCGAGGAGATCAGCCGCCTGCTCTCACCCCTGGACGAGCGCGAGCGGGAGATCCTCAAGCTCCGCTTCGGACTCGACCGGGGCGAGGCTCGCACCCTCGAGGAGGTGGGGGAGCACTTCAACCTCACCCGTGAGCGCATCCGCCAGATCGAGGCCCGGGCGATGTCGAAGCTCCGCCATCCCTCCAGTGACACCGGGGCACGGGACCTGCTGGCGGTCTGAGCACCGTCGGCGGGTCGCACGACCCGCTGGCACACAACCGGTGTTGACCTAGGGTCTCACCCACCTCCCCTTCCGACGCCACCGGGCGTCCCATCGGCGCAGCGCGCCGCTCGGAAGGGGAGACGAATGCTCATCACCTGTTGGTCCGTCAAGGGCGGATCGGGCGTCTCGGTGGTTGCCGCGGCGATGGCCGGCCTGATGGCCCGACGGCACGGTTCGGCGGTCCTGGTGGACCTCGGCGGGGACCAGGCGGCACTCCATGGACTCCCGGAGCCCTCCGGACCCGGGGTGTGCGACTGGACCGCGAGTGAAGCGCCAGCCGAGAAGCTCGCGCTGTTGACCCTGGGTTCCGGCTCCGAGGTGATGGTGCTGCCCCCCGGGGATGCGCCCCCGGTCGGCACCCTGGTGCGTGCCAAGGAGCTCGCGGCGGCCGCGGCCACCCTGGCCGAGGTGGTGGTCGTCGACGCCGGCCGGCCGCTCGGGGCTCATCCCGAACAGAGCGAGCACCCGGGTTCCGAGGCCCACCTGGCGGTCCACCTGCGTAGCCTGGGCACCTCGTTGTTCGTGACCCGCGCCTGCTACCTCTCGTTGAGGCGGGCCCGGGCCACCGGTGTGGACGCCGACGGGGTGGTGCTGCTGGACGAACCCGGCCGTGCCCTCGGCGCCCGCGACGTCTCCGAGGTGCTGGGCCTCCCGGTGATCGGTGTCGTGGACGCCGATCCGGAGGTGGCCCGGGCGGTGGATGCGGGCACCCTGTCGAGGCGCATCCCGCGGACGCTCTCGAGGGGGTTGCGGCGTGCGGGCTGAGTCCCACCACGCCGTCGTGGCCCTCCCCGACACCGCGCGCCGTCGCGTGGTGGAGGCATTCCGTTCCGGATCCGACACCCCCGGCGATGCCCGCAGCCTGCTCGAAGAGCTGATCTCCGCGGAGGCACCGCTGCTCGACCGGGACAGCGTCGTGCGGTGCGGCGAGGAACTGCTCGGGGAGCTCCTCGGCCTGGGCGCACTCGAGGGTCTCATGGCACAGGAGGGGACCACCGATGTGCTCGTCGACGGGCCCGGCGAGGTCTGGGTCGAGCGCGAGGGTCGTCTCGGTCCCTCCGGGGTACACCTCGGTCGCAGCGAGGTGGACGCGCTGGTGGAGCGGCTGGTCGCACCGATGGGACTGAGGGCGGATCGCAGCCATCCGGTGGTGGATGCCAGACGGCCCGACGGGACCCGGGTCGCCGTCGTGATGCCACCGGTTGCTCCGGCGGGCCCGATCATCGCGCTCAGGCGCCATGCGCGGCGTTCCCACCCGTTGGAGGACTACGCGGACACCCACGGGGTGGCACTGCTGCGCGCAGCCGTGCGCCAGCGTCGCAACGTCCTGGTCTACGGCCCCACCGGTGCGGGCAAGACCTCACTGCTGTCCAGCCTGTGCGGGTGCGTCGATGCCCGGGAACGCGTGGTGGTGGTCGAGGACACCGCCGAGCTCTGCTTCGAGGGTCCACCCACCGCCCGGCTCGAGGCCCGTGCAACGACCGTCGAGGGTGACACCGGAACCGGCATGGCGACCCTCGTGCGGGCAGCCCTGCGCCTGCGGCCGGACCGGATCGTCGTGGGTGAGGTGCGTGGTGCCGAGGCCGCGGAGATGATCTGGGCCCTGAGCACCGGACACCGCGGCTCGATGGCCACCGTGCACGCCGGCGACCCCTTGGAGGCCCTGGACCGGGTGGAGGTGATGGTCGTGGCGGGCCAGGGCGGCGCGGTGCCCCTGCGTGCGGTGCGCAAGCAGGTCCACTCCGCACTCGACGTGCTGGTGGGCATGGCCCGTGACCGTGCCGGTCGCAGGCGTGTGGTGAGGATCGACGGCTGTGGAAGGGGCGGGCTGTCGCGCCTCGATGGGCCCGGGGGCGAGGAGTGACCGCCGCAGTCGCACTCGGGGTGTGCTGCGCGGTGTCCGTCGTGGTGGCCGTGCGCAGGGCACGTTCCCACCGGCCCCGACGCGATCCGCGCAGGGTGCTGTCGTCGCTGGCCACGGCCCTCGCCCGGGGTGTGCGGGCCGGCATGACCCCGGCGGAGTCGCTGAGCTCCGTGGCCCCGCGGTTCGAAGGAGTCGTGGGTGAGCAGCTCCGCTCGCTGGCCGGCCGCCTGTCCCGTGGGGTGAGCCTCGACACGGCGCTGCACCAGTGGGTGCAGCAGTGCGCCGGGGCGGAAATCGGTCCGCTCGCCCGGCTGCGCGGGGCCCCGAGGCCCCCCGATGCACTCGACGTGGAGCTGCTCGTGAACGCCGTGGGGTTCTCCGCGCGGATGGGCACGGGGCTCGCCGAGGCCTTCGAGGGCGTTGCGGCGTCACTGCTCGACCGCTGTGAGCTGGACGACGAGCTGCGAGCCCTCACCTCACAGGCGGGTGCGTCGGTGGTGGTGTTGTGCAGCCTCCCGGTCCTGGGTGCCTTCGTCGTCGGTGCCCTGAGCCCGGAGTCGCTGCGCGCGATGTTCGCAACTCCCACGGGGCTCGTCTGCATGGCGGTCGCGTGCGGTCTCGACCTCGCCGCTGTGGGCACGTCACGGCGGTTGATCTCCGTGGTGCTCCGGTGAGGTCGGTGGCGGTGACGGTCGCGTCCCTCGTGTCGTTGCTCCTGGCCTGCAGCGTGCCGGGCGGACTCCGTCACCTCCGCGTCCGGCTGCGTCTCGATGGCCCCGGGGAGGTCCCCCGAGTCGGTGCCGCCGGGGCTGCACGACCGCTCTCCGGCGCGCTCGACGACACGGACGGGACGGTGCCGCCGGGCCCTTCTCCGAGCGGACCGGCAGGGGTGGCCGTCGTCGCGGACCTGATCGCGGTGGCCCTCGCGGCCGGGCGAGGCGTTCCCGCCGCCCTGTCGGACGCCGCCTCGGTCCTGCGGCCGAGATGGCCCGGCTCCCCGGTGGTGCGCGCCGCAGCCGCTCTCGAGCGGGGACTTCCCACCGGAGACGCCCTCGAACAGCTCGCAACCGAGCCGGGCTGGCATCCACTGGCGACCCAGCTGGCGATCAGTGCCCAGGCGGGTACTCCGGCAGCCGTGGCACTGCGCCAGCTGGCCGCCCAGGAACGCCTGCGTGCCCGACGTGAACGAGAGCGCAGGGCGCGACGCCTGCCGGTGCTGTTGCTGTTGCCGCTGGTCGCGATGGTCCTGCCCGCGTTCGTCCTGGTGACCGTGGTGCCCTACCTGGCTGCCGGTGGTCTGGATCTCGGCTTCGACATCGGCGCCGAGCCCGTGCTTCCCCCATATGGCGAAGGGGCCGGTCAGCCCCCGATGGGAGGAGATTGATGATGCGACGATCCATTCGCGGTCCGCTTCGTGCGCAGCGGGCCCAGAGCACCGTCGAGTACGCGCTCGTCTTGCTCGGGGCGGCGGCCCTGGCCCTGTTGTTGGTGTCGTGGGTGACCGGCACGGACGTGGTGGGGCGCCTGTTCGACACCGTGTTCTCGCGCATCATGGGTCAGGCTGGTTGAGTCGTTCCCGGACCGGGCTCGAACGAGCCCAGGCAACCGTCGAGGCGGCACTGGTGATCCCGCTGTTGGTGTTGCTCATGGCGGTGCTGCTGCAGGTCGGTTCCGTGGTGCACGACCAGTTGAGGCTCGTGACGGTGACCTCGGGTGCGGCCCGTGCCGCAATGGTGGAACCGACCGAAGCGGCCACCAGGAGCGCAGTGGGACAACTCGGGGCGGACCTCCAGGTGAGCGAGGTGGAGCTCCGTGGTCCGCGCAGCGCCGGATCCCTGCTCGTGGTGCGCGTGGCCGCACGGCCGCGTCGCCTGCCGCTCGTGGGGGCCGCCGTGGCCGGCATGACGCTCTCGGAGGAGGTCGTCGTACGCGTGGAGGGGTGAGCACTGCGAGCGCCTTCCGCGCGCCGCTCGCTGCGGTGACCTCAGGTGCTGGCCGCGCCGTCCAGGGCCGTTTCGAGGAGGCGTTGTGCCGCCTGCTTGTCGAGGGGTTCGTTGCCGTTGCCGCACTTGGGGGACTGCACACACCCCGGACACCCTCTCGAACACTCACACGCGGAGATCACCTCGAGGGTCGCGCGTAGGTGGGACTCGGCGGTGCGGAACGCCATCGGTGCAGCTCCCGCCCCTCCCGGGTACGCGTCGTGGATCACCACCGTGGGGGCTGCGGTCTCCGCCAGCCACGGGCTCGACACGCCTCCGAGGTCCCACCGGTCGCACAGCGCGAACAGCGGCAGCATGCCGATGCCGGCGTGCTCGGCCGCGTGGAGGGCTCCTGGCAACTCCTCGGGCTGGATCCCGCTGCGCTGCACCAGTGAGGGGTCGAAACGCCACCACAGGGCGGTCGTGTCGAGCTCCGACGGTGCCATCTCGAGGGGCTCGCGCTTCACGAAGCGGCGGGTTCCCACCTCGCGCTCCTCGTAGGCGACCACCTTCGTGGTCACCACCACGCGGCCGAGGAACACCTCCAGTGAGCCCACCGAGGTGGTGTCGTCGACCGACTCGAGCACGATCGAGGTCTCGGAACGGACGCTGGTGTAGGTGGAGCCGTCGTGGGGCTCCACCGAAGCGGTGCGCTGCGCGGGGTCCACCTCAACGACCCGCCACGCCCTGCCCTGGTGCAGGTACACCGCTCCGCGGTGGGCGACCTGGGCGAGGCGTGCTGCGTCGACGGTCCCGATGTCGGTGCCCTTCGCACTGCGGATGCGGAACTCACCGGCCGACGCCGCCCTCAACCCGATCGACGGCGCCGGTGCACCACGGCCCGACCACACGGCCAGTGGCCCGGTAGCGCATGGGGCTGCGCCGGTACCGGGCCTGGTGATCCGCAGCCGGTCCTGTGCCGCGAGCTCGGTGACGGCCTCGTCCAGGTCGTCACCCCAGAAGTGGTAGTCGCCGTGGCCGACCGGGGCCTCGTCCGCGGCGCATCCGATGTGTGGCAACAGCACATGTGGGTTCGCGGGGTTGATCACCACCGGTTCGGGTGGTCGTCGGAAGAGCTCCCTCGGATGCGCCATGACCCACTGGTCGAGTTGGTCCTGGCCGGCCACGAGAACCACCAGTGCCGGTCGCGATCCCCGCCCGACCCGACCCGCACGTTGGGTGAACGACGAGAACGTGCCCGGGAAGCCCGACACGACGACTGCATCCATGCCAGAGATGTCGATGCCGAGCTCGAGGGCACTGGTGGCCACGACGCACTCGAGGTTGCCGGACTCCAGGTCGGTCTCGATCTCCCGACGCTCCTGCGCGAGGTAGCCGGCGCGGTAGGACCGCACACCTTCGGCTCCGTCCGGACCGCGCCGCGCCCGCAGCTGCTCGCGCACGAGGTCGGCAGTGCGCTCCGATGCCCGGCGCGACCGGCAGAACACCAGGGTGCGCAGGCCCGCACAGACCGCCTCGGTCGCGATCGAGGCGCTCTCGTGTTCCAACGAGGGGGCGGAGCCGGCTGCGCCGGGTTCACCGCGGGCGGCCACCTGCGGGTTCCACAGGACCGTGGAGCGGGGTCCGACCGGTGCTCCGGAGTCGGCCACGCCGTGTACGGGCACCCCGGCCAGCTCTGCGGCCAGTTCCTCGGGCCGGCCGATCGTGGCCGAGGTGAACACGAACTGGGGTTCGCGGCCGCGGCGCAGAGCGGTGAGTCGCCGGAGGCGCCGCAGGACGTGAGCGACGTGGCTCCCGAACACGCCCCGCATGGTGTGGAGCTCGTCGAGCACCACGAGTTCGAGGCGGTTGAGGAAGCGGTCCCACCCACGGTGGTTGGCGAGGATCCCCAGGTGCAGCATCTCGGGGTTGGTGAGCACCACCTTGGCGTCGGAGCGCACGGCCGCCCGTTCGGTGGGCGTGCAGTCGCCGTCGTAGGCGGCGACCACCACGCCCTCGGGAGCGAGGCGTGCGAAACCGGTGAGCTGGTCGTGCGCGAGGGCCTTGGTCGGGTAGATCACCAGCGAGGTGGCGCCGCGCGAGGCGGCCTCCAGTGCGGGCAGTTGGTAGCACAGCGACTTCCCCGACGACGTCGGGGTCGAGATGACAACCGACTCGCCGGCATCGATGTGCGCAAGAGCCTCGCGCTGGTGTGACCATGCGCCGTCGCCGCCCGGCGTCCACAGCTCGGAATAGCCCCGGGGCAGCGGCGGACCCTCGTGGCGGGCCTCCCGGGGAAGGTCACGGTGCAGGTGCACGAAACGCTCGTCGGATCGGAGGGATTCGACCAGGCCCTCTATGGGGGAGGTGCTCTGCATCGACCACGAGCCTAGGTTCGAGGGGTGACAGCTACGATCGCGGGGGTGCTGTTCGATGTCCGCTCCCACCGTGACGAGGGTGTCGAGGTCGTCTCGGTGGTCGGGGACGTGGACCTGGCCTCCCTGCCCCAACTCGCCTCGAGGCTCGCGTCGCTGGACGGCCCTGTACGCCTCGAGCTGGGATCGGTCGACTTCTTCGACCCGGTGTGCCTCGGGGTGCTCGTGGCGGCCGACCTGAGGGCCCGCCGGCACGGTTCCGCACTGGAGGTCGTCGTCTCACGACGTCTCGGCGAGCTGCTCGCCGAGACACGGCTGGACGAGGTCCTCGCCGTGCGACCCGCGGATTCCTAGGCGTCCCCGGTCTCGTCGGTGACCCACTCCTGTGCCGGCTCGAGTCCCGCGTCGCGGGCCGCCCGACCGAGCATGTGGCTCGCCACCGGCACCGTCCAGAACTGCAACACGATGGCGAGCACCAGCTTGGTGCTGCTGGTCAACCCCGGAACGCGCAACAGTGCCGCGGTCACGGTGAACACGACCGCGAGGGTCGCGGGCTTGGTGGCCACGTGGATCCGTGAATAGGCGTCGGGCATGCGGAACAACCCGATCGCGGCGATCAGCGCCAGTGCCGACCCGGCGAGCATCAGCACCCCCGCCACGACGTCGACGATCGTGTCGAACACCTCCATCACAGCCCCCTGCGCTCGATGAAGCGGGAGATCGTCACGGTGCCCAGGAAACCCAGAAGTCCGATTATCAACACCAGAGCGACCACCAGTTCGTCCTTCGTGACGGCCAGCGACACGGTGAGTCCGTTGAGAACGAGCGCCACGAGCATGTCGATGCCGATGGCGCGGTCGGGGAGGTTGCGCGACCGGGCCACGTGGATCGCGGTCAGCACGGCCGCGACGACCAGCATCCCTCCGGCGATCCATGCGACCACCGTCATGGTGCCACCTCCAGTGTCGAACGGGGCCGGACCGCGGCGAGCACGGTTGCCTCGAGTCGCCTGATGTCGGAGCGGACCTCCTCGGGATCCCCGAGTCCGAGCACGTGCACCTGGAGGACCACCGAGTCGTCGTCGGTCACGGCGTCGAGGGTGAGGGTGCCCGGGGTGAGGCTGATCGCGTCGGCCACGATCGTTGCCACCAGCTCCGAGTCGTGGCGCAGTCGCACCGAGACCACCCCCGAACGGAGCCGGGCAGGGGTCGGGTGGAGCACGGTGAGCACGACCGACACCGAGGAGGTGACGAGCCGTCCGGCGAAGACCGCGAGCAGCTTCGCCAGTCCGAGTGGGTGCACGACGTGTGCCCGGGGCACGGGGCGGATGAGCCAGCCGATCAGGGCCACGACCACGACGCCGCTGAACAGGTTGGCCCAGCTGAGCTCGCCCCAGAGGGCGATCCACACCACGAACACCAGCAGGGGGGCGAGGAGGCGGTTCATGGTACGACCGCTCCTTCATAGGCGGCCGGGGTCGTGACGTCCGCGGCGGCTCGTTCGGCGAAGCGGTACAGCGGGCCGGCGAACACCGCGATCGCCACGGTGAGGGCCACCACCGCGATGGTCACCGAGGACATGAGGGGGTGGTTGCGCAACACCCCGGAGTCGTGGTCGGGGCCCGCGGGTTCACCCCAGAAGGCACCGGTCCAGATCTTGAGCATCGACACGAGCGTGAGGATGGACACCGCCAGCGCGGTTGCGACGATCCACCACGAACCCTGGTCCAGGCCCACGGTCACCACGCCCAGCTTGCCGATGAACCCGCTCAGCGGGGGGATGCCCGCGAGGCTGAGCGCGGGTAGCAGGAACAGTGCCGCGAGGGGCCCCGAACGGCGCGCCAGGCCCGACAGGCGGTCGAGCGTGCTCGAGCCGGTGTCGCGCTCGATGATGCCTTCGACCAGGAACAGGGAGGTCTTCACCGGGATGTGGTGGATCATGTAGAAGATCACCGCTGCGATGGCCGCGGTTCCACCCAGGGCCACGCCCATGATCATGTAGCCGATCTGGCTCACGATGTGGAAGCTGAGTATGCGCTTCATGGCGTTCTGCGCGATCGCCCCGAAGACCCCGATCACCATCGTGAGCCCGGCGATGACCAACAACAGCGTGCGGTTCGTCTCCGGGAACAACAGGGTCTGGGTGCGGATGATGGCGTAGACGCCGATCTTGGTGAGCAGGCCCGCGAACACCGCGCTGACCGGACTCGGCGCGGCCGGGTAGCTGTCGGGCAGCCACGAGAACAGCGGGAACACCGCGGCCTTGAGTCCGAACGCGATGAGCAGCAGCAGGTTCAGGCCGATCCTCACCCCGTCGGGAAGTGCTGCCAGGCGTTCGGGCAGCTCGGCCATGTTGAGGGTCCCGGTCGCCGCGAAGACCAGCGCGACGCCGGTGACCAGCACGAGCGACTCAACGACGTTGAGCACCACGTAGGTCGTGCCCGAACGGATCTGGCTGTCGCTGCCCTCCAGGGTCAACAGCACGTAGCTCGACATGAGCAGGACCTCGAAGAACACGAACAGGTTGAACAGGTCGCCCGCCAGGAAGGCTCCCGAGACCCCTGCGCTCAGCGCGAGGTAGGCGGGGTGGTACCAGCGGGAGCGCTCGTCGTCCGCTCGCTGTCCCACCGCGAAGAGCAGCACCGCGAGCAGCATCGTCGCGCCGATGGTGAGCATCAGTGCCGAGAGGCGGTCCGCCACCAGGTTGATGGCGATGCGCGGCGGCCAGCCTCCCATCGAGGCGACCTGCGTGCCGTTGCTGTCCACGTCAAGCAGGATCGCCACCGCGATGAGCGCCGTGGTGACGGTGCAGGCGATCGTGATGATCCGCTGCACCGAGCGCACCCGGATCGCGAGCAGGGCCGCCGCGGCCCCGCCCAGGGGGATCACGATCGCCAGGGGGAGCAGTTCGGTCATGTCGGCTCCCCGTGGTCCACTGGTTCACCCGGTTCCTCGGCGAGCCGGCGGTCGGTGATGTCGTCCTCGACCTCGTCGTTGCCGTCGATCGTCCATCCCCGGTAGGCCATCGACAACAGGAACGACATGACCCCGAAGGTGATCACGATCGAGGTGAGCACCAGTGCCTGGGGGACCGGGTCGGCGACCGGGGCCTGCTCGCCCACGATCGGGGCGTTGCCCGGCGAGCTGCCGGCGGTGAGGATCAGCAGGTTCACCGCGTTGCCGAGCATCCCGAGCCCGAGGATGATCCGGGTGAGCGTGCGGTGCATGACCAGGTAGGTGCCGGCTCCCGCCAGCACGGCCACGAGGGCGGCCTGGGTGAAGCTCACCGCTCACCTCCGGAGGTCGTGGTGCCGGGGTCGCCGGAGGCGTCGTCGTGTCCCGCGTTGCTCCGCAGCTCCTCGCGTGCGGCGTTGGCCCGGGCGACCTCGTCGTCGGCCTCCACGAATGCGACCAGGACCGCCATCACCACACCGACCACGAGCACGTGCACCCCGATGTCGAACAGTGACGAGGACACGAGCTTCATCTCGCCGATGAGCGGTGGGTGGAACTTCCAGATGCTGGACTCGAGGAACTCCCCGCCGTCCAGCAGCGGCCAGGTCCCTACCAGGGCAGCGAGGGCGAGCCCGGCTCCGATCAGCACGATCGGGTCGATGCGCAGCGAACGAACCGCCTCGGGTCCCGAGGCGAGGTATCGCAGGATCACCGCGGCAGCCATCACGAGTCCACCGGCGAAGCCGCCGCCGGGGGCGTTGTGGCCCCTGAAGGTGAGGAAGATGGAGAACGCCAACAGCACCGGGGTGAGGCCGTTGACCGTCTCGGCCAGGATCATCGACCGGCGCGTGCCGTCGGTGCCACTCATCGCCACACCTCACTCGGCCGGCCCGATCGCTCCTCGACCTCGAGGCCGTCGGAGAGCTGCTTGCGGCGTTGCTGACGCCGCGCCGCGCGCACCAGGTTCACCACGCCCGCGCCGGCCACCGCCAGCACGGTGATCTCCCCCAGGGTGTCGAACCCGCGGAAGTCCACGAGTATGACGTTGACCACGTTGCGCCCACCCGCCTCCGGTTCGGACAGCGCCAGGTAGTCGTCGCCGACCGACTCGGCGGTACGGGACTGCGAGGTCCCGAGAGCGAAGCCCGCAACGGTGAGCCCGACCACCACCGAGACCACGATGCGGATCCAGCGTGGAGCCCACGAGGGTGCCGGGTGGAAGTCGCGTGGGAGTCGGGCCAGGGCGAGCAGGAACACCACGATCGTGAGCGTCTCGACCAGGAACTGCGTTATCGCCAGGTCCGGCGCACCCTGGAGCAGGTAGACGATCGCGAGCATGTAGCCGGAACCGCCCAGCAGCACCGCTGCGGTGAAGCGCTGCCGGGCCCCGAGGACCGCCAGGGCCAGCAGGGCGGTGAGTGCCACGAGGGGCACCTCGAGGCTGGAGTTCGCCCAGGGCACATCGGAGATCGCGTCGGTGGAGCCCGCCAGCAGGGCGGTGGCAAGTGCGGCCCCGACGCTCACCAGCACCACCCCGATGTACAGCGGTAGTGAACCGCTCTGGGACACAGCGGTCACCTGCCTGGCCCCCGCGAGCAGGGAGTCGTAGGCGCGGTCGTACAACCTGGTGGCGGTGCTGTAGGGGGCATCCACGCTCCGGGTGGCCGCGACCGTGAACCACCACGACGCGATGCCCGCGGTGATGATCCCCGCCGAGAGAACCAAGGGCGTGTTGACCCCGGTCCACAGGTGCAGCGCCTTGGAGGCGGTGGCCGGATCGAGCGACACGGTGACCTCGGCCAGCCAGTGGCCCACGGGTTCCGCGGCGATGCCGAGCACGAGTGACAACGCGGCCAGCACGAACGGCGCCCCCTGGAACGCGAGCGACGGCGCGTGCACCCCGGACGGGTCCACCGGGGCCTCCAGCAGGGCACCGGTCCCGGACCCGCCGCGTGCACCGTCCTCGACGGTGACCCCGGGGGCGTCGTTTCCGAGCAGCCCCACCGCGATGCGGATCGTGTAGGCCACGGTCAGCACCGAGCCGGCCACGATTCCCACGAGTGCGACCGTGCCGATGGCGCCCAGGCCGGTGTCCAGGAGTGCGTCCAGGGCCTTTTCCTTGGCCACGAATCCCAAGGTGGGTGGGATCGCGGCCATCGACGCAGACGCGACCACGATGATCCCGGCGGTGATCGGCAGTGCCCGGGCCAGGCCCTGCAGGCGACGCATGTCGCGGGTCCCCGCGGAGTGGTCCACCACCCCGACCGACAGGAACAGGGTGGCCTTGAACAGCGCGTGGGCGAGCAGCATCGCCACCCCGGCGTAGGTGGTGCCCGGCGTGCCGAGCCCCAGCAACACCATCATGAATCCGAGCTGGCTCACCGTGCCGTGGGCCAGCGCGAGCTTGGCGTCCTGCTGGCGCATCGCCCGGAACCCGCCCAGCACCAGCGACGCCAGGCCGGCGCTGACCACCAGGGCACGCCAGGGCCCCACGGATGCGAACGCCGGGGCGAAGCGGGCCACCACCACCAGACCCGCCTTCACCATCGTGGCCGAGTGCAGGTATGCGCTGACGGGGGTGGGAGCCGCCATCGCCCCGGGGAGCCAGAAGTGGAAGGGGAACTGTGCGGACTTCGTGAACGCCCCGGCCAGCACCAGCACCAGCGCGACGGAGGTCACCGTTCCCGAGGGCGGGTTGGCCAACAGCTCCGACAGCGAGGTGGTGCCACCCTGGATGCCCAACAGGATCAGGCCCGCCAACAGGGCCAGGCCGCCCAGGCCGGTGACGAGGAAGGCGCGCTGCGCCGCGGAGCGCGCAGTGGCCGAGCGGTCCTCGAAGCCGATCAGCAGGAAGGAGGTGATCGAGGTCAGCTCCCAGAACACGAACAGGCTGAGCAGGCCGTCGGCCCACACGATGCCGAGCATCGCCCCTGCGAAGCCCACCAGGAGTCCCGCCAGGCGACCCAGGTCGTCACGCCGTCCGAAGTACGCCGTGGAGTACAGCATCACCAGCGTCCCGATGCCCGAGACGATCAGGCCCATGAACAGGCCGAATCCATCCAGGCGCAGGGAGATGCCCAGGCCCAGCTGGGGGACCCACTCCAGGTTCGCGCTCGGCACGTCGCCGTGGAGCACCGAGGAGCTCTGCGAGACCAACCAGCCGAAGGTGACCGCCGGCACAGCGGCCGCCACGGGCAGGGCCCAGCGCGCGCTGCGCCTGCCGGGTGCCAGGCACACGAGGAAGGCCACCAGGTGGGCCAACAGCAGCGGGATCACGGAGGGTTCGCTCTTTCAGGGGGTCGACAACATTTCCTGGCGCCCGGCCAGGCGCCGACCCGACTTCCCGGCACGCCGAGTGCGATCCTAGTTGCGCTCCCGATCAGGGCCGGTATCGGGCGAGTTCGGTGCGGGCCACCTGGCGCCGGTGCACCTCGTCGGGTCCGTCGGCGAAGCGCATGGTTCGCAACCCGGCGTACATCCGCGCCAGGGGGAAGTCATCGCTCACGCCGCCGCCGCCGTGGGCCTGGATCGCACGGTCCACCACCGCCAGCGCGACGTTCGGCGCGACCACCTTGATCGCGGAGATCTCGATGGCGGCTCCCTTGGTGCCCACGGTGTCCATCAGCCAGGCGGCCTTGAGGGTGAGCAGGCGGGCCTGTTCGATCTCCATGCGCGAATCCGCGATCCACTCGCGGATCACTCCCTGTTCCGCGAGTGCGCGTCCGAAGGCATGGCGTGAGCTGACGCGCCGGCACATTGCCTCGAGGGCTCGTTCGGCCATGCCGATGCACCGCATGCAGTGGTGTATCCGGCCGGGTCCCAACCGGGCCTGTGCGATGGCGAAGCCGGAACCCTCCTCCCCGATGAGGTTCTCCGCGGGCACCCGGACGTCCTCGAAGAGGAGCTCCACGTGGCCCTCGCGGTCCTGGTAGCCGAACACCGGAAGGTCCCGCACGATGGTGAGCCCGGGTGTGTCGCGGGGAACGAGGATCATCGACTGCTGGGCGTGGCGGGGAGCGTCGGGGTCGGTCTTCCCCATGACGATGAACACCTCGCAGCGCTTCGAGGCCGCTCCCGAGATCCACCACTTGCGGCCGTTGAGCACGTAGTGGTCGCCGTCGCGTGTGATCGACAGGGAGATGTTCGTGGCGTCCGAGGACGCAACGTCGGGTTCGGTCATGGCGAACGCCGAGCGGATCTCACCCGCGAGCAGCGGTTGGAGCCAGCGGTCCTGTTGTTCGGGGGAGCCGAAGAGCGCGAGCACCTCCATGTTGCCGGTGTCGGGTGCGGAGCAGTTCATGGCCTCCGGTGCGAGGTGCAGCGAACGGCCCGAGAGCTCCGCCACGTGTGCGTAGTCCAGGTTGGGCACCGGGTCGGGTGTCCATTCGGTGCGGTGCGGCATGAACAGGTTCCACAGGCCGCGGCTTCGTGCGCTGGCCTTGAGGTCCTCCACGATCCGGGGGTGTCCGTGGGGATCTCCCAGGGCCTCCATCTGGGCCTCGTAGACCGGTTCGGCGGGGTAGACCTCGGAGTCCATGAAGGACTGCATCTCCTCGATCAGCCCGGCGGCTCGTTCACTCGGTGCGAAGTCCAATGGATCCCTCCATGGTCGATTCGGGGCACCCCGCCCCGTCGTTTCGGGTAGGGGCCGACGTTACCGGGAACCCGCTCGCCGGGTGCCCGAGGAGTAGCGGGGTGTTTGACAGGGAGCCCGGTCAAGCCGTAACTGTTCTGCGGTGGCCAATCCTCTGATCATCGTCGAGTCGCCCTCCAAGGCCAAGACCATCGCCGGCTACCTGGGCGATGACGTCCGGGTCGAGGCATCGGTGGGACACGTGCGCGACCTGCCGCGCAATGCAGCCGACGTACCCAAGTCCCACAAGGGCGAGCCGTGGGCACGACTCGGTGTCGACACCGAGAACCACTTCAAGCCCCTCTACGTCGTCTCCCCGGAGAAGAAGGACCAGGTGAAGCGGTTGCGTTCGCTGCTCGCCGAGGCCGACGAGCTCTACCTCGCAACTGATGAGGACCGCGAGGGCGAGGCCATCGCATGGCACCTGATCGAGGTGCTGAACCCGAAGGTGCCGGTCAAGCGGATGGTCTTCCACGAGGTCACCGCGGACGCCATCCGGGCCGCCATGGACAACCCCCGGGAACTCGACCGGCGGATGGTGGACGCCCAGGAGACCCGGCGGATCCTCGATCGCCTGTACGGCTACGAGGTCAGCCCGGTGCTGTGGAAGAAGGTGATGCCGCGGTTGTCCGCCGGGCGGGTCCAGTCGGTGGCGACCCGCATCGTGGTCGAGCGTGAACGCGAACGCATGGCCTTCACATCGGCGAGCTGGTGGGACCTCTCCGCGTCGCTGCACCACCGCGACGAGTCGTCCGACCAGGCGCGCTTCGCGGGAACACTGGTCGAGCTCGACGGTTCACGTCTGGCCACCGGCAAGGACTTCGGTGAGGACGGTGCGCTGAGCGAGTCAGCGACCAGCGCCGGGGTGGTGCTGCTCGACGGCGAGGGAGCCACGGCGGTGCGCGAGGGCCTCCGGGGTCGTGACCTCACCGTCGCATCGGTGGAGTCCAAGCCCTACACCCGCAAGCCCGCCGCACCCTTCATCACCTCGACCCTCCAGCAGGAAGCCGGGCGCAAGCTCCGGTACTCCTCGGCCCAGACGATGCGCGCGGCCCAGAGCCTGTACGAGAACGGCTACATCACCTACATGCGCACCGACAGCACGACGCTGTCCGCTGATGCGCTGTCGGCTGCACGCGCGGTCATCACCCAGAAGTGGGGGGAGTCGTACCTGCCGGATGCGCCGCGCACGTATGCCAAGAAGGTCAAGAACGCCCAGGAGGCCCACGAGGCGATCAGGCCGGCCGGCGACACCTTCCGCCCGCCCGAGGAGGTCGCCTCGCTCGTGTCGACCAGCGAGGCGCGCCTGTACGAGATGATCTGGCAGCGCACGGTCGCGTCACAGATGCGCGACGCCAGGGGTGAGTCCGTCCAGGTCCGCATGGGAGCGGAGTTGGCCGATGGCCGTTCCGCGACGTTCGCCGCGAGCGGCCGCACCGTGCTGTTCAAGGGCTTCCTGGCCGCCTACACACAGGGGGTCGAGGAGGGGGAGGACGACGGCTCCGACCGCTACCTGCCCGACATGGCAGAGGGCGACGTGATCGCGGTCGAGGACCTCGAGGTGGTCTCCCACGACACCCAACCGCCGTCGCGCTACAGCGAGGCCGCGTTGATCAAGAAGCTCGAGGACCTCGGTGTGGGACGTCCCTCCACCTATGCGTCGATCATCACCACGATCATCGACCGCGGGTACGTGTGGAAGAAGGGCTCGGCACTGGTTCCGACGTTCACCGCGTTCGCGGTCGTGTCGCTCATGGAGCAGCACTTCCCGAAGCTCGTCGACTACACCTTCACCGCTCGCATGGAGGACGACCTGGACGACATCGCGAACGGTTCCGAGGAGATGGAGCCGTGGCTCGCCCGGTTCTACTTCGGGGTGCTCGACCTGGTCGACTCGGACGGTGAGGTTCCCGCCGGCGCGGCGGGTTCGGGCGGAGTCGGTCTCAAGGAACTGGTCGAGAGCCAGCTGGGTGAGATCGACGCACGGGCCATCAACTCGATACCTCTGGGGATGGACTCCGAGGGCACCCCGGTGGTTGCACGTGTGGGCAAGTTCGGGCCCTACCTGGAACGCGGGGAAGGTGAGCAGCGACAGACGGCGTCGATACCCGAGGATCTCCCGCCGGATGAGTTGACCATCGACCGGGCGGTCGAGCTGCTCGAGGCACCTGATGACAACCGCGTGCTGGGTGTGCATCCCGATTCCGGCCTCGAGGTCCACCTCAAGGCCGGCAGGTTCGGCCCGTACGTGCAGGAGGGTGAACACGACGACGAGACCGGCTTCAAGCCGCGCACCGCATCGTTGTTCTCGACGATGGACCCCGCGACGGTGACCCTGGAGGACGTGCTGCCGTTGCTGGCGCTTCCTCGCGAGGTCGGTCCCCATCCCGAGGACGGCGAGATGATCACCGCCCAGAACGGCAGGTACGGCCCCTACATCAAGAAGGGCACTGATTCGCGCTCGATCGACAGCGAGGAGCAGATCCTCACCATCGGACTCGACGAGTGCGTGCGTCTGTTCGCGGAACCCAAGCGCCGTAGGGGTCAGCGTTCGGCAGCCCCGCTGCGGGAGTTCGGTGAGGACCCCGACACGGGCAAGCCCATCGTGTTGAAGGACGGCCGTTTCGGACCGTATGTGACCGACGGTGAGTACAACGCCAGCCTCCGCAAGGGTGATGACCCCGAGGACGTCACCTTCGAACGGGTGCTCGAGCTCCTGGCCGACCGCCGGGCGAAGGGCCCGGCCAAGAAGCGTTCGAAGAAGAAGGCGCCCGCGAAGAAGAAGGCCCCAGCCAAGAAGAAGGCTCCGGCCAAGAAGAAGGCGCCCGCGAAGAAGAAGGCTCCGGCCAAGAAGAAGGCGCCCGCGAAGGGCACCGACGCGAGTTCCTCCTAGCAGCGCTTCGACGACTTCGGTCGCGGACCCGGTGGCCGCGGTAACGTCTTGCGCAATCGGTCCGGGCCGATGGGTCGGACGACAGAGGCAAGGAGAGTGCCATGGCAGATGCACCGCAGTTCCTGGACAGGGCTCGAAAGGAGCTCGATCGTCTGGCCGATCAGGCACGCGAGGGTTCGCGCGACGCCGAGGACCTGATGAGCGAGATGCTGGGCAACGTCCAGCAGCTCATCGAGGACTTCCAGTCCTGGGTCAGCGACGAGACCCAGCGGATAGCGAAGCTCGCCGACGAACAGCGCGAGCGTGCAGAAGCCCAGCTGCAGTCCGCGGTCGACAACTTCAAGGCCACGGCTGAGAAGGCGGGCAAGCAGGCCAAGGATGCGGCGCGAAGCGCCACCCGCAAGGCCCCCGGCAAGAAGAAGGCTCCCGCGAAGAAGAAGGCTCCGGCCAAGAAGAAGGCGCCCGCGAAGAAGAAGGCTCCGGCCAAGAAGAAGGCGCCGGCCAAGAAGAAGGCTCCGGCCAAGAAGAAGGCGCCCGCGAAGAAGAAGGCGCCCGCGAAGAAGAAGGCTCCGGCCAAGAAGGCCAACTGATCGGGATCCCTCACAGGGGGTCAACCGAGCGGAGCCGGCCTTGACCGGCGACGAACCACCAGCGGGCGAACCGAGCGACCACGAGGAGTCCCACGTGGACACCCCGGACGGTGAATCCGTGGGATTCGTCGAGCGGGTCTTCGGCAGCAGGCGCTTCTTCGCGCTCTTCAACGTCCAGGTCATATCGGCCCTGGGTGACTGGGTCGGATTCTTCGCGATCACCTCACTGGCGGCGTCGATCTCCTCCCAACCCGAGGGGGCCATCGCCCTGGTGACACTTGCCCGGGTGGCGCCGGGGTTCTTCCTGGCACCGTTCATCGGGGTCATCGTCGACCGCTTCGACCGCAAGCGACTCATGGTCACCGCGGATCTCGTGCGCGCAGGCGTCTATCTGTTGCTGCCGCTCGTGCGAACCGTGCCCGGGTTGATCCTGGCGAGCTTCCTGCTCGAGGTGTTCACCACGATGTGGTCACCAGCGAAGGAGGCAACGGTTCCCGCGGTGGTCCCTGCGCAGAAACTCGCCCAGGCGAACTCGCTCGGACTCGTCGCGGCGTATGCCACGATGCCCGTCGCGGGTCCGGTCCAGTTCGGACTCAAGGCACTCAACGATCGGCTGGTGGAGCTCAGCTGGCTCGGATTCCTCGGTCTCAACCGCTCACTCGGTGACACACAGACGCTCGCGTTCTACTTCGATGCGATGAGCTTCGTGGCTTCGGCACTGATCCTGACCCGCTACGTGTTCCGGGGACTGCCGTCCAACGTCGTGCGTGCCAATGCCCCGACCGAGCCCTCCGAGGTCGCCGAGAAGTCCATCGCGGCGGAGAAGTCGCACCTCAGCTCCGTTTGGACCGACATCCGCGAGGGCCTCGACTTCATCGTGGTCAACCCGGTCGTGCGGGCGGTCAACATCGGCCTTGCCACGGGGATAGTCGGTGGGGCGATGCTGATCCCCCTGGGACCGACGTTCGCTCGCTACGTCATCGGCGATGCCGACACGTTCCCGCTGTTCATCACCGCGATGGGACTCGGTGTGGCGGTCGGGGTCGTGGTTCTGTCCGCCCTCCAGGCGCGCCTGCCCAAGGAGACCATCTTCCCGTTCCTGGTCATGGGCGCGGGCGTGTCCCTGTTCGTCGGGGTGTCGATGAACAGCTTCTGGCCCGCCGCGATGGGGGTGATGGGGCTGGGCCTGTTCGCCGGGGCCACCTACGTGCTGGGGTTCACACTGCTCCAGCAACACACCGAGGACGACCTCCGCGGTCGCATCTTCACGACGCTGCTCACCCTGGTGCGTCTGTGCGTGATGCTCGCACTGCTGCTGGGCCCGGTGCTGGCAACGATCTTCAACGGCTTCGCGAGGGCGGCCACCGGTGACCCCGAACCCGAGGTGCCGACCTGGTCACTGCTCGGGTTCGACGTGGCGGTGCCGGGTGTGCGGATCACGCTGTGGCTCGCGTCGGTGATCATCTTCGGAGCAGGCGTGCTGGCGGCGCGGTCGATGCATCTGCGAATCCGGTCCTCGCTGCGCGATGGTTGGAAGGACGTGCGAAACGGTGAGCTGTTCGACACCCATCGCACACCCGGCGCGGCGGAGCCCCCATCCGCCGGGCCCGTACCCCCCGGAACCGACCCCACCGAAGGTGAGGACCCAGAAGATGGCGACTGACCGAGCAGCCGACCTCGCACCGTTCGAATTGCCCGCACGCACGGGTGGGCGGGGTTGGTTCGTGGTGTTCGAGGGTGGTGAGGGTTGCGGCAAGAGCACCCAGGCGAGGCTGCTCGCCCAACGCTGCGGTGCCCTGCTCACCCACGAACCCGGCGGGACCCGGCTGGGTACCGCTCTTCGCCGACTGCTCCTCGACCACGACGCGGGGGACCTGGACCGTCGTGCCGAGGCACTGTTGATGGCAGCGGACCGGGCCCAGCACGTGGCCGAGTCGATCCGGCCGTCGCTCGAGGCCGGCCGAGCTGTGGTCTGCGACCGCTACCTGGGTTCATCGGTTGCCTACCAGGGCCACGGGCGGGGTCTGGACCCCGGTGAGATCAGGGACCTGTCACTCTGGGCAACCGGGGACCTCGAGCCGGATGTCGTGGTCTACCTGGTGGTCGGGGAGAACGAGACGCTCCGCAGGACCGGTGCACCACGCGATGCGATCGAGGCAGCGGGCGCCGAGTTCCATCATCGGGTGCGCCAGGGGTTCGAGTCCCAGGCCGAGGCCGACCCCGACAGGTGGGTCCGCGTCGATGGGTCCGGGACGGTTCCCGAGGTGGCCGAGCGGGTCTCGAGCGCGCTCAGGGCCCGACTGCGGGAGCGGTCATGACGGCGACGGCCGGTGACGGCTCCACCGACCGTGGTCCCGACGGGGCGGTGCAACGACTGTGGGACGAGGTCGTCGGGCAACCCGAGGCCACCTCGGCGCTGCGCATGGCCGCCACGGACCCGGTTCATGCCTACCTGCTCGTGGGGCCCGAAGGATCCGGAAAGCGCTCCGCTGCACTCGCCTTCGCCGCGGAAGTGATTGCGGCAGGCTCCGCCGGGCAGAGCGCGGACGAAGTCGCCGCCCGGATCGCGGACGGGACGCACCCTTCGGTGAGGGTCGTGGAGCGGGAGGGCCCCCGGATCAATGCGGCCACCGCTCGGGAGGTGGTGCGGAGTGCCTCGATGGCACCTCCCAGTGGGCATCTGCAGGTGTTCGTGCTGGACGAGTTCCACCTCGTGGATGACGCCGCCCCCATCATGTTGAAGGCGATCGAGGAACCCAGTGCCTCGACGATGTTCGTGGTGCTGGCGGAGGAGGTCACCGAACCACTCGTCACGATCGCCTCGCGCTGTGTGCAGATCCGGTTCAACCCGGTGCCGCTGGACGCGTTGGAGCAACGTCTGCGCTCCGAGGGTGTCGAACCGGGAGTTGCCGCGCAGGCCGCGGTGGGAGCGGAGGGAAGTCTGCGCCGTGCCCGCCTGCTGGCGGGTGACCCCGAGCTGGTGCAGCGCCGTGGGCTGTGGCGCGACGCCCCGGCGCGCCTGGACGGGACCGGCGCGACCGTGTGCGTGCTGGCCGACGAGCTGCTCGACTCACTCGACGGCGTACTCGAGCCGCTGCGCGGCGTCCACGGCGACGAGGTCGCGGACTTCGACGCGACCGTGGAGTTGACCGGTGAGTCCTCGAGGGGCGCTCGCAAGGTCATGGAGGACCGCCACAAGCGCGAATTGCGCCGGCTGCGGGTGGGTGAGTTGCGATCAGGGGCGTCGGCGCTCCTCGCCGGCTACCGCGACGATGCGGTGTCCGGCACAGCCGATGCCGTCGAGTCGTTCTCCTCGGCAGCGGAGGCCGTCGCCCGGTTCGAGGAAGCACTGCAATGGAACGCCAACGAACAACTCGCACTTCGGGCCCTGTTGGTGTCTCTGCCCCGTAGAGGCTGAGCGGCCCGGGCCTAGTCGGGTTCCTCCAGACGGAAGACGCGCAGGTCGCGCCCGGAGCGTTCCACGTAGCGGTCATAGGGCGGCCAGACAGCCACGAGTTCAGGCCACACCCGCTCCTTGTCCTCGGGATCGAGCAGTTCGGCGTGCACCTGTCGTGTCGTGCCCCCGATGGTCATCTCGGCTTCCGGGTTCGCCATGAGGTTGTAGGACCACGCCGGGTGTCGTTCGCGTCCGAAGTTTGATGCCACCACGTAGTGCGCGCCGCGCAGCGGAACCGCGGCCAGTGGCGTGGTGCGCCGTTGCCCCGTCCTGGCGCCGGTGGTCGTGAGGGAGATGGACGGCACGATCCACTGGCTGAGCATCACCCGACCGCGGGTGAGCCGGTTGAGGGCCCGGTCGGTTGGTGGCACGAAGCGGGGCGCCATGTCGGCGAACCAGTCAGCTGATGCGATGCGCTGCACAGGACGCCTGATCCACTCGGGGGCGGTCATGTGCCGACACTAGGGTTCGCCGCCGCGCTTTGCAGTGTTCACTGCAACTGAGCAGCCGCTTGCCCGGCTGGATCGCGAACGGATCAGCTCGGTTCGTTGACGGACACGCGGGGCTGTAGGAACCTCCGGAGGGAGTACACCTCACGGACCAGTCCGCCTTGGTTCGCTGGGTGGAGATGGCACCGGTCCCGCCCCGACCGGTTCTCCAGGTCACAGCCGGTACTCCGGACCGGGCCCCGCACATGCGGGGTCCGGTCCGCGCAAGGAGCCGGGCGGATCGCGTTCGTCGCAGGTGCGACGGTATGCTTCCAGTTCGCCCAAGCGACGCCCGAGTAGCTCAGTCGGCAGAGCGGCTCACTCGTAATGAGCAGGTCAGGAGTTCGATTCTCCTCTCGGGCTCCACCCAAGTAGAACACCGAAATGGGCGGTCGCCGTCCAGCCGTCCATTGTGGCTCGCAGCCCCGGGCCCCGGTCGGCTCTGTGGAGAGTGTGGT
Source organism: Microthrixaceae bacterium (assembly GCA_023958095.1). Lineage (GTDB taxonomy): Bacteria > Actinomycetota > Acidimicrobiia > Acidimicrobiales > Microtrichaceae > JAMLGJ01. The sequence continues at coordinate 47,355 of JAMLGJ010000018.1, forward strand.
TGCTCGTGCGCGGCGTCCGGTTCCCGGCTGCCGGTGTGCTCAGGCCTCGCGATCAAGAGATGTGATGACCTCGTGCAGTGCGCGGAGCCGTCGGTGGGTGGTGTCGGCATCGTTGCCGATCTGTTCGGTTACCTGCTCGGCCACGGGAGCGAACAGATCTCCCGCCGCTTGATGGGCCCGTCGGCCGGCCGCGGTGAGCTTCACCCGGTAGGAGCGGCCGTCGCCGGGGTTGGCGACACGGCGAACGTGCTTGCGCCGTTCGAAGCGCTTCACGTAGCTGGACACTGTGGTGGGCGGGGCCGACATCCAGTGGGCGAGTTCGGACGGAGTCATGCCGTCGCCCGACGCGAGCACCGAGTAGACCGCGAATTCGTCGGCGTCCAGACCTGATGGGCGCACGACAGTGTCGATCAGCGCCGTGGTCGAGCGGGAGACGAGCCACACGTCGAAGAGCACGTTCGCAGGCCCCACGGCTGGTCCGTCCGGGTCTGGTGGGCTGGGTCGTACGTCGGCTGATGGCACGATGTCGATCCTATTGCGAGATCGCATCATCGGTGAACGGGGATTGAGCGCCCAGCTTGAGCACCCGGCGGGCAAGCGGTCGCAGTGCCAACGTAGCCAGTCCGACAAGCAGCATCACCCCGGCGAGCCAGAACGAGACGTTCTTGGCCGCGGATGCCAGACCAAGCAGCCCGTTGGTGGTGGCGGGCTCGGGGAACGCCGCAAGAGCCCGCCAGGCGAATACGTTCTCGAGGTAGTCGAACACAGCGCCGGCCAGGGGGATCGAGCGCCGGTGATGCGTGGTCGCACTCCTCCGGGGCCCGCCCACGAACCTCCGCAGGCCACGCTGGTTGGCCGGTACGCTGGGGACCGGCACGAAACAGCAGGGTGAGGGGGTCTGTGACGCGGACATCCAGAATCGTGGCCTGGTCCTGTCCAGGGTGGATCGTGATCCACGCCGGCAGCCACGGGATCGGTGCTGCTGCGTAGTGCATGCCGCGGACGGGGTGCGCGGAGCACGACTGTGGTGGCGCTGGTCGGGCCGCCTGCTGGGCGGACTCGCGACGTTCTGGTGGGTGATCGCGGTCGTGGGTGGAGTGCTCGCCGGTCCCGATCTGGCGGGGGACGGAGGGGCCGGGAGCGACCTCGAGGGAATCGGTGTGGTCGCGCTGGTCGCGGCCAACGCGTTGGCCTATGTGCACGCACTCGTGCGCGAGGATCGCGGAGCGGTCCTCCTGGTCGTGACCGGCTCCGCGTTCTGCGGGTTCGCGTTCGCCACGGCGGGCCGCAACCACCTCGTCGCGGCCGCGGTCAGCGGAGTGCCGTTCCTGTTGAGCGGCGTTCTCCTGTTGGTTGCCGCGCGGCAGGACCCCGGTGGACGCCGGACTCGTCGTGACGGGATCCGCGAAGGAGGCGACCATGGCACCGGTGGAATGGCCTGAGCAGGTCCCGATCCTCACCGATGGTGCCCTGGTGCTGCGCCCGTGGGCACCGGAGGACCACAAGGACGTGCTGGCAGCCTGCCAGGACGCGGAGATCCAACGTTGGACGACGGTGCCCTCCCCCTACACCGCTGAGGATGCAGAGGAGTTCCTGGCGGCCGTCGGCGCACTCTGGGAGGACAGGAGCGCCATGCCCTTCGCCATCGACCTGGCCGGAGAACGACGCCTCGCGGGGTCGATCGGTGTGGTTGCACTCGACTCGTCGAGCGGGCGTGGTGAACTCGGCTACTGGGTCTCCCCCTGGGCTCGTGGGCGGGGGGTGGCTGGCTCGGCCCTGCGCCTCCTCAGCGAGTGGGCCTTCCACAGCGCCGGATTCTCGAGCCTCCACATGATGATCGACCCCGGCAACCAACCCTCGGCCAGGGCAGCAGCCCGCGCCGGTTTCGAGGCAGGCCGCGCCTTCGGGGTCCCTCTGCGCGAGAGCGATGCGGGGGACCTCGTCGTCCACGGACTGTGCGCCGAGGACCTGTCCTGACCCCCCTGGCGGCACCCGCCGGCAGCCCTCGAAGCACCTGGACACATTTCCCCCCTTGTCACGCGCCGGTTGTCTGGCCCATGATCTGGCGGGCGAACACGAGGGCGATGTGTTCCACCGCGTACCCGGTGGATGGGGGAAGAACCATGAGGGCAAGGCTTTTCTGCAGGCACAGTGATCCCGCGGCCCTGATCGACGGGCTGCGTTCGGTGGAGTCGTGCGCAGCCCGCGTCGGCGCGGTCTCGCGTTCCCTGGAGCAACTCCTGGAGGGTTTCGGAGTCGATCCGGTCGCGATTCCACGCGACCGGAGCCGTGCGGCATCACCGCAGCTGTCCACCGTCGACCTGCTGGCCGACGCGGTGGAGGGGCTGGGGACCGCGCACGCCGAGATGGTTGCGTGTGCCGAGGCGATCGAAGTGGTCGCGGAGTCCGCGCTCGGAGCGCAGCATCACGGAGAGGTGCGTTGGGCACACGGCGAACTGGACCACCACCCGGAACTCCTGATGGTCGGCCTCCCGGTCAGTGCCACGGACGAACCGGACCCGGTGGGTTGCGAAGTGGCTTCCACGGCGGGTCGCCATCGACTCCAGGTGTCCGCGGTGAAGGACCGCTACACGGTCGTGCTCCCGGGGCTTCCCTGGGTGGGTGAGGAGCGCAACGACTTCGCCGGTGCACGGCTCACCCTCGTGCGGTCCCAACTCGAGTCGGTCGAGGAGAACCTGAGGCTCCTGGCGCTCGGAACCCAGGTGCTGGACCTCACCGACATGTAGCGGTGTGGGTCCGATGGTGTGGTCAGCCCGACATCTGGTCGTGCACGACCAGACCCGCCTCGGCCACCTCCGCAGGGCTCGTTGAGCGGTCCGACAGCGCCACGGCGAGCGCAACGTTGACGATCCGCTCGTGCACGGGGCCACCGGTCTCGCCCATGGCCGCGGCCAGGTGCTGCCCGAGGGGCACCAGCTGCGCGACCACGGCCGTGTCATCACCCCCGAGCAGTCGTTCGGCCAGCAGCTGCGAAGCCGCGAAGGGTTGCTTGCGCGCCCGGCGGACCATCCCGCAGAGGCAGTCCGCGCCCGTCAGACGCCGTCTCATGTGCTCGTCGAGGCCCTCCTCGACGGGGCGCGACCGCTCCGCGCCGGCCCCGGTGCCGAAGGCCAGGGCCGCGAGCACACCAATCCGCTGGAACCGGTCGCGCACCGCCCGCTCACCCGACCCGAGGACGTCGGCGACCTCCGACCAGGTGAGTGCGCCGTGCCGCTGCTCGACCAGGTCAGCGCATCTCCGGGCGTCTCGCACGAGCGCGGCGTCGCCGGATACCGGTCCCGGGTCGAATGCCATCTCCGCCTCGAGCGAGGCGAGCCGGGAGCCTGCTTCGGACCTCCTCAGCAGGCTCAGTGCGACCGCCGCGGTCGCGTCGGAGACGAACTCGGTCGTGATCATCTCGGGTGTTGCCAGGAACTGCAGGAGCAGGCCCTCCGACAGCGCCGCCAGCAAACGCGTGAGGTCCTCGAAGTCGAACGGTTCGATCGGGGTGGCACCCACCTCCGACCCGAAGTGCTCGTAGATCTCCTGGAGTGCCGGGAGGTACACCCCGTAGTAGTCGCGTCCCAGCACTTCGGCGAGATGGTTGTCGGGGTCGGTCCTCGAGGCGAGGAAGATCTGGCGCCGAAAGGCCCGGAGCTCCGGTTCGCGGGTGACCTCTAGCCAGTTCCCCTCCGCGGCGGCCCGAACCAGATCGGGGAAACCGGCGCGGGAGGTGGCCACGAGCACCTCGTTGACGGTCTCCACCGCACCGTGGTCGTCGGCGCTCTCCATGGGACCACGTCGCGGTATGCGCGACACCAGGGCCTCGACATAGGAGTCCCAGGTGGCGAAGTGGTTCCAGAACGTCCGTTCCGACCGCCCCGAGCGGCGCGCTATGTCAGCCACCGAGATCGTCTGCAACGCCTCGGCGATGCCGACCTCGTCCATGAGGTCCCATCCGGCGGCGATCAGGCGTTCCCGGGTGGCACCACGGGCACGTCGGCTCGCCGCTGGTGCAGGACCTGCACTGCTGGCCGGGCGACCATCCACGATCGCACCACCTTCCCCACTTTCCTTCCCGCGCCCGACGCTAGCGCGTGAGGTGCATCCCGCGTCCCCACAGAGGGATTCGTGGAACCCCCCGAACGAGGTGGCCCCGACGGTGAACACGACGTGGGCCGGTCCCCTAGCGTGGGGGCGTGGCCGACCAGGCGAACTTCACAGCGGACGTTGAACCGTTCATGGACCCGCTGTACTCGGCGGCACTTCGGATGACCCGCAACCCGGCCGACGCCGAGGACCTCCTGCAGGAGACCTTCCTGCGTGCATACCGGGGGTATTCGGGGTTCACCGAGGGCACGAACCTCAGGGCCTGGCTGTACCGGATACTGACGAACACCTACATCAACAGCTACCGCGCGAAGCAGCGACGCCCGGAGCAGACCGAGCTCGACGAGGTCGAGGACCTCTACCTGTACCGACGACTCGGTGGACTCGAGGCGGCCTCACTCGGCCGAAGCGCCGAGGACGAGCTCATGGACATGTTCACCGAGGGAGAGGTCCGCGACGCCATCGACGCCCTGCCGGACAACTTCCGTGTGCCGGTGCTGCTGGCAGATGTGGAGGGCTTCTCCTACAAGGAGATAGCCGAGATGATGGACACGCCGATCGGTACGGTGATGAGCCGACTGCACCGGGGAAGAAAGCAGCTCCAGAAGACGTTGCACGACTTCGCAGCCAATCGCGGCCTGCTGGGAGCACGATCCGGGACTCCCGGGAACTGACGGCATCCGATGAGACCTCGCGACCACGAAGAACGCGACCACGAAGAAGCGGTGGGCCCGACCGGTGCGCCCGAGGACCCAGGATGCGTGGACGCCGTGGAACAGCTCTACGCATACCTGGACGGGGAACTGGACCACTCCACTGTCGTGCGCGTGGAGGCCCACCTGCGGCGCTGTTCGCCCTGTCTCGAGGCCTACGACTTCAGTGCGGACCTCCGCAGGGTGATCGCATCGAAGTGCTCCCAGTCGATGCCCGCGGATGTCCGCTCCCGATTGCTGGGCATGTTCGACGACCCCGGGGCATGAGCCCCTGCGCATCCGGGTTCGCGCCCGCCGGTACCCGCGGGCCGTTGTGATCCGCGCCGCCGGGCGGTCCTACACTGGCCCCATGCTGTTCGCTCAGGACACCGTGTGGCACTTCTGGCTCGCCGTTCCCCTGGCGGCTCTCGCCGTGGGTGCGGTGATCGCGATCATCGCCCTGTACTTCTTCAAGGTGACCCGCGCCCGGTACCCGAGGGACGAGGCCTGAGCCCCACCGAGGCCGATCCAGCCGGGTCCGACGCGCCGGCCGCGGCCGGCGGCCCGGTCGACTGGCAACTGGCAGAACGCGTAGCCACCCGCTTCACCGGCAGCGAGGACTTCTCGCGCTCGTACCACTACGAGGGCATGGAGGCCGACTTCGAGCGGCTCACCACCGAGGCCCAGCGCTACGTGGAGGCCGAGGTCGGCTTCACCTCGCTGGCCGGTGAGGCACGGGGCCGTGTCGTGGGTCGTGAGGACTGGGTCCGGGCCAACATCGCCTCCTACCGCCGTCTGCTGAGGCCGCTGCTGGAGCGGCTCGACGAACGCATGACGGCACCCGCCGCGGTCGTCTCGGGAAAGGTCGCGGCGGCCGAGCTGGGTGCGCTGCTCGGCTGGATGAGCCAGCGTGTGCTGGGCCAGTACGACCTGCTCGTGCTCGAGGAGGAGGACCCCGACGACCAGGACATCGTGTACTTCGTCGGCCCGAACATCCTCGGTCTGGAGAAGCGCCATGGCTTCCCCCCCGAGCAGTTCAGGATGTGGGTGGCGCTGCACGAGGTGACCCATCGCACGCAGTTCACCGGGGTGCCGTGGCTGCGGGAGCACTTCCTCGGCCTGGTGTCGTCGCTGCTCGACGAGGCCGATCCTGACCCGGCGCGACTGTTCACGGCCTTCGGAAGGGTCGCCGAGGGGATCCGCACCCGGACCAATCCGCTCGACGACGGAGGACTCTCGGCCCTGTTCGCCTCGGGTGCCCAACGCGAGGTCATGGACCGCATGGGTGGACTCATGAGCCTCCTCGAGGGCCATGGGGACGTGACGATGGACCGGGCCGCGCTCGAACGCGTACCCCAGGCCGAACGCTTCGCGAGGGTCCTGCGCGCACGCAGGCGCGACATGGGCCTCGCCACGCGCCTGTTGTCCAGGCTGATCGGTCTCGAGGCGAAGCTCAACCAGTACGAACAGGGCGAGGCGTTCATCGCCGCGGTGGAGGACGCCGGCGGCACCCCTGCACTCAACCGTGCCTTCGAGGAGCCGGCCAACCTCCCCACCCGGGCCGAGATCCTCGATCCGTCGGCCTGGCTCGCGAGGGTTGCGGTCGACGCGGCCTGAGCCTCCGGTGGCGGTGATGGTTCCCGACCGGTCCGACCCGCTGGTGGCGGACCTGCTGGAGCGTTGCGAGTTCCCCCGCGAGGGGCACCACCACGTCGGGGTCTCCGGAGGCCCCGACTCGCTGGCGCTCCTGGCCCTGGCGGTCGCCTCGGATGCGGAGGTGACCGCCCACCACGTGGACCACGGCCTGCGTCCCGGGAGCGACCGGGAGGCTGCGCTGGTGCGGACCGTCGCACGCCGGTGGGGGGCAGCCTTCGAGGCACACAGCGTGCAGGTCGAGGACGGTCCGGATCTCGAGGCCCGTTGCCGTGACGCCCGGATGGCGGCACTGCCACCGGGATGGCTCACGGGTCACACGGCGGACGACCAGGCCGAGACGGTGCTGTTGCGATTGCTCCGGGGCACCGGCCCGAGCGGCCTGGCTGCGATGGACCGCCGGACCCACCCATTGCTCGGACTCCGGCGCAGCGAGACCGAGGCGCTCTGTGCGCATCTGGAGGTCGAACCCTTCGAGGATCCGACGAACCGTGATCCCCGCTTCACCCGAAACAGGGTTCGCCACGAGGTGATCCCGCTGCTGTGCGAGGTGGCGGGCCGCGACGTGGTGCCGTTGCTGGCGCGCACGGCGAAGCTGGCCCGGGAGCAGTCGGAGGTGGTGGAGCATCTGGCCGAGGACCTCGACGCCACCGACGCGGCAGCGGTCCGCTCGCGGGCGACCCCCGTGGCCGCTGCAGCACTCAGGCGGTGGTGGCGCACCGAGACCGATGGGTTGCCCCCACCGGACGAGGCCGCAATGGGACGGATGCTCGAGGTCGCCCGGGGGACACGCCGTGGGTGCGACGTGTCCCGTCACTGGCGACTGGTGCGCACGGCGGGGCGGCTGCGTCTGGAACACCGACCACCCCGACCGGCCGGCGACGGGCCCGCGGCTGCGGATGACCGGGCGGACACACGGTAACGTGCGGCTCCGTGACCTCAGGCGCCGTTCCCGAGCCGACCATCGACGACGACCCGCGCATCGGTGAGGTGCTCCTGACCGAGCAGCAGATCCGGGAACGGATCGAACAGATCGGTCAGCAGCTGAGCCAGGACTACGAGGGTGAGGCCCCGCTGCTGGTGTGTGTCCTTCGCGGTGCGTACGTGTTCCTCACGGACCTCGCCCGGGCGGTGAACCTGCCGGTGGAGATCGACTTCATCGCGGTGTCCTCCTACGGTTCGAGCACGAGGACCTCCGGTGTGGTGCGCCTCGTGAAGGACCTGGACGTGGACCTCTCGGACCGGCACGTGATCCTGGTGGAGGACATCGTGGACACGGGCCTGACCCTGCGCTACCTGCGTCGCAGCCTCGAGGCGCGCAATCCCGCCAGCCTCGAGGTGTGTGCCCTGTTGGCCCGTGAGAAGGCCGACACCGATGGACTCGGGGTGCGCTACGTGGGTTTCAGGATCCCGGACGACTTCGTGGTCGGCTACGGCCTCGATGCAGCCGAGCGGTTCCGCAACCTGCGCTACATCGCCCTGTACCGCGAGGACGGAACCTGATGGGTCCCACCGGCACCCCCGAGGACGAGTCATCGGTGCAGCACGCGGCCGCCGGGGACGACCTGAACGTGCCCGAACCCCTCCCGCTGGCGCCGCAGCTGTCACCGGCGGTGGACCTGGGGCGCATCGAGACAGCCGTGCGCGAGATCCTCACCGCCATCGGGGAGGATCCCGACCGTGAGGGTCTCAGGGAGACCCCTGCGCGCGTGGCCCGCATGTATGCCGAGACGTGCGCCGGACTCCACGAGGATCCGGGGCAGCACCTTCGCACCACCTTCGACGCCGGTCACGACGAGATGATCATGGTGCGCGACATCCCTCTGTATTCCATCTGCGAGCACCACCTGGTGCCCTTCGTCGGCCGGGCGCACGTGGCCTACATACCGAACGGCGACGGTCGGGTCACGGGGCTGTCCAAGCTGGCACGGCTGGTCGACGGCTTCGCCCGGCGGCCCCAGGTCCAGGAGCGACTCACCACCCAGGTGGCGGATGCGGTGGAGGAGCGCCTCGCCCCCCGGGGGGTGCTGGTGGTGGTCGAGGCCGAGCACATGTGCATGTCGATGCGCGGAATCCGCAAGCCCGGGGCGTCCACCGTCACCAGTGCGGTGCGCGGAGTGTTCCGCACGGATGTGGGAACCCGCGCCGAGGCGATGCGCTTCATCGGCAACGGATCAGGGTGATGACCGGTCCTCGCGGTGGCGGAGGTTCTGTGCCATCGGTCATGGGGATCCTCAACATCACCCCCGACTCGTTCTCCGATGGCGGCCGCAACCTCGACCCACGGGCCGCCCTGGGTCGGGCCGAGGAGATGGTCACCGCCGGCGTCGGATTCATCGACGTCGGAGGGGAGTCGACCCGCCCGGGTGCCGACGCGGTCGACCCACGCGAGGAACAGCGGCGCGTGCTGCCCGTCATCGAGGCCGTCGCCCCCATGGCGGGGCGCCACGGGGTGCGGGTGTCCATCGACACCCGCAACGCATCCACCGCGGCCGCAGCGGTCGGGCTCGGAGCGACGGTCATCAACGACGTCTCGTCCTCGCTGTGGCACGTCGCGGCCGAGACGGGTGTGGGTTGGGTGGCCATGCACATGCTGGGCGATCCCCGCACGATGCAGCGGTCCCCGCGCTATGGCGACGTGCTCGGTGAGGTGCGGGCCTACCTCGACGAGCGCGCGGGCACTGCGGAACGTGCCGGGGTTCAGGAGGTCTGGGTCGACCCGGGGATCGGCTTCGGCAAGACCACTTCGCACAACCTCTCACTGCTGGCCGGGATCGACCGGATCGTCTCCGATGGCCGTCCGGTGCTGATCGGAACCAGCCGCAAGCGGTCGCTGGGTGAGCTGCTGGCGAAGGCCGACTCCGGGGTTGCGCAGGGGCTCTCGGGTGCTCCCGGAGAACCGGCACCGGAGCCGGTTCCGGTGGAGGATCGCCTCGAGGGTTCGCTTGCGAGCGCCGTCTGGGCCATGATCGGAGGGGTCGAGGTCGTCAGGGCCCATGACATCAGCGCCACCGTCGGAGCCATCGAGGCGTTGTGGCGCACACGCGGCTCCCATGAGAACGAGGCTCCCACGAGGTAGCGCCCTCCGAGGCGGTGGGCGCCTAGGAGGTACGAAATGGCCAAGGGAAAGTGGGCCCAGGGCATAGAACCGCGCCACTTCGCCTGGATAATCAAGGACCGGCTCGCCATATGCGAACGGCCGGGTGGCTTCGCCGAGAACCACCGCAAGGTCCGTCGCACCGAGGAGATCATCTGGATCCGCGAGCAGGGCTTCGATCGCGTGATCTCGCTGTCCCCGGCGCCGAACAACCTGCACAACTACGACGAGGCGGGCGTGCGCTGGTTGCACTGGCCGTACCCACAGACCGACGAGATCGGCCGCTACCTGTCCGATTCGTACAACAACCTGGCTGCGCTGCTGGCCGAGGGCCGCAAGCTGCTGCTGCACGGTGACGAGATCTCCGAGCGCCTGCTCGGGTTCCTGGCCGGGTACCTCGTGTACACGCGGATGGTGCCCGAGCCCCCGCGTGCGATCAGCCTGATCGAGAAGATCACCTCCCGTCAGCTGGGTGCCGATGGGCGCAACGTGGTCGGTGCCGCGCTGCGGGAGTCCGAGAAGGCGTCACGCCAGGACTGACCGGGATGTCGGACGTGGACCGCCTGGAGCTCTCGGGCCTCGCCTTCACCGCAGTGGTGGGGGTCCTTCCCGAGGAGCGCACGAGGGCCCAGCCGCTTCGTGCGGACCTGGTCCTGGAGGTCGACCTGTCGGCCGCGGGCCGCACCGACCGCCTCGAGGACACCGTGGACTACGGCATGGTGTGCGATGTGGCGGTGCAGGCCTCGGCGGGCGCACCGAAGCTGCTCGAACACATGGCGGAGACGATGGTGGCTGCCGTGCTCGGCTGTGACTCGCGGATCTCCGCGGTCGAGCTGCACCTGGCCAAGCTGCGCCCACCGGTTCCCCATGCGCTGGACGGTGCCGGGGTTCGCATCGTTCGGCGGAGCGTGGCCGGCGATGGGCACTGAGACCCCGGCAGCGGGGGGGACCCGGGTGTTCCTGTCGCTGGGGTCGAACCTGGGTGACCGGCGGGCCCACCTCCGCAATGCGGTCGACTCGCTCCCCGGGGTGGTGGCGGTGTCACCGGTGTACGAGACCGACCCCGTCGGGGGCCCCGCCCAGGACCAGTTCCTCAACATCGTGGTCGAGCTGACAACCGAGATGACTCCGGGGGAGCTGCTCGGGCTCTGCCACCGCGTCGAGGCGGCGGCGGAGCGGGTGCGCGAGCAGCGTTGGGGACCCAGGACCCTCGACGTGGACATCATCTGGATGGATGGCGTGGAGATGGAAACGGAGCGGCTCACGATCCCCCATCCCCGGTGGCGTGACAGGAGGTTCGTCCTGGCTCCGCTGCGCGACCTCGCGCCCGAACTGGTCAGCGAGACCGACCTGCGTGTCGCCCACGGGTCGGTTCTGAGGTCGGGGACGTTGTGACCCGCGCGGATCCCGGGCCCGGGGTCCTGGTCGTCGGACGGGGTCGCGCTGGTGGCTCGTTCGCATCGGCGTTGGAGCATGCCGGATGGGACGTCGAGTCGTGTGCGCACGGTGAGGTGCAGGTGCGGTTGGAGGACCCGGACGCAGCCGGTCAGTTCGACCTGGTCCTGTTGTGCGTCCCCGATGCGGCTGTGGGGGCGGTGGCGTCCATGGTGCCCCCCACGACCGGCGCCGTGGTGGCGCACTGCGCGGGTTCGCTGGGTCTCGACGTGCTCGGCGGTCACCCGAGGAAGGCCTCGGTCCACCCTCTCGTCTCGCTGCCGGATGCGGAGCTGGGTGCGGAGCGCCTCGGCGGCGCATGGTTCGCGGTGGCGGGTGACCCGTTGGCCCGGCGTGTCGTGCAGGACCTGGGCGGGCGGGCGGTGGAGGTCGGCGACGACGACCGCGTCGCGTACCACGCGGCGGCGGCGATCGCCTCGAACCACCTGGTCGCGCTGCTGGCCCAGGTGCAGCGGGTGGCCTCCGGTGCCGGCGTGCCCCTGGAGGCCTACCTGGACCTCGCCCGTGGCAGTGTCGATGCGGTTGCGGCGCTGGGACCCGCGGCCGCCCTCACCGGACCCGTCGCCAGGGGCGACTGGGCGACCGTGGAGGCGCACCTGGGCGCACTCGATGAGAGCGAGAGGTCCGGCTACCTGGCGGGCGTCCACCTCGCTGCACGCCTGGTGGGACGGGAGTTGCCCCCATCGCTCGGTACGGTTGCGCCATGAGGACCCTGCGGACGATTCCCGAGCTGCGGGCGTTGCTCTCCGAGGCGCGCGCGGACGGCTCGGACATCGGACTCGTGCCGACCATGGGCTACCTCCACGACGGCCACACCAGCCTCGTGCGACGCGCCGCGGCGGAGTGCGACCAGGTGGTGACCACGATCTTCGTGAACCCCCTCCAGTTCGCCCCGGGGGAGGACCTCGATGCCTACCCGCGCGACCCCGCCGGCGACGCGGAGAAGGCGTCCGCCGCGGGCACCACGGTGCTGTTCTGCCCCGAGCCCGATGAGATGTATCCCACGGGAGCCGACGACGTGCTCACGGTCGTGACCGTGGGCCTGCTCGGTCAGGCCATGGAGGGTGAGTCGCGACCGACGCACTTCGCGGGTGTGTGCACGGTGGTGGCGAAGCTGTTCAACATCGTCGGGCCGTGCAGGGCCTACTTCGGCGAGAAGGACTACCAGCAGCTCGCGAGCATCCGTCGAATGGCAGCGGACCTCTCCTTCCCGGTCGAGGTGGTCGGCTGTCCGACGCTTCGGGAGCCCGACGGTCTCGCGATGTCGAGTCGCAACGCCTACCTGTCCGAACGGGAGCGCTCCGTCGCTCCGGTGCTGCACGAGGCGCTCATCCGCGGTGCCCGACTCATCCTCGGCGGTGAGACCGACGCGTCGGCAGTGCGTGCCGAGATGGCCCGTGCGGTTCGTTCGGCTCCTCTCGGTGAGCTGGACTACGTGGCGGTGGCCGATCCCGACACGCTCCAGCCGGTGGAGCGCTGCGACCCCGGTTCGCGGCTGTTCGGGGCAATCCGGTTCGGAAGGGCGCGCCTGATCGACAACATCGCGGCCGGCGAGGCCACCGATGCCGGCTGAGCACGAGCCGGCCGCACTGGACCTGCTGGTGGTGGGTTCGGGTGTGGCGGGCCTGTCCGCAGCCGTGCGGGCGGCGACCTCGGGTGGGCTGCGCACCGGACTGGTCACCAAGGGCGACCTGGACGATGCCACCACGCGCTGGGCCCAGGGAGGTGTGGCCGCGGCACTGGGTGCCGATCCGTCCGCGGCCGACTCGCACCTGGCCGACACGCTCGCCGCGGGTGCGGGTCTCTGCGATCCCGAGTCGGTGCGGGTGCTGGTAGAGGAGGGCCCCGGCCGTGTCGAGGAGCTGATGGCGCTCGGGGCGGTGTTCGACCGGGATCCGAAGGGCCGGCTCGAGCTGGCACGCGAAGGGGGTCACTCCGTGCCGAGGGTCCTGCACGCCGGTGGAGCCGCCACCGGTGCGGAGATCGAGCGGGCGCTGACCGAGGCCGTCGTGCGCACGGCGGTGTCGATCCACACCAGGACCTTCCTCGAGGAGCTGCTCGTCAGCGACGGCGTCTGCGTGGGCGCGCTCTGTGTCTCCGCCGACGGCCGGCGCCACAGGATCGAGGCCCGAAACGTGCTGCTGGCCGCCGGTGGTGCCGGCCAGCTGTACTCGGTCACGACCAACCCGAGGGGTGCCACGGGGGACGGCGTCGCCGCGGCGATGCGGGCAGGGGCGTTGGTGGCGGACCTCGAGTTCATCCAGTTCCATCCCACCGCCCTCCATCACGAACGCTCACCCCGGCCGTTGCTGACCGAGGCGCTGAGGGGCCACGGAGCCGTTCTGCGCAACGACCGCGGGGAGCGCTTCGTCGACGAGCTGCTGCCCCGCGACGTCGTGTCGAGGGCGATCCTCACCGAGCTCTCCGATGGAGGATCCGACAGCGTCTTCCTCGATGCCCGGGGACTCGAGTCGTTCGGGAAGCGCTTCCCGACGATTGCCACGGTGTTGGAGTCGGTCGGACTGGATCCGAGTCGGGACCTCCTGCCGGTGCACCCGGCTGCACACCACCTCTGCGGCGGCGTGCTCACCGACCTGGACGGGGCCAGCTCCCTGCCGGGCCTGTGGGCATGCGGTGAGGTGGCCTGCACCGGGGTCCACGGGGCCAACCGGCTGGCCTCGAACTCGCTGCTGGAGGGAATGGTCTTCGCTCCCCGCGCGGTCGAGGCGATCCTCTCGGGCCGTACCGGCCCGCGCAACACGGGCGCGATGACCGGCACCGCCGATTCCACCCCGGGCGGTCCGGTACCTCGCACGGGGATCGACTTCAGTTGCGCTCCCGCAGAAGCCGAACCGCCGGGCGACGGAGCGGACCCCCCACCTGTGCTGCTGGCGGCGCTGCAGGAGGCGATGACCGCCGGAGCAGGGGTGATGCGCTCCGGTGACTCCCTGGAGGAGGTGGCGCGGCGGCTCGTGGTGATCGAGTCCCGGCTTCACGCACTCCCGGCGCCCCGGTCGCAGGACCGGCCCGCGGAGGCCATCGAGCGAGCCGAGCTCGCGAACCTCCTGTTGGTGGCGCGGGGAGTGGTCGCTGCGGCCACTGCGAGGGAGGAATCACGCGGCACCCATTGGCGCGAGGACCATCCGCTGACGGATCCGATGCAACGCCACAGGGCGGTGATCGGATGTCGAACGGGTGTCTCGACGAAACCTCCACACGATCCGACAGGGAGTTCCACCGACCATGACTGACGGTTCCCCGACCAGCGATTCCGAACAGGGCGACAACTGGCTCCATCCGCCGCCCCACGCGGTGCGCGCAGCGGTCACCGCGGCGGTCGCGGAGGACCTCACACCGCTCGGGGACCTGACCGCGGCGCTCTTGCCCTCCAAGCGCTCCGAGGCACGGATCGTCGCCAGGGCGGCGGGACGCATGGCGGGCTCGCGCTGTGTCACCGAGAGCTTCGCCCAGATCGACCCGGCGGTGTCCGTCCGGTGGAACGTGCGCGAGGGGAGCGCGCTCGAACCCGGAACCGAGTTGGCGGTCGTGAGCGGACCCCTGCGCTCCATCGTCACCGCGGAGCGGACGGCACTCAACTTCCTGGGTCATCTCAGCGGGGTGGCCACCCTCACCGCCCGCTTCGTGGATGCGGCCGGCGCCGCCGGCACGGCGCGCATCTGGGACACCCGCAAGACCACGCCGGGTCTTCGGTCGCTCGAGAAGGCAGCGGTGCGTGCCGGCGGTGGCCGCAACCACCGAGGCAACCTCTCGGACTGGATGCTCGTGAAGGACAACCACCTCGACGGGATGTCGATCAGCGCCGCCGTCGAACGAGCCCGCGATCTGTGGCCCGGCCGCACGGTGCACGTCGAGTGCGACACGGTGGACCAGTGCGCCGAGGCAGTGCGTGCCGGCGCGGATGCGCTGTTGTTGGACAACATGGACCCGGCGACGGTCAGGGAGTGCGTGGAGTTGGCCGAGAGGGGAACGACCGGGCGCAGGCCGCTGCTGGAGGTGTCGGGCGGTGTCGAGTTGGATTCGGTGGGGGCCTACTCCGCGTGTGGGGTCGACCAGATCTCGGTGGGGGCGATCACCAACTCGGCTCCGGTGCTGGACGTCGGCCTGGACATCTGAGCCCGCGGCGGACTTCATCGTGCGGCACCACCTCGGCCAAGCTGTGCCTGACCGCATCCACTACTGATGGAGTGTCCAGTGCTGCTCGTCATCGACGTCGGCAACACCCAGACCGTCGTCGGCCTCTACAACACCGGGGAGCGCAGCCACGAGCTGCTCGACCACTGGCGTCTCGCGACGCGCCCGGACCGCACCGGCGACGAACTCGCCCTGGTGCTGCGCGACCTGCTGGCCACGCGTGACCTGGAGCTCGCATCCGACGTGGCCGGGGTGGCCATCTCCTCGGGGGTTCCCGTGGTGACGGCGGAGCTCCGGCGGGTCTGCGAACGCTACATCGGGATCGAGCCGGTCGTGCTGGGCGCCGGTGTGCGCACCGGGATGCCGGTTCTGTACGACAATCCCAAGGAGGTCGGGGCGGACCGGATCGCGAACGCGGTCGGCGCGCACGACCTCTACGGCGGTCCGACCATCGTGGTCGACTTCGGCACCGCCACCACCTTCGACGTGATCTCCGCAGGTGGGGAGTACCTGGGTGGGGCGATCTTCCCGGGCATCGAGATCTCCCTGGATGCGCTGTTCGGCAGGGCCGCCGCACTGCGCCAGGTGGAGCTGGTCGAACCCCGGAACGTGATAGGCAAGACCACCGTGGAGTCCGTCCAGTCGGGAGCCCTCTACGGGTACTCGGCGATGGTGGACGGCATGTGCGCCCGCATCGAGGCGACCCTCGGCGAGGCGACCATCATCGCCACCGGTGGTCTCGCCCCGCTGATCGCCTCGGTGGCCGAGTCGATCGAGTACACCGAACCGTGGCTGACCCTGCACGGCCTGCGGCTGATCTGGGAGAAGAACTCCGACCGTGACTGATCCAGGGCCCGAGGCCGACACCGTGCAGCCGTACACCTACGACGTCGACGCGACCGCCGCTGGGATAGCGGCGGAGTTCCCGGACCTCGAGCCGGGCACCGAGACCGGTCGCGTCGTGTCGATCGCAGGGCGCCTGATGCTCCGCCGGGTGCAGGGCAAGCTCGCCTTCGGCACCATTGCGGACTCCTCGGGGCGCATCCAGTTGTTCGCCGCTGCGAAGACCACCCCCGGGTTCGAGGCGTTCTGCTCGCTCGACCTGGGGGACTGGATCGGGGTCCGCGGCGAGGTCATGACGACACGTCGCGGCGAGCTGTCGGTGCGTGTCGACCACTGGGAGCTGCTGGCCCACACACGTCGGGGGTTCCCCGACAAGTTCCACGGCCTCACCGACACCGACACCAGGTACCGTCAGCGCTACGTCGACCTCTGGGTCACCGAGGAGTCGCGGCGCACCTTCACCCTGCGGTCACGGCTGGTGTCGCTCACCCGACGGTTCCTCGAGGAGCGCGGCTACCTGGAGGTGGAGACGCCGGTGTTCCATCCGATCCCCGGGGGAGCGCTGGCGACACCCTTCACGACGCACCACAACGCGCTGGACATGGACCTGTACCTGCGCATCGCCCCCGAGTTGTACCTGAAACGGCTCGTGGTCGGTGGATTCGAGCGCGTGTTCGAGCTCGCGAGGGTGTTCCGCAACGAGGGGATATCGAACCGTCACAACCCCGAGTTCACGATGCTCGAGTGCTACGAGGCCTACGGCGACTACAGCGTGCACATGGAGCTGACCGAGACGCTCGTGGAGCACCTGGCGACAGAGCTGTGCGGGTCCTCCACGATCACCTACCAGGGTCGCGAGGTGGACCTGTCGACTCCCTGGAGGCGCGCGAGCCTGGCCGAGCTCACCTCGGCGAGCATCGGCCACGACGTGTCGGTGCACACCGACCGCGTGGAGCTGCAGGGGCTGTGTGCGGACAACGGCGTGCCCTTCGAGGCGGAGTGGGGTCCCGGCAAGCTGTTGCTCGAGCTGTACGAGAAGACCACCGAGGGTGACCTCTGGGACCCCGTGTTCGTGACGGACTACCCGGCGGAGGTCTCCCCGCTGTCGCGCCCGCACCGCGAGGACCCGGAGCTGGTGGAGCGCTTCGAGGGCATCGTCGTGGGCCGCGAACTGTGCAACGGGTTCTCGGAGCTGACCGATCCGGACGAGCAGCGCCGGCGCTTCGTCGAACAGGCCGCGCAGCGCGACGCGGGTGACTCCGAGGCGATGGCGGTGGACGAGGACTACCTGCGGGCCCTCGAGTACGGCCTTCCCCCCACCGTCGGCCTGGGCATCGGCATCGACCGCCTGGTGATGCTCCTGGCGGACCGGGCGACGATCCGCGACGTCGTGCTGTTCCCGACGCTGCGCCCCGAGACGGGCGGCCCGGAGCCGGATGCCGACTGAGCCCTGCGGTCTCGGCGTGGCCGGCGTGTCGTTCGGCTTCGCGGATGGGACCGAGGTGCTCCGTGGTGTGGACCTGCGGGTTCCCGGAGGAGCGCTCCTGGCCCTGCTGGGCCCGAGTGGTTGCGGCAAGACCACCCTGTTGCGTGCGGTCGCCGGCCTCGAGGTGCCCGCCAGCGGTTCGATCGTGATCGGTGAACGGGTGGTCACCGACGTGGCCCACGGCACCCAGGTGGCCCCACAGCGTCGCGGGGTGGCGATGGTCTTCCAGGACTGGGCGCTGCTCCCGCACCTGGACGTGGCGGGGAACGTCACCCTGGGCATGGGCCGTGCGGAGCGGGCCGAGGGCACCATGCTGGCGGCAACCCTCGAGATGGTGGGACTCGAGGGCCTCGAGGGCCGCATGCCCGA
The DNA here is from genome assembly GCA_023958095.1 of Microthrixaceae bacterium. Classification (GTDB taxonomy): domain Bacteria; phylum Actinomycetota; class Acidimicrobiia; order Acidimicrobiales; family Microtrichaceae; genus JAMLGJ01. Next base: position 65,212 of record JAMLGJ010000018.1, read on the forward strand.
CGAGTTGAGCGGTGGCCAGCAACAGCGCGTGGCGGTCGGCCGGGCGCTGGCCCAACGGCCCGAGGTGCTCCTGTTGGACGAGCCCTTCTCCAACCTCGACCCGTCCCTGCGCTCACGGGTGCGACGGGAGGTCAAGCAACTCCTGGTCGAGTCGGGTACGACAACGGTGCTGGTGACCCACGACCGCGAGGAAGCCCTGTTGATGGGTGACGAGTTGGCCGTCATGGACGCCGGGAGGGTGCTCGCCCAGGGCGATCCGGTCGAGCTGCACCAGCGTCCACCGGACCGCGCAACAGCGGAGTTCCTGGGAGAGGTCGTGACGGTGCCCGGGTTCGCACGGGCCGGTCACGTGCAGACGGTGTTCGGGCGCCTCCGGTGCCCCGGCGTCTCCGAGGGCGAGGTGGAGGTGTTCCTGCGGCCCGAGCAGCTCGGCATCACCGAACACGTGGAGGCCACCGAGGGCTCCGCACCCGTGGCAGCCGGTACGGTGCTCGAAGTCGCCTTCCACGGCCCCTTCACCCGCTACCGCGTGGCACTGGAGGCTTCGGGGGAACCACCGGTGGAGGTGACCGTGGGCGACTCCGGGGTTCCGCGCGCGAGGGCCGGGCAGCGCGTGGGGGTGCGGGGCCCGCAGGGTCCCGTGCGGGCGTGGCCGGCGGCATCCGGGGTCGCCTCGGGGTGACTCCGCGTGCCCCGTGGGGCCGAATCACATACCGTTTCCCCCATGGGTCCACTGGTCGTCGAGTTCCTCGACGAGGAGGTCGAGGTCGCCTCGGGCGAGTCGCTCACCTTCGGTCGCGACGCGAACCTGGTCATCGACCCCGACAACCAGCACCTCCACCGTGTCCTGGGCAGCTTCGTGAGCCGCGGTGACGGCTGGGTGCTGCACAACGTGGGCCGTTTCACCACCATGATCGTGGTCGACAACACCTCGCGTTCGGAGATCCGCCCGGGTGGGCGAATGGCCCTGTTGTCGGAGTCCTTCACGGTGGCCTTCTCCGCCGGTCCGGCTCGCTACGAGATCCGGGGACGCCAGCGGGTGGCGGAGGTCACCGCTGTCCCGGGCGCGGGTCCCAGCGACACCACCGACGTGGCCCGCTACCGGCTCAACGACGAGCAGCGCCAGATGGTCCTGGCCATGGCCGAACCCCTCCTGCGGGCGGACCCCGGCTGGCCCTCGACGATGCCCACGAACCGTGCAGTGGCGACCCGCCTGGGATGGTCCACCGCGAAGCTGAACCGCAAGCTCGACTACCTCTGCAGCAGGCTCGCCGAGTCGGGGGTGGCGGGCATGGTCGGTGATCCCGATCGCCGCGCGAACGCACGGCGCGTGCACCTGGTGGAGTTCCTCGTGGCGAACCAGGTGGTCGGGCCCGAGGAGCTCGAGGTCGCATCCGGGACCGGGTCCGGCCCGGGTGAGGACGCCCCGGACGTCGGCCCGTCACACAGGGCGGTCCGCTCGGATGGCTGACAACGGCGAGGCGTTCCCGCGGATCGAAGGACTCGAGGTCCGCGGGTTGCTCGGCCGGGGGGTGACCTCGAGTGTCTACCTGGCAACCCAGACCAAGTTCTCCCGGCCGGTGGCGCTCAAGGTGCTCGAGACCGACGAGATGCCTGCGGGGCCACTCGAACTCCTCGCGGACGAGGCCCGCTTCACCGCACTTCTCTCGGCGCACCCGAACATCGTCACTCTCTACGACGCCGGGGTGACCTCGGACGGCTGCACCTACCTGGTCACCGAGTACCTGCCGGCCGGTTCGCTCGCACAGCGCATTCGCTCCGAGGGTCCCCTCGGGATGGCCGAGGTGCTCCAGATCGGGATCCTCGTCGCAGGAGCGCTCGAGAGCTCGCACCTGCACGGCGTCGTGCACGGTGACGTCAAGCCGGACAACCTGCTCATCGGACGCAGTGGCCAACCCCAGCTGGCGGACTTCGGGGTGGCCGTGATGCAGTCCCGCTCCGCGGTGGCCGAGCAGGCGCTGATAACCCCGTTGCACGCGGCACCGGAACTGTTCTCGGGGTCGCCGGCCTCGGTGCCGGCCGACATCTACTCACTCGGGTCGACGCTCGTGGAGCTCCTGTGCGGCCATTCCCCGGTGGGTTCCCGCGAGGAGGCATCGGCGACGATCGTCTCACGCGTCGAGCGCAGCGACCGACTGGCGTGTGAGGTCGACGGAGCGGATGGGGAACTCCTAGCGCTCCTGGCCACCATGACCGCCGAGGACCCCGCGGGGCGTCCCACGTCGGCAGCCGAGGTCGGCAGGGCGCTCATGGACATCGAACGGCGCTGTTGCGACGAGCGAACCCGGATGCTGGTGATCGAGGACCTGCTCGGTGGCACCGACGAAGCGGCACTGACCGATGAACCCACAGGTGCCGCCACGACCGTTCCGCCACCGGGGTCCGGGGTGCAAGCAGAAGCCCATGGCACTGACCCGCCGGAGCGCTCCGGGCGCTCCGCGACCCTGGCCTGGGCCGGCACCGGCGTGCTCCTGGTCCTCATCGCCCTGACAGCGGTGCTGTTGCTGCGGAGCCAGTCGGGTGGATCCGAACAGGGAAGCGCCGACGGTTCGGTGGACACTGGCCAGGATCCCGAGGGGGAGGACCCGGGCGACGAGCTGCCGGAGCGCAGCGACGAGGTACCCGAGGGGTCCGTGGCGGGTATCCAACCGGGGATCCGGTTCCACCCCGACGGCACCGACACCTCCGCCGAGCTCGCCGAGACCCTCGCCGACGAACAGGTCATCTTCGGCAGCGTCCCCGCCGAGGTGAGTGACGTGCCCCACTACGGCATCGTCCTCTCGAGCCTTCCGGCGACCTTCCACTACCAGGGCTACAACAGCCTGCAGCCGCATCTCTGCCGAGGGATGATGTCGCGCGAGCTGACCGTGGAGGGACTCTGGGAGCGCAGCGCCATCTGGCCGGGCGGTGTACTCCTTGTGGCGGTTGCCGAGACCGTGGACGAGGAGACCGCGTACGAGATGGCGACGGTGCTCTCGGTCGAGCTGGGCGTCGAGTCCGAGGACTGTCGCGGCTTCGGTGGTTTCAACGTGCGGGACTACTCCGACTACGCGGTCGAGCACCGCGACGTGGAGGACATGTTGCCCGCCGGGGTCGACTACAACGTCTGGGTGGAGCACGACCTCGAGGTGGGCGCGAACGTCTGGGGTGAGACCGTGAGGCTGGTCATGCCGGTCGACCACTACGTGGTGGACGTCTCTCTCGCCACGAACAGCCCCGTGCCCGCCGGAAACGTCCAGCTCGTGAGCGCCGTGGCCAACCAGCTGCGGGCCCGGTTGAGGGCAGCGGACGGGGCAACGGACTGAGACACGGCGGGCCCGGGACCCGACCGGTTATGGTGCGCCCATGTTGATCGTTTCGGGCACCATCACACTCGACCCCGCCAACCACGACAGGGCGCTGGAGGCGATGGCCCCCCTCGTCGAGGCCACCCTCGCCGAGGAGGGGAACATCACCTACGGCTTCTGGCCGCACCCCAGTGAGCGGGGCTTGTTCAGGGTTCACGAGGAGTGGGCCGACGAGGAGGCCCTCCAGGCCCACATGGCAACCCCACACATGGCGGAGTTCATGGGGGCCATGGGTGACCTCGGTGTGACCGGCACCGAGCTCGTGACCCACGAGGTGGCCTCGAGTTCCAGGCTGATGTAGTGCGTTCGGTGCTCAGCGCGAGGCGCGCTCGACGTTGTCGATGAGGTAGTCCGCGGCCGCCCCGAGTCCGGTGACTCCGGGGCTCGGGGGGAGGGACTCCAGGGCGTCGCGGCCGCGAGCTGCTTCGCGCCGGGCCCGTTCGATCGTGTAGGGGATCCCGTCGCCGCTGCGCACCAGGTCGATGGCCTTGCGCCGGGTCGGCTCGTCGAGCGGTGACGCCAGCATCTCGCGCAGCGCGTCGCCGTCGGGTCCCTGCATCGCGGTGATCACCGGGAGGGTGTATATGCCCTCCTCCAGGTCGTGGCCCGCCGGCTTGCCGAGATCCGCCTCGGTTGCCACGAGGTCGAGCACGTCGTCGACCATCTGGAAGGCCATGCCGTACGCATGGCCGAACGAGGCCAGTGCCTCGGTGTGATCCGTGGGGGCCTCCGTGACGATGCCCCCGATCCGGCAAGCGGAGGCCAGGAGGGAGGCGGTCTTGCCGTCGATGGAGCGCAGGTAGGTCTGTTCGTCGCGGTTGGCGTCGTGGGCGAACTGCAACTCCAGCAGCTGGCCCTCGCAGAGCCTGCCGATCGTGGCCGCGAGCAGGGCCGCCACCTCGACGCCCAGCCCCGCCGCCAGCTCCGAGGCCCTGGCCAGGAGGAAGTCCCCCGCGAGGATCGCCCGCATGTTGCCCCACCGGGAATTGACGCTCTCCACGGTTCGTCTGGTCTCGGCCTCGTCCATCACGTCGTCGTGGTAGAGCGACCCGAGGTGCACCAGTTCGACCGCCACGCCCCCGGTGACCGCCTCCGGCGGCGCGGGGGCGTCCTCGGTGGCGGTGGTAGCCGCCGAGGCGATGCAGAACCCGGGCCTGACCCGCTTGCCACCTGCGGATATCAGGTGGGAAGCGATCTCGGTGAGGAAGTCCTCACCGGAGCGGACCGAGTCGAGGAGACCAGATTCCACCCGTTCCAGGTCCGTGGACATGGACGGGAGCACCTGCAGCGGGTTGGGACCGGGCACCGCCAGAGGTTACAGCGGGGCTGTCCCCGCTCCCATGTCGGCACGGGGCGGGAACGTCTCGGCACCTTCCGGCGTTAGAGTGGTCAGACACATTCTCTGGAGGAATGACGTGTTCGAACGCTTCACCGACCGGGCCCGGCGTGTCGTCGTGCTCGCGCAGGAGGAGGCCCGCCTCCTCAACCACAACTACATCGGCACCGAGCACATCCTGTTGGGCCTGATCCACGAGGGCGAGGGCGTTGCCGCCAAGGCTCTCGAGTCACTCGGGATCTCGCTCGAGGCCGTACGCACCCAGGTCGAGGAGATCATCGGCCAGGGTCACCAGTCCCCCTCGGGGCACATCCCGTTCACCCCGCGCGCCAAGAAGGTCCTCGAGCTCTCGCTGAGGGAGGCACTGCAGCTCGGCCACAACTACATCGGCACCGAGCACATCCTGTTGGGTCTCATCCGCGAGGGCGAGGGCGTCGCCGCCCAGGTGCTGGTCAAGCTGGGAGCGGACCTCTCCCGGGTGCGCCAGCAGGTCATCCAGTTGCTGTCCGGCTACCCCGGTTCCCAGAGCGGCGAGGGCCAGAGCTCCAGCGGCGGCGAGAAGGCGACCGCGGGCGGGGGTTCGGGGAGCGACGCGGCATCCGGTTCGCTCGTGCTCGACCAGTTCGGACGCAACTTCACCCAGCTCGCGCGCGAGAAGAAGCTGGATCCGGTCATCGGACGCGAGCGCGAGACCGAGCGCATGATGCAGGTGCTCAGCCGTCGCACCAAGAACAACCCAGTGCTCGTGGGGGAGCCCGGGGTGGGCAAGACGGCGATCGTCGAGGGACTGGCCCAGGCCATCGCGGATGGCAACGTGCCCGAGACCCTCCACAACAAGCAGCTCTACACCCTCGACCTCGGTGCCCTCGTGGCCGGGTCCCGCTACCGCGGTGACTTCGAGGAGCGCCTCAAGAAGGTGCTCAAGGAGATCAAGACCCGCGGTGACATCATCCTCTTCATCGACGAGATCCACACCCTCGTGGGTGCGGGTGCCGCCGAGGGGGCGATAGACGCAGCGAGCATCCTCAAGCCGATGCTCGCCCGCGGTGAGCTGCAGACGATCGGTGCGACGACCCTGGACGAGTACCGCAAGCACCTGGAGAAGGACGCAGCGCTCGAACGCCGCTTCCAGAAGGTCGTGGTGGAGGAGCCTTCCGTGGCCCACACGATCGAGATCCTCAAGGGCCTGCGGGACCGCTACGAGACCCACCACCGGGTCACGATCACCGACCAGGCGCTCGTGGCGGCGGCCAACCTCGCCGACCGCTACATCTCCGACCGGTTCCTGCCCGACAAGGCGATCGACCTCATCGACGAGGCCGGTTCCCGGTTGCGCATCCACCGCATGCAGACCCCGCCCGACTACCGCGAGATCGAGAACGAGCTCGCCGAGGTCGTCGCCAGGAAGAAGGAGGCGGTGGAGTCCCAGGACTTCGAGACCGCCGGCCAGCTGCGCGACCGCGAGAAGGAACTGCTCGCCACCAAGGAGGAGAAGGACGCCGAGATGCGCGCCTCGGGGGTGGATCTCTTCGACGAGGTCGACGAGGAGGGCATCGCGGAGGTCCTGTCGCTGTGGACGGGGATTCCGGTCTACAAGCTCACCGAGGAGGAGACCACGAAGCTCCTCCGCATGGAGGAGGAGCTCCACAAGCGGGTGGTGGGCCAGGAGGAGGCCATCAAGGCCGTCTCGCAGGCGATCCGCCGCACCCGGGCGGGCCTGAAGGACCCCAAGCGGCCCTCCGGCTCGTTCATCTTCCTGGGCCCCTCGGGCGTGGGCAAGACCGAGCTTGCCAAGACCCTCGCGGAGTTCCTCTTCGGCGACGAGGAGGCGATGATCAGCCTCGACATGTCCGAGTACATGGAGAAGCACACCGTCAGCCGCCTGGTGGGTTCCCCTCCCGGCTACGTGGGCTACGAGGAGGGCGGCCAGCTGACCGAGGCGGTTCGTCGCAAGCCGTTCTCGGTGGTGCTCTTCGACGAGATCGAGAAGGCCCACACCGACGTCTTCAACACGCTGCTGCAGATCCTCGAGGAGGGTCGACTCACCGATTCCCAGGGACGCTCGGTGGACTTCCGCAACACCGTGCTCATCATGACCTCCAACCTGGGCACCGCGGACCTGCGCAAGGCCCAGGTGGGCTTCAGCCGCAACGACGAGGCGGTGTCCTACGAGAAGATGAAGGCCAAGGTCAACGACGCCCTGAAGGACCACTTCCGGCCCGAGTTCCTCAACCGCATCGACGAGGTGATCGTGTTCCACGAGCTCACCCAGCCCGAGGTGATCTCGATCGTGGACCTGATGATCAAGCGTGTGACCGAGCAACTCGCCGGCCAGGGAATGGGCCTCGAGGTCTCCGCGGACGCCAAGGTGTTCCTCGGGGAGAAGGGCTACGACCCGACACTCGGCGCCAGGCCGCTGCGCCGCGCGATCCAGCGGCTGGTCGAGGACCCACTCTCGGAGCGTCTCCTGTGGAAGGAGTTCCGCGCCGGACAGATCATCAAGGTGGATGTCGAACCGGACCCCGAGCTGGACGGTGAGCTGCAGATCGCCTTCTCCGCCGAGGAGGGCTTCGTGCCCCCACCGGTGGAGGAACTCGAGGCCGCCGCGAGCTCTGACTGAACTCCCGGCGGTACGGTCCGGGTGAACTCGCTCGCGCGCAGCCGGGCGGTCGTGCTCGCGGCCCTGGCCGCGGTCGTGCTCGTGGGCTGCCGGGGTGCTGTCACCGTGAGTGTCACCGGGGACGGCACCACCGGCGGCACCGTCTCGGTCGAGGTGGAGCTGGATGAGGAGCTCCTCGAGGCACTGGGCGGACCCGAGGCGATCGTGCTCGACGACGTCGGCGACTCGGGTTGGTCCCTGGGTGAACCCGAGGCGACCACCGGGGGCGGGCTCCGCCTGGTCGCGGCGCACGACTACGCGGATGCCGGGGAGCTGCAGGTGCTGCTCGACTCGATTGCCGGACCGGGTGTGTTCAGCGAGGTGCGAGCCAGCGCCGAGGAGTCGTTCGCCGCGCAGCGCTCCGAGTTGGGCCTGCAGGTCACGGTGAACGGCGAGCTGGGCCAGTTCTCCGACGCGGCGCTCACCGAACTGCTGGGTGGACTGCCTCTGGGCTACACCCCGGAGGAACTGGCGTTCATGGGTGCGGACCGACCCGACGCGGCCACGATGGTCGTCGAGGTCTCCGTGCCGGGCGGCGAGGTGGACAGCGCCGAACTGACCCTCACCTCGGGGGAGGAGCAGTCGGCGAGTCTCTCCTCGGTCGGTGAGGACTCCGGGACCACCGCATGGGTGCTGGTGGGGGCCGCGGCGCTGCTCGCGCTCGGTGCGGTCGTGCTGGGCCTGGTGTCCTTCCGCAGTTGAGCGACACCCGCGGCCGAGCGGTACGACCT
>JAMLGJ010000019.1 GCA_023958095.1 Microthrixaceae bacterium
AACGGTGGGTGGGGGGGCCGACGTGTCGGCCCCCCCGACGATCAGTTCGCTCGCAGGGGTACTCGATGCGGGGCGCCCGCGGGGGCCAGCCGGCCCCCGGTTGCTGCTCCGACCGAGAGCGCCTGGTGCTCACGCACGGCATCCCGTGAGAACCCCAGGACCGACTCCACCAGCTCAGCGAAGGGATGCACCTTCAGTGCGGGCAGGACCCACTCGATCGCGTCGGCCAGCGGCGCCACATCATCGGGTGCCACCTGGTGTGAGTCCCTCGTCGACAGGCGCCACCACTCGACCAGCCCTCGCAGCACCGGATCGCTCGGGGCCCGGCGGTCCAACGCGAGGGAGATGTCGGTACGCGGATCGAGCATGATCCAGTTCTCGCCACCGTCACGGCACGCGAGGAGTTCGAGGATCCTCGTGACCCGACCCCGCATCCGGTCACCGGATGCGAGGTCGCCGATCGAGGGCGGGTTGCCACACGGGCTCACCCAGCCGGTGACCCTGGAGGCCTCGTCCCCACCCGATGCCACGTATGCAGCGAAGAGCACACCGGCCAGGTCCCGGTCCGACCCGAGCGGGCCCAAGCGGACCCACGGCCCGTCGGGGCCACCGCGCCGCAGGACCAGCTCCGGGGACGGCCCCACAGCCGCTCCCCGTGCGACCGGCGCCCCCGTCGCCTCCGCAGCCAGCGCCGAGGGAGGGGAAGATCCATGTCCGGGCTCCGACGGCGCACCCGGGCGCCGACCCCGAGGTGGTCGCCCGCGGCCCGGGAAGCGCTCGGTGGCCGCCCCGACCAGACCTCCGAACATGGCGTCGACGGCCATCGCGAACGTGGCGAACAGTACACCATGGGGCAGGGTTCGACGCGGGGTGCGTTGTTCGAGCACGGACGCCGCGACTGCCACGACCGCGGTCAGCGCCACGAGCACGACCAGGGTCACCGGGTACGACAACCATGCGAGAACCTGCGTGCCCATCCCCGATCAGATCGACCGGCGGACCCGTGCCTTTAGCGACCGCATACGCTGGGCCTTCCACGACACCCTGGAGGACCCCCGGAGATGGCACACCAACAGGTCCTGGAGGACCTGCTCGCCGAGCAGGACGCACTCGACGCCGTGGTCGCTCCCCTGGAGCCCGAGCACTGGGATCTCCCCACGCCGGCTGCGGGGTGGACCGTGGCGCACCAGATCGCCCACCTGGCCTACTTCGATCGCGCCGCCACCCGGGCCATCGCCGACCCACCGGCGTTCGCCGCCGAGCGCGACTCCCTCATCGAGCAGGTGATGGCCGAACCGGAGGCGATGGACCGGATCACCCTCGCCGCCCATGTGGACCTGGACCCCGGGGAGCTGCTCGGGTCATGGCGCTCGGCCCGGGCGGAGCTCGCCGAGGCAGCGGGTGGGCTGGATGCCGACCAGCGAGTCGAGTGGTACGGGCCGTCGATGTCTCCGCGGTCGTTCCTCACCGCCAGGCTCATGGAGACCTGGGCCCACGGGCTCGACATCGTGGATGCCCTCGACACCGCCGGGGTCGACCACGTGCAAACGGGGACGACCGACCGCCTGCGCCACATCGCCCACCTGGGTGTGGTCACCCGCGGCTGGTCCTACGTCGTCCGCGGGCGCGAGCCGTCCCCGGTCGAGGTACGCGTGGAGCTGGTCGCGCCGGGTGGGGACACCTGGACCTGGGGCCCAGGGGATGCCCCGGACCGCGTGACCGGCCCGGCTGCAGACTTCTGTGCCGTGGTGACCCAACGGCGCCACCTCGACGACACCGAACTCGTGGCCACCGGGGATGCCGCTCGTGAGTGGATGTCGATCGCGCAGGCCTTCGCGGGCGGCCCGACCGAGGGGCCCGGGCCTCGCTGAACCGGTGGGACCCGGGACACGTTTCAGGGGAGCTCGGCGAGCCCTTCCGCGATCACCTCCACCTCCGCAGCGGTGTGGTGCGTCTCGGGCAGGTACACGATGCCGACCTCGCAGCCGGCCTCGGACAGCTCCGCCATCGCCTCGACGGTGGCGCCCACGCCCTTGGCGGGGTCGTGCGCGCACTGGGCGGTGATCGTGATCTCCGCGGGGTCCCTGCCGATGTCGGCGCAGTGCCCGTGCAGCGTCTCGACGCTGCGCGCCAGTGACTCCGCGGATGCGAATGGGGCGTTCCAGTAGTCCGCGTGACGGGCGACCGCTCGCAATGTGCGCTTCGGCCCGTCGCCGCCGATCCAGATGGGTGGGCGTGGCGACTGGACGCACTTGGGCTCGCAGTAGGCGCCCTTGAGCTCGAAGTGCTCCCCGTCGTAGTCCGAGACCGGCTGGGTCAGGAGGGCATGGATGACGTCCAGGGCCTCGTCGAAGCGGTCGAAACGCTCGCGCAGGGGCGGAAGGTCGATCCCGAGGGCCTCCGCCTCGTCGGTGTTCCATCCGGCGCCGAGACCCAGTTCGAGACGTCCTCCGGAGATCACGTCGAGGGATGCCGCCATGTTGGCCAGCAGTGACGGATGCCGGTACGGGACACCCGAGACCATGCAGCCCACGCGGATGCGTGTCGTGGCCTGGGCGAGCGCGCTGAGAGTGGTCCATCCCTCCAGGCACGGCCCGTTGCGCGGCCTGCCGAAGATGGGTTCGAAGTGGTCGAAGTTCCACACCGATTCGAACAGTTCGATCCCGTCCGCGGTTCGCCACACCTCGAGCATCGCGGGCCAGGTGGTCATCTGTGGGGCAGTCTTCAGTCCGACACGCATTCGCCCAGCCTTCCACAGCACTGCGGGGCTCCGGAACGCCCCAGTTGGCAGACTGTGGGCATGGATGGTTCAGCGCGCAAGGGTTATGGCCTGGTGGCGAAGGTGTTCGAAAGACAGCTCTCGCGGGGCTCGGGCGGAGCCGCTGTGGCCGTGTACCACCGTGGCGAGCCCGTGGTGGACCTCTGGGGCGGCATGCGCACCGAGGACGCGCGGTGGCAATCCGACACGGTCGCGATGTGCTTCTCCACCACCAAGGGAGTTGCCTCCACCGCCCTGCACATGCTGGCCGACCGTGGACTCGTCGACTACGACGCACCGGTGGCCGAGTACTGGCCGGAGTTCGCGGCCAACGGCAAGGAAGCAGTGACGGTGCGCCACGTGCTCACGCACTCGGCGGGCCTGCACCGGATCCGCAGCATCGTGGACCGTGGCGACCGGCTGCTGGACTGGGACCACATGACCGACGCGCTCGCGGCAGCGGCGCCCGCCTACGAACCGGGTACCCGCCACGGGTACCACGCGCTCACCTACGGCTGGCTGGTCGGCGAGTTGGTGCGCCGGGTGGACGGCCGACCCGTCGAGGAGTTCGTCGACGAGGAGATCGCACAGCCGCTCGGCTGCGACGGCCTCTACATCGGCCTGCCCGAATCACAGCGCCACCGTGTCGCCCCCCTGGAGGCCATCTCGCTGCCCCGCCCGTCCAATCCGACGCTGCGGCGCATCGAGAAGGACATCGGGACCCGGATGGGCAAGGTGATCTCGGCGCTGCCGGGCACGCTCAACACCCGCCGGATCGCGAACGCCCTGGTGCCCCGCAACGCCGAGGAGGCGTTGTTCTCCGAAGCCACGATGGACGCTTCCATCCCTGCGGCCAACGGGTTCTTCACCGCCCGGTCCCTGGCCAGGATGTACGCCGTGATCGCTGGAGGTGGGGAACTCGACGGGGTGAGGCTGCTCTCACCCGAGCGGGTCCGGGTCATGGGCGAGGTGCAGCGACGCGGACGTGATCTGGTGCTCGTGATGCCCATGGACTGGCGCCTCGGCTACCACCGGGTGTTCACCACCCGGGGACCGGTGCGGAGCGCCTTCGGGCACTTCGGTTTCGGTGGGTCGGGGGCCTGGGCCGACCCGGAACGGGACCTCGCGGTGGCCCTGGTGTGCAACCGCGGATCCGGCACGCCCGTCGGCGACCTCCGCATGATGGAGCTGGGCGCGGCGGCGGTTCGGGCCGCTGACCGCCAGGCCTCGTCCACGGGCGGCGCGGACCCGGACCTTGCTGCCACAAGGAGGTCGACATAGCGTCTGGGGGCACCGCGAGGTCCGTCGGGCCCAGACCTCCCGGCGGACCGGAGGACCCATGGGCACCAACACCAGCCGATCCACGAGACGGCGGCCACCAGAGGTGACGCTGCAGCACCGCGTGATCCACGGCTACCGGCGGGCGTACCGCGCCGCGGGCGATCCGGGTTTGTGCAGCGGCGGCGAGCTCTCCGACCCCTCCCGGCCGGTGCTGTTGATGCTGCACGGGATAGGCGACAGCTCGGAGTCATGGCTCGGGGTCATGGAAGCGCTCGCGGAAGGTCACGCCGTCGTGGCCCCCGACCTGCTCGGCCACGGCGAGAGCGACAAGCCGCGTGCCGACTACAGCGCGGCTGCGTTCGCGAACGGCATGCGGGACCTCGTGGAGGTGCTCGGCCTGGGTGCGGTGACCGTCGTCGGCCACTCCCTCGGTGGCGGAGTCGCCGCCCAGTTCGCCTACCAGTATCCCGAGCGCGTCGAACGCCTGGTGCTCGTCGCTCCCGGTGGCGTCGACCGTGACGTCTCACCGGTCCTGCGGATCGCCACCGTGCCCTTCAGCGAACTCACGGTTCCACTGCTGCACACACCACCGGGCCGGTTCGCCGTACGGATCGGGACCACGCTGTTGAAGGCCATCGGGCACGACCTGGCGGTCGACGCGGACGACCTCCGAAGGGTGCTCGAGGGCCTTCCGGAGGACGGGGCCTTCGACGCCTTCACCCGAACGCTGCGTGCGGTGGTGGACTGGCGGGGCCAGGTGGTCACCATGCGCGACCGCGTGTACCTCGCCGCAACGGTGCCGATGGCGGTCATGTGGGGCAGCCGGGACGGCGTGATCCCCGTCGCCCACGCGGCCAGGCTGGCCGAGGCGTGCCCGCACGCCGAGATGCACATCTACGAGGGAGCGGGACACTTCCCGCACCACAGCGACCCGGAGCGCTTCGTGCAGGAGGTCCGGGCCTTCATTTGCGCCACCGAACCCGCACGCTGGGATCCCGAGCTCTTCGGCGACTACCTCCGCACCGGACAGGTCAGACCTGCGGGCGAGGTCAGACCCGCGGGCCGGGCCACGGCCACGGGGTAGGTCAGAGGTCCTCGTCGGGGTCCACCGGCATGGCCGGCTCCTGGGTCCGCACATCGTCCATCAGCCGCGCCGCCTCCTCCGGGAAGAGGTTCTTGATGATGAACGGATCGCGCACCATCTGGTAGTCCGGGGCGATCCCCTTCACGTAGCGCTCGAAGTAGAGGAACTGCTTGCCCAGCAGGTTCAGCTCCTCGGGGGCGGAGATGTCGCCCATCTGTTCGGACAGCTGCAGCGACTGCTGGAACAGGTCCGCGAACTGCAGCTCCTCCATGCGCGACGCCATGATGGGTTCGAAGACCATGGCGAGCATCGCGCCCAGCTGTTCGTCGTCGCCCAGGTCGCCGCGGATGATGCCGAGCTTCTTGTATCCCCTCACGATCCGCGCGAAGTCGTGGTCGACCATGAACGTGTAGAGGATGTCGCGCACCATCTGCTGCCAATCGGCGCTGAACTCCCCCATGATCCCGAAGTCGAGGAAACATGCCCGACCATCCTCGAGGGCCCAGATGTTGCCCGCGTGCAGGTCACCGTGGAACGGCCCGTGCACCGCCATCGCCTCGACCCACGCCTTCATCCCGCGCCGCAGGTTGGCCTCGGCGTCGAAACCCATCTCCTGGTGCGCCTCGAAGTCGTCCATCGGCACACCCACCACGCGTTCCATGCAGATCATGTGTGGTCCGCAGTACTCCCAGATCACCTCGGGGGCGGTGACGTTCCAGTTGTCGCCGAACGCGTGCAGGTTCTCGCGGAACTCGTGCTGGCGGTATGCCTCGAGCGCGGTGTTGAGTTCCTGGTTCGTGACCCGGTGGAGGTCCCGGATCATCCCCGCGGTGTTGGCGCGGCGACCCAGGTCGGTCCTCATGAGCAACTTCGCGAGCACGTGTGCAACCCGCAGGTCACGGTTCATCCGCTCGTGGATCCCCGGCCGCAGCAGCTTCACCACGGCCTCGGTGCCGTCCGGCAGCTCCACCGCGTGCACCTGACCCACCGATGCGGCCGACAGGGGTCGCTCGTCGATGTGGCGGAACAACACACTGGGGTCGTGGCCCAGGTCACGGGTGATGGTCTGGCGCACCAGCTCGAAGGAGAAGCCCGGGACGTCCGACAGGCACCGCTGGGCGGGCCCGGACATGTCGTCGGGGAACAGCCCCGGCGAGCTGGCGACCACCTGCCCGAGCTTCACCCAGGTGGGGCCCATCGCGAAGAAGCCCTCGACCATCCCCTCGCTCGCACACCACAACCACGAACCGCGCCTCCACTGCACCAGCTTGCGGGCGAGCCCCTTGAGCACGTAGCCGAGCAACAGCAGCGAGTTGAGCACCGCGGACCATGCCTCGGCGGGACCGAAGCGGTCGAGGTCGGGGTAGTGCACCTCGAGGTCCTCCGGGGGAGGTCCGTCCGCGTAGGGCCCCCTGAAGGAGGCCCGCAGGCCCGTGTCACCGAAGGTGTCCGGGCTCGCCGCGTCGGAGCTGGCGCCACCTGTCGGGTCGGCATCGGTTCGGTTCGGATCCATCCAGTCCCCCGTGCATCCGCGGGCCCGGTCGGTCCAGACACGTGCCCGTGGACCCGAGACTACCGACGCCGCCGCCGCCGCAGAAGCGGAGCCCGGCTCGCGCTGCGGCGCGATCCGGAACGGGGCGTGCCTATCGTGCGGCGATGGCCGTACTCCTGGTGGTCCACCACTCGCCCACCGCCCACACCCGGGAACTCACCGAGGCGGTGCTGCGCGGGGCGACGCACCCGGACATCACCGGGGTCCGGGTGGTCGTGCGCGAGGCCCTCTCGGCCACCATCGACGACGTGCTGGCCGCCGATGGCTACCTGCTCGGCACCACGGCGAACCTCGGGTACATCTCGGGTGCCCTCAAGCACTTCTTCGACACCGTCTACGACGATGCACTCGAGGTCACGCGCGGCCGCCCCTTCGGCAGCTGGATACATGGGTCCACCGACACCACCGGGGCCCGAGCCGCCCTCGGGATGATCGTCACCGGACTCCGCTGGACACAGGTGGCCGAGCCGGTCGACCTGATCGGGCGCGGTGGCGGGCAGTCGGAGCGCTGCAGCGAGCTGGGCGCAACGCTCGCGGCGCTGCTGATGGATTCCTGACCGCTGGACCCGTCGGGACTATCCTGCCCCCCTAGGTACCAACTCACGCCTCCGCCCGCTCATGCCTCCACCCGACGGGAACCCGGCGACGAGACCCCGAAACCCCCACGGAGAGGACTCCTTCCATGCTGCTCGCGGACATCAACCTCGGAGAGATCTTCTGGTCGCTGCTGGTGATCTTCTTCATGGTGATCTACTTCATGATCATCTTCAGCATCTTCGGTGACCTGTTCCGGTCAAAGGACCTGGGTGGCCTCGCCAAGGCACTCTGGGTGCTGTTCATATTCGTGTTCATGTTCGTCGGCCCGCTCGTGTACCTGATCGTGCGCGGCAACAAGATGGGCGAACGCGCCCTGGCGGCACAGGCCGACGCCCAGAAGCAGCTCCAGGACTACGCCCAGACGGTCGTGTCCCAGACCGGCGGGGACACCCCGGCGGACCACATCGCCAAGGCGAAGGAGCTGCTCGACTCCGGGGCGATCAACCAGCAGGAGTTCGAGGCCCTCAAGGCCAAGGCACTCAGCTGAGCCGGGCGACCGCCGGCGGGGGCCGGCGGTCAGCCGAAGGCAACCAGCACGTCGCCCGCGTCGACCTTGTCCCCGGGGGAGACGTTCACCTCGGCGATCGTCACGTCACCGAATGCGGTGATGCGGTGCTCCATCTTCATGGCCTCGATCACCACCAGCAGGTCGCCCTCGGCGACCTCGTCCCCGGGTGACACGTGGACCGAGAGCACCGAACCGGGAAGGGGTGACACCGGACCCGAGGCCGCAGCGGCCTCGTCGTGGTCCACGAAGCGCGGGGCCTCGGTCCATGCCGTGCGTCCCGAGGCACCGACCACGCTCAGGCGGGTGGTTCCCCCCGGACCGTCGAGCACCTCCACATCCAGGGTGGAAACGACGCCGTCGAGGTCGACCTGTACCGGTCCGCTCGAAGCCCCGCTCACGACCACATCGCAGCACCGGCGCTCGTCGGCACCCAGCACACCCCGTTCGTCGGGCTCCGGCGGTTCGCCGACGAGCACCCTCGCCACCCGATCCCGGCTGCCGGGACCCTTCTTCCCGGTCGCCGAGTGATCGATCATGTACTCGAGCTGCACCGAACGGTCGAGGTCGCCATCCGGTGCATCGGCGTCGAGGAGGTGCACCCGCTGGCCCCGGGTCGCGACGTTGCGCCATCCCGATGGCGCGAAGCCGGTGACGAGGTCGGCCGCCCTGCGTGCGGACTGCAGGCAGAATGCCGCAGCGATCGCATGGACCACGCGCTCCTCGCCCGACGGACCGGCACACCGGAGGAGGTCCGCCGGGTCATCCAGGTAGGAGGTCGTCGCAGCACCGTCGCGGAACCGTCCATCGGCACAGATGGCCGACAACGCGTCGGCGTTGGTTCGCACACCGTCGAGCCTCGCGGTGCGCAGGGCCCGCCCGAGCATCGCCACCGCACCCTCGCGGCTCGGGGCGTACGCCACCACCTTCGCCAGCAGGGAGTCGTACTCGGCTCCAACGACCGATCCCGCATCGACTCCCGAGTCCACACGGATCCCGGGGCGTCGTGGCAGCGAGCCGTCGACGAGATGCGCATCGGGGAACGAGAAGGATCCGACCGTGCCCGTGGAGGGCAACCAGCCGGCGGCGGGGTCCTCGGCCACCAGACGGGCCTCGACCGCGTGACCGCGCGGCGCGAGTTCCTCCTGGGAGAACGGAAGCACCTCCCCCGCCGCCACCGAGAGCTGCAACTCCACCAGGTCGACGCCCCACACCGCCTCGGTGACCGGATGCTCCACCTGCAGGCGGGTGTTCACCTCGAGGAACGCGATGGTGCCGTCGGACCCGACCAGGTACTCCACGGTGCCCGCGCCCCGGTAGGAGACGCTGCGGGCCAGTGCCACCGACCCGTCCCAGAGCGCCCCCCGCACCTCCTCGGAGATGCCCGGCGAGGGGGCCTCCTCGAGGACCTTCTGGTGCCGACGCTGGATCGAGCAGTCCCGCTCCCCGAGGTGCACCACGTTGCCGTGTGCGTCGCCGAGCACCTGCACCTCGACGTGGCGCCCGTGTTCGATGAGCGGTTCCACGAACACGGTGCCGTCCCCGAATGCCGCTTCGGCCTCACGGGCCGCCGAAGCGACGACGTCGGGGAACTCCGATCGGTCGTGCACGGTGCGCATGCCCCTGCCCCCGCCGCCGGCTGCAGCCTTGACCATGGCGGGCAGTGGCAGCTCGTCGAGCAGCTCGGCGGACATCGCAGCCGGGTCGACCACCACCGCCTCGGTGGTGGGCACGCCCGCGGCGACGGCCGCCTCCTTGGCGGCCACCTTGTCGCCCAGCAGTTCGATCTGTTCAGGTGTGGGGCCGACCCAGATGAGCTCTGCGTCCTGCACCGAACGGGCGAACGCAGCGTTCTCCGCGAGGAACCCGTAGCCCGGGTGCACCGCGTCGGCCCCGCTCGACACGGCGGCCTCGATCACGGCATCCGCGCGCAGGTACGACTGCGACGGTGACGCCCCGCCGATGCACACGGCACGATCCACCACCCGGGTGTGCAGCGCGCCACGGTCCGCCTCGGAGAACACGCCGACGGTGTCGATGCCCAGCCGGTGGGCGGTACGCGCCACGCGCGTGGCGATCTCACCCCGGTTCGCTATCAGGAGCCGTTCGATCAATGCCGCCACACCCCCCAGGAGTCGGTCCCACGGACCTCGTTCGAATGTGCTGCGGAGATCGCCATGCCGAGCACCGTGCGCGTGTCGCGGGGGTGGATGATGCCGTCGTCCCACATGCGCCCCGTCGCGTACAGCGCCGTCGACTGGGATTCCACGAGTGCCTCGAGCATCCCCGTCTGCTCGGCGAGGGTGTCCTCGTCGAGCTCCACGCCCTTGGCCGCGGCGGCCTTGCGGGCGATGATGCCCATCACCCCGGCCAACTGCTTCGGACCCATCACCGCTATGCGGTGGTTCGGCCAGGTGAAGATGAAGCGGGGGTCGTACGCCCGGCCCGACATCCCGTAGTTGCCTGCCCCGTAGCTGGCTCCGACCATGAGCACGAAGTGCGGCACCCCCGAGTTGGACACCGCGTTGATCAGCTTCGCCCCGTCCTTGATGATCCCGCCCTGCTCGGCTGCGGTGCCGACCATGAACCCGGTGATGTTCTGCACGAAGACCAGGGGCGTGTCGGTCCGGTTGCACAGCTGGATGAACTGCGCACCCTTGTCCGACTCCTCGGAGAACAGGATCCCGTTGTTCGCCAGCACCCCCACCGGGAACCCGCAGATGGAACCCCAGCCACAGACCAGCTTGTCGCCGTAGAGGGGCTTGAACTCCTCGAAGCGGCTGCCGTCGAGCACCCGTGCCAACACCTCGCGCACCTCGAAGGGCACCCTCACGTCGGCCGAGGCACAACCGATCAGCTCCTCCGGGTCGTACAGGGGTGGATCCGCCGGCATCGTGGGACCGGGCCCGAGCTTCTTCCAGTCCAGGTGGGCGACGATGTCGCGGGTGATGCGCAGCGCATCCATCTCGTCCACGGCCAGGTAGTCCGAGAGCCCCGAGGTCCTGGAGTGCATCTCGGCACCTCCGAGGGTCTCCTCGTCCACGTCCTCGTCGATGGCCATCTTCACCAGGGGCGGTCCGCCCAGGTATGCGAAGGCCGCCTTGTTGACCATCACCACGTAGTCGCTCATGGCGAGCGCGTAGGCGCCGCCTGCGGTGGCCGGCCCGAAACCGACGGTGATGGTGGGGATGTCCCTGGCGGAGAGCTGGGTGAGGTTCCTGAACTGCGCACCACCCGGCACGAATATGTCGGCCTGACGCGTCAGGTCGGCACCCGCCGACTCCGAGAGCGAGATCATCGGCAGGCGGTTGGCGTGCGCTATCTCGAATGCCCGTGCACCCTTGGCCAGGGTGTGGGGATTCGCGGATCCACCGCGCACGGTCATGTCGGTGCCCCCGATCAGGCACTCGACGCCGTTCACGACGCCTATGCCGCTCACCGAACCGGCTCCGATCGGGTCGTCGGTCTCCGCCGCGGCGAGGGGCATGAGCTCGAGGAACGGTGTGTCGGGGTCCACGAGGGCCTCGATGCGTTCCCGGACCAGCATCTTGTCGCGGCGCCGGTGCCGGTCGACCTTCTCCTGGCCACCCACGGTCGGCAGCTGCGAGAGCTTCTCGGCCACCCGGGCCCAGAGCTGTTCCATCGCGTCGACGTTCTGCCTGTAGTCCTCACTCGAGGTGTCGAGCCTGCTTCGCAGCACCGGTGCCATCGGGCTCCGACCCTATCCGCGGTCGCGGAGCCCGGCCGGACTCGTGCTTCGGGGGGTTCAGGGGCGGGCGAGACGCCAGATCTTGCGCACCACGGTGCCGAGCTGGTGAGCGAAGGAGGCGGTGTTGTACTTCACGCCGTGGCGCTGGCACACCTCGCGCACCTTCGGCGCCACCTCGGCGTAGCGGTTCGAGGGCATGTCGGGGAACAGGTGGTGCTCGATCTGGTGGTCGAGGTTGCCCGACAGGAGATCCATGAGCCGTCCACCGGTGAAGTTGACCGATCCGGTCACCTGCCTGCGGTACCACTCGCCCCGCGACTCGCCCTCCACCTCCTCGGGGTCGAAGAACTCCGCACCGTCGGGGAAGTGGCCACAGAAGATGACCGCGAAGCTCCACACGTTGCGCACGACGTTGGCCGCCAGGGCTCCGGACAGCGAGGAAAGGACCGACCCGACACCGAAGGGCACTGACAGGGCCGGCCACGCGAGGTAGTCCTTGAAGGCCTGCGAACGCACCTTGTCGAGCGTCTGGGAGACGCGCTCGGAGACACTCGGACCGCCCTCGCAACCGGGGGGCAGCTCACCGCTGCCACCGTTGGAGCGGTCCTTGGCCGCCTGGTTGAGACGCGCCTGGTGCGACATGGCGTCGTGGAACCCGACGCCGAACTCGAACGCGAGTGCGAGACCGACGAATGCGAGGGGCTGGAAGCGGTGCTCGGGGTTCCAGCGCTGTCGCTGGTCGACCCGGAACAGTCCGTAGCCGATGTCCGCGTCGTAGCCACGGACGTTGGTCCACTGGTGGTGCATGTGGTTGTGGGTGTGGCGCCACTGCTCCGAAGGGCACACGTTGTCCCACTCCCAGGTGGCGGAGTTGATGTCGGGATCACGCATCCAGTCCCACTGGCCGTGCATGACGTTGTGGCCGATCTCCATGTTCTCGAGGATCTTCGAGGTGCTGAGGAGTCCCACCCCCACGAGCCATGCCGGCGGGAACACACCTGCCATCAGGGCGATGCGCCCCGCGACCTCGCAGCGTCGCTGGAGCCTGATCAAGCGCCGGAGGTACTCCGCGTCCTGTGCGCCGCGTGTCGCGAGCACCTCGTCGCGGATCGCGTCCAGTTCTGTCGCGAAGGCGTCCGCATCGAAGGCGTCCGCATCGAAGGGCTCCCCCATGTCCGCGGGGCGCGGCGACCCGGGGACGCCTCCGGTCACCGCGGGGTCGTCGTCTCCCTCGCGGACGAGCAGGTCCGCGCTGTCCGGACCGGCCGCTTCGGTGTCGTCCACCAGGCTCACAGTTCGACCTCCACGTCGACGATGGGTCTGCTCACACAGATTCGGATCGTGTCCCCGGCCGCCCCGACGGTTCCATCCCGCGAGTTCGAGGTGGAACCCGAGCGCAGGCGTGTCGCACAGCGGTGACAGACCCCCCGGCGGCAACCGGTCGTGGGATCGAGGCCTGCGTCGAGGGCCACCTGAAGGACGGTGTCGTCCCCTTCCGCGGTCGCCAGGACATCGGACCCGGTGAAGCGCACGGCCCGTCGGTCGGCACTTGTGCAGCCCTCCGATGGCCTGTTGCCGGCATCCGGGCCGTCGTGGCGAGCGGACATCTCACCCGGGCCGACCTCGAAGCGCTCCCCGGGCGCAGCGTGGCGCACGCGTGATGCGACCGGGCCCTGGGCGCCGTCGGGGACCAGGGCGGTCACCCTGAAGGCCACGCCACCCGCGGAGCGTCGCAGCGCCACGACCTCGAAGGCATCCCTGTGGCGAACACCGCGCACGTCCACCGAGATCTCCAGCGCGGTCACCCCCTGTGCGGGTTCGTCGGTGCCCCAGGGCCGGTTCCACCACCCGGGCAGCGACAACTCGACCGCCGAGCCGCCGGGCACCGGGTCGGAGCCGACCACCGAGCCACGCGGCCGGGCTCCGGGCAGACCGAACCCCAGACCCGGGTGCAGGGCCTGGAGCAACGCTCCCGGTGCGGTCG
Source organism: Microthrixaceae bacterium (assembly GCA_023958095.1). Taxonomy (GTDB): domain Bacteria; phylum Actinomycetota; class Acidimicrobiia; order Acidimicrobiales; family Microtrichaceae; genus JAMLGJ01. The sequence goes on from JAMLGJ010000019.1 coordinate 13,471, forward strand.
GGGTGGTGATCCTCTCGAGCAGCCTCGTCACCGGGCCATCTTCATTGCTGACAGTATCCGGTGTCAATAGTTGCTGGCAGCTTTTACTGTAACGACTTGGTGGCGTGTGTCACCATCTGGGCATGGTTGCCGAGCAGACCGACCTCCCCGAAGCCGAGGAGGGCATGACCCTCGACGAGCTCTCGGCGGCCACCGGGATCCCCCCGCGCACGATCCGCTACTACCAGGCCGAGAAGCTGCTCCAGAAGCCCCAACGGGCACGCAGCGACGCCCGGGTGGCCCGCTACACCTCGAAGCACGTCGAGCGTCTGGAGCTGGTCGCGGAACTGCGCGACCGCGGCCTGAAGCTCCCCGCGATCCGGGGGTTGCTCGAGGCCGGGGACACATCGCACAGCGTCGCCGACTGGCTCGGACTGGACTCCCATCTGCGCGGTTCGTGGGGACACGACGAACCACGGATCGTGACCTCCGGAGAGCTCGCCGAGCTCCTGGGTGACACCCCGCCGGGCACCCAGGGGCTGCTCGAGGAAGCGGGGTTCTTCACCCGCCAGGGCAACTCATGGCTGATCCCTAGCGAGCCCCTGCTCATGGTCTGTGTGGAGCTCGTGCGCAACGGGGTCGACGTGGACGTCGTGGTGGATGCATCCTCGATACTCGCCAAGTACCTCGGGAAGGCCGCCGACAAGCTGATCGCGGTTTTCGTGGACGCTGTGCGACACGGCCTGGGAAGTGGCGCCGAGACATCCGTGATGGTCGATGCCCTGCGTTCATCCGCGGGCGAGGCGGCCCGGATCATCTTCGGCCAGCAACTCGAGCGTGCGATCGACGAACTGCTGTCGGACACCAAGCGCCTACGTCGCTGACCGAACTCGGCGAGGCGGTCCGCTCCCACCCCTCTCCAGGGCCAGCAGGGCCCGCTTGACCTCGAGCCCGCCGCCGTATCCGGTGAGGCTGCCGTCGGAGCCGATCACACGGTGGCAGGGCACGATGATCGAGATGGGGTTGGAGTTGTTGGCTCCCCCCACGGCTCGAACGGCTCGCGGGCGCCCGACCGCGCGGGCGATGTCGCCGTAGGAAGCGGTCTCGCCGTAGGGAATCGATGCCAGCGCACCCCAGACCTGGAGCTGGAACTCGGTTCCGTGCGGCTCCAGATCGAGGTCGAACGCCGTGCGCTCGCCCGCGAAGTACTCATCGAGCTGGTCCCGCACGAACGAGCAGGCCGCGTCGTCGCGCTCGGCACCGGGAACGCCGCTCCGCTCCTCCCCGCGGTGGTAGCTCACCTCGAGCACCACACCGTCACGCACGACGGTCAACAGCGCGCCCACCGGCGAATCGATCAGACCCCAGGTGGCCGTTCCCTCCGACCTGTGTTCCATGGCAGTACCTCCAGTCGTGGCGACCGACGCCGCACCCCACCCTCGCGCGGGCGTGCGACGCACGGCCGGACGGATACGGACAGGCCCTCGAAACGGGGCACCGTGTCCGGATCCGTCGCCTCGGTGGACACTCCCACGTGGTCAGATTGCGGGGTGGGATTCCCGCGCGAACCCGATCCGGCACCGCGGCCGGTCGTGCGCGCAGTGCGCACGACCGGCATCTACTGCCGTCCGGGGTGCTCCGCACGTCCTCTGGAGTCGAACGTCGTGGAGTACCCGCTCGCGGCAGCGGCGGAGGCCGCCGGCTACCGGGCGTGCCACCGCTGCCGGCCATACCAGTCGCCGGATGCAGGTGCGATAGGGCCCGAGATCGTCTGCCGCGGGGTCAGGATGGTCACCGCGGGAGCGCTCGACGAACACACCGAGGCCGACCTGGCCGCCACACTCGGGGTCTCCGCGCGCCACCTCCGCAGGGTCTTCACCGAACACCTCGGCGTGACCCCCGACCGCCTCGCCCGGTCGCACCGGGCCCACTTCGCGCGCCGGCTGCTGGACGATTCCGACCTGCCCGTGCGCGACGTCGCGTTCGCGGCCGGGTTCGGCAGCGTCCGCCAGCTGCAGCGGGCGATGGTCACCACCTTCGGCGAGCCACCCAGCGTGCTGCGCGAACGGCGGCCGGGCGGCGACGCCGCGCCGGGGACGACCGGGGGCCTCACGGTGCCGCTGCCCCACGACGGCCCACTCGACTGGCCCTGGATGTGCCGCTGGCTCGCCACGCGGGCCATCACGGGCGTCGAGACGGTCGACTTCGACGGGGATCCCCCGAACCGGGCGACACTGCGGCGCTCCTTCGAGGTCGACGGAGAAGCCGCTCTGGTGGAGCTGACGGCCGGGGGCCACGACGGCCGGCTCCTGCTGCGGGTGCACATGCCGCGCTGGGACGACCTCACCCACCTGGTTCGCTCGGCGCGCCGGGTCGGGGCAACGGGCTCCGACGCCGCCGACGCCCTGGAGCACCTGGGGGCGGACCCGATCCTCGGGGAGCTCGTGCGCGGGCGACCCGGGTTGCGTCCCCCGGGCTGCTGGGACCCCTTCGCCGCGGTCGTCCAGGCGGTGCTGGCCCAGCAGGTCAGCACGCGCGCTGCGCGCACACTCGTCACCCGCCTCGTGCGCGCCCACGGCACACCGGTCGCCGGCCTGGAGGAACTCGGGCTGCACCTCGCGTTCCCGGACCCAGAGCTCCTCGCCGAGGCGGACCTGTCAGGGGTCGGACTCACCCGACGCCGGGCCGCGACCGTGCGCTCGGTCGCGCTCGCGGTCGGCTCCGGTGAACTCGACCTCGAGGATCCGCTGCTACTGGCCCCGAACCGTGCAGGTGGGGAGCCCGAGGTGCTCCGGGCGTTGCAGCGGGTCCCCGGCATCGGCCCATGGACGGCCTCCTACGTCGGGATCAGGATGGGCCTGCCCGACGAGTTCCCGGTGGCCGACCTCGCGCTGCGCGACGCCGTGGGTCTGCTCACCTCTGGACCCCGCCCCAGCACCCGGGAGCTGGCAGCGCTGTCTGAGGCGTGGCGCCCCCACCGCTCCTTCGCAGCGGTGCACCTCTGGACATGGTTGAGGGAGTTCAGAAGTCCCGGGTGAAGTACAGCGACATCACCCGGTCGACCATGTCGGCGGTGAGCACCGGTTCGGTGCCCAGGTAGCTCGCGATCGACGAGGCCAGCTTGCACACCGTGCCGGGGAGGTACGCCCGCAGCTCGCCGTCACCCTGGGTGCGCGCGAAGTCGCGCAGGTGGTCCGCTGCCCCGGGCTCGACCCGGATGCCCTTGGCCTCGGTGACCCGCCTGAGGATCTCGTCGAACTCCGCGTCGGCGCAGGCTCCAACGAAGACCTTCGAGTGGATGCGGCGGAAGAATGCGTCGTCGCCGAGCTTCGCCGGCTGCATGTTGGTCGACAGGACCACCTTGAGGTCGAACGGGACCTCGAACTTGCGCCCCATGAGCGTCAGGTAGTCGATGCCACGATCGAGCGGGACGATCCAACGGTTCAGCAGCTCCTCGGGAGAAGCGCTCTGGCGTCCGAAGTCGTCGATCACGAAGATGCCGTTGTTGGCCTTCAGCTGCAGTGGCGCCAGGTACACACCGGAGTCGGGCTCGAACGCCAGATCCAACATGCCGGCGTGCAGCTCGCCACCGGCGATCACCGCGGGGCGTTCGCAGGCAACCCAGCGGGGGTCGAGGCCGGGCGGCTGTTGCGGGATCGGGGTGTGCAGGGTCGGGTCGAACACCGCGACGATCTGGCCCTCGACCTCGATGGCGTGCGGAATCAGCACGTAGTCGCTGTGGGCACGCACGATGCGCTCGGCCACACTCGACTTGCCGGTACCGGGGGGTCCGTAGAGGAACATCGCCCCGTCGCCGTGTATCGCCGGGCCGAGTTCGTCGAGCAGGTCATCGGCGATGACCAGGTCAGCGAACGCCTCGGTGAGGATCTCGCGGTCGAGGTGCAGCGAGGGGTGCTGGGCCCGCACCACGTCGTGGTAGAGCCCCAGCGACACCGGGACCGGGCCCATGTAGCGGCACTCCGAGGAGCGCTGGGCGGCGTGGGCGCGGCCGGCCTCGGTCGGGCTCACCACGTAGGAGCGACCGTCCATGCCCTGGTACTCCACGAGGTTCCGGTCCCTCATCGCCTGGACCGCCACGTCGACCAGGTTCGCGGTCACGTGGAGCTTCGCCGCGACCGCGGTGGTGGTGTTGCGCACGTCGACCACGATCTGGCGCAACAGGATGTCCTCGAGCACAGCCGGGTTGATCCCGAGTCCTTCCGGGAGCGCGGGTGGCCGCAAGCGGCTCTCGAGGCTCGCCAGCTCCTGCTCACCTGGAGCGGTGGCTCCGGGGTCCCCGGTGGCACCCTCCTGCGCACCAGGCGGGCCCTGGTCGCCCACGGCCGGATCGAGCCCGGCATCGAAGCGGCGTTCCCAGTCGCTCTCCGGCTCTGGGGTGGTGTCCGCGGGCCCCACCTCGACGTCGGGTTCGAGCACTGCTGTGTCCGCCGGCCGGTCGTACCAGGCTCCCCCCGGTTGCGCGGGTGAGAACTCCGGCAGTTGCTCGGCGGTGCTCGTGCTCTGGTCCATTCGTGCCCCTCGGGTCGTGCACCCGCGCGGACGCGTGGACCACCCGAGCCGGTGCAACAGCTGCTCGCGACATCGGCAGCATCGTGCGGGCCCTTGAGCGGCGACCCGGGTGCGCGCCGCTGGTCGGCTCCGGGTGCGACACTGGCTGCATGACCAATCGCTCCAAGGGCTCCATCGCCGCAGGCATCGCTCTGGCGGTGGTGCTGGTCGCAGCGGGTGTGTGGTTCCTGTTCTTCCGCAGCGACGCTCCCCCGAAGGTGGACCTCGAGTCGGCCACCGAGCAGGTCACCTCCACCACCACCGGCGACGGCGACGGAGACGGTGACGGCGCAACGACAACCTCGGAGGCGCCCACACCGGCCGACATCGAGGGCACCTGGGTCGTGGACGACGAGAGCGGGGAGTTCGACTTCGAATCGGCGACGGGCTCCTTCGCGGGCTACCGCGTGCAGGAGGAGCTGGCCAGCATCGGCAGCACCGAGGCGGTGGGCCGCACGGGTGAGGTCACCGGCGAGATGGCCATCGCGGGCACCACCATGGAATCGGTCCAGGTGACCGTCGACCTGTCCGCGATCGAGTCGGACAAGCCAAGGCGCGACAACCGGGTGCAGGATGCTCTCGAGACCGAGGAGTTCCCGACCGCGGACTTCGAACTGACCGAACCGGTCGAGTTGGGTCCGGACGCCGCAGCGTCCGAGGAGATCTCCGTCGAGGCGACCGGCGAGTTGACCATCCACGGAGTGACCCGTGAGGTGACCGTCGAGCTCGCGGCTCAGCTCGTGGACGGCACCGCCGTGGTCGTGGGCAGCATCCCCATCGAGTTGTCCGACTTCGGGGTCGAGGCACCGAGTGCTCCGATGGTCCTCTCGGTCTCCGAGGAGGCCACGATCGAGTTCCAACTCCTGTTCACACCGAGCGACGCACCACTCGAGCAGGAGGCCTCCGGCGGGGAACCGGCCACGACGGGGAGCACCGCCGCACCCTGATCGACCAGACTGCGCCCATGGGACGAAGCGACCCCGTGCCGATCGGTCAGTGGGCCTACAACTGGCACGACCGCCCCCGACCATTCGTCCACCCGGTGACCACCCCGTCGGGCCGTGTGTTGACCGTCGACGCCCCGGCGGACCATCCGTGGCACCACGCGCTGTGGTTCACCATCAAGTTCGTCAACGGCGAGAACTTCTGGGAGGAGTACGACGACTACGGCCTGCTCGTGCAGGACCGACCCCCACGGGTGCTCGGAGCGACCGACGCGGCCGGTCGAATCTGGCGGAGCCACATCTCCTGGCAACGACCGGGAAACCCCGGGGGCACCGGGGCGGAGGTCGTGATCGACCAGGTCGTGGAGCTCGCCCTCGAACAGCACCGCGACATGGTCGCCATGGACTGGGACGTGCGCCTGGTGCCGCGGGTGGACGTGGTGCTCGACCGCACGCCCTTCACCACCTGGGGCGGCTACGGGGGGCTCACCTTCCGGGGGCGCGGGGACTGGCACGACACCACCCTGTGGGCCCCCGGACACCCGTGGCCCCCGGGGGACGACACCCGGGCGCGGCTGCTCGGGGACGGTTCCAGGTGGTGCAGTCTCGAAGGCATGCTCCCCGGACCGCAGGGCGCTGAACGGCCCGCCGGGATGGCGATCCTCGACCATCCCGGCAACCCGAACCACCCGACCCCGTGGTACGCGAGCACCAGGGCCGACACCTACGGCGACGAGGGTTGGTCGAACTTCGTGAACGCGGCCTTCCTGTGGCACGGGCCACTGGAAGTTGCCGCCGGTGAGGAACTGCGGTTGCGCCACCGCGTGGTGACCTGGGACGACGAATCGGACCACGAGCGCATCGACTCCGAGTGGGACCGCTGGGTGTCGCGGTGAGAGCGAAGGCCGATGAGCTGCTCGGACTCACCACCGACACCCTCGAGCAACTGGTGGCGACGCACCTGCCGCGCTGGCGCATCCCCGGGTTCATGGCCGGACACCCGGTCGAACCCGACGTGGCCGCCGACGTCGCGTTCACCCTCGCCCACCTCCACGACGCCGGGGTCACCGAGGTCGCCGGCAGCCCCGTGCCGGATGCCATCGAACAGGTGCTCGCACAGGTCGACGGTTCCCGCACCCACACGTTCTTCTCCTACCGCGTGGCCGAGACGCTGGCCCGCTTCGGGAGCTTCGACGACAACCAGATCCTGGCCGGCTGGTCACCCCGGGCGCGGGCCGACATCGCGGCGGCCACCGACTCCCGCGAGTGGATCCAGCTGTTGGATGCGGGCCTGCCTCGCAACTACGCGGCGGTGCTCGCGCGCTGTGAGGTGGCACGTGAACGCCTGGGCCTGGAGGTGGACCCGGAGGTGACGGCGGACCTCCTCGGGCGCACCGCGTCGATGCTGGCCACCGATCCACTCGGATACCTCGACGACTCGACCCACGGAGTCGGACGCACGGACATCTACACCGTCGACGTCTGGCTGTTCACCGAGCCCCTGGCGGATCGGCTCGGCGACATCTGGACCCGTGGGCTCGCAACCGCGGTGGAGCTGGTCTCCCGCACCGGGACCCCGGGTGGCTGTGCCATCAGCTGGGGGCGCTCGAGTGGGGCACTGGCAACCGCACTGACCATCGAACTCGCCGCCGAGGTGCTGGCGACCGACGACCCCGCACTCCACGGGCGCCGGGACCTGTGGAGCGCACGGCTCGGACCTGCGGTGGCCTCCATGCGGCGCTGGTTCGAGTCGGGGCTCGTGAACGCCCACGTCGGAAGGAGCCCATATGGCTACAGGGGACCCTTCCGCCGCCTGCAGATGACCGCCGACCTGCTCGGCAAGCTGGCATGGGCAGCAGCTCGCCTCGGGGCCTGCCGCGTCGACCCCGGCGCCGAACCCGGCGACGGACGCGGCCGTGTCGTGTTCGACCACGACGAGCTCCTGCCCCTCGGATCGGATCCCGCGGCACACCTCTGGTCTCGCTCGGTTGGGCCGACCGGTTTCGTGGTGCCCTTCGTGGGAGCGACCCGCTCGGACTACCTGGCTGCGCCGCGGCGGCCCGGCACCTATGAGGTGCCCGTCGACGCGGCGATCGGATGCTGGGTGCCGGTGGTCCACTCCGGCGCCGAGCAGTACGCACCCGCAGGGGTGCCCCTGGGCGTGGAGCACGCCCCGGGACGGGTGTCGGCCCGTTGGGGAGCACTCAGGCGGCTCGGCGACCTGGATCCACCCTCCGGAGGCCACGAACTGCCCGGAACCGCCGAGGTGACCTTCACCGAGGAGGGACGCGCGCTGCGCGTCGAGGTGATGGTGGAGCTCGCGACGGCACCCCATGCGGTGGCGGTCACGGTGCCCGAGACCTCCGGGACTCCGCTGCGCGTGGAGAACCTGGACGGACCGCGGGAGAAGCCGTTCGCGACCGTGGACACCGCCGGAATCGCCGAGTGGCGTTCGTTCTGGGGTGAGCTCCCGGTCGTGCACCAGCACGACCTCGAACCCGACCCTGTCGAGCCACAGCTGTTCCGCAGTTCCTACCGGGTGACGCCCGCGGTGAGGGTGGCATCCACCGCGCACGGCCACCACTACGACCGGACTCTGTACGGACCCCTCGAACAACGGCGCCGGGCGGTGTCGGTGGCCAATCCGCTCGGGCCGCTCGGGAGCCCCGACGTGGGGGCGGACGACTTCGACGTGTTCCACCTCCACTGGCCGGAATGGTTGGCCTTCGACGACCTCTCCGAACACGAGGCCATCGCCAACACGCTGGCGGGGATGGACAAGCCCGTGCTGTGGACCGCTCACAACCTGCGGCCACACGCCAGAGGACCGGGTGATGCGCATCGGGCGGTCTACGAGCTCTGGGCCTCACGGGCGGACGCGGTGGTGCACCACAGCACCTGGGGACGCGACCGGATGCTGGCGACCCACGACTTCCCCGACGACACGACGCACCACGTGGTGCCGCACCCGCACTTCGGCGACCTCTACCCGAGTGCGCGCACGCCCCGCGGGGAGGCGGCCGCACGACTCGGGCTGCCCGAGGAAGGGATCCGGATCGGGCTGCTGGGCGCGCCGCGCAGCGAGCGCGACGTGCAGGGGTTCCTCGAAGCCGTGGCAGCCAGCACCAACCGCGACATCCAGGTGTGCTGCTGGTCACTCGCCGCGGATCAGGAGGCTCCCCGGGACGGGCGCATCGCGGTGGCGGAGACCTACCGGATGGTCGATGCGGACACCTACGGCCTGCGGCTCGCCGCCTGCGACGTGGTGGCCATGCCCGTGGACCCGGAGGGGGAGATGCTCGGCAGCGGTCTGGCAGCCGACGTGGTCGGCGCCGGTCTCGCGGCCCTGTGCACTCCCTGGGGCTACACCGAGGAGATCCTCGGCGGTGCGGTGATCCCGATGGGATTCGACCACGGGTCCATGGTCACCGCACTCGACGGCCTGGACCGGGACACCGTCGAGGCCTCACGCAGCGCAGCGGTCGACCTGCGGGAGCGCCTCTCCCCCCTGCGCTGCGCCACGGCGACCGAGGAGATACTCCTCGGACTGCTCACGGGCTCCCGGGCGGAGCGCCCCTGAGGGCCTCCGGCGGCCGTGCTCCGGTGCCGCCGACAGGACCGTCCCCGACGACCGCGAGGATCTCCCTCAGCACCGCCGCGTCGCGTCGGAGGTTCGCCGGGTCGTCGTGTTCGACGAACTCGATCAGCACGGAGCGCCTGAAGCCCTCCGGCGCGTCCAGGTCCCCTGCGGTGCGGATCCATTCGGTCCAGCTGCGACGTTGCCGGGAGAGCGGGTGGCGCGTGCCGTCGCCCGACCAGGCGTAGACGTGCAGGTGCGCCAGCTGCTCGCCGAGCATCCGGATGGCGGCCACACCCGGCGCCGTCCGCGGAAGTGCCCCCGGTTCCCCGCCCGGGGACCAGTACGGCGGCTGCCAGGCGCACAGCAGGTTCGGCGCATCGACGCGCTCCAGCAGCGACACCGCCGAAGGGGCACTCGAGGTGAGGGTGCCTCCATGGAACTCCAGGTACACCCACAACCCCAGCTCCGCCGCGGCGTCGGCCACCTCGGCGAGGGAATCAGCGGTGCCATCGGGTGGCGCCCAGACGCGCACCGCCGGGGCTCCGAGGGCCACTGCCGTGTCCAGCACCGGCCCCATGGACCCGGCCGCGGCGCCATCCGCGACCAGGTAGGAGCCGTAGGAGCACACCTCCAGCCCTGCGTCCACGGTGCGCCGGGCGACCTCGCCGGCGGTGCGCAGGTCGCCGTGGGGGACGTGCACGTCACCACCCCACTCGATGCAGCGCAGGCCCGCTCGTGTTGCCAGCTCCACGATCTCCGCGGCACTGCACCGGCGGAAGGTGACCGAGCAGAGGCCCGGCTGCAGCCGACTCACGCGATCCTCGGAATGTCCTCACGCCGAACCGGGTACAGCGGAGACTCACCGGCGGCGAAGCGCGCCACCTCGGCGACCGCAAGGTCGGTCAGGCGTCGGGTCTCACTCCCCACCGCACCGGCGACGTGCGGGGTCAACATGACGTTCGGCAGCTCCCGCAGTGGCGAATCGACCGGTAGGGGCTCCGGGTGGGTGACATCCAGGATGGCCTGCAACCGGCCCGACGCGAGTTCCTGCTGCAGCGCTGCGGTGTCGATCAGGGCCCCCCGCGCGGTGTTGACGATGGTGACGCCGTCGGCCAGCAGCGACAGCTGTCGGGCTCCGATCATCCGGCGGGTCGAATCGAGTTCGGGGGCGTGCAGGCTCAACACGTCGCACCAGCTGCAGAGCTCGTCGAGTTCCATCTTCTGCGCACCCATGCGGGCGGCGTCATCGTCGTCCAGGTACGGATCGTGGAACGCCACCTGCAGGTCGTGGACCGAGAGGTACTCGCAGGTGAGCCGGCCCACGTGCGAGGCACCCACGAGCCCGACGCGGCGGTCGTGGTTGCCGAGCGCGGACATGTCCAGTGGCACCCGCAGCGAGGGGTCCCGCTCGGCTGCCGAGAGCCACACGATCCCCTTGTTCGCGAGCAGGATCGCAGCAGCTGCGAACTCCGCGACGGGAACCGCGTTCGCCGCGGCGGCGCTCGTCACCACCACCCCACGCTCCCAGAGCTCGTCGGTGACCTGCCACTTCACGGTTCCGGCGCCGTAGGCGAACATGGCCAGCCTCGGCATCGCCTCGAGCGCCGTGGCGTCGAGTGTCGGGCAACCCCAGTGTCCGAAGATGACATCGGTGTCGGCGAGCAGCTCCGCAACAGCGGGATCCGAGAAGTCGCCCACCGGGACACGTGTGGACAGCTCGCCGATCTCGGCCAGTGCATCCAGGTGTTCCTCGGTCACCGCGTAGCCGAGCAGACCATCCATCATCGCAGGGGTGATCACCGGAGGTCGGGCTCGTCGGGAACCCGGCTGCCCAGCGTGGTCGGTCACCTTCGCGTCCGCCTCAGCCGAGCAGTCGTTTCGAGAAGTGCTCGAGCACCAGGTCGAGGGCAGCTCTGGTGGGTTCCCCCTCCTCGTCGACGAGGTGCTCCGTCAACACCGAGTGCGGGGCCATGGGCGGGTCTGGGTTGGCGTCCTCGTCGTCGAGCTCCACCGCCGTGAAGCTGTCGCCGAGCTGTTCGCGCAGGAACTCGAAGCGTTCCGCGGGTACGAGCCTGTCACCCCTGAAACGCAACCCGATGACCTCGAAGTCGTCCTCGGCGGCGCAGCGCTGCTTCACGATCTCGAGGTCCTCCGGCGAGGTGTCGATGCTGCGCCTGCGGGCCGCCCCCACGGCGAACGGCAACGAGGGCTGCGACAGCACCGGGGCGAGCAGGCGCTCGTCGGTGGCCATGGCGAGCGCGAACCCCCCGGTGAAGCACATCCCGACCGCACCCACACCGGGTCCACCGCAGCGCTCGTGCTCGTGCGCGGCGAGTGCCCTCAACCAGGCCACCACGGGCGAGGTCCGGCCGGTGGACCACACCACGAACTCCCGCGACACGCAGGGTGGCACGATGCTGCGCACGAAGGTCGACGCCCCACCGATACGACCGTGCGCCTCGGGCGCGGGGTCCCTCCCCGGCTCGCCGAAGAGGTGGGGCATCACCGCGGTGCAACCGATCCCCGCCACCTTGCGGGCGAAGTCGGCCACCTTGGGGGTGATCCCGGGCATCTCGGCGATCACGATCACCGCGGGGCCGCTCCCGGTGCGGTACGTGCGCCTCGTGGAGCCTCCGTGGGTGAAGGTCGTCGCCTCGAAGTCGCTCAGCGGGTCATCTGCCATGTGGGCACGCTACCCAGCCGGACCACAGCAGTGCCGGTGCGGACCTCAGCCCGCGTACGACAGCGGTGCACCGCCACCGCCGGGGATCGTGGTGCTGCCGGGCACCGTCGTGGTCGCCGCGGCCACCACCGGCACCGCGGATCCTGCGGTGACCGGGAAGTCCGGGCCGAGGATGTTGTTCTCCCAGGACACGCCGACCTCGTTGACGATGGAGGTGTCCGCAGCCGCGTCCGTGGCGACCGTGCCGGTGGCGGAGAAGGTCGTCGTACCCTCCGGCATCGAGGCGGTGGTGCAGCTCGTCGAGGTGCAGCTCCACTCGCCCACACCCTCGACGTAGGTGAGCTCGAGATCGTTCACCTCTGTCGGGGCAACGTCGTTGATGACCACGTCGGTTGCCGCTAGCGGGCCCTCGTTGGTGACCACTACGGTCCAGGTGACCGTTGCCCCCGGGTCGACACCGGTCTCCGCGGTCGCCTTCTCGATGGTCAGCTCCGTGTCGCCCGTACCCACCACGGTGACGCCGTCGGAGGCCGTCACGGGCCCGCCGGCGACAGGGGTCGTCCACTGAACCGAGGCCTCGTTGGTTCCGGTCCCGCCGGTCGGGTCGGTCGCCACGGTGGCCGCGAAGTCGAACTCGGCGGATTCACCTGCGGCCAGTTCTCCGTCGCTGCAGGTCGCCGATGCGCAACTCCACGTGCCGGCACCGGCGCTCTTGGTGAGTGCACCACCGGACAGGAACGCGCCGAGCGCGCTGTCCGGCGTGTCGGTGACGCTGATTCCCGACAGGGTCGGCCCGGCGGTGGGCCCCACGGGGTGGGTGACCGTGATGGTGCAGTTCAGCTGCGAGCCGGCGTCGACGGTCGTGGGGCAGCTCTTGGTGACGTCCAGCGTGGTGCCCAGGTCGACGGTCAGCCCGGCGGTCGCGAGCTGCTGGAAGGTGTGGGGCAGGATGCCGCGCCCGAACTCCACCGAGAGGTCCACGGTGCCGGAGTTGACACCGGGATCGGTCCTCCAGGTGAAGGTGAACTTCTGGTCGTGGCCGGCGAAGAGGAGCTGCTTCATGCAGTGCTCGCGGAACACCACGAGGTGGTTCCAGCCCGAGCTGTCACAGGTGAGGTCGACCAGGGTGGCGTCGGTCGGCGTGTCGTCCTGGCCCACGATGCAGTTGAACACGACCGGCAGACAGATGCGGTTGGAGTCCAGGGTCGCCTCGGCCACGATGGTCCAGTTGTCGTCGCCCGCGTCGTAGGTGCGCGACACGAGTGCCAGGTCGAGGCGGGTGTGACGGTGGTCCACCTCAGATGTGTCGACCTGTGCAGGGGCCTGCTGCGCACCGGGTGCGGCCTGTGCCGCCGGGGAGCCGGCGAGGTGGCTGACCGCACCCACGGCCAGCAGCGCCACTGCCATGAGCGCGGCCAACACGGTCCCGGGGGTGCGCGGACGTCCCTCGTTCCCGTCCGGGGTTCCAGCCCCGCGGACTCGGCGATGCCGTCGGTTCGTGTTCACGCTCGCTCCCGCGGCGACGTCTCGGAATCGGAATCATCTCGGTCGCCGATTCCCTGTATAGCGGCGGGCGCGCCGGAAGCGGCGGATCCGGCTGCGCGGAGCGGAGCCCTTCAGGCGTTCTTGGGCAGCTCGGAGAAGGGGACCTTGTTGAGGTCACCCGGCTCCTTCGGGAGCCCGAGCGCCCGTTCACCGATGATGTTGCGCTGGATCTGGTCGGTACCGCCGTAGATGGGTGGCGCCTGGGCGTAGAGGGCCGAACCGGTGACCATCGCGAGGAACGGGTTGCCCGTGGCCTCGTCGATGGGTTCCTTGTCCTGGCCGGGGTAGGCGTGCAGCATGCCGGCGGGACCGACGATGCGCAGGCCCACGTCGCGCTGCAGGCGCACCATGTCGCTCATCGCGAGCTTGGCGATGTTGGCCATGCCCGGGATGTCGCCCCCGGCGGCCTTGGTCGCCTTCAGCCGCTCGGCGTTGTAGCGCCCGACCTCCCCCATCATGTGCAGCCGGACCAGGTCCTGGCGGATCGTCGGATCCTGCGCGGTTCCGTTGCCCTTGGCGAGGTCGATGTAGAGCTGCGCGGCCGAACGCCTCTTGCGTTCCCCGTCCGGCTTGGCGGTGCGCTTCGCGGCGGGCCTGGGACCATCCACGAAGTCTCCGGCGCGCTTGTCGAGGTTGCCGGCGATCGTGCCGGGCACCGCAGTGGGCATGGCACCGCCGCCGCCGGCGCCCAGGCCGGCGCGCTCGTTGGCCAGTGTCGTGTTGGCTGCGGCCCAACCGGCGTTGAGCCCACCGATCACCGCGTCGGCGGGTACCCGGGCATCGGTGAGGAACACCTCGTTGAACATGGCGTGGCCGGTCATCTCGTACAGGGGCCGCAACTCGACGCCGTCCTGGTGCATGTCGATGGCCATCCAGGTGATGCCACGGTGCTTGGGGGCATCGGGATCGGTGCGCGCCAGCAACATGCCGAGGTCGGCACTCGTGCCGAGGGATGTCCACACCTTCTGGCCGTTGATGATCCACTCCTCGCCGTCGAGCTCGGCCCGGGTGGTCAACCCTGCCAGGTCGGACCCCGCGCCGGGCTCACTGAAGAGCTGGCACCAGGCCTTCTGGCCGGTGACGATGTCGCGCACGTACAGGTCGATCTGCTCGCGGCTGCCGTGCTGCGCGATCGTCGGCGCCGCCAGCAGCAGCCCGAGGCCCGAAGGCGCCCCGAGGGCACCGAAGGCCCCTATCTCACGGGCCACGGTCACCCCGTCGCTGCGCGACAGCCCGCGGCCGTAGGCGTCCCGGGGCAGGTTGGGTGCGGACCAGCCCGCTAGGCCGAGGCGTTCCCACCACTGCGCGACGGTCAGGTCCGGGTCCCAGTTCTCCCGGAGCCAGGTGCGGATCTCCTCCACCAGGTCCGTCGAGGCCGCAGCCGTGTCTGTCATCTGTTCCCCCTGCTGTCCATGTGCGGCCCGTCAGCCGCCGTCCATGTGCGGCCCGTCAGCCGCCGTCCATGTGCGGCCCGTCAGCCGCGTTCGTGTATGTACTGAGCCGTGGTCCCACCCAGATCGATCGGATCGAGCCCCAGCTTTCGGTGGTCCCAGCTGCGCACCCGGTCAGGGCGCACCCGGACCGCGATGCGCTTGTGCAGCATCATCTCCACCAGGGGTGCCACCTCGTCGGTGAAGGCGCCGTTGTAGCGCTCCCAGACGCTCACACCCACCTGCCAGAGCCTGTCGGCGTCCTCCACGACCTCGGCGGTTCCGTCGACCGACACGCCACGCAGGCCGTCGTAGGTCTCACCGTCCTCGACCAGCACGGTGACCCTCGGGTCGCGCCGCAGGTTGACCGCCTTCTGGGAGGCGGTCTTGGTCTCGAACCAGATCTCACCGTCGATCCAGGCGTACCACATGGCCACGAGGTGCGGACGACCGTCGGCGCCGATGGTCGCGAGCGTGGCGGTCCGGCTGCGCTCCAGGTAGGCGGCGACCTCGTCGTCGGTCATCGCCACCCTGGAGCGCTCGTTGGTACCCATCCGTGCCGGACCCGTACGGGATTCAGCTACCGGATCCGCTACCGCCGCTGCTCGGGGGCTGGTAGGGCTCGGGCTCGGAGTCGGAGGTGAGCTGCTTCACCACCGCGAAGATGATCCCGATGATGCCGAGGACGATGATCATCTTCAGCAGCTTGTGGGACTTCTTGGCTGCAGCCTCGTTCACCTCTTCGAGCGCTTCACCGAGCGTGTCGATTGCGTCACCCACCGCCTCGGCGGCGGTGTCGGTTGCAGTGGCCATGGTTCCTCCATTGGTGGTCTCTGCCCCCAACCTATCTCCGATTCACACCGGTGAGGGCCGCAGTGCGGATCGGTTCGGCGTGCCGGCGACCTCAGCCGCAGGTGGAAGCGCCACCGTCGACGGGGATCACCGCACCGGTCAGGTAGGAACCGGCCCTCGAAGCGAGGAACAGGGCGATTCCAGCCATGTCGTCGGCCCGCCCGATCCGCTTCAGCGGGGTGCCGGCGGCGATCTCCTCTCCGAAGGAATCGAGCGTGGCACGCATCATCTTCGACGGGAACGCCCCGGGGGCGATCGCGTTGACCGTGATCTCCGGAGCGAGCTGGCCCGCCAGGTGGCGTGTGAGCTGGTGCACCGCGGCCTTGGACGCCGAATAGGAGTAGGTCTCGAGGATCGGGGGTTCGAGGCCGTTGATCGATCCGATGTTCACCACCCTGGCGGGGCGTTGCGCGGTGCCGGCCGCACGCAGCAGGGGCAGCAGGAACTTCGTGGTGTGGAACACGCCCTGGACGTTCAGGTTCAGGACACGGTCCCACGACGCCGAGTCGTGCTCCTCGAGGGGCACCCCCCAGGTCGCCCCGGCGTTGTTCACCAGCACGTCCAGGCTGTCGTGGTCCCGCTGCACCCATTCGGCGAACGCCGCACAACCGTCCTCGCTGGAGAGGTCCGAGGTCGTGCCCGTCACCGAGCCCGAGGAGTCCCGGGCCACCTCGGAGAGCTCCGTGACGGTCGACTCGACGGCATCGGGTTTGCGGGAGGTGACCACCACATGGGCTCCGCCGGCCGCGAAGCCGCCTGCGATCATGCGCCCGATCCCGCTGGTGCCACCGGTGACGACGACCTTGAGGCCGGCCACCGAGAACAACTCCTCGGGTGGGGTGGGTCGACTGCTCGCACTCTGGTCCATGGCTGCTCCTGGGTTCGTCCGCACGGTAGCCGCAGCGGAGGGCGGGGTGGCGTGTCCGGCGCCGTGTCCCGCGCGGTGGCCGCGGACTCAGGACTCCAGCCAGCTCCAGCGCGTGTCGAGCACCTCGACCCCTTCCCGCGACCACACGAAGTCCTCCACCGAACCGAGTCGCTCCCGGACCACCGACGGGCTGTTGGAGATGGCGCAGAAGCCGACCACCGCGTGCTTCGGCTCGGACGCTTCGTCGAGTTCCGCCGCTGCGACCTCGAAACGCCGCCTCGGGGCCTCCACCAGTGAACGCACGACCTGGCGCCGGTCCTTCAACGTCCGGGCATCGGGGAGCCGGAGCACCATCTCGAGGGCCAGCACGTGCATGTCCGACCCGTTCAGCGCTCCTCCGAAGAGGCTGGGCCGCGGTTGCTCACGGCGTCACGACGGCTCGTCCGCGCACCTCACCCCGGGCGAGCCTGTCGTAGGTCTCTGCCGCCTCCGCCAGTGGGGACACGCTGACCTCGGGTCGGATCTGGCCCCGCTCGGCGAGGTCGATGACCTCCATCAGCTCGGGAAGGCTCCCCCAGTAGGTCGTCGCCACCGAGAGCTCGTAGGGCACGCTGAAGAAGTTCACCCCCAGCGTTCCACCCCCGATCCCCACGATCGTCAGGTGCCCCAGGGGTCTCGCCACCGCCGCGCCGAGTGCGAGCGTGTCGTCGACCCCCACCACGTCGAGCACGACATCGGCACCCCTTCCCCTGGTGGCCTCCCTGATCTGCTCTGTCGCGTCCTCGCCGGGTTGCACCGTGTGGGTCGCACCCGCCGACCTGGCCAGCTCGAGGGCAGCGGGGTTGGCATCCACCGCCACGACCTCTGCGGCAGTGGTCGCCGCGAGGATCTGGATCGCCATGTGACCGAGCCCGCCACAGCCGATCACCACCGCGGTGCTTCCGGCTCCGAGCAGGTCCCACGAGCGCTTGATGGCGTGGTAGGGGGTCAGGCCCGCGTCGGTCAACGGTGCGGCCAGCACGGGATCGAGGTCGCCGATGGGAACCAGCAACCGGTCGCTAGGGACCAGCATGTACTCCGCCATGCCGCCGTTGCGGCCGAGTCCACCGCCACCCGCACCGATCTCGGTCAGGTGTTCGCAGTAGTTCTCCATTCCCTTCCTGCAGCGCCGGCACCGGCCACAACCCCAGGGGCCGTACACGGCCACCGGCTGGCCCACCTCGAAGCCCCCGATCCCGGTGGAGACGCCGTCACCGAGTGCGTGCACCCGCCCCGCGTTCTCGTGGCCCAGGGTGAACGGAGGTTCGAACGGGACCATCCCCTCCTCGAAGTCGTGGAGCAGGTGCAGGTCCGAATGGCACGCCCCGGCGGCAGCCACCTCGATGACCACCTCACCGGGCCCCGGTTCCGGTTCGGGAAGCTCCCTGAGCTCGGGAGCCTGCTTCCATCCCACGAGTTGCAGTGCCTTCATGGGTCACCTCCGTCGGAGTCGGTTCGGCGTTCGAGTTGTGCCTGCGGACCCGAACGGAGCGCCAGCAGCGCCCGCTCGGTCGCTTCCCCAACCGTAGACCCCGTGTCCACCGCCGTGGCCTCGGGCCACGGGTCGGCCGCACGGTGCAGGTGCGCCGTCACCACCTCGTCCGCATCCGATGGCCCACCGCGACGGGACCGCACCCTCTCGAGCGCCACCTGCTCGTCCAGCTCGCAACGCAGTTCGACGAGGCCCACCCGCCGGCGCCGCGCCAGTTCCCGGACCGACCGGCGATGCGAGTCGCTGGTGAAGGAGGCATCGAGCACCACCGGTTCGCCGAGACCGAGCAGGCTCTCGGCCCTGGAGAGCAACTCGGCATATGTCGCCTCGGTCATCGCCGGGGAGTAGATGCCCTCGTCGACCGGGGACCGGGCGGACTGCTCCGGTGACAACCCGGCCAGTTCCTTGCGCACGATGTCGGATCCGACGTACGCGAGTCCTTCGGACTCACTCAGCGAACGGGCCAGGGTCGACTTGCCGGTGCCCGGACCACCCCCCACGACGACGAGCCTCGGAGCCCCTCGACGCAGTCGGTCGAGCACCAGGGAGTGCAGCGCCCTCGCCTCCGCGGCGCGCTCCATGTCCCCCTGTGCGTACTGGAGGCAGCAGACCTTGGTGCGCACGTGTGCCCGGTAGGCGATGTAGTGCTGGGCGAGTGACGCCGGGTGTGTCTCGGCTGTGAACTCCTCGTAGAGGCGGAGCATCCGGTCGGCCTCCCGGGGAAACCCGAGGTTGACGAGGTCCATGGCCAGGAAGCACACGTCGGCCAGCACGTCCGCTATCCGGAGGTCCTCGGAGAAGGCGAGGCAATCGAGGATCCTGGGCCCGTCCGGTTCACAGAAGATGTCCTCCGCTCGCAGGTCGCCGTGCCCGTCGCGGATCCATCCCCTGTCGATGCGGTGGGCGAACAGCTCCGCGCTGCCGTGCAGGTACGCGGTGGCGAGTTCACGGACCTCCTCGAAGTCGTCCCGGTCGATCACCTCCCCGACGTGCGGCTCGATGACCGCGAAGTTGTCCGCCCAGTTGCCTGCCACGGCATCACGGGTCGCCATGGCTGCGTCGTCGCCGTACACCGGTGCCGAGGCGGCGTGCAGCGCCGCGACGGAGCGCACGACCGCATCGATGCAGGCCCGGAGGTGTGCCGGGACTGCAACCCCGGACGCGGTGCAGTCCCGCAGCAGCGACTCGAGGCGGTGCGAGTCGTTCATCCGTCGCATCACGAGCATGCGGTCCACGACCGCTCCCTGCTCGGTCACGTCGGCCGTTCCCAGGTACACATCAGGTGCGAGGCGGCGGTTCAGCAGTAGTTCCTGCTCGACCGCGCGGAGGCGTTCACCGGTGTCGGTGAAGTCGACGAAGCCGAGGTCCACCGCCTTGAGCAGCTTGTAGGCACGGTCACCCGCGAGCAACACGGTGGAGATGTGGCTCTCGGCCACCGTGGCGGGCCTCGACGGATCAGGGTTCACGTCGCTGCAGCCGGCCGTCCGCCACCCGTGGCCCCTGCCCCCTAGTCGGAGGCAGAGCCGGCCTCCCCGGGTGATGGCCGGTCCGGGGTCGGTTCCGGCTGGCGGCTGCTGCGCGTCAAGCGCATGACAACCGCGATGGCGATCCCGATGATCGTCACCACGACGAGCACCTTGAGGACCCGTCTGCCCTTCTTCGCGGCCTCCTCGACCTGCTCGGCCACGGCGAGGGCGGCCTCGGTGTGCTCGAGCACGCTGTGCAACTGGGCCACCCCTTCCTCGGCCTGGCCCACGCGTTCCCTGGCGGTGGTGATCCGTCCCTTGGCATCTGCCATCTCGTGCCCTCCCCTGGCCGGGTGCCGCACAGTTCCTGCGGCTGCTGCGTGCGGTCGCTGCGGATCCAGCCTGCCACGCGCGGGCCACCACCTGCGACGCGTCCGGGACAGACGGCGGCCTCCCGCGGGTATGGTGCGCCCATGAGCGCACCAAGCACATGGAACCTCGCGGACCTCTACGAGTCCGTCGTCGACGTGATCGGCGACCGCACCGCCGTGGTCGTGCCCAATGCTGCAGGAGGTCGGCGGGAGTTCACCTTCGAACAACAAGAGGCGCGCATCAACCGCCTCGCCCATGCCCTGGCCGAACGTGGTGTGGGCCCCGGTGACAAGGTCGGCGTCTACGGCTACAACGGCAACGAGTGGATAGAGGCCCAGTGGGCCGCATGGAAGCTGCGTGCCGTGCCGGTGAACGTGAACTACCGGTACGTGGAGGGCGAACTGCAGTACCTGCTCGACAACTCGGATGCGGCAGCGGTCGTGCACGGGGCGGAGTTCGCCCCGCTGCTGGCGCACATCCGCGGCGACCTGCCGAAGCTCAAGGCTGCCCTGGCGTGGGCGGACGGCACCGAGGTGGACCTCGAGGCGGCCGGCAGCGAGGACTACGAGGAGGCACTCGCTTCGTCCTCGCCCGAGCGCGACTTCGAACCCCGCAGCAACGACGACCTGTACATCCTCTACACCGGAGGCACCACCGGAATGCCCAAGGGCGTGATGTGGCGCCACGAGGACTTCTTCCTCGCCACGATCGGCCCGATCGTGACCGCGTTGGCAGACCCCATCGAGGACCCGGCCGAACTGGCCACGCGGACCGCCGCCAACACCCCGGGGTGTGGCTTCCCGGTGGCCCCCCTGATGCACGGGGCGGCCCAGTGGGTGGCGATCGGCAACGCCCTGCAGGGCACGAAGATGGCCCTCAGCACCGCCCGGCACATGGACCCGATGGAGGTGTGGGGCATCGCCGCGGACGAGAAGGCGATGGTCATGAACCTCGTGGGCGACGCGCAGGCCCGGCCACTCGTGGAGGCGCTCGCGGAGGATCCGGACCGCTTCGACCTGTCGTCGCTGTTCCTGATCTCCTCGGGTGGAGCGATCCTGTCGCCCGCGGTCAAGGAGCGCTACGCCGAGATCCTCCCCAACGTGATCATGTACGACGCCCTCGGGGCATCCGAGACCGGCTACCAGGGCACCCATGCCGGATCCGACGACCAGGGCAGGCCGAGGTTCTTCTTCGGCGACCACACGATCGTCCTCGACGACGACGGGAAGCCGACCACGCCGGGCGACGGGGTCGTGGGCCGTCTCGCCCGCCGCGGACACCTGCCACTCGGCTACTACAAGGACGAGAAGAAGACCGCCGAGACGTTCCCCACCATCAACGGGGAACGCTGGGTGATTCCCGGTGACATGGCCATCGCGGAGGCCGACGGGACCATCACCCTCCTCGGCCGCGGGTCGGTCTCGATCAACTCCGGTGGCGAGAAGATCTACCCCGAGGAGGTCGAGCTCGTGCTGAAGGGGCACCCGGACGTGTTCGACGCGGTGGTGGTGGGCGTGCCCGACGAACGCTGGGGCGAACACGTCACCGCGGTGATCGTGGCCCGGCCCGGCACCCAACCCACCGTCGAGGAGCTGCACGACTACGTGAAGGGGAGGATCGCCAGCTACAAGGCACCCCGCGAGGTGGTCATCGTCGACGAGATGGTGCGATCGCCCTCCGGCAAGGCGGACTACCGATGGGCCCGTGCGACCGCCCGTGGCGAGACCGCGCAGAGCTCATGACCTCGGTGCGCGAACCCCACGTGCCGGTGTTCGACCGGAGCCCCGAGGAGGAGCGGCGCCACCGCAAGCAGCGCCTCGCCGCGGCGTTCCGGATCTTCGGGCGCCTCGGGTTCGACGAGGGCATCGCGGGTCACATCACCGCGCGGGATCCCGAACGGACGGACTGCTTCTGGGTGAACCCGTTCGGCATGAGCTTCAAGCAGATCCGCGTGGCGGACCTGCTGCTGGTCGACCACGACGGCGAGGTCGTGGAGGGTCACTGGCCGGTCAACCGGGCGGCGTTCGCCATCCACTCCGCGGTGCACGCCGCGCGTCCCGAGGTGGTCGCGGCGGCCCACTCGCACTCGGTGCACGGCAAGGCCTTCTCGGCCCTGCACCGTCCCCTCCTCGCGCTGACCCAGGACTCCTGCATCTTCTGGCGGGACCATGCCGTGGACACCGACTACGGAGGGGTGGCCAACGACGTCGAGGAGGGCAAGCGAATCGCCGCTGCGCTCGGCGGGAACAAGGCCGCGATCCTGGCCAACCACGGACTGCTCACCGTCGGGCAGTCGGTGGACGAGGCCACGTTCTGGTTCACCTCCATGGAACGCACCTGCCAGGCACAGCTCCTGGCCGAAGCTGCCGGCGAGCCCGAGGAGATTCCCGACGACGTGGCGGAGGGCGTGCACGCCCACGTGGGCTCCCCGCTCGCGGGCTGGTTCAGTGCCCAGCCGCTGTTCGACTGGATCCTCGCCGAACAGCCGGACTGCCTCGAGGAGTAGGCAGCGGCCTCAGGCCGGCACGAGGGTCATGTTCGCCCGTTCGATTCCGTGCACGAACGCGTTGGGCATGTCCACGATGCTTCCCTCGTCGAGCTCGAGCGATGCCACCCTCGTGAGGAGCTCCTCGAAGAACACCCGGATCTCCAGACGGGCGAGGGACGAGCCGAGGCAGAAGTGCGTGCCGAAACCGAACGCCAGGTGGTGGTTCGGGTGTCGTTCCACGTCGAAGACATCGGGTGAGTCGAAGTGCTCCGGATCGCGGTTGGCCGCACCGTAGAGCAGCACCACCTGATCGCCGGCACGCACCAGCTCGCCCGCCACCTCGGTGTCCTCGGTTGCGACACGGCACATGTTGTGGATCGGGGTCACCCAGCGAATGAACTCCTCACAGGCCACCTCGAGGTCGGCTCCTCCGCGCAACCGCGCCCACGCATCGGGTCGCCGGGCCAGCTCCAGCAGCACCCGCGCGATGACGGTGCGCGTCGTCTCGGCTCCTCCGTCGAGCAACAGCAGGCAGTCCGAGATCACCTGGTCGAGTCCGAAGTCGTGTCCCGGAACCTCGGCGGTGGTCCAGACCGACATGACGTCGTCGGCCGGGCACCGTTGCTTCTCGGTGTAGAGCTCCGCGCACGCCCCGGCGAACTCCATCGCCGCCGCGACCCCGTCCTCGGTCATGTAGCGAGGTCCGCCGCCCAGCTGGATCGAACGCTCCGACCACTCCTGCAGGGAACGGGTCATCTCCTCGGGGAATCCCAGCAGCAGCCCGATCATGGATGCAGGCAGGGGAGCCGCCAGCTCGCCCACTACTTCCACAGGTCCGTCGTGGTCGAGTGCGTCGTCGATCAGACCGGTGACCACCCCCCGGACGTGTTCCTCGAAGCGGCGCACGGCCCGAGGGGTGAACCGGCGCGAGACCAGCTTCCGGCGCAGGGTGTGGTGGGGATCGTCGAGCCCGATGATCGCTGAATCAGCAGGGATGTTGGGCCGGTAGCCGCCCTTGTGCTGGTCGCTGTTGATGAACAGGTCCTTGTGCTGTTCGATCCAGACGATGTCGTCGTAGCGGGTGATCCCCCACAGCTCGTTCAACGGGTCCCAGTAGGCAGGCGCCTCCGCACGCATCCACGCATAGGTCGGATAGGGATCCACCGCGTAGAAGTCCCCGTCCAGCAGGTCGATGGACCGGGCGTGGGTGGGCCGCCCAGGTCGCTGCGTGCGGTCCTGGTTCTGTGTGTGGCCCTGGTTCGCCGTGGTCCCGGTCTCGGCCGTCACGTCAGGTCTCCGCACATGAGGTCTCCGCACTGCGAGTACATGCACGCGACGCTAGATGATCGACCTCGGAGCGTTCCGGGGTTCTGTGTCGGCAGCGGTTTGCGGAGGCCTGCCTCAGGCAGCGGCTCTTCGTGGCGGGGCCGGCCCGGAATGGTCCGCGGTCGTCTGGGCGAGGAAGAGCTCACCACTGGGTGAGCGCCAGACGCGAACCTCGGATGCCGGGTCGACACCGGCGCTCGCGGCCCGGGACCGGTGTGCCGAGGCGAGCCCCTCAGGCAGGTCCTCGACGTCGAGATGCAGAATCCTCCAGGGATCTGCGGCGTGCACGAGACCGTGGTGGCGCCTGCACAACAGGCATCCGTTGTCGGGATCGGTCAGTCCACCGGCCTCCCATGGCCGTTCGTGGTGCGCATCGCAGCGCGACGCCGGTTGGTCGCAACCGGGAAAGGTGCAGCCTCCGTCGCGGACCATCAGCGCCCCACGTTGGGCGCCGCTGAACAGACGGGCCATCCGGCCGAGCCGCAGCGGGGTTCCGGAGCCGTCGGTCACGACCGGTCGCAGGAAGGCATCGCACATCAACAGGGCGCTCGTGAAGTCGTCGAGCTCGGTGCCGTCGCTGGTACGGACCGCCACCGGCCGGCCACCTCGGTCGACCACCACGGGCAGGATCGCCTCGACGGCCGGACCGGGACTGTCGGGATTGGCCTTGGCGCCCCGGCGCAACAGCTCCATCACCGCGCGTGCACGAAGCACACCGGCGGGCGGGACCGGCACCCCGGCCTCGCGGTGTTCGCGCCTGGCGTTGCGCCACTGCCGGTCCAACTCGTCGTTGATGATTCGCTCCGCCGCGGCAGCGTTGTGCCCCGACAGCTCGAGTCGGACATGGAGGTGGGACTCGAAGTCGCGGGCCATCGCCGCCGTGTCACGGTCGCCGCAGTCAGGCTCGGGGCCGTCCTCGTCGAGCATCGCCGCCAGGCGGCGGAGGAACCGCACGAAGCGACGGAACGGGTAGAGCTTCGCGATGCGGACGATCCGGTGCTCCTGTTCGACGAGCGCATCGACGATGCGTTCGTTGCAGACCGCTGCAACCGCCAGAAGGTGGTCGGCGGAGAGCTCGCCCCTGCGCAGCTCGGCGGCGATCTGTCCGAACCGCTGCGCGGTGTGGGCCACTCGCAGCTCCCGTGCCACCGTCGCGTCGTTGCCGTTGGTGCGATCTGCCTTCCAGCGCCTGGTGGCCAGCCCGGCCGTTGATTCCGTCGCCCCCGAGCGGTCGAGCGAACACAGCACCGAGGCCTTCGCCGCATCGAGACGACGTTGGGCGGCCTCGAGTGCGAGCGTCGCCGCCATGAGGGACTCACCGTCAGGGTCCGCGCCCTCGACCCGAGGGCCGGAGGGACGCTCGGGGTCGTCGGCACCGGAGCGTTCCCGGGTCGCTCCGGGACCAGGGACCTCGAGACCCTCCAGGGCCTCGTTCAGGTCGTCCAGGGACTGCCGGAGCGACAGCACCCGGGGTGGAGCGTGCAGCTCGACGAGCTCATCACGACGAACCGTCTCGGCTGCGCGGACCCTGAACTCCTCCAGCAGGGCCAGGCCCCGACGGCGCTGGTGCGCACGGCATACCGATTCGGGCCCACGTTCACGGTCGCGGTCGTGCGATTCGGCACTGGAGCACACGCAGTCCCAGTGCCGGCCCGGCCAACCCGGGCCGGTGCCCCCTGGCAGGTGTTCGCTCCCCGATCCCATGGGACCAACCTATGTGCACCCTGTGACACCGATGCCGAGTGGGTTCCGTCAGGGCCTTCCCCGCTGAACTCGGGCCGGAGCGCCGGCCGGGCCCGGAGTGGTGAGCATCCGGTCGACCGAGTCGTCGATCTCGCACCAGAGCTCGTCCAGCCACTCGAC
Organism: Microthrixaceae bacterium; assembly: GCA_023958095.1. Taxonomy (GTDB): domain Bacteria; phylum Actinomycetota; class Acidimicrobiia; order Acidimicrobiales; family Microtrichaceae; genus JAMLGJ01. The sequence goes on from JAMLGJ010000019.1 coordinate 38,967, forward strand.
GAAGTCTCCCGGTGGGCTGGAGACCACCGGTGACTGCTCGGTGGCTCCGGGCTCCGGCGGTTCCCCGAGGCGCCTGATCCGCATCCGCACCGGCCGGGGCTTCGCCCCGAGCGCCCCGATGATCCCACCGAAGCTGTCGAGACCCTCGAAACCGGTGTGCCACGCCACACAGGCTGCTGCTCCGTGGGTGGCGGCCACGAGGGTTGCCGCCCCCGCCGGCCGGGGTGGCAACAGGTGACGCAATCCCGACATGCGATCGGCCCGGGCCGGGTCGCGCCTGGCGATCGACTCGAGCGCCCGCGCCTGCTTGCGCGGGTTCACCCTGGTGCCCTCGGGGAAGAGCACCGCCACCTCGCCCGCGCCGAGCCCACCCGCCATGGCCGCGATCGCAGCCAGTTCCGGGCCCGAGTCGGCCGCGGCGCGGTCCACGAAGGTGTTCGGCAGGCGGTTCCCGACGATGTCCAGGCAGGGATCGACGAGCAGCTCCTTCTTCATCACCACCCTCGGGCGCATGCCCACCGAGTTGGTTATGACCCAGGCCGTGAGCAGGGAGTCGGCCAGCGAGGCATGCCGCACGAGCAACAAGGTGGGACCCGGCTGCAGGGCCTCGGCTCCCTCGACCTGCGGATCGAGCCCACAGGTGACCCTGAGCGCAGCCATCACCTTGTCGGCCCACCACGCCTGCAGGCGGTAGTGGCTCGCCCGGTCGCGGGAACGTCCGGTCACCCACAGGGCTGCTGCGGCGAGGACTCCCAGCACCTCGAGCCACGACCAGGCGACCCCGAAGCAGTAGAGCCTGGCCAGGGGCAACCGCCACCTGAGGCGCAACAGGTCCACCAGCACCACGAGCGGCAGCGCCACGGGAGCCATCACGGTGGAGCCCAGGGCGACGGCCGACACCGCCGGAACGGAGACGAGACGCCGACGGATCACCTCCCGGCGGGACCCGGCCCCGTTCCGGGGGCCCGTCGGTTCACCCGGACCGGTGCTCACTGACGTTCCTGCACCTGGTCACCGCCACTCCGGCGGGGTGGCCTCGGCACGAGCAGCGGGGTGCCGCTCCGGTAGGCACGCCAGCGCGGATCGTCGCCCCAGCGTTTCTCGGCCTTGGCCTCCAGCATCGGAACGCCGCTGACGTAGCGGATCAGGGCGAACACGAACACCGGTGACACCAGACCCACGTAGCCCCAACCGACCATGGCGGGGAACGACACCACTGCCACTCCGACCCAGAGGGTGATCTCGCCGAAGTAGTTGGGGTGGCGCGACCATGCCCACAGGCCGGTCGAGATGTACATCCCATCGTTCGACGGATCGGCCCTGAAGGCCGACTTCTGCGCGTCGGCCACGGCCTCCAGTGTGAAACCCAACAGCCAGATCGCTCCGCCCGGCAGCCACCACCATCCGGCGTCGGGCTCCTCGGCGACGGTCAGCGCCACCAGCGCGGCGGCCAGGGTGGCGCTCACCCACAGACCCTGCAGCGTCCAGGTCATGAACAGCTGTGTGGGACGGGTGAGGATCTTCTCGAAGCGCGAGTCCGACCCGGCGGCGCTGATGCGCCTGAACAGGAAGGTTCCGAGCCGCAACGTCCACAACGCCACGAGGGCCACCAGCAGCCACGACAGAGGGTCATAGCGGCCGGTGAGCACCAGCGCGGTAGCCACCACCAGGAGGTAGGTGAGGGTGCCGGTCAGGTCGTAGAAGCGCTCGGTGCGTGCGATGACCGAGTGGAGGAAGCCGACCCAGTTGACCACGAACGCCAGGCCGACGCACCAGAACACGACGGCCACACCTCCGGCAGTCGCACCGCCATCGGAGATCGCCCAGGCCAACGAGGCCGCCAGGAGGACGGCCACTGCCGAACCAACGATGTGGTTGCCCTTCTGTCCCATGGCTACATGTTCGTCGACCCGGCAGCACGGGATTGGGAAAAGTGCGGAAACTTCTCCCCCGAGGCCGACGACCCGGGCCGTGGCGACTCCCGGTGCACCAACGCCGGTCCCGGCGACCGCTCAGCCGGACTGGTGTGGCAGGCGCCAGTGGTACGGGGAGAGCAGCCCGTCGACCGCGGCAGGACCCCAGGAACCCACCGGGTAGGACTCGACCTCGGGAGGCGAGTCGAGCAGGGGCGCACTCACCTCCCAGAGGCGTTCGATGCCCTCCGAGCGGTTGAACAACATGTGGTCGTCGAGCATCGCGTCGTGCAGGAGCCGTTCGTATGCCTCCAGCTCACAACGAGGATCGAAGCTCGACCGGTAGTCGAAGTCCATGTGGGCCGATCCCAGCTCGAGGGACGCTCCCGGCTCCTTGGAGGTGAAGTTGATCCTGATGCTGCCCGGTTCACCGATCTCGAAGACCAGCTCGTTTCCATGGGTGTCCTGGTCGTCGAACATCCCCATCGGTGGATGCTTGAGCTTGAGGATGACCGCACGCTTGTCGAGCGGCATCCGCTTGCCGGTGCGCAGGTAGATCGGCACGCCGTCCCAGCGCTCGTTGTCGATGCGTGCCTCGAGCGCCACGAGGGTCTCGGTGGTGGACCCCTCGGCCACCCCGTCCGCGTCCAGGTAGCCCTCGTACTGGCCCCTCACGACCCTGGAGGGGTCGAGCGGGGCGAGGGCGTCGAACACGCGCTGCTTCTCCCGGTGCAGGGAGTCGGAGGTGAACCTCGAGGGCGGTTCCATGGCCACGAAGCCGAGGGTCTGGAAGAGGTGGGTCACGACCATGTCGCGGAACGCCCCGGTGGCGTCGTAGAAACCGGCCCGGTTCTCGATCCCGAGCGTCTCGGGCACGTCGATCTGTATGTTCCGCACGTGCTCGGCACACCAGATCGGCTCGAAGAGCCGGTTGGAGAAACGCACCGCGAGGATGTTCTGCACGTCCTCCTTGCCGAGGAAGTGGTCGATGCGGAATATCTGGTCCTCGTTGAACACCGAGTGGAGCAACGCATCGAGCTCCGTGGCCGAGGCCAGGTCGGTGCCGAAGGGCTTCTCGAGGATCACCTTGGAGGCCGCGCCGGCCAGTCCGCTGGAGTCCAGCTCGCCGATGATGCCGGGCATTGCCAGGGGTGGCACCGAGAGGTAGTGGAGCACCGCGGCGTCGTCACCGATGCCCGAGCGGGCCTGCGACACCGCCGCGGCGAGGTCGCCATAGTCGTCGGCGGGCACGAAACCGAGCCGGGAGGAGAAGGCCTCCCACGCCTCACCGGTCGGGTCGGATGAGCCGAAGCGGGTGATCGCGTCGGCCGCCACCCCGACGAAGTCGTCGTCGGTGCAGTCGCTGCGCGAGCACCCGATGATGCGGAAGTCCGAGGGCATCAGGCCCACCTCGCACAGGTGGAAGAAGCCGGGTATCAACTTGCGCGCGGCGAGGTCACCGGTGGCTCCGAAGAGCACCACGACGTGGTTGCGCGGTACCCGTGCCGGCCCGCCGGTGCTGCCGGCAGCACCACCGACCGCAGGACCCGGGGTCACCCTCCGCGCTCCCCTGCGCCGTCGAGCAACTCCGGGGGCAACCGGGCCACCGCTGCACGGTCGGCGATCACGACCGATGGGCGCACACCCACCCCCGATGCGGGGATCGACGGATCACCGGCCAACAGGCGGGCGAGGGAATCCGCCTTGGACGACCCCGACACGAGCCACAGGACCGACCTGGCCCTGGCGAGTCCGGCATAGGTGAGCGTCATCCTGCGGTGACCCTGGTAGCTCGAGGTGGTGACAGCCACGGGGCGGTCGGTCACCGCGAGCACGCCGTCGCCCGGCACCAGCGAGGCGGTGTGCCCGTCGGGTCCGAGCCCCAGGTGAACGAGGTCGAAGTGCTCGGGCAACTCCGATGCGTAGTCCGCAGCTGCCCGGTCAGGGTCGAGATCCGAGCTCTCGAGGTCCCCGACGGGCATGGGCACGACCGTGGCGTCCACGCCCTCGAGGGCCGCCCGCAGGTGCGCCAGGTTGCGGTCCGGGTCGTCCAGCGCGACGAAGCGTTCATCCACCTGGTGCACGACCACGGACTCCCAGGGAACCGACATGGACCTGAGCGCGGCGAACATGGCCCAGGGCGTGTGCCCGCCGCTCACCGCCATGTCGAAGCTGCCGTGCGAGGCGACGCACTCGGAGGCGGCCGCCGCCACGTGCCGCGCTGCGGTGGCGGCGAGCTCGTCCGGTCCGGCGCACACCACGAGCTGGTGACCCACCACCTCGGGGGGTTCCCCGCTGCCCGGGACGGACTCGGCCGGCACTGCCTCAGCCCTCCGGTGCAGGCTTCTCCGCGTGGCCACCGAACTGGCCCCGCATGGCCGAGAGCAGCTTGCCCGTGAAGGTACCCAGGTCGCGCGACTCGAACCGCTCGTTGAGGGCGGAGGCGATGACACTCGCCGGTACGCCCTCCTCGATCGCGGCCATGACCGTCCAGCGGCCCTCGCCCGAGTCCGACACCCGGCCCTCGAAACCCGCAAGGTCGGGTGACTCGGCGAGTGCGGCAGCGGTCAGGTCCACGAGCCACGAGCCCACAACCGAACCCCGGCGCCAGACCTCTGCCACCTCGCCCACGTCGATCTCGTACTGGTAGTAGCGGGGGTCGCGCAACGGAGTTGTCTCGGCGTCGACCTCCTGTTGGTGCAGACCTGCGTCCGCGTGACGGATGATGCTCAGGCCCTCGGCGATCGCCGCCATCATCCCGTACTCCACGCCGTTGTGGACCATCTTCACGAAGTGGCCCGCGCCGCTGGGACCACAGTGCAGGTAGCCGTCCTGTGCGGTGCCGCCCGGCTTGCGCCCCGGCGTGGGGTCGGCATCCCCGGCCCCCGGAGCGATCGTCGCGAACAACGGGTCCAGCCGCTGCACCGCGGCCTCGTCGCCACCGATCATGAGGCAGTAGCCGCGCTCGAGGCCCCACACCCCTCCGGAGGTACCGACGTCCAGGTAGTGGATCCCGGATGCCGACAACTGTTCGGAACGCGCGATGTCGTCCCGGTAGTAGGAGTTGCCCCCGTCTATCACCACGTCGTCGGCGTCGAGGAGTGGCTGCAACGAATCCACGGTCCCACCCACGTAGCCGGCGGGCACCATGATCCACACCGCCCGCGGCACCTCCAGGTGGCCGACGAACTCCTCGAGGCTGTGGGCGCCCGTGGCACCCTCGGCCACGAGCTCGTCCACGGCGTCGGCCGACACGTCGTAGACCACGCAACGGTGCCCGTCGCGCATGAGGCGTCGAACGAGGTTGGCCCCCATGCGACCGAGGCCGATCATTCCGAGCTGCATCGGGTGTTGTGTGCCCATGGGCGGTCTCCTGTGGTCGTGGTCCGTAGGTGTGCTCTGTTGTCAGGCGCGCATCGAGCGGTAGGTCCTGATGAGCGCGTTCGTGGAGGAGTCGTGGTCGAGGTCGGGTTCCTCGTTCGAGGTGAGCTGTGGGGCGATCTCCTTGGCGAGGACCTTGCCCAGTTCCACGCCCCACTGGTCGAACGAATCGATTCCCCAGATGACCCCCTGGGTGAACACGGCGTGTTCGTAGAGCGCCACGAGGGTGCCGAGCCGGTAGGGGGTCAGCGATTCGGCGAGGATGACGTTGGTCGGCCGGTTGCCCTCCATGACCCTGTGTGGCACCACTTCCTCGGGGGTGCCCTCGGCGCGCACCTCGTCGGCTGTCCGACCGAAGGCGAGCGCCTTGGCCTGGGCGAACACGTTCGAGCTCAGCAGGTCCTGATGCTCGCCGAGGGGGTTGTCGCTGCGGGCGAAGCCGATCAGGTCGGCGGGGACGATCGTGGTCCCCTGGTGGAGCAGTTGGTAGAAGCTGTGCTGTCCGTTCGTGCCGGGTTCACCCCAGTAGATCGGACCGGTGTCGGCGCGCACGTGCGATCCGTCGAGCGTCACGTGCTTGCCGTTGGACTCCATGGTGAGCTGCTGGAGGTAGGCCGGGAACCGCTTCAGGTACTGCGAGTAGGGCAGCACCGCGACGGTCTGGCATCCGAAGAAGTTTCGGTACCACACGCCGAGGAGCCCGAGGAGCACCGGGATGTTGGAGTCGAACGGCCTGGAGCGGAAGTGCTCGTCCATTGCGTGGAAACCCGCGAGCATCTCGCCGAACGCATCCGGGCCGACCGCGACCATGGTGGAGAGCCCGATGGCGGAGTCCATGGAGTAGCGGCCCCCGACCCAGTCCCAGAACCCGAACATGTTCTCGGTGTCGATGCCGAAGTCCCGCACGCGCTCGGCGTTGGTCGACACGGCCACGAAGTGCCTGGCGACGACCTCTGACTCCGCGACCCCGTCCCCACCCAGGGCATCCAGCACCCACTGGCGGGCCGAGTGGGCGTTCGTCATCGTCTCCAGGGTCGAGAAGGTCTTGGACGCCACGATGAACAGGGTCTCCGCTGGATCCAGGTCGCGGGTCGCCTCGACCAGGTCGGTCGGATCGATGTTGGACACGAAGCGGCAGCTCAGCGCGCGGTCGCTGCTGTGCAGGAGCGCCTCGTGGGCCATCACGGGACCCAGGTCGGAACCACCGATGCCGATGTTCACCACGTTGCGGATGCGCCGCCCGGTGTGGCCCTTCCAGGCACCGCTGCGAACCGCGTTCGCGAAACCCGCCATGCGGTCCAGCACCTCGTGCACCGAGGCCACCACATCGGTTCCCTCCACCACCAGCTTGGCGTTGCGCGGCATGCGCAGCGCCACGTGGAGCACGGAGCGATCCTCGCTCACGTTGATCCGCTCCCCGGAGAACATCGCGTCGATGCGGTCGCGCAGGCCCGCATCGTCCGCTAGCTGCAGGAGAAGGCGGATCGTGGTGTCGTCGATCCGGTTCTTGGAGTAGTCGAAGTAGAGACCCACGTCGCGCACGACCATGCGCTCACCGCGCCCCGGGTCCGCTTCGAACAGATCGCGCAGGTGCGCCCCACCCATGCGGGCGTGGTGGTCTGCCAACTCGTCCCACACAGGTGAGTTCCAACCGGGCTTCGGGGTGACGGGCATCCGGTGGGCTCCTTCAGCTCAGGGCGGCGGACTGTGCCGCGATCCGGTCCATCAGGTCTGTCCAGGACTTCACGAACGCCGCCGCTCCGTCCGCCTGGAGCTTCTCGGCCAACCCGGCGATCGAGATGCCGGCGGACTCGAACTCCTCGAGGACCTCCTCGGAGTTGCCGCCATCTGATTCCAGGGTGTCGGTCAGGGACCCGTGGTCGGCGAAGGCCTCCAGGGTGGAATCGGGCATCGTGTTGATCGTGTCGGGGGCCGCGAGGCCCGAGACGTACATCGTGTCGGGCGCAGCGGGGTTCTTGGTGCTCGTGGAGGCCCAGAGCAGACGCTGCATCCGGGCTCCGCGGGCCTGGAGTGCGAGCCAGCGGTCGGAGGCCTGCAACTCCCGGTAGGCCCGGTACGTCGTGCCCCCGACTGCGAGGGCCAGGCGGTCGGTGAGCTCATCGGGCACCTGCCCTGCAACCGCCGCGTCCCAGCGCGACATGAACACCGAGGCCACGCTCGGCACCACCGGATCCTCACCTGCGGCGATGCGCGCCTCGATCCCGGTCATGTAGGCGTCCGCCGCCGCCAGGTACTGGTCGGTGTCGAACAGCAACGTGACGTTCACCGGCACGCCGGCGGCGATCGACTCCGATATCGCCCCCAGGCCCTCCCGGGTGCCGGGGATCTTGATGAACAGGTTCTCGCGGTCGGCGCGTGCGTGGAGGGCCCGGGCAGCTTCCACCGTGGCTGTCGTGTCGTAGGCGAGCTCCGGGGACACCTCGAGGGACACGAAGCCATCGGTGCGACCGCTGTCGGCATGCACCGGGGCGAACAGGTCCGCTGCCCGGCGCAGGTCCTCGATGGCGATCTCGAAGAAGAGATCCTCACCCTCGAGTCCCGAGGACGACTTCTCCGCGATGGCGTCGTCGTAGCCCCCACCGGCGATCGCCTTGTCGAAGATCGATGGGTTGGAGGTCAACCCGGTGACCGAGAAGTCGGAGATGTACCGCTCGATGGTGCCGTCGTCGAGCATCTGGCGGGTGATGTTGTCGAGCCAGAGGCTCTGCCCGAGGTCGTGGAGCTGCTTGGTGGGGCTGGTCATGACGACGCTTCCTCCTGGGCGGCCAACGCCGCTCCTACGATTCCCGCCTGGTTGAGCAGGTGTGCTGGGACGACCTCGGTGTCGGAGTGCATTTTGTCGCGCACGTGGTGCATGTAGTGGTCGAGGTGCTTCGACACTCCCCCGCCGATGATGAACAGCTCCGGGGAGAACAGCCGGTCGACCATCCTCAGGTACCGACCCACGCGGTGACCCCACTTCTTCCAGCCCAGGTGCTCGTTCTCGCGCACCGAGGCGGCCGCGTAGTCCTCGGCGTCCATGCCGCGCAGCTCGAGGTGGCCCAGCTCGGTGTTGGGCACGAGCCTGCCGTCGGTGAACACGGCACTTCCTATGCCCGTGCCGAGGGTGGCCATCACGACCACGCCGGTGCGGCCCCGCCCGGCACCGAAGCGCATCTCGGCGAGCCCCGCGGCGTCGGCGTCGTTGAGCACCGCGGTCGGCCGCCCGAGGGCGCGTGCGAACAGGGCGTTCGCGTCGGTGCCGACCCACGAGTCGTCGATGTTGGCGGCCGTGCGCACGACCCCGCGTTGCACCACGGCCGGCACGGTCACACCCACCCGGTCGGCGCCGCCGAGACGATCCAGCAGTTCGACCACGACTGCGGCCACCGCCTCGGGGGTGGCCGGGTGCGGTGTCTCGATCCGGATCCGTTCGCTGGCGAGCTCACCGGTGGCGAGGTCGACCACGGCGGCCTTCACCCCGCTGCCTCCCACGTCCACGCCGACGACGGTGTGGTCCCCTCCGCCGGACCCACCCGGGGCCGGATCGCTCCGTGTCGATGCGGCAGAGCTCGAGTCCGGAGTGCTCATGGCCCCAGACTAGGGACTGCGGAGGACGAAGCGTTCCACTGCGTGGGCAAACCCGTCCTCGGCGTTGCTGCGGGTGACGAACCGGGCCGAGCGCTGCACGTCGGGGTGTGCGTTTCCCATTGCGATCCCCATGCCGCTGTGGGCGAACATGAGCACGTCGTTCGGGCTGTCGCCGAGGGTGGCGACGGCCCCGAGCGGGATGCCCAGGTGGTCGGCCAGGTAGGTGACCATCGCTCCCTTGTTGGCATCAGGGTGGGTGACGTCCAGGTAGTAGGGCTGGGAACGTGCGGCGCTCACCGAGTGGCCGTAGAGCTCGCGCGCGTCGGACTCGGCCCGGCGTACCGCCTCGTGGTCGTCGCTCGCCCCCACGATCTTCGTGACCGGCCCGACCGCGGTGAGCGAGTCGACCACCACCGGATCGAAGCGCACCGTGGAGGATTCGCGCTCCACGTGTGGTCCGGAGGCATCGGTGACGTACCAGTCGCTTCCCGAGTAGACCCATGCGAAGAGGCCGTGGCCGCGCATCGTGTCGATCACGGCCGACACGAGGTCATCGGGCACGCACAGCGTGCGCAGCTCGGCGAGGCCCGGGGTCACGATTGCCCCACCGTTGAACGCCCCGAGCGGTTCGGTGAGCCCGAGCGGCTCCACGAACATCTCCATGCCCCTGGGTGGCCGTCCCGAGGTGAGGGCGAAGGAGATCCCCCTCGCCCGGAGTCGCGCGACCGCGTCGATCGTCGCCGGGGTGAGTCTGCGATCCGGGTCGACGAGCGTGCCGTCCACGTCGGAGACCACCAGTTTGATGTCGCTGCCATCGGCCATCTGCGCAACTCCCTCGGTCGCTCCGGCCCGACGGTAGCGGGCCCGTGGAAACCCGGGTCGGCCACCCGCACGCGGTGCCTCCGGCGCCGGTACGGTGGGCGGCCATGTCAGCGCGCATCGAGGACTACGCACTCATAGGCGACAGCCGCACCGTGGCGCTCGTGGGCCGCAACGGCTCGATCGACTGGTTCTGCGCCCCGCGGATCGACTCGGGAGCATGTTTCGCGGCCCTGCTGGGCGACGAGGACCACGGGCGCTGGTTGATCGCCCCCGTCGAGGAGCCGACCTCGGTGACCCGTCGTTACGAACCCGACACCCTGGTGCTGGAAACCCTCTTCGAGACACCCAGCGGCACCGTCGCCCTGAACGACTTCATGGTCCCCGGCTCGCCGGATCCGACCATCCACCGGATCGTGGAGTGTCGCAGCGGATCGGTCGAGCTGGACATGGAGTTGCTCGTGCGCTTCGACTACGGCTCGATCACGCCGTGGGTGACCTCCACCGGAGACGGCCAGCTCCTCGTTGCAGGGCCCGAGGGGCTGCGGTTCCACAGTTCGGTGCCACTCGAGGCCGAGCGCATGCGGACCACCGCACGATTCACCATCACGGAGGGGAACCGCCGCACCTTCTCGCTCACCGCCTTCGACAGTGCCGGTGACGAACCCCACCCGCTCGACAGCTTCGCCGCGCGGGAGGCCACACGCCGCTGGTGGCACGAGTGGGTGGGACGCTGCACCTACCAGGGAGGATGGCGCGACGAGGTGGTCCGCTCCCTCATAACCCTCAAGGCCCTCACCTACGAACCGACCGGTGCGGTGTGTGCCGCCGCGACCACCTCGCTGCCCGAGGAGCTGGGCGGGATACGCAACTGGGACTACCGGTACTCGTGGCTGCGCGACGCGACCATGACCCTGCAGGCGTTCCTGTTGGGCGGCTACCTCGAGGAGGCGGCGAACTGGTCCCTGTGGTTGAGGCGGGCCGTCGCCGGTGACCCGGCGGACTTCCAGATCATGTACGGGGTGGACGGCACCCGACGACTCACCGAGCTCACCCTCGACTGGTTGCCGGGCTACGAGGGCTCCGCCCCGGTGCGCATCGGCAACGCCGCGTCCGACCAGTTCCAGCTGGACGTGTTCGGCGAGATCCTCGACGCGGTGCTCACCGCGGCGCGCAACGGCCTCCAACCCGTGGCCGACGCCCGCGACGGGATCCTCATCAAGATGCTCGACCGGCTCGAGCGCGTGTGGAGGGAACCCGACGAGGGCATCTGGGAGGTGCGTGGACCCCGCCGCCACTTCACGCACTCCAAGGTCATGGCCTGGGTCGCGTTCGACCGGGCGGTGCGCCTCGCGAAGGAGGGGCTGCTCATCAGGGACGACTCGGAACACTGGGCGGAATTGCGCGACGAGGTCCACGCCGAGGTCTGCGAGAAGGGCTGGAATCCCGAGGTCGGGGCGTTCACGCAGTACTACGGCTCGGACCGGCTGGATGCCAGTGTGCTCATGATGTGCCAGGTCGGCTTCCTGCCGGCGGACGACGCACGCATGGTCTCAACGGTCGAGGCCATACAACGCGACCTGGTGGTGGACGGCTTCGTGAAGCGCTACCAGACCGACTCCGGGAGCTCCGACGGGCTGTCCGGCGACGAGGGGGCCTTCCTCTTGACGACGTTCTGGCTGGCCGACGCCCTCACCTTCCTCGGCCGCACCGACGAGGCCGAGGAGACCTTCGACCGGTTGCGCGGCCTCGCCAACGACGTGGGGCTCCTATCCGAGGAGTACGAGCCGCATGCCGGCCGGCTCCTGGGGAACTTCCCCCAGGCGTTCTCCCACCTGGGGTTGATCCACACCGCCGCGAACCTGAGCCTGAAGGAGGCATCGCCGTGTGCGATCCGGGCCTCGGCAGCCGCTTCGCCCACCGGTCGCTGACCCCAACCCCGCGGACCCGGTAGGGTCGACGACATGAGCGCGGAGATCCTCCACCGGATCCAGTTCGCACTGACGATCAGCTTCCACTTCGTGTTCCCCCCGATGTCGATCGGGTTGGGCCTGATCCTCATCATCCTCGGGGTGAAGTCGGTCCGCACCGGCGACCCGAAGTGGCGCCAGCTCTCGATGTTCTGGGTGAAGATCTACGGCCTCGTGTTCGCGATGGGCATCGCGACCGGGATCGTCCAGGAGTTCCAGTTCGGCACCAACTGGTCGGTGTTCTCCCGCTACGTGGGCAACGTGTTCGGGAGCCTGCTCGCCGCCGAGGGAATCTTCGCGTTCATGCTCGAGGGCGGATTCCTCGGCCTGATGCTCTTCGGGGGCAGCAAGCTGGGGAACCGGCTGTGGCTCTTCGCCACGACCATGGTCGTGACCGGTGCGATGTTCTCCGCCACGTGGATCGTGATGGCCAACTCGTGGATGCAGTCCCCCGCTGGATCGGAGGTCCGCGACACCGCCCAGGGTGCCCAGGCGTTCATGACCGACTTCGCGGATGTGGTGTTCACGCCCACGTTCATACCCCGCATCCTGCACGTGCTGGTCGCCTCCTGGATCGTCGGCGCCGCGTTCGTCATGAGCGTCGGGGCCTTCTACCTGCTCAAGGGCCGCCACGAGGACCTGGCACGCACGATGATCCGGGTCTCGCTGCCGCTGTTCGCCGTGCTGTCGGTGCTGCAGGTGTTCGTGTTCGGATCCAACGCGGCGGTGGCCGTGACCGAGAACCAGCCACAGAAGCTGGCCGCCATGGAGGGGCTCTACGAGACCCGCGACTGCGCGCCGATGTTCATCGTGGGCTGGAGCGACGAGGAGACCCGCGAGACCACCGGGTTGTCGGTGCCGTGCCTGTTGAGCTTCCTCGCCACCCAGGACTTCCAGGGCCAGGTGGACGGACTCGAGCAGTTCCCCACCGACGAGTGGGCACCGGTCAACCTCACCTTCCAGGTGTACCACCTGATGATCGACCTGGGCGTGCTGTTCATGGCGATCGGTGCTTTCGCCCTCGCCATGTGGGCGTGGAAGGGACGCCTGTGGGACATGCGGTGGCTCCTGTGGGTGCTCGTGTCCACGATCGTGCTCACACACATCGCGACCCAGGCCGGGTGGTGGACCGCGGAGATCGGCCGACAGCCCTGGATCGTGTGGGAGCAGCTGCGCACCGCGGATGCCTACTCCCCGATGGTCGGCACCGGGAACCTCGTGTTCTCGATCGTCATGTTCGTGCTGCTGTACGGGTTGTTGTTCGCGCTGTTCCTGTTCCTGTTGAACCGCAAGATCCAGGACGGGCCACCACCACCCCCGAGCGAGGAGGACACCTCCTCGCTGCCCGACAGCTTCGCCGAGGTGTTCGCACGCCGACCGCACCGCGCCTCGCAGGACTCCACGACCGCAGCAACCGGAGGTGAGAAGTGAGTTGGCTCGCCACGACCTGGTTCGTGCTGTTCGTGGTGATAGTCGCGGGGTACGTCATCCTCGACGGGTTCGACCTCGGCGTCGGGATGCTCTCGCCCTTCGTGGCCCGGAGTGACCATGACCGCCGCGTCCTGCTCAACAGCATCGGACCGGTCTGGGACGGCAACGAGGTCTGGCTCGTGCTCGCCGGCGGCGCTCTCTTCGCCGCGTTCCCGCTCGTGTACGCGGCGCTCTTCTCGGGTTTCTACTCGGCGATGATGCTCGTGTTGCTCGTTCTCATCCTGCGCACGGTGGCGATCGAGTTCCGCTCCAAGCGCCACAGCCAGCGCTGGCGCAACACCTGGGACTGGTTCTTCTTCGCCTCCTCGCTGGGAATAACCCTGCTGCTGGGTGTGGCCCTCGGCAACGTGGTGAGGGGCGTGGCCATCGACGAGGCCGGCAACATGACGGTCGACCTGGTGGAGCTCCTCAACCCGTATTCGCTGCTGATCGGGATCACAGCTGTCGCGATGCTGTGCCTGCACGGAGCGATCTTCCTCACCCAGAAGGTCGAGGGGGAGCTGTTGGCGAAGGTCAAGCGATTGATCCCCCGACTCGGGGTGACGTTCTTCGTCCTCGCGACAGCCGCGGTGCTCGCGACCCTGCAGGTCGACTCCGAGATGGTCGACACCTTCCGTGACCGCCCCTGGACGGTCGTGTTCCCCATCGGGGCACTCCTGTCGACCCTGGTTGCGTGGCGCCTCGTCGAGGCAACCTGGTACCTGGCCGGATTCCTGGCCTCGGCTACGACGATCGCCCTGCTGCTCGCCTCCGTGGCAGCCGGTCTCTACCCGGTGATGCTGCCCTCTTCGATCGACCGTGCCTACGACCTGACCGTGCACAATGCCGCGTCGGCCGACAACACGCTGCAGGTCATGTTCGTCATCGCGCTGATCGGCATGCCGTTCGTGCTGCTGTACACCGCGGGGATCTACTACTTCTTCCGCGGCAAGGTCGAGATCGACCAGGACAGCTACTAGGCACCCCGGAGCATCGTGGGGCACCGACCGGCTGCATCGCTGGTCTTCGGGCAACTGGCCGGACGCGGCAGCCACGCACGGAAGCTGGTCGCGGCGGCACTGCTGTCGCATGCGGTTGCCACCGCGGCAACGGTGGCCCTGCTCGTGGTGCTCGCCGGCTCCGTGGCATCCGTCTTCGCGGAGGGCTCGGACCTCACCGGGATCCGCTGGCGGCTCGTGGCGATGGCGGGTCTGGTGCTCCTGCGTGCCGGTGCCGTTCGCGCTGGTGGCGGGTGGTTCGCTCGTGCTGGCGAGCTCGTCGAGCTCGACCTTCGACGCGCCACGGTACGCGCGCTGGCCAGCCCCGGGCGCCTCCCCCTGCCAGCGGAGTCCACGGTCCATGGACCAGCAGCGTCCCACCGGACGCCACCGGGGCACACCGGGGACCGCAACGCCGCCGCGGCCGCCAGCACGGTGCTCGACGGAACCGACGCCGTCGGCAGCTGGGTCACCGAGTACCTACCCGCAGCAGCGGGGGCGGTGTTCGCCCCGGCTCTGGTGTTCGTGCTGGTGCTGCTGGCCGACCCTCCCAGCGCCCTCATCCTCGTGTTCACGGGACCGATGCTCGTACTGCTCCTGGCCGTGATCGGGAGGCGAACCTCGGAGCTGACCGAACGACGCGAGGAGGAGCTCGCGTGGCTGCGGTCCCTCTACGCGGACCTGCTCGCAGGCATCTCGACGCTGCGCACCTTCGGCCGGTCCCGGGAGGGAGCCGACCTCGTGGACTCGACCAGCTCCAGGTTCGCGAACCGGACCCTCGAAGTCCTGCGCACGGCGTTCCAGACCTCGCTGGTCATGGAGTGGGCGGCCACCGCGGCGACGGCCCTGGTGGCGGTCGAGGTGAGCTTCCGGCTCACCGCGAACCACATCGGCTTCGCCTCCGCACTCGCAGTGCTCATGGTCGTGCCGGAGTTCTTCGCGGGGTTCCGGACGCTGGCGCTCGCCTACCACTCGGGGGCCAGCGGCGACGCCGCGGCGACGAGCATCCGCGCGGTGCTCGACCGCGGGGCGGCGCATCGCCCCCACGCGGCGGATGGGGACGCAGCGACCCGTGGCCCGGAGTCGCCAGCGCCGGCGGCGGGCGGTTCGACGACACCTCCGTCGCTCGAGCTCACCGGGATCCAACTGCGGTACCCGGGTGCCGCCACGCCCGCGCTCGACGGTGTGGACCTCGGCATCGCCGCGGGTGAGACCGTCGCCCTGTGCGGACCCAGCGGGGCCGGGAAGTCGACGATCGCGAGGGTGCTCGTCGGTCTGGAGCAGCCCGGGTCAGGAGCGGTGAGCTGCGACGGCATGATCGTGCGCACCGACGACGACCGGTGGCGCGCCGGTGTGGCATGGGTACCGCAGGCTCCGACGCTGTTCGCCGGCACCATCCGGGACAACATCGACCTGGGGGCCCCCGGCGCCTCACCGGCGCGGATCCGGCGAGCAGCTCGCGTCGCAGCGGTGGATGACTTCATCGCCCCCATGGAACACGGACTGGAGACCCGTGTGGGTGAGGAGGGCATCGGTCTGAGCGGAGGGGAGCGCCAGCGGATCGCGATCGCGCGGGCGGTCCTGCGCGAGGCACCGCTGGTGGTGCTCGACGAGTTCACCTCACAACTCGATCCCGCCACCGAGGAGCGGGTGCTGGACGCGTTGCACGACCAGCTCCGCGACACCACCGTGGTGATGGTCGCCCACCGCGAAGCGGTGGCGCGCCGGGCGGACCGGCTGGTCGTGGTGGAGGACGGAGAGGTGGTGGACCAGGGCCCACCTGCAGAGGTGCTCGCCCGCCGGGACTGGGATTCCCTGTTGCGGGGGGACACCCACGGCTCCCATGGCACCCGGTACGGCGACGCTGCCGGCAGGTTGGACCGGGGTGACACCGGAGCAGCTGCTGGCCCGGACGAAGGCGCCACACCCGGCCCCGATCACGTGGCCGTCACGGTCGGAGCGGAGCGGGCGACCCCCGAGGAGCTCCTTCGGTCCCTCAGGGGCCAGTGGCGCTGGATCGCTGCGGCGGTAGGCCTCGCTGCGCTCACGACGCTGTCGGGCATCGGGCTGATCGCGGTGGCGGCATGGCTCATCTCGCGTGCCTCCCAGCTGGACGGGACCGCCGAGCTGGGCCTCGGCATCACCGTTGTGCGCCTCTTCGCCGTGTCCCGGGTCGGGCTGCGCTACGCGGAGCGCCTGGTCGGTCACATCGGCACCTTCCGCTGGCTGACCGAACAGAGGGTCCGGACCTACCGACGCCTCGAACCGCTGCTCGTGGGCGGCGGTGCCGACCTACGGCGGGGTGACCTCCTCACACGCGTGATGGCCGACATCGACACCCTCGGCGACCTGCCGCTACGAGCAGTGGTGCCGATACTCGCCGGAACGGCTTCGCTGGGGGTCACGGCCGCGTTGTTGTGGTGGTTGGCACCGGCGGCCGCTGTCCTCGCCGTGACCGCCCTGCTGCTCGCAGGTGTCGCCGTCCCCTGGGCCACGCGCCGGGCTCTGCGGGGACGTGCATCCGATGCGGCCGAGCAGAGGGGTCTTCTGGAGGCGGACCTGGTCGAGTCGCTGCAGGGACTCGACGAGCTCGTCGTGCTGGGGCGCACCGAGCGGATCACCTCGGCGGTGGATGCCTCGGCCACCGCGTTCGGGGCACAGGAACGGTTCATGGGCACGGTGCGCGCACGCGCGCAGGCTTCGGCCTCGCTGCTGGTGGGAGCGGGCGTGCTCGGTTCCTTCGCGATGGCGGTGCTCGCCGTGCGCAACGGCACGCTCTCCGGAGTGCTCCTGGCCACGGTGCCGCTGGTCGTGATCGCGGCCACCGAGACGGTGTCACCGTTCGGCCCCGCCATCGTCTCGGTGGAGAAGGCCCGCGCCGCCCTGGGCAGGCAACTCGCGCTCGGCCAGCGTGTCACCCGGAGTGCGGCTGCACCTCCCGGACACGAGGACCCGTGTCCCGCTCCCCGACCGACGGCGACGACAGCGCCACCCGCGATCGAACTGAGCGACGTGTCGTTCTCGCACCACGGTGCGGCGTCGAACGACGGTCCGGCACCCGGAGACGTCGGCCGGGGTCGGGGCCGGGATCGTGCTCGACAACACGCGCCCCGGACCCTGGCGGGGATCGACATGGTCGTGCCCGCTGGCTGCTCGGCGCTCCTGTCGGGTCCGAGCGGAGTGGGCAAGTCGACCCTGGTGTCACTGCTGTGCGGCCTGGCCGAGGCCGACTCGGGCACGGTCACCCTCGGGGGGCGGCGGCTGTGCGACCTGCTCCCGGAGGAGGTCGCCGAGCAGGTCGCCGTGGTGCGCCAGCACGACCACCTCTTCGACACCTCCGTGCGCGACAACCTCGCCCTCGGTGACCCCTGGGCCGGGGATGAACGGATGAGCGAGGTGCTCGAAGCCGTCGGCGCCGGCGAATGGCTCGAGGGTCTGGCCGACGGGCTCGACACGCGGATCGGACCCGATGGCGACCGGCTGAGCGGCGGGGAGCGCCAGCGGCTTCTCGTCGCCCGGGCCCTCCTGAGGGACGTTCCGCTGCTGGTGCTCGACGAGGCGACCTCGCATCTCGACGCGCGCTCCGAGGCACGGGTCCTCGAAGCGGTCGAGGCCTGGAGGAACCAACCGGGCGAGCGAGCCCGCACGGTGCTGTGGGTTGCACACCACCGGCCCCGCGGGCTCGAGGGGCACCTCGGGTTCCGGATGGAGCCCACGACACCCGAGGCTCACGGCGCCGCCGGATCGCCCGCCCGACTGCGCAGGGTGGATCAGGCCGCCGGTGTCCGCGGTGAGTCACCCTGACCGGACTCGTCGCTGTTCGCCGCGGCGCCTCCGGACGCACCCACCGCAGCGCCGGTGTGTTCGGTGGCTGGGTGCCCTCCGGAGCCCTCGAGCTCGGTGCGGCCGTGGCGGCGGGCGGGAAGGGTGACCTTCGAGTACTCGATCAGGCACTCCGAGTCCTCGTCGGACGGCCGCAGGAACTCCACCCCCAGCCGAACCGGGCCATCCGCGGCACGCGCCGCGGAACGCACCGCGGCACGCAGGTGCAACTCCCGCCGGTTCCCCTGCAGGTCCGGCACGCGCAGTTCCAGCGGCAGCACCGATCCCACCGCCCTGGGCCGGTCCACGAGCAGGCCCGCGCCGCCGACGGTGAGGTCCGTGACCCTCACGACCTCGCCCTCGACCCTTGCGGCCAGGTCGACCTGGACCCTGTAGTTCGTGCGCATCTGGCGGTGTCGCCCGAGGGACACGAGAACGCCGGTGATCACGCACAACTCGAACACCCCGATCGCGATGCTCACGTACAGCGCGAAGCGGGGCATCGCTGCGAGCTCGGCAAGGCCGAGGGCCGCACAGACGCGGGCCACCAGCGCCGAGAAGAGCACCGCCGCTCCGAACGCGAGCAGCGGCAGGCGTCTGATCACGCCGATCCCCGCCTCGTCGACGCCTTCCTTGGGAGTCACCTTGAACCCACCGACCGCGGGGAGGAACAGGCCCGCCACCGCCCCGCTGTAGATGCCCATGGTCATCCAGCCGAACCTGGTGGCGGTGGTGAAGCCGACGTGGCCGCGTCCCAGCAGCTTCGTGGCGAGCAACGACAGGACCACCCAGGGCGCCCACAGGACCGCGAACATGACCGGTTCCCCGTACAGGGGCAACAGCCCGGTCAGGAGCGTGGCGCACAGGACCGCCAGCATCACGAGGCGCTGCGGTCCACCGAAGTAGTGCGAGAGCGAACCCAGGTAGCTCAGGCGCTGCCCGAGGCTCAACCCCGGTGACCACAGCGGGTTCTCCCGTGTCCACAGCACCCGCAGGTTGCCGCGGGCCCACCGGCTCCGCTGCAACAGGAAGGAGTCCAGGTCGTGCGGAGCGAGGCCCAGCAGCAGGGTCTCGTCCACGTAGCGCGTCTTCCAGCCCCTCGAGTGCAACACGATGCTCGTGTGGAAGTCCTCCGCGATGGTGGCTGTCTGCACGCCACCGATGTCCTCGAGCGCGGAACGCCGGAGCACGGTTCCCGAACCGCACCAGAACGTCGCCCCATCACGCTCCTTGCCCGGGCAGATCACCCTGAAGAACAGCGACTGCTCGTGCACCTCTCCCTCGATGTGCTGCACCGAGTCGAGGTTGGAGAACTCGTGTGGGGCCTGCACGAGTGCGACCTCGGGGTCGTCGAAGTGGCCCACGAGTTCATCCAGGAAGTCCGGCAACGGCACGTGGTCCGCATCCAGCACCGCCACCAGCTCACCCTCCAGGTGACCGAGAGCGTGGTTGATGTTCCCGGCCTTGGCATGGGAGTTGTCGGGTCGGGTCAGGTAGCGCACACCCATCTCGTGTGCGAGCCGCTCCATCTCGGGTCGTCGACCGTCGTCCAGCAGCCAGGTGGTGTGCGGATGCCGGACAGCGGCACATCCCAGGAGGGTGGCCTGCAGCACCGCCACTGGTTCGTCGTAGGTGGGAACCAGCACGTCGACATGGCGTGTCACCGTTGCCTGCACCGGCGTGCACGATGCGCGCCGCCAGGCCAGGTAGGCGTAGAACCCGAGGCTCACCCATCCGACGAGCTCGGCTGCGAGCAGCGCCAGGTAGAGCACCGGGTTGGCGCCGCGCCAGGTCCAGCCGATGCGCCAGACCAGGTAGGCCGCACCCCACAGGAGCGCCACCGCGGCGACCACCCGGATGACCGTCTCGTTGTATCCACGGGCTTTCACCGGTTCCGCATCGGCAGCTGACCGAGCACCCTGAGGATTCCGAGGCCGCCTCCACCCGTGGGCCTCGGAACCGGCGCGCGAGCCTGCTCAGGTGGTGGTCACGCCGTTGCGGTGCACGTGCGCACGATGCGTCGCGCAGAGGAACTTCTCGATGCCCTGTGTCACCGCGTTCGCCCTGATCGACGGGAAAATCTCGAAGGCGTGCTGCGCGCCGGCGAGCTCGAGGTAGTGCACGGGGTTCTCCGACACCGCGGAGAGCTCGTCCGCGAAGTGCCTCGCATCCTCGACGGGTGCGAGGGAGTCCTTGTCACCGTGGATCACGAGCATCGGGGGCGCCCCGGGATGCACCCTGTCCATGGGCGACGCAGCAGCCCAGGCCTCGGGGTCCTCATCGGGATGTGACTTCATCACCCACGGCACCAGGAAGTTGTCCACGGTCCCCTCCACCCAGTGCCCGAAACGGTCGGTGAGGTCGTACACGCCATAGAGCGGCACTGCTGCCTGTACCGAGGTGTCCGCGTCCTCGAAACCGGGCTGGTAGACGGGATCGTTCTGCGTGAGCGCGGCGAGTGCGGTCAGGTGACCGCCGGCTGACTGCCCGGTGAGGGCCACGAAACCGGGGTCGATCCCGAATCGCTCGGCGTTGTCGCGCAGCCAGGCGATGGCGCGCTTGACGTCGACGAGGTGGTCCGGAAAGGTCGCCGCCGGGCTGAGCCGGTAGTCGACGTTCGCACAGACCCAACCCGCCCGGGCCATCTCCGACATGACCAGTTGCCCCTGGCGTTCCTTGTGGCCGAGCACCCAACCACCACCGTGGACCTGGATCAGCAGTGGCCGCTTCGAGCCATGTGCGGGCGGCTCGCTCGGGGCGAGCACGTCCATCCGCAGCGCCCGGCCCCCGACCCTCGCGAACTCGATGCGACGTTGCCATGAGACCTCGGTCGCCCCCGGGATGTGCGGCAGCGTTGCATCGTTCGCTCCCGCAGGAGCGTCCTCGAGGTCGGCGAGCGCATCACGGACCTGGTCGCGCGCGGCAAAGCTCTGGCGCACCGTGATGGCCAGGCCGGCGAGGGAGAGCACGTTGATCCCGACCCCGAGTCGACCCTGGGGACTGCGCAGTGCGCCCCTGCGCACGAAGAACAGGGTGGCGAGCGCCTGCCAGATGATCTGGAACGGCGCCAGTTCGATCGTCAGCCACGACGCGAAGAAGCTCCACCCCACGAACAGCCGGCTGCGACGCGCCGGGCGCAGCGCGTTGATCGTGTAGATCGCTCCGTTGACCGACACCGCGAGGCAGACCCAACCCATCGCGCCATTGTTGCACCGCGGGGGTCGCCACGACCCCACCCGGGGTCACGAACCCGGTTGACAGGTCCTGTTTCAGTCACGGCGCGAACGTGCCGAGTACACGAACATGTTCCGACCCTTTCATGTTGTTTCATGTCGGTTCATGCTCGTGCTCATCGGGTGTCTGGTGCTGCTCGGGACGGCCTGCAGTCCCGCCGGCTCGATACGCGATGATTCCGGCCAGGCGGAGTACGGCCTCAGGGCATCCAAGGGCGCTCCACGGGACGACACCCGACGCAGCGACGACAGCCCCGACCAGGCCGAACCGGGGGACGATGCCGGTGGCGGTGACCAGGCGAGCAGCCCGGTGCCGGTCGAGGATCCACCCTCGGCACCGGCCGATCCGGACACTTCGACCGCGGACCTGCGGGTGGCTCAGGGTTCCGAATGGGTCGGGACGGGCTGCCCGATGACACCCGAGGACAGCTTCTGGCGCACGCCGGTGAGCGACCTGCCCGAGCTGGAGCCGAACGGGCCGCAACCCGGGACCAGCCTGGCCGACTTCCCGCTGGCGGCGGACGGGAGCGACCCGCTCGTGTTGCGCCCCGGCCTGCGCAGCACCGTGGGCAAGACCATCACCTGGGCCGATTCCGACGATCCACTGAAGTGGGTTCGTGTGGAGGGCGACTGGAGCAGCGACGCCGAGTTCACCGCCATCGACTCGATCCAGGTGGGACCCGTCGCCATCCCGACTGCAGGGCTGCTCCGCCACCGGGTGCCCGGCGACATCCAACTCGAGCTCTCCAGCGAGGACGACCATGCGCTGTTCGTGGACACCGATGCCTGCACGCTGACCGAGTACATCGGCTGGTCACGGTTCCCCGGGACACTCGCCGGTCGCAAGGCCACGCTGAACGACCTGAGCACCAACGAACGGCGCCTGAGCGTGCGTCCCGGATGGCAGTCGAGCCCCACGAATGCCACCGATGGCGGTTCCATCGACAGTCCGGTCGCGACCAGTCCGGTGCCGCTGCTCGACTTCGAGGTCTCCCTGTTCGAGCGGCCCCGCAAGGGCACGGGGGCCTCCGGCGGCAGCGCCATTCCTACCACTCCGGGCATGGTCCGACTCGAGGAGGTGTTCCTGAACCCGCTCCCGGGCGACACCCGCGTCGCTCCGGACGCGCACATCGACCATGCGATCACCGTCGGACTGCCCAAGCAGCACATCAGCGACATCCCCGAGGTGCTCACACCCGCGACACCGGCTCCCTTCGTGTGGCCCGCACTCGTCAGCGACGGCTGCGGCGGCGGAACCTGCCCCGATGGGTCAGCGGGGTCCGAATACCACTTCCCGATGGGGTCGAGGTTCCGCCTCGGAGAGGAGGCATGCGGACGCGACTGGGTCGACCCCCAGAGCGCCGTGATCGTGGAGGCGATGTGCACCTACGGCATCGTCGTGACCGACAGCTCGAACGGCTTCTCGATGTCGGCCGAACGCTCGCCCGCGGGTGGCGAACTCAAGTGGACCCGCACCGCCCAGGAGGAGCTGCGCACCCTCACGCTGCGCGACTTCGAGCTGGTGGACACCCGAGGGATCGCCGCGGTGGACCCCGATGCCCTCTGGGAGGGTGCGCGCACCTGGGCCGGATCGGAACTGGGATTCGGCACGACGCTTCACGGGGGCTGGTACACGGGTCGTTTCTGGAATGCCGTGCTCGGCTGCGAACGCCTCGCCGACCACACGCGCTGCGCGGACCCGAACCTCGAACGCATCCGAGCCGTCGTGAACGGACCCGACTGGTTCCGCGCGGGCTGAGCGGCTCCGCCATCGGGTCCGGTCAACCGGGTGCTCGTGGACCATGTCCCACCGTCGGCCCACCGCCGGGCGGGCGCGGGGGCTGGGACCGGACTCTCCGGGATACCGTTGGGGATGGCCCATCCGGTCACGGTCATGTGGACAACACCGCGCTCGCGCTCCACGGCGTTCGAACGCATGATGATCGAGCGCGGTGACCACACCGTGCTCGACGAGCCCTTCTCGGCCCGCTACTACTTCTCCACCGAGCGCCGCAGCGCGCGCTACGCACCCGAGGAACCGGATGCCACGGGGGAGGCGGTGCTCGAGTCGATCCTGGCCGAGGCGCAGACCGCACCGGTGTTCGTCAAGGACATGGCCTACCACGTCTCCGGCCTGCTGGGCACGCAGTACCGGGGCAGCGAGCTGCTCGGGCACTTCACCAACACCTTCCTGGTGCGCGAACCGAGGTCCGCCCTTCGCTCGCTGGCGCGCAAGTGGCCCGACTTCACCGACGAGGAAGCCGGATACGACGCCCTGGCCGGGGCATTCGACCGGGCATGCTCGATCGGCCGCGGCAGCACCCCGGTCGTGCTCGACGCCGACGAACTCGCGGTGGATCCGGAGCGGATCGTCGCCGCGTGGTGTGGCGCGGTGGGCATCGATGCGATGCCGGAGGCACTCACCTGGGAACCGGGCATGGTCCCGCAGTGGGTGCGCTGGCAGGACTGGTACGCGGGCGTCGCGGCGAGCGACGGGTTCAATCCGCCCGCCCCTCCTGCGGCGATGGTTCCCGACGATCGGGCTCCCCAGGTCCACGACGGCCTGCTCGCCGACCGTCAGGAGCTGCTGGAACGCTGCTCGCACACCTACGAGCGGCTGGCGGCCGTACGCGTCGGTCGCTGACCGGGCAGTTCGGGTGGAGACCAGATCCGTCGCCGGTACCCTGCGGCGATGGCTTGGGTCTACCTGACGATTGCGATAGTGAGCGAGGTCGTGGGCACCTCGTTCCTGAAGGAGAGCAACGGCTTCAGCGAGCTGTGGCCCTCGGTGATCTCGCTGTGTGGCTACGGAATCGCACTGTTCACGCTGTCGCTCGCCGTGCGGGAGATCGAACTGGGAGTCGCGTACGCGATCTGGGCCGGTGTGGGCACTGCGCTGATCGTGCTCATCGGATGGCTCGTGCTCGGCCAGAAGATCGATGCCGCAGCAATCGCCGGCGTGCTGATGATCGTGGGCGGGGTGGTCGTCATAAACGCCTTCAGCCAGATCGAGGCCTGACCCGGCGCTGCAACTCAGGGGGCTTCCAAGGCCTCCTCGCGCAGCATGCGCTTGAGGATCTTGCCCGCGGCGTTGCGGGGCAGTGGGTCATCACTGAAGTGCACACGGGTCGGGATCTTGTGTGCGGACAGGTGCTCGGCGAGGTACTCCCGCAGCTCCACATCGGTGAGGGAGGCACCCGCGCGCAGCATCACCGTGGCGGCCACCTCCTCCCCGAGGCGTTCGTGGGGTACACCGAAGACCGCCACCTCGTGCACCGAGGGATGCTCCAGAACCGCTGCCTCGACCTCTGCGCAGTAGACGTTCTCACCGGCGCGCAGGACCATGTCCTTGGCCCTGTCGGTCACGTACAGGAAGCCGTCCTCGTCCAGGCGGCCGATGTCACCGGTGCGGATCCAGCCGTCCACCAGGGTCTCCGCCGTGGCCTCGGGGTTCTTCCAGTAGCCGCGGAAGAGGTGGGGTCCCGACATCCAGATCTCCCCGAGCGTGCCCACCGGCACCCTGCACCCGGAGTCGTCACGTATCTCGATGCCCGCGATCGGCGTCGCCCGACCGGTGGAGGTCGGATGCGTCAGGTAGTCACGCCCGGAGTTCTGTGGTCCGTAGGCGTTCGTCTCGGTCATGCCGTAACCGATCGTCGGACTGCCGCCGGTGAAGCTGTCGCCCATGCGCCGCACCAACTTGGGTGCCGCCGGCGCGCCCCCACCGCCCACCCTGGCGAGGCTGGAGGTGTCGAAGGAGTCGAACTCGGGGTGCTCGAGCATGTCCCATGCCTGCGTGGGCACCCCGACGAACTGGGTCACGTGCTCGGCCTCGATCAGCTCCAGCGCCCGACGGGGTTCCCAGCGGTGCATCATCACGAGCTTCAGCCCGGACGCGAACGCCCCGAGCATCACCGGCACACAACCCGTCACGTGGAACAGCGGCAGCACGAGGATGAACGCCGGAGGAAGGGGACGCGAACCCGTTCTGGCGCTCCCTGAACGGGCTGACTCGACCGATGCACGACAGGTGAACCCGAACAGCGCCTGGCACACGGCCCGGTGTGTGGACACCGCTCCCTTGGGATGGCCGGTCGTACCGGAGGTGTACAGGATCGTGGCGTCGTCCTCACCAGCGAGGTCGACCTCCGGCATCTGCCGGCCCGCTTCCACGACTTCCGACCAGGGCCTGGCCGCGGTTCCCCACCTGGCCACGTCATCGGTCCGCGCCACCACCATCGGCACCCCCCTGGAGGCGGCCGCGGCGACCGAACGGTCGGCGCGTTCGGCATCCACCAGCAGCACCGACGGTCCGCAGTCGCCGATCGCGTAGTCGATCTCCTCGGTCACCCACCAGGCGTTCAGGGAGACCGAGACCGCCCCGATGGAGGTGACCGCAGCGAACGCCACAACCCACTCGGGCAGGTTGCGCATCGCGATTGCCACCCTGTCGCCCTTGGACACGCCGTACTCGGTCACCAGGGCGGCGGCCAACGCGTCCACCTGGGCCATCACGTCGTCGAAGGTCCAGCGCTCACCCTCGTAGACGATGAAGGTGCGGTCACCGAAGCGCCGGGCCCGTTCGAAGATCGCGCGCAGGTTCGGAGCCGCATTGACGAAGGTGGGCGTTAGGCGGCCGGCGATCGGAACGTCCTCGAGTTCGAAGCGCTCGCCGGGGGCGGTCACAGCCCTGACCGCCTCCGCGTATGAGATGGGAGCCCCTGGCATCAGCGCGACCATACCCCGACAGACCCCAGAACCCCCCGAACTGATCGTCGTGGTGCCGGCCTGCCGGGCACCACGACGATCAGTTCGGGGGGACGGCTGGGCGCGGCGCTCAACCGCGGCCGGGGTGACCCTCGTAGAACTGCTCGTACCAGCGCCTGAACTCGGCCACCGGGCCATCGCCCCTGACGAGCACGGGGCGGTCACGGAACACCTTGTCGCGCCAGATCGGCTGGTCGGCACCGAGCCCGAATGGCCCCACGACCCCGTCGACGATCTCCTCTGCGGCGGCCTCCAGGCCGACCGGCAGGTGGAAGTGCCAGAGCAGCCGCACGTGGCGGCGGTCGATCGGGGTCGTGGCACTGAGCACGGTCATCAGGCCCGGCACCCTCAGCAGCGCGATGCCCGGTCCGTAGGTCCAACGGGTGAAGGTCAGGTCCTCCTCCTCGAAGGTCTCCACCACGGTCGAGAAGGGGCCGTCGGTGCTGAACCTCGAGGTGGATGCATCCAGCGCCTCTCGCCGGTGCACGAAGTGGAAGTGGGTGTAGTCCACGTTGTTCTCGGCCATGTCCTGCAGCGATGCGGTGAACTCGCCGCGGTGCACAACGACGTCCCCGAAGCCGGGATCGTCGGGCTCGCCGATCCTCGGCACCTCGTAGTTCGGATCCGCTCCCCCAGCGTGGTACCAGAACAGCACCATGTCGTTGACCTCGTGCACGGGGTACGAGCGCACGCACGCACGCGCCGGGATCCGGCCATCGCTGTAGGGGATCTCCACACATGCTCCGGAACTGGCGAACTCCCATCCGTGGTACGGACACGCCACCGTTTCTCCGTGCACCTCGCCACCGCCGAGGTGGCCCCCCAGGTGTGGGCAGTGTGCGTCCAGCACGCCGACGGTGCCGCCCTCGGCGCGGTACACCACGAGTTCCCGGGCCGCTGCGACCGTGGAGAGCACCTCGCCGGGGCCGAGGTCGCTGCTGGCAGCGATCGCGTACCAACCGTTGGGAACCGGCGGCGGTTCTGGCCGGTCCTCGAGTTCGTAGGGCAGCTCCTCGAGCTCCAGGGGCATGCCACCGGTGCGTGCCGCACGGCGGTCGACGGGTGTCACCTTCGAGCGCGCCGGCAGCACGGAGTCCCAGAGGTCCTCCTCGCGGGTGCCTCCGGTCGAGGTCGTGTCCGTCATCTCCTCGGTCCTCCTCGCAGTCCGGGCCAGCGTGACCCTCCGATCGTGTCGGCATGTGGCCAGAAGCCCTCGGGGTCGAGCGGGCCGTCCAGCGTGATCGAGCGCGCCGTGAAGCGCGAGGTGACCAGGCATGCGCTCGGCTTGCCGGTCATGGGCAACAACTCGGTGTAGGGGTCCCAGGGGCTGTCGTTCAGCTGCAGGTCTCCCTGGAGCTGTTCCACCGCCACGGCGGTGCCCTCCGTGTGCACACGCACCACGTGCGGGGGGAAGTCGTAGCGTGCGGCGCCCCTTCGGTCATCCGCGTCACCGGGACCACCCACCGCACGGGAGACCTTGATCCACCACTCGTCCCCACCGATGTCACCCCCCGCCTCACCGGCGGTGCTCACGGTGCCGCTGTATGTGAGGAAGGTGTACCCCTGGTGGGTGCAGCTCGCCTCGATCCGCTCACCGAGGCGGAAGTAGCGCACCTCGCAGGGGAACTTCGGCTGGCCGTTGGTCTCGCGGCTGATGAAGATCGCCGATTCCTGGTCGATGCCGATCCCGAGCGTGTACCAGCCCTCCGTACCCGCCCAGCGCGCGGGCACCTTCGTGCTGACCCCGTGCTCGGGCTCGCCGTTCACCGGCACGCAGTAGATGCCGACCTGCACCTCCGGCTCACCCCAGGGCTGCATCCCCGGTGGCAGGAGCGCCTCGATCGCGTCGCGTCTCGTCGGGTAGCGGATCGTGAGCTTCGGGATGCCGGCGATCTCACCTCCGGGGGTCCCCGGTGTTCCGGTCATCTCAGCGCACCCCCTGTGTTGGGTGCATCCGTGTTGCCTGCATCCGTGTTGCCTGCATCTGTGTTGCCTGCATCTGTGTTGCCTGCATCTGTGTTGCCTGCATCTGTGTTGCCTGCATCTGTGTTGCCTTCATCGGTCCGGTCCGTCCCCGCCCGGGTCGACTCCCCCGTCGCCCCGACCGCTCCCGCTGCATCCCGCCAGCGCAGCATCCACGATGGCCACGAGGGCCGTTTCGAACAACGACTGCGTGTCCGGTTCCCCGGCCAGCGCGTCGAGCGCACCGTCGGAGACCCGTGGGTCTCGAACCGATGCCCACAGCGCCCTGCGTTGCAGCTCCACGGGCACCCGTTCCTCGTCCCGCCACGCAGCCACGAGGAAGCCGGCGGTGCAGAACAGGATCGCACGTAGGGCATCCGCGGCCTCCCCGTCCTCGAGTCCTGCCGCCTGCAGTTCCGCGAGCAGGGTCACCTCGAGCGGCAGGTGCAACAGCGTCGTCGCGCCGACCTGGTTCGCCAGCGCGGTGACGTTGCGGTGCGACAGGGCCGAGGTCCAGATGTTGCGCGCCGCGCTCAGCACCCGGTCCCTGGGGTGGTCACCGTTGACCACCGATTCGCCCATCCGTTGTGCATGGCGGCGGATGAGGGCCACCACCAGCTCGTCGCGGTTGCCCACGTGCCAGTAGATCGTGGTCGTGGCCACCCCGAGGTCGGCCGCGAGGCGCCGCATGCTGAGTGCGCCCGACCCCTCTGACTCGACCAGCTGAAGCGCCGCGTCGATCACCATCTCCGCGCTCAATCCGGCGTGCGCGGTGCCGCGCGGTTGCGCGCCGTTGCTCCGTGCCGTACCGCCGTGCCGTGCCGTAGCGCTGCGCTGTGCCGTGCCGGTCCGTTGCGCCGTGCTGCTCGCCCTGGTCGTCATCGTCCGGTGCGTGCTCCTCCCGTGTGGACTTCCCGCCGCCCGGACCCACCGGCATACCCGGCAAGGTCTCCGTGCAACCTCTGTGACGGTGTGCAAGAGTCTTGCACACCGTCACAGAGGACGGAGCCGAAATCAGGGGGAACCGTCATGACCGATCCGTTCACCGGGGTGGACACCTCCAACGCGCCCTACGTGATCGTCTCGTCCGACACCCATGCGGGCCTGCAGGTCGAGGAGTACCGCGAACACCTCGAGTCCAGGTACCACCGCCAGTTCGACGAGTGGGCCGCAGAGCGCCACAACCACCGCCGGCTCATGGAGGAGCTCAACGGCGAGTACGTCGAGCGCTGGGAGCGCGAGAACGAGGTCGGTCTGCGCGGCGCCTACGACCCCGCCATTCGCGACAAGGAGCTGGATTCCGACGGGATCGCAGGCGAGGTGATCTTCGCCGACGGTGATGCGGTCACCGGCCAGGAATCCCCTCCCTTCGGTGCCGGGCTCTCAGCCGGACAGATCAAGGACCCCGAGCTGGCCTTCGCGGGGGCGAGGGCGCACAACCGCTGGCTCGAGGAGTTCTGTGCGACCAACCCCGCGCGTCGCGCCGGGGTCGCCCTAGTGCCGATCATCCACGACATCGAGGAGTCGGTCCGCGAGATCGAGGCCTTGGCGGACAAGCCGGGGATCAAGGGGATCATGATCCCGACCATGTGGCACGACAACCCCTCCTACGGGCACCCCAGGTACGACCCGGTCTGGGCGGCGTGTGCCGAGGCCGGCCTGGTGGTTCACACCCATTCGGGCGAGGGTGACTGGGACTCCTACAACGACAACCTGGCCCAGTTCGTGCTCGAGGTCCCGTTCTGGACGCACCGGGCGCTGTGGCAGCTCATGTTGTCGGGCAAGTTCGATGAGTTCCCGGGGTTGCGCTACGCGGTGGTCGAGTGCGGGTCCTGGTGGCTGGGAGACCTGTTGTGGAAGGCCGACACCAGCTTCGGGGCCAATCCCAAGGTCAAGAAGCTCAACGCCATGACCAAGGGACTCATCTCCCGGCTGCCATCGGAGTACGTGGGGACCAACGTGTTCATCGGCGCATCCACGATGAGTCGCGAGGAGATCCGTCGGCGCCACTACAACGGAATCGACGCGCTCATGTGGGGCACCGACTACCCGCATCCGGAGGGGTCATGGCCCCACACACGGGAACGGCTCGAGACGGACTTCCGGGAGGTCTCGGTGGAGGACACGCGCCTCCTGCTGGGACTGAACGCGATCCGCTGCTACGACCTGGATGCCGATGCCCTCGGCGCCATCGCCCGGGAAGTGGGCCCCACCCCCGAACAGCTCGGACAGGACCTGGCGTTGCGGACCCCGCCGGACGCCGTTCGCAACGCCAGGTGGTGGTTCGACGACTACGGCATGGAGTTCCCGGGATCCGACTCCCGTAGCGGCTCCCACGCCGGAAGCGGTGCGGACTCCTCGCACCCCGGCGGTGGCGCGGGGACCGGGCAGTGAACGACGGGCGGGTCGCCGCCCCGCCGGATGCCCCCATGGAGGCGGCCGGCGCCGTGGCGGTCGTGACCGGTGGGGCCAGCGGCATGGGACGTTCCATCGCAACGGCACTGGTCGACCGCGGCGCACACGTGGTGCTCGCCGACATCGAGGAGCCGGTGCTCGAACAGACCGCCGCACAGCTCCGCAGCCGGGCCGCGGCCGGTGCAGGTGGATCGGTCACGGCTGTGGTGAGCGACGTGTCCGACGAGGACTCCACGACCGCCCTCGCGGACCGGGTGTTCACAGATCTGGGCGCGTGCAACCTGTTGTTCCTCAATGCCGGGGTCACCTCCGGGGGTGGCGGTCTGCCCTGGCAGCAGGAACCCAATGACTGGCGCTGGTGCTTCGGGGTGAACGTCTTCGGGGTGGGAATCGGGGTCAGCGAGTTCGTTCCCCGGATGCTGGCCAGCGGAGAGCCCGGCCAGGTCGTGGTCACCTCCTCGGGCGACGGGGGTTTCGCCCCGGTCCCGACCGCCTCGGTGTACGCGGCCTCCAAGGCTGCGGTCAGCTGTTTCACCGAGGCCCTGCAGTTGAACCTGGCCTCGCAGGACGCCGCCGTGCGGGCGTCGGTGTTCTATCCGTCGGGCGGACTCATGGACACCGGCCTCTACACCGCGGCACGCAACCGCCCCGAGCACCTGCAGCGTCGCGGGGAGGGTACGGGACGAGCATCGATGACCTTCGAGCAGCTCCGTGAGCGCGTGGCCGCCGCCACCGGATCGGAACCGCCCGTGGCGGACATGGATGCACTCGGCGAGTTCGCGGTCGATGGTGCGCTCCGGCGGCGTTTCGTGATCGCACACGACCTCGAGGAGACCGCCGAGTTGCTGCACCGGCGCGCGGATGCCATCGGACGTGGTGAACTACCGCCTTCGCACCGCATCGGCGTGTGAAGGCCACGCCACGACCACGACACGGGAGCTCTCCATGACCAATGAGGCGGACCACGACCGGCGCTCCGGGCAGGAACGGGAGCGGGACACTGCAGCACCGGGTGGCGCAGCGGGGGTCGAGTCTGCCTACGAGCGGGGATCGGCGAGGATCCGCGAGGTGTACGCGGGCAACGTGGTGGACCTCCCCGAGGGAACGATGGCGTTCAACGACGTCATGATGCGCAGCCTGTTCGCCGAGGTGTGGGACCGCGACGTGCTGACCGTCGACCAGCGCCGGTTGCTGATCATGGGGGTGATCGCGGCGAGGGGCCAGGCCGACACGTGGCGGATCCAGGCGCGTGCCGCTCTGGACCGCGGGGAACTGGACCCCGATGAGCTCCGCGAGACCCTCGTGATGCTCGCCCCGTACGCGGGCTATCCGGTGGTCGCTCCCCTGGTCGTGCCCACCGAGGAGGTCATCAGCGAGTTCGAACGGGCCTCGGACTCAAGGCCGTAGCACCCCGAGCCGATGTAGCGGGCATGACCCGCCCCTCCCGGACCCGCCGTCGCCCCGGATCCGCCCTGCCCGGCCCGGCAGTGCGCACCGCAGCGGTTGCACTGGCGCTGATCGCATCGCTGGGAGC
Source organism: Microthrixaceae bacterium (assembly GCA_023958095.1). Classification (GTDB taxonomy): domain Bacteria; phylum Actinomycetota; class Acidimicrobiia; order Acidimicrobiales; family Microtrichaceae; genus JAMLGJ01. The sequence continues at coordinate 70,842 of JAMLGJ010000019.1, forward strand.
CGGGGCATGCGTACCCCAACCAGCGGGCCCCACCGACACCGGCGCCACCACGGGGCCTGCTCCGAGCGCAACCTGGCAGTCGGAGATGCTCGCTTCGATCAACGCCCGGCGGGCCGCCGCAGGAGTGGCCCCGCTGCGTGCCTGCGCCTCGCTCGACCGGGCGGCCGCTGCACACTCCGCGGACCAGGCGGCACACGAGCACATGTCGCATGCCGGCTCGAACGGCTCTAACGCGGGCCAGCGGATCACGGCTGCGGGATACCTCGGGTGGCGGGCATGGGCGGAGAACGTGGCTGCGGGCTATCCGAGTGTTGCGAGCGTCATGAACGGTTGGATGAACTCCTCGGGGCATCGGGCGAACCTGCTGAGCGCCTCCTACGAGCACGTGGGTGTGGGACTGGCCCATTCCGCGTCGGGCACGCCCTACTGGACCCAGAACTTCGGTCGCAGCGGCACCTGTTGACCCCCACCTCCCACCTCCTACGCCCCCCACCACCACCCCACCACGGAACTGATCGTCGTGGTGGCTGGCACGTCAGCACCA
>JAMLGJ010000002.1 GCA_023958095.1 Microthrixaceae bacterium
CCGGGAGCCGGTGGTGCCGCAGGTAGCGCGGGTGGCGTCGGCGGCCTCGGCACCGACGGTGCCGGCGGCGGCGGTGGTGGCGGCGGCGGTGGTGCCGACTGTGGCACCGATGATGCCGGCGCCGGTGGTGGTGGCGGCGGTGCGGGTGGTGCCCGTGCCGCATCGGGTGGCCAGGGCGGCCAGCCCGGAGCCGATTCCATCGGGCTGCGTCTCGTCAACGCCGATCCCACCCTGACCGGCATCCAGATCACCCTGGGCACCGGCGGTACCGGTGGCAGCGGTGGTGCCGGAGCTCCGGGACAGCCCGGTGGTGCCGGTGGTGCCGGTGGTGCACCGTTCGAACGCGGTGGTGCCGGTGGAGCCGGCGGCGCCGGTGGAACCGGTGGCGCCTCGGGTGCCGGCGGTGGCGGCGGTGGCGGTGCTGCGGTGGGCATGTCCCGCGACGCCGCGAGCTCGCCGGTTGGTACCCCGACCTTCAGCGGTGGCACCGGTGGTGCCGGTGGCACGGGTGGCAACACGGGTGCGGCCGGCCTGGTCGTGAACATGCTCGTCGACTGAGGGCCGTCGACCGGCAGCTGCGTCGGAGGAGAGGGCGTCGACCGAGCAGCGGGTCGACCCGCGAAAGGACTCGGGGGCTGCGTCCGGTCAGGTGACCTTCACCAGGCCGGGCGCAGCTTCCACTGCAACAGGATCGTGAAACCCATCGTCACCGCTGCCCAGATGCGGCGGGTGCGCACGGTGCGCAGCGACGCGGTCGCGACCAGGACCCAGGGCACCGCCGGCAGCCAGATGCGCTCGACCTCGCCCTTCGACATCGCCGACAGGTCGGCCAGCGCCACCCCTGCCAGGGCGGAACCTGCCAGGACCCACAGGCGGCGCCGTCTCAGCGTCGCCAACCCGGCCACGGCGGCGGGACCCACCGCCACTGCGAAGGCGGCGAGGTTCGACAGGGCGAAGTACCACTGTGGTCGTTCGCTGGCCACGCCGTCGTAGTACTGGAAGCGCACCGCCCGGTAGCCCTCCACCCAGTCGAAGCCCATCGCCACGAGCGCGATCGGGGCCACCAGCAGGCCACCGGCGGCGATCGCCACGGTTCCGTAGCGGCGCCTGAGCAGCAACCAGACGGTCAGCGCCCCCACCGGCGCCAGCAGGACCATGGATCCGTAGCTGAGCGTGAGCGCCACCCCGGTGGCGAGCCCCGCTGCTGCGGCGGCGGCACCAGCAGCTCTGCCCCGATGCTCGAGTGCGAACGCGGCGGCACACACGGCCCAGGCGACCACGGCCATCACCAGGGCATCGGCCGAGGTGCCGATCCACACGACCGCCGGGGCAAGGCCCGCGAACACCGCTACGCGGCGGGCCGCCGCCTCGCCCGCGATCCAACGGACCGCGAGCAGGCTTGCCGGGGCTGCGGTGGCGGCGAGCACGAGCAGGGCCACCGCGAAGCTGGTGTCGGTGGGGAAGGCACGGTCGAGTCCCCAGAACGCCAGCACCGCTCCCGGCGGGTGCCCGCGCACGTGGGTCGGGTACTCCGACAGCCTCGCCAGGAAGGACGACACGAACTCCACCGGCGAGTCGAGCTCGCGCGCGAACCGGAGGTACTCGTGGTGTCGGTCGAGCAGCGGTCGCGCCAGGTTCGGTGGGTCGCTGGTGGCCGCGAGGCTCACCGTCCAGAGGAACGACCAGGCCCACGAACCGACCAGGAGCCACCGGAACCGCAGTCGCGGAGCCATCTCTGCCCACCAGGTGGGCACGAGAACCGCCACGCCGGCGGCCACGAGCAGGGCGGGCACCCACAGGTGAGGCCACTGGATCGTCAGGAAACCCACCCTCCATGAGCCCTTGAAGGGAGGTGCGCCGAGGTACAGCGGTGTCCCCGAGTGCTCGAGGGAGCGGCCCCAGAGCCCCACACCGGCCACGTACAGCGAGGTGCCCAGCACCGCCGCGAGGCGCTGGTCCGCGGCCCGGCGCGACGACGGAAGTGTTGTCGCACCGGTCATGGTCGGTGCTTCGGTGGTTCCCTGAGTTCGGCACCCGCGAACGTCGCCAGCCCATCGGAGGGGTGGACATCCGCAGTGAAGCCGATCGTCGCGCGAGCCGCGGTCGGGTCGGCGGTGATGTGACGGACATCGCCGAGGCGGTAGCCACCGACGACCTGTGGTTCGATGACCTCGCCGGTGAGATCGGCGTGCGCTCCCGCCAGCGTCCGGGCGGCTTCGAGCAGGGTGCAGGGGTGGCCCGAGGCGATGTTGAGTGGTCCGTCGTGGACGGGGTCGGCCTCCAGGGCGATCAGGTTCGCACGGGCGACGTCGTGCACGTGGACGAAGTCGCGTCGCTGGGCCCCGTCCTCGAACACCTGCGGAGCGCTACCGCGCGCGAGCGCGCTGGCGAAGATCGACATCACCCCCGCGTAGGGGGTGTCGCGGGGCATCCGGGGTCCGTAGACGTTGTGGTACCGCAGCATGGTCGCAGCACCACCGGTCTCGCGGGCCCATGCCGAAGCTAGGTGTTCCTGATGGAGCTTGGTCGCCGCGTACACGTTGCGCGGGTCAACCGGGGCGTCCTCGGTGACGGTGCCCGGGTCGAGCAGGCCGCCACAGAGCGGACAGCGCGGATCGAAGATGCCGGCCCCGAGGTCGGCGGGGTCCCTGGGACCGGGCCGTACGGTGCCGTGCCGGGCGCAGCTGTAGGCACCCTCGCCGTAGACGACCATCGAGGACGCCAGCACCAGGCGTCCCCCGAAGCCCGACCGGTGCATCGCCGCGAGCATGGTCGCGGTGCCGAGGTCGTTGTTGGAGACGTACTCGGGTGCATCCGAGAGGTCGACGCCCAGTCCCACCTTCGCCGCCTGGTGACACACCGCGTCCACCTCCGGAAGCAGGCCCATCCACAGGTCGTGGTCGCGCACGTCGCGGAACTCCCAGCGCACCCCGGGATCCAGGTCGCCGGGTGGACCGTCGTGAGCAGAGGGATCGAGTGAGTCGACCCCGACCACGTCGTGTCCGCCTGCGAGCAGCTGCTCGCAGATGTGCGACCCGATGAAGCCCGCCGCCCCGGTCACGAGCACCCTCACGCAGGCGCTCCGACGTCCCGGGTGGGAGTATGGGGGCCTTGATCGACGTGGTGCTGCCGGCGCTCGACGAAGCCGATGCCCTGCCCGGGATCCTCGATGCGATGCCCGAGGGTTACCGGCCGGTGGTGGTGGACAACGGTTCGCGCGACGCGACCGCGCTCGTCGCGGCAGAACTGGGTGCGGTGGTGGTGCACGAACCCAGCCGAGGTTTCGGAGCTGCTTGCTACGCAGGACTGCTCGCGTCCGAGGCCGAGGTGGTGTGCTTCATGGATGCGGACGGCAGCTTCGATCCCCGTCAGCTCCCGATGGTTGCGGAGCCGGTGCGTCGTGGCTCCGCGGACCTGGTGCTCGGCGCCCGGAGGGCCGAACCCGGTTCGTGGCCCTGGCACCTCCGTGTGGCCAACCGGGTGGTCGTCGCGCAGCTGCGCAGGGTGAGCGGAGTGCACCTGGGTGACCTCGGCCCGATGCGGGCCGCGCGGCGCCGCGATCTGCTCGACCTGGACCTTGCCGACCGGCGCTCGGGATGGCCCCTCGAGATGGTCCTCGCTGCAGCGGCAGCCGGGTGGCGGATCAACGAGGTGGAGGTCGACCACCACCCCCGCATCGGCGCCTCCAAGGTCACCGGAACCCTTCGGGGCGCCCTGCGGGCGGTGTCGGACATGTCCCGACAGCTCCGTGCCCATGGGCCCTCCGCGAGCGGGAGTGACCGTGCCCATGGGTCCTCCGCGAGCGGGAGTGACCGTGCCCATGGGTCCTCCGCGAGCGGGAGTGACCGTGCTCACGGGTCCTCCGCGAGCGGGAGTGACACGGTGAAGCAGCACCCACCCGGGTGATTCGCCACTCCGATGGTGCCCTCCTGCGCGCTGACCAGCTCGCGCGCGACCGCCAGTCCGAGTCCGCCGCCACCGTCTCTTCCGCGGGCGTTGTCGCCCCGGTAGGCCACCTCGAAGACCCGCTCCAGGTCCGCAGGTGGGATGCCACCGCACTCGTCGGTCACCGACAACTCGACCTGTCCCCGGGTGGCCGTGGCGGCGACGGCCACGACGCCGCCGGCAGGGGTGTGACGGATCGCGTTGTCGAGGAGGTTCCGCAGCACGCGGACGGTCTCGGAGTCCGAGACGTACAGCGGGGGAACCGCGTTGAGCACAACTGGATCGGGGAGCCGCACCTCGACCCCCTGGGCGGCCGCACCTTCCGCCGCACCCCTTGCGCAGCGGTCCAACAGGTCTCCCAACTCGACGCGTCGTGGGTCGAGCTCGAGGATTCCCGAGGTGACCCTGGAGAGCTCGAACAGGTCATCGACCAGCGCCGCGAGCCGGTCCGCCTCGGCCGCGATCGATCGGAGGTAGCGCCGGGTGTCCGCGGGGCTCTGAACCACCCCGTCGTCCATCGCCTCCGCCATCGCACGGATCGACGCGAGTGGGCTTCGCAGGTCGTGGGACACCCATGCGACGAGTTCGCGCCGCGAGCGTTCGAGGGCCAACTCCCTCTGGTGGGCGTCGCGGAGGCGTCGTGACACCTCGGCCAGGTCGGCTCCGAGTCGGTCGAGTTCGCTGATCCGACTGCGGGGTGGGGACACGGACTCACCCGTTGCCAGGTCCTGGGATGCCTCGGCGAGGGTGCGCACGTCACGGTCCACCTTGGTCGCCAGGCTCCATGCCACGGCGAGCCCCCCTGCGGCGGCGGTGGCGAGGATGGTGCTGAGTGCCCAGAGGTCGTGCGAGGAGATGAACATCGCACGCGCCGCCACCGCGACCCCGGTCGCCGTGGCGGCCATGGAGGCGACCGCGACGACCGCGGCGTGGATGGCGAAGGGCTGGCGCGGCCGCACCCGGCTCACCACGGCCATCGAGGCCGCCACCGCGGCGGTGCCGGCCGAAGCGGTCCCCACGAGCACCAACGTGTCCGATGCAGGGATGCCCCCGGCGCGGGCGAGCAGGACCGCGACGGCGAGTCCAGCCGCGACGATCCCGAGTGCCACCGCCACCCGGTTGCGCGTGCTCAAGGTTCGAACCGGTAGCCGCCGGCCACGGTGACGAGGTGCTCCGGACTGGACGCGTCGCGTTCGACCTTCGTGCGCAGCCGCCTCACGTGCACGGTCACGGTCGCGGTGTCGCCGTAGGTCCATCCCCACACCGCCGCCATGAGCTCGGTGCGCGAGAACGCCACGTTTGGGTGGCGCATGAGATGTGCGAGCAGGTCGAACTCCTTGGCGGTGAGGTGCACCGGTGTCCCGTTGACGGTGACCTCGCGCGAGGCAAGGCTCAGGACGATCCCACCTGCGGTCAGCTCGGCGGACTCCGGACCCAGCAGCGCTGCGGAGTCGTTGCAGCGCCTCAGCACGGCGCCTATGCGGGCGACCAGCTCGCGGGGTGAGAAGGGCTTGGTCACGTAGTCGTCCGCTCCCAGTTGCAGTCCCAGGACCCGGTCGTCCTCGCTGGCCCGCGCGGTCAGCATCACCACGGGCACCGGTGTGCTGTTGCGCAGGCGCCGGCACACCTCGTAGCCGTCGATCCCCGGGAGCATGATGTCCACCACCACGAGGTCCGGGCCGCACCGCAGGGCGGTCTCCAGGCCCGACTCGCCATCGGCCACCCGCACCACCTCGTAGCCGTCGCGTTCGAGGTACAACTCGACCACCTCCGCGAGTGTCGGGTCGTCCTCGATCAACAGGATCAGCTGGCTGGCCGGCGCGGCTCGCACGGCTCCGTTCCGGCCGGATGCCGGTGACTCGCTCGGCGCAGGCGGTCGGGCCATCCGCCAAGAGTACGGGCAGCGAACCGCCACCGCTTCCCGACCTGTGGGGTTTAAGCGATTGGTAATGCGGATCCACCGCACCAGCGGCCGGCGCGTGGGTACCCTCGGCCCGATGGAGAGCCCCGGCCCCGCTGGTGCGGGTGGCCCGCTCAGCAGGGCCAATGCGGCCCTGCAGCGTCGGCGGGTGGACGCTGCACGAAGCGGCGCGCACTCCGAGGACCTCGCGGCCCGGCTGGGTGTGGTGCTGGGGGCCGCCTTCACGGTCTGCTTCCTCACCGGCGTGCTCTCCCACCTGCACCAGCATCCGGTCACATGGTTTCCCATCCCGCCCGTGCCGGCCGGTGCGTACCGTGTCTCCCAGGGGATGCACGTGGCCACCGGGCTCGCATCGATTCCCCTGCTGCTGGCGAAGCTGTACGTGGTGAGCCCCCACCTGCCGCGCTGGCCCCCGGTCGACGACGCACTCGACGCGTTCGCCCGGTTGACCCTGCTGCCGCTGGTGGGTGGGTCGGTGCTGTTGTTGTTCACCGGAGCGGCGAACATCGCCAGTTGGTACCCGTGGGACTTCTTCTTCCCGGTGGGGCACTGGTGGGCGGCGTGGTTGGTGATCGGGGCGATGCTCGTGCACGTGGGGCTCCAGCTGCCGGTCCTGCGCAGGGTGTTCGCGGCCGGAGCCGATCCGGCCGGCCCGGGCGAGGGGGTGGCGGAGCCGGACGGTGGGGCGGACCGTCGGCGGGTGTCACGACGCGGCGTGATCGCGTTCGCCGCCGGCTCGGCGGGGCTGCTGACGCTGTTCACCGCAGGCCAGACCTTCCCACCCCTGCGGAGGCTCACGGCCTTCGCCCCGCGACGCCCCGACATCGGTCCCCAGGGCTTTCCGGTGAACCGCACCGCGGTAGCCGCGGGAACGGAGTCGCTCGCGACCGACGGCGACTACCGCCTGGTCGTGGTGGGGCCCGGCGGCGACGAGAGCTCCCTGACACTCGGGCAGCTCCGTGAACTACCGCGCGTCGAGCGGGAGCTGCCGATCGCGTGCGTGGAGGGGTGGTCGGCCTCGGTGCACTGGGCCGGGGTGACCCTCAGCAGTGTGCTGGAGGAGGCGGGCATCCCGGTTGCCGACCGCCGGGACCGGGAGGTGCGTGTCTCCTCGGCACAGAAGCGCGGGCTCTACGGCTCGTCCACGGTCGACCCGACGCTCGCGTCCCGCGACGACTGCCTGCTGGCGCTGGAGGCCAACGGGGAGGCGCTGCACCCCGACCACGGCGCCCCCCTGCGACTGATAGCGCCCAACCGGCCAGGTGTGCTGCAGACGAAGTGGGTCACATCCCTGGAGGTGCTGTGAGCGCGGCGCGGCCACCCTCTGCTGCGGGACCGCCGCGCCCGGGTCCCCTCGCGTGGACCCTGATCGTGGCCGGCACCGCGACGATGCTGTGGGCGGTCATCGGTGTGTTCGTGGAGGCCGAACAGTCCAACCCGCGCAACTGGCTGGGCTGGGTCCTGGGGGCCGCGCTCGTGCACGACCTCGTGCTGTTGCCCTGCGTGCTCGCAGTGGGTGCGGCAATCGTGTTCGTACCGGGTCGGGCGAAGCGCGCCTGGCTGCGTTGGGGGCTCGCGGTGGCGTCGGTGATCACCCTGGCCACCTTCCCGGTGGCGATGCGCTGGGGGGCCTCCCCGACGGATCCCAGCGAGCTGCCCCTACCGGTGGCACGCAACCTGGCGGTCATGTGGGCCGTGGTGGTGCCCGGCGCGTTGATCGTCGGGGCGCTCGTCGATCGCCGTCGGGAGGGCACGCATCGATGACGCTCCGCCTCGAGTTGCGCGACGGCTCGATCCGGGAACTGCCCGTGGCGAGCTGGCACGGTCCGGCCACGGCGGGGGAGCTGGCCCTGCTCGGCGAGCTTCCCGCACCGGTGCTCGACGTGGGATGTGGCCCCGGACGGATCGCGGCTGCCTTGTCCGCCGCGGGCACACCCTCGCTGGGCATCGACATCGCACCGGCAGCCGTGCGTTGTGCCACGGAGTCGGGTGCAGCGGCACTGTGCCGTTCCGTGTTCGACGCAGTACCCGGTGAGGGCAGGTGGGGCAGCCTCGTTCTCCTCGACGGGAACGTCGGCATCGGCGGAGACCCCGTGGCGCTGCTGCGCCGCTGTCGCGAGCTGGGGCGCAGCGGAGCGAGGCTGGTGTTGGAGGTGGATCCGCCGGGAGTGCCGGGGGGCACCACCGAGGCACGGATCCACACCGCCGATGCCGAACCCGGCCCGTGGTTCCCCTGGTCGGTCGTCTCGGTGGATGACCTGGAGCAACTCGCGCGGGCAGCGGGTGCCGAGCTGTTGGGGGTGACCGAGGGTGATGGTCGCCACTTCGCCCAGCTGGAGTTCGGTGGAACGCGTCGGGTCGGGCCGGAGTGGGGCACGATTGCAGTGATCGCCAAGACCCCGGTGCCGGGACGCGTCAAGACGCGGCTGTGCCCTCCGTGTGGGCCCCGACAGGCCGCGGACCTGGCCACCGCGGCGTTGCAGGACACGCTGGCCGCAGCATGCGCGGCCAGGGCGGGACGTCGGGTGCTCGTCCTCGAGGGAGAAGCCGGCGACTGGGTTCCGCAGGGCATGGAGGTGATCGAACAGGCCACCGGCGGGCTGGGCGACCGCCTCCAGGCGCTCTTCGAGACCCTCGCGGTGACCGGCTCCGGTCGGGGACACGGCGCGGTCGTCGTCGTCGGGATGGACACCCCCCAGGTGATGCCCGAGCAGCTCGAAGGAGCCCTGGATGTCCTCTGCAACGAGGGGACGGATGCGGTGCTCGGCCGCTGCCCCGATGGCGGCTACTGGACGATAGGGTTCGATGCCGCAGTGATGGAACGCGGGCTCAGGCCCTTCGAAGGGGTCCCGATGAGCACCGGGGAGACGGCCGAGGCCCAGCTCGCGCGCCTCGGGGAACTGGGCCTCGGTGTGGCCCTGGTGGGCCAGCAGCGGGACATCGACCACTGGGAGGACGCACTGGCGGTTGCCCGGACACATCCCCACCTCAACACCTCCAGGGTGGTCGGAGCCATCGGGGAGCAGTTGACCGGGGCCGCGGGCCCGCCCGAGGTGGTCGCGCTGTGCAACAGGATCGGGGACGACGACCGGTGAATCCGACGCAACTGGGTGGTGCCGCAGTGGAAGGCACAGCGGGGGAGCCGCGCTCCGGTTCCGACGCCCCCCGTACCGTGCTGCGTGCGGAGTGGGTCCTTCCCATGATGGATCAGGCCATGACGGATCAGGCTGTCACGGATCAGGGCATGCGCGGTCCGGGCGGCTCCGGGGCGGAGCCGGTGATCCACGACGGGGCCGTGTGTTTCGCCGGTGACTCGATCCTCGAGGTCGGACCGGCTCAGGAGGTGCTGGCCGGGTCGCCCGGCGCACGCGTCACTCACCTCCGTGGCCATGCCCTGTTGCCGGCGTTCGTGAATGCCCACACGCACCTGCCGATGACGATGTTCAGGGGGGTGGCGGACGACCGGGGACTGGAGGAGTTCCTCGCGACCCTGCTTCCCCTCGAGGGAAGGTCACTGGACGAACGCAGGGTCGGCCTCGCGTCCTGGTGCGCGATGGTCGAGTCGCACCGCGCGGGTGTCAACACCGCGCTCGACATGTACTTCTTCTCCGACGCGGTGCTCGCCGCGGCGGACCGGCTCGGGTTCAGGGTGCTCACAGGCCCGGTGTTCCTGGATGACCCGGGCCCCGACTCCGACGCGGCTGCGTTCGAACGCCGCCTCGCCGCCTCGGCCGAGTGGCTGGCGCGGCACCCGGACTCACCGGATCGACTGCCGGTCGTGGCGCCGCACTCCACCTACCTCGTGTCGCCCTCCTCGCTCGGTGCCATCGGGGAGCTCGCGCGTGATGCAGGGGCGCTGTTGCACATCCACGCCTCGGAGACCCAGGCGGAGGTCCGTGAGGTGACCGACAGGCACGGGCTGTCCCCGGTCGCCCTGCTCGACGACCTGGGACTGCTCGGTCCCCGCACGGTCGTCGCCCATGCTGTCCACCTGGACCGCGGCGAGATCGAAGCGCTCGCCCGCAGCGGAGCGTCGGTGGCGCACTGCCCCGCCAGCAACCTGAAGCTCGGCTCGGGTGTCGCCCCGGTCGCGGAGCTGCTCGAAGCAGGCGTGGAGGTCGCCCTCGGAACCGACGGGCCGGCATCATCGAACGACCTCGACGTCATGGGGGCGATGCGCCTCGCGTCCCTGTTGCACAAGAGTGCCGGAGCACGCGGCACCGACCCCACGGTGCTGCCGGCACGTGCCGCGCTGGAGATGGTGACGCGCAACGGTGCCCGAGCACTCGGGCTCGGCGGGCGCCTGGGAGTCCTCGCCCCCGGGGCTTCGGCCGACATGATCGCGGTGGACCTCGACCAGCCGCACACCCAGCCCGTTCATGACGTGTTCTCGGCGCTCGTGTACTCCGCAGGCAGGGGTGACATAACCGAGGTGTGGTCCAGCGGGCACCATGTCGTCAGCGGGGGGCGCCACACCGTGGCCGACGAGTCGGAGGTGGGCGCCGTTCTCCGCTCCCTCGGCGCGGAGATCTTGACTGATCCCACGAGGCCCTAGGAGACTGTCGGGGCACCGGGGTGGCGACCCCGGAGGGGCAGGAGGGAAAATCGTGTTCGAACCTCGACTGAGTCGACGCTTTCTCGTCGTGGGCGCAGCAGTGGCGGTGCTCGCCGCGCTGTTGGTGCCCGGTGCCTCCGCGCAGAAGGTCGCGAACCCGGGGCCGTTCAGCATCACCCCGCAGTCCGGCTCCATGGCGCTCGGTGAGACCGCGTTCGACCTGACCCCGAGCGACCTGCCGGAATGCTCCGATGGCCAGGACAACGACGGTGACGGGCGTTTCGACACGGCGGACCCCCAGTGTGCCGCCGGTCCCGACGGTGAGTCCGCAGCCGAGGACAACAGCGAGGTGAAGGCCGGTTTCCAGCCCAAGGTGGCAACCAGCCTGTCAGGCACGATCGACGCCGACGGCAACATCTCGATACCGACCAGCGGCGTGGTGTTCCCTCCGGTGTACATGCTGGTCGACGTCGGTGTCGCCAGCGGGGTCCTCACCGCCAACGTGCTGGCCACGCATCCCGCTGAGGGAACGCTCGACCCGATCACGGGCGAGGCCACGCTGCGGGTGCGCCTGCGCGTCGCCATCAGCGGCACCATCAACGGAGGTTCGCTCGGCCCGTGCACGATCGGCACCTCCTCGAATCCGATCGATGTGAACCTCACCACCGGGGTCAGCACCGCTCCGGACGGCACCCAGTTGCAGGGTGCTCCACTGAGCGGCTCGTCGATCAAGGTCGTCAGCCGGGACTTCTCGGTGCCGGGAGCCAGCGGATGTGGCTACGGACTGCTTGACGGCGCCGTCAACTCCCAGGTCGGTCTGCCCTCGGGTGCCGGCCGCAACCTGGCGGTGCTGACCGGTTCCATCTCGCCGTCCCCCGAACCCGCCGTCGTCGCCGATGCGGTCGCGACGCCGGCGAGCGGGGCCGCCCCCCTCGCCACGACGCTCGATGCGTCGGGCTCGACCGTCGTCAACGGCCCGGCGACCTACCTGTGGACCCTGCCCGACGGCTCGACGCTCGACGGGGCCGTCGTGCAGCACACCTTCGCCGACCAGGGGACGAAGGCGGTGAAGCTCACCGTCACCGACGCCGACGGAGACTCCGCGACGCGCACGATCCTCGTGGACGTGACCGCCCCGACCACTACCAGCACGTCCACGACGACGACGGAGCCGACGACCACCACGTCCACGACAACGACGTCCACGACGACCACGACGCAGCCGACGACGACGACGTCCACCACGTCCACGACGACCACGTCCACGACGACGACGCAGCCGACGACGACCACGTCCACGACGACCACGTCCACGACCACGACGGAGCCGACGACCACCACGTCCACGACGACCACGACGGAGCCGACCACCACCAGCAGCTCGACGACGTCCTCCACGTCCCAGCCGACGAGCACCACGACGACCACCGTCCCGGAGCCATCCGGTGACACCGTCTCGGTGACCATGACCGGAGGCGTGGACTACGAGGCTTCCGGCGAGCTCTCGAGTGGCAACCTGGTCGTGGGCCGCAGCGGTGGCCGCGTCTCGCACATCCGCGGCGCGGGTTCGCTGGACGGGCCCGACGGCGGCTCGGCACGCCTCAGCGTGCGCATGGACCGCGTGCTGTTCTTCGACCTCTGGCTCGGGAGCATGACACTCACCGACCGCGCCTCGGGGGTCCGCACGACCGCCGTGTACGCCGGGGTGCCGAGGATCAGTGGCTCGACGGTCAGCGGCAAGGCATTCAGCCTCCAGCAGGTGGACGGACCACCCTTCTTCCTGCCGGTGGACGTCGCCTGGTCGATCACCGACGCGGGTTGAACCGACAGCTGTCCGACCTCCCACCACCTCGATCTGGAACCTGAACCCCGGGTTAACGTAGGGTTGCCCCCGGTTGAGCTGGCCCGTTCGGGCCGGGCCGGTGACTGGGGGTGGGATGCACAGGCGGGATCTGTTGAGGCTGGGAGCGGGATCCTCGATCGCGGCTGCGGCGAGCCTCGCTCTGGGGTGTTCGCCCGAACCGAGTGCTCCGCGGAGGATCTTCGACCAGGGCATCGCCTCCGGGCTCCACAGCTCCACCCAGGTGGTCCTGTGGGCGAGGTGCGCGCCGGAGCTCGCACGTGGCGACCTGGACCTGCGCTGGGAGGTTTCCGACGATGAGTCCTTCTCACAGGTCGTCGCGGACGGAACCGTCGTCGCGCAACCGGAGGCGGACCACACGGTGAAGGTCCTCGTCGGGGGCCTGGAGCCGGGGCGGAGGTACTGGTACCGGTTCCGCCACCCCCGCGAGGACTCTGCGACGGGACGTACCACCACGTTGCCCGCCGCGGGGAGCCACGTGTCGTCACTGCGTCTGGCGTTCGCCAGCTGCCAGTCCTACAACGCCGGTTTCTACACGGCGTGGCGCGACGTCGCCACCGCGGACCTCGATGCGGTGCTCTTCCTCGGTGACTACATATACGAGTCGGCCCTGGTGAACCTCCTCGGCTCCGCCCGCTCCGGTGATGCGCTGGCCGAGGCGACGACACTGGAGGACTACCGCCGCAAGTACCGGACCTACAAGACCGACCCGGACCTACGGGCCGCGCACGAGGCGCATCCATTCGTTCCGATCTGGGACGACCACGAGATCGTCAACGACTACGACCGCCGGATCTTCAGCGAGGATCCGGCGCGCGCCGCCGCTGCGTACCGGGCGTGGTTCGAGTACCAGCCGGTGTGGCCGACCGATGGCACACGCATCCACCGGGACCTGCCATGGGGGGACCTCGGGCACATCTTCATGCTCGATGGCCGCCAGTACCGCGACCCGCACCGGGAGGACGGCCTGCCCTTCGGGCCGATGCCCATCACCACCCACGAGACAGCGCCGGGGCGCACGATGCTCGGGCACCATCAGCGGCAGTGGCTGTTGGAGGGCCTGTCGGCCGCCTCCACGCGCAGCACGTGGAAGGTGATCGGCAACCCGGTCATGATCGCGCCGCTGAGGGTGCTCGACCTCGACACCCCCGAGTTGCGCGAGCTCGATCCGGACCTGCCCGAGCACGCCGGGTTGTACACCAACAGCAGCTTCGACTCGTGGGACGGGTTCGTGTGGGAACGCCACGAGGTGCTCTCACACCTGGAGCGCAACTCGATCGCGAACACGGTCTTCGTGACCGGGGACTACCACAGCTTCTGGCAGTCGGGACTCACCCCCGACTTCGACGATGCCTCGTCACCCGTCGTGGCCAACGAGTTCGCCGTCGGTGCGATCTCCTCGGGAGGGGGAGCGGTCAACGAGAACCTCCTGTTCGGTTCGGCCGAGCACGGCCCCTACCAGCCGGGTTTCAACTTCGTGGACGGGTCCCACAACGGATACGGCATCCTGGAGGCTCGACCCGACGAGATGGTCGTCACGTACTTCGCCAACGACGCCACGTCGCGCACCTCGACCCCGCGGCCCACCGCTCGCTTCGGGATCGAGGCCGGCGATCCGATGGTCCACACCGAGCGGCTGTGACCCTCCGGAGGGCCGGTCAGGTCGTGTAGTCGGCGTTGATGCGCACGTAGCCGTCGCTCAGGTCGCATCCGTAGACCGTCCAGGTGCCCGCGGAGATCCCGAGGTCCACCCCGATGTGCACCTCGCCGCCCGCCAGGTAGTCCTCGAGGTCGGCCAGCAGCGCTTCCTCGTCGGACCCTGGAGTGACCGGGTAGACCCGGGTGCCGCCGAAGGAGATCTGCACCTGCGCGGGATCTATGTCGGTGTCGTCGCTGCACTTGCCCACCGCCATCGCAACACGACCCCAGTTGGGGTCTGCCCCGTGCACCGCGGTCTTCACCAGGGGTGAGTTGACGACCGACTTGGCGACCCGCTTCGCCTGGGCATCGTCACGGGCTCCGGAGACCTCCACCACGAGCAGCTTCGTGGCGCCCTCCCCGTCGGAGGCCAGCTGGCGGGTGAGCTCGGTGCACACCGCCTGCAGCGCGAGCGCGAAGTCCCCGGTCTCCACCGGGCCGGCAGCCCCGCTGGCGAGCACCACCGCGGTGTCGGAGGTCGAGGTGTCGGTGTCCACCGACAGGCTGTTGAAGCTCCGGTCGACCACCTGCGAGAACGCCTTGCGGAGCTCCATGATCGGGACCTCCGCGTCGGTGAGCACGAACGCCAGCATCGTCGCCATGTCGGGCTCGATCATGCCCACTCCCTTGGCCATGCCGACGACGTTGGCGGTACCCCCCTCGAGGGTCGCCACCTTGGCCGTCGCCACCTTCGGGTGGGTGTCGGTGGTCATGATCGCGGTGGCCACCTGGACCGCGTCGTTGCCCTCGGGAGCGGAGGGCATGCCCCGGAGGTGGTCGCGGATGCGGTCCATCGGGTAGCGCCGGCCGATCACGCCGGTGGATGCCACGATCACGTCTGCCGGGTCGCAGCCGAGTGCCCGGCCGGTGAGTTCGGCCAGTTCCACCGCATCGGCGTGGCCGGCCTCCCCGTTCGCGACGTTCGCGTTCTTGGACACCACCACGACTGCACGTGCGGCGCCGTCGGCGACGTGCTCGCGTGACAGCGTCACGCTGGGACCTGCGAAGAGCGACCGGGTGAACACGCCTGCCACTGCGCAGTCGCGGTCGGCGGCCAGAACCGCGAAGTCGAGCGATGAGTCCTTGATGCCGACGTTGGCGACGTGGGCGCTGAATCCACCGGGCAGGGGTACTGGTGTCATGCCCGGAGTATCCCAGAACGGGCCGTGCTCCCGGGGTTCGGTTCTGGGAACGGCTTTCGGGCACGTGACATGATCACCCGATGTCAGAACGAACCGGGGTGGATCCGGGAACGCAGTCACTTCGGGGCAAACGGGCCATCGTGACCGGTGCGGCCCAGGGCGTGGGTGCTGTGACGGCCCGGCGGATCGTCGAACTGGGTGGTCGTGTGGTGTTGGCGGACGTGAACCGCGACAAGGTGCACGAGACCGCCGGATCCCTGGGCGAGGCCGCGTCAGCGGTGACCCTGGACGTGGCGGATGCGGCGTCGTGGGACGACGCGATGGCAGCTGCTCTGGACGTCCTGGGTGGTCTCGACGCCCTCGTGAACAACGCCGGAATCCTGCACCTGGGGCCGTTGGAGACGATGGAACCGGCCCTGCTCGAAAGGCTCGTCGCGGTGAACCTGTGCGGACCGCTCCTGGGTACCCGGGCAGCGACGCCCGCGCTGCGAGCGGCTGGTGGGGGAGCGATCGTCAACGTGGCGTCGGTGGCGGGGCTCGAGGGCCGCAACGCGACGGTGGCCTACACGAGCACGAAGTGGGGTGTGCGGGGCCTCACCAAGGCGTCGGCCATGGAGCTGGGGCGCTACGGGATACGGGTCAACTCCGTGTGCCCGTCGATGGGCAACCCCGAGATGTTCGCGCCGTTCCTCGAGCAGTTCGACCTCGAGGAGTTCATGCGCAGCTCACCCGAGCCCGCACTCGTGGTGGACGGCCACAACGTGGATGCCGACATGTACGACGTCGCAGCGATGGTCACGCTGTTGCTGTCTCCCCAGACGGCAGCCTGCACCGGAGCCGACTTCGTCGTCGATGCCGGATGGACCGCAGGAACCTACGTGGCCGGAATGCCCGGCCACGAACAGCAAGCCGGCCACGGGCACGCCGACTGATCCTGCCGACAGCGGGGCGCACTCCCGCTGCCGGGTCGGCGCGGCGGATCCTCCTTGGCCGCTCCGAGGGAGCCCTGACAGGCTCTGTGGATGGCGTCGTTGCGAATGGGAGCGATCGAGGTGGACCCACCGGTCGTGCTCGCCCCCATGGCCGGCGTGACCGATGCGCCGTTCCGGCTGCTGTGCGCGCAGTTCGGCGGAGGCCTGTTCGTCAACCAGATGGTGACCGCCAGGGCACTCGTGGAGGGCCACCGTGCGTCCTGGGAGCTCGCCCGGTTCCACCCCGCGGAGCGGACCCGGTCGCTGCAGCTGTACGCGACCGATGCCCACTACGCGGCCGAGGCGACGCGCATGCTGGTGGGCCGGGACCTGGTGGACCACATCGACCTGAACTTCGGGTGCCCGGCCCCGAAGGTGACGCGCAACGGTGGCGGGGCCGCACTGCCGTACAAGCGGAGGCTCCTGGAATCGGTGATCGCTGCGGTCGTCGGAGCCGCACACGAGGAGTCGGCCGGGACGGTGCCGGTGACGGTCAAGTTCCGGATGGGGATCGACGACGAACACCTCACCTACCTCGACACCGGACGAATCGCCGAGGCGTGCGGGGCCTCTGCGGTCGCACTGCACGCCCGTACCGCACTGGACCACTACGGGCCACCCGCCCGGCTGGAGGCGATCGCCCGGCTCGTCGAGGAGGTCCCGTCCATTCCCGTGCTGGGCAACGGCGACATCGCCACCGCAGCGGACGCGACCTCGATGATGCGCGGGACCGGCTGTGCCGGTGTGGTCATCGGACGGGGCTGCCTCGGGCGCCCCTGGCTGTTCGCGGAGCTGCAGGCGGCGTTCCTCGGCCACGAGGTCCCACCGGGTCCCACCCTGGGGGAGGTGTCCGATGTGATCAGGCGCCATCTGGGACTCATCCAGCAGTGGTACGGCACCGGGGCACGCCTTGCGCCGTTCCGCAAGCACCTCGCCTGGTACCTCAAGGGATATCCGGTGGGCCCACAGGTGCGCCGGGCCGCCGCAGCGGTTGAGACCCCCCGGGATGTGGAGGCGCTGCTGGAACGGCTGGACCCGGATGCGCCAGCGCCCGGGGACGCAGCGCTGTTCAACCGCAGCCACTCCAACCCGCTGCGGCGTGTCGCCCTGCCCGACGGGTGGCTCGACGACCCCGACGAGCTGCCGGCCGTCGCGGCCCCCACCTCGGTGCTGTCGGGCGGTTGAGCCCGGGAACCCTCAGCCGAGGGGGTCGGGTGTGGCGCGCTCGTGCCAGCGCAAGGCATCCTCCATCTGGGACGCGACCTGCACCAGGAGGGCCTCGCCGAAGGGTGGCGCGGCGAGCTGCACCCCGATGGGCAGGCCGCTGTCGGAGAGGTGCACCGGGAGGCTGATGGCCGGCTGGCCGGTCACGTTGAACACCGCGGTGTATGCCGCCATCGGGGTCGAGTTGGTCAGTGGGGCCATCGGGTCGTCGTCGATTCCCTCGAACACCCATCCGACCGGTGGGGGCTCGATCGCCATGGCCGGGGTCAACAGGAGGTCGAAGTCCCTGCCGAACGCCGCGGTGAACTCCCGCGAACGCATCTGAAGGTCCATCACCGCCTCGCTGTAGGCGATCGCATCGGTCGCCTTCGCGGCCTCGCGGTTGGCCCGGTTGTGTGGCTCCAGGAGCTCCTCGCGCAGGGGTCCCGCTCCCGCGGTGATGGTCGCCCACACCGTGAGGAAACCGCTGAGGAAGCCCGCGGGGTCGGGCCACTGGAGTGGCGAGGTGTCGATCGTGTGCCCGGCCGCGGAGAGCGCGCCCAGCGCGACCTCGACGGCTTCCTGGCATGCCGGTGCGGGCTCCATGCCCATCGCGTTGGTGGTGGCGACCTTGATCCGCAGGTGCCCCGGGTCGGAACCCACCTCCCGGGCGAGGGGTCGTTCCAGGGGCGGAGCGGTCTCCCATGCACCCGGATCGGCGCCCGCCATGACGTCGGTGATGGCAGCGGCGTCGGCCACGGTGCGTGTGAGGATTCCCTGGGTGGATCCCCCGGTCATCTTCGCCGTCCGCGCGGTGATCCGGTGCCGTGAGCACTTGAGTCCCACGAGGCCGTTGCAGCTGGCGGGAATCCGGATCGACCCCCCACCGTCGGAGGCGTGGGCAGCCGGGAGCATTCCCGAAGCCACCGCGGCCCCGGCCCCGCCGGACGACCCGCCGGGGGTGTGCGCGGTGTTCCAGGGGTTCCGGGTCGCCCCGAAGAGCTCCGACTCGGTCGCCGAGATGGTGCCGAACTCGGGCGTGGTGGACTTGCCACTGAGCACGAAACCCGCGGCCCGCAGCCGCGCCACGGCCAGTTCGTCCTCGGGGGCGGGTCCGTGCTCGGTCGCCCGGGATCCGTGGGTGGTGGGCCAGCCGGCCACGTCGTTGAGGTCCTTGATCAGCATGGGGACACCCGCGAACGGGCCGAGTCGGTCGGGCCCCTCGGATTCGAGGGTCGCATCCACCGCGGCGGCATCGGCACGGGCGCGTTCGTCGTCGCGCAGGCAGACCGCGTTCAGTGCCGGATCCAGTGCCTCCACCGAAGCGAGGTGCTCCTCCAGGAGTTCGGCTGCGGACCTGGCACCGGTGCGTACCTGTTCGGCCAGCTCGAGTGCTGTGGGTTGTTCTGCCATGTGCCGAAGGTAGCGGTTCCACCGTCGCGGGGTACGCGCGTTGCAGCAGGCGGTGCCGGACCATAGGATGTGCTCCATGACGATTCGTGTGCGCGCCCTCCTGCTGCTGACCTAGGCGAGTACGCGCCTGCGTGCTCGCCGAACCTCCTGCCCAGCGCAGGAGGTTCTTCAGTTTTCGGGACACATGTCCCCGGACCACACCGAAGCGACGATCCGACACACCGAGAGTGAGATGACAATGCCGCCCACCACCGCCACCAAGCAGATGCCGTTCGAGAAGTACCGGCCCTTCCTGCCCCTGGCCGGTGAGGCGGAAGGTGCTCCCAACGGTGGGCTCGCCACCCGCACCTGGCCCAACCGGGTGCTCACCGAGGCACCGATCTGGTGTTCGGTCGACCTCCGCGACGGCAACCAGGCGCTGATCGACCCGATGGACCCGGTCCGCAAGCGGCGCATGTTCGAGACCCTGGTGCAGATGGGCTTCACCGAGATCGAGGTGGGGTTCCCCTCGGCATCGCAGACCGACTACGACTTCCTGCGCCAGATCATCGAGGAGGACCTCATACCCGAGGACGTGACGATCCAGGTCCTCGTCCAGTGCCGCCGTGAGCTCATCGAACGCACCTACGAGGCGTTGCGCGGCGCCCCGGCCGCGATCGTCCACTTCTACAACTCCACCTCCGAGCTGCAGCGGCGGGTCGTGTTCGACTCCGACCGCGAGGGAATCACCAGGTTGGCGGTCGACGCGGCGAAGCTCTGCCGGGAGCTCGAGGACCACGCGGGCGACACCAGGATCCGCTACGAGTACTCCCCGGAGTCCTTCACCGGCACCGAACCGGACTTCGCGATCGAGATCTCGGCTGCGGTCATGGACGCCCTGGAACTCGGCAAGGACAGTGAGGGCGAACCCGAGAAGGTGATCATCAACGTGCCGGCGACGGTCGAGATGTACGGCCCGAACATCTACGCCGATGTCGTGGAGTACGTGCACCGCAACATGGCCGACCGCGATCGGGTCGTGTTGTCGGTCCATCCGCACAACGACCGCGGAACCGCGGTGGCTGCTGCGGAGATGGCGCTGTTGGCGGGTGCCGAGCGCGTCGAGGGAACCCTCTTCGGCAACGGGGAGCGCACCGGCAACGTCGACGTGGTGACGATGGCACTCAACATGTTCACCCAGGGTGTCGACCCACGACTCGACATGTCCGACATCGATGCCATCCGCCGCACTGCCGAGTACTGCAACAGGCTCGCGGTGCACGAGCGCCACCCGTACGTGGGCGACCTCGTCTACACCGCCTTCTCGGGATCGCACCAGGACGCGATCAAGAAGGGGCTCAGCGCACTCGGTGCCGAGGACCCCGCTCGACACTCCGGCGAGGGCGACTACGAGGCGTGGGAGGTTCCCTACCTGCCCATCGACCCGGCCCATCTCGGGCGCAGCTACGAGGCGGTGATCCGCGTCAACAGCCAGTCCGGCAAGGGCGGGGTCGCGTACATCATGAAGTCCGAGTACGGACTGGAGCTCCCACGTCGGCTGCAGATCGAGTTCTCCAAGACGATCCAGGGGATCACCGAGGACACCGGCACCGAGATATCACCGGCTGCGATGTGGGAGGAGTTCTCCTCGGAGTACCTCGACCAGGTCGACGAGGCAGCCGTGGCCGCGGGCGCCCGGGGGATCGTGTTCCGCTCCGCTGAGGCGACGACCTCCGCCGAGGGCGCGGAGGTGACGGTCCAACTGGTCCTCGACGGCAAACCGGTGACCGTTACGGGCCAGGGAGGCGGCCCCATCTCGGCGTTCATGGCGGGGCTCTCCGAGACCCTGGGCATCGACCTCGAGGTGGTCGACTACTCCGAGCACGCGGTGTCGGCCGGCTCGGACGCAACCGCAGCCGCATTCGTGGAGGTGCAGGCGCCCGACGGCACCATCCGCTGGGGAGTGGGCATGCACGAGTCGATCCTGGTCGCGTCCCTGCGGGCGGTCGTGTCGGCGGTCAACCGCCACCGGGGGTGAACCCGGGGGCCCACGGGCCCCGGGTGCTCAGTGCCCCGCAGCTGCCGGCCTGCAGCTATCGGCCTGCGGCTATGTAGTCGTGCAGGGCCTCGGATTCCTGCTCGAGTTCGTTGACCCGGTGCTTCACCGCGTCGCCGATCGAGATGATCCCGGCCAGCTCACCGTCGACCACGACCGGTAGGTGGCGCATGCGGTGCTCGGTCATGATGCGCATCAGGTCGTCGCAGCGGTCACCGGGTGCACAGGTGCGGACCTCGGCCGACATGACCGACTCCACCGGTTCGTCCAGTGAGTGGGCACCCTTCTCCGCCAGTCGCCTCACGACGTCACGTTCGGAGATGATCCCCTGGATCGTCCGGCCGTCCTCTGAGACGACCAGTGCGCCCACCCCGCGCAGGCGGAGTTCCCCCGCCGCCTCCGCGACGGTGGCGGTGGCCCTGATCGTGGCGACCGCGGAACCCTTCTGCTCGAGGATCGTCGAAACCCTCATGTTGAACCCCCTTCGCTCCGACGGCCCCGGGGCCGTCACTGCTGGTCATCCGGACTGTCCCCGCACAGCCGTCCCCGCTGCCAATGGTAGGGGGTGTGGAGCGTTCCTTGTCGGCGCGAGCCCGTCGGGCTGCCCGGATCCCCGTGGAGGTCAGTCTCCGGTACCGGATCCGGTGTCCGAGGTGGGGTCGTTGATGCCGCTGTCGGTGATCCCCTCGCCGCTGCTGTCGGCGGGGTCATCGCTGCCCGTGGTGTCGTCGGTGCCGTCCTCGGTCGCCTCGCCGGAGGTAGCGTCCTGCTCGGCGCGCGTGCGGTCGATGGCCGCGTAGGCGCTGATCGCATCGAAGCACTCACCCTCGATCCCCTTCATGGCGAGCACCCGCCGCACGGACTGCTCGACCTGGTCCCCGGGGATCTCGCCGTCCTCGATGGCGGTGATGACCCGCTGGTGCGCATCGGCCACCACGTCCGCCCCCGACAGGAGCGCGATGTCGGCCCCCGCCGCTATCGCCGCGACCGCTGCATCGGCCTGGGTCTGCTGGTTCACGATCGCCCCCATGCCCAGCGAGTCGGTGATCACGACCCCGTCGAACCCGGAGGAACCCCGGAGCTCGCCGGTGATCGCATCCCGGCTCAGCGACACCGGCTCTCCCGGAGCGGTCAACCCCGGCACCTCGGCATGCGCGACCATGACCGCCACCGGTGCTGCTTCGATGACCGCGTCGAATGCCCGCATGTCGTGGGCCCGGAGCTGGGCGACGTCGTCCAGCACCGGCAACTCCTCGTGCGGATCGGTGTCCGCTCCACCGATGCCCGGCCAGTGCTTGACCACCGGGGTGATACCGGCTCCGGCGGTCGCTTCGGCGACCGCGGAGGCGTACATGGCGACGGTGTCGGGATCGTCGGAGTAGGTGCGGCCGGACAGCACGGCTTCGTTCTCCAGGTCGGCCACGGGTGCGAAGTTCATCGTCACCCCGATGTCAGCCATGCGGGAGGCATGCTCGGCCATCGTCGACGCAGCCTCCTCGACCGAGCCGTCGGCGGTCTCGGACGCCGAAGGGATTCGACCTGCGGAGTAGCGGAGCCGCTGAACCGGGCCACCCTCCTCGTCCACCGCCACGGTCGCGGGCAGCGGGGTGTCTGCGGTCACCTCGGAGATCGCCTCGTCGACGTCGCTGCGCTGGTTGCCCTTGAGTCCGAATCCCCCCACCTCGCCCGCGGCCAGTGCCTCGGCCGCATGGTGGGGATCGTCGACCATGACCATCAACAGCTGGGAGGCCTGTGCAGAGGTCGGAAGGGTGGACGCGCAGTCCGGTGCCTCGGTCGTGGTGGTGGTCGATTCAGCCGTCACCGTCGTCTCCGCCTCGACCGAGACCTGCCGGGTCGAGGTGCCTGCACAGGCCGTGGCCAGGGCGAGCACGGTGAGACCCAGCATTCGCAGCACGCCAGGAACCTACCGCCCTGGGCACCGGGGTCCGTAGTCGCTGCCGGCACCGGGCGGTGCCGTGCCGGACCGGATCGGCTGCTGTGCCCGTACACTCGTTGGGGACGGGGAGCAGCTTTGGGTCGACCGCACAACCGACAGGGCCGGGCAGCCGGAGAGGATGCGGCTCCTGCAGGCCGCGCGGGCACGCAGCGCTTGGTCTCGGGCCTGCTCGAGGGGACACAGGACCTGGTCGTGTTGAGCGACCCGGCGGGCAACGTGGTGTTGTGCAACCGCGCCGCCACGGAGTTCTTCGGTCGTGACCTCGAGGGTGAGCCCGACCGCAGCGAACTGGGTGAGGTTGCATCGGCGTTGCTCGAGTCACTGCGCCAAGGGGGTCCGTCGAGGTGGTCCGGGGACGTGGGGCTGACTGCCCCCGACGGGGAGCTCACGACGGTCTCGGTCGAGGCCGTCGTGCACGAGGACGACAGCGGCGAGCCCGACTTCACCTCCGTGGTGGCCCGCGACATCAGCGAGCGGGTCGAACAGCACCGCCGTCTGGAGCGTCAGGCCAGCCGTGACCCCCTGACCGACCTCCCCAACCGGGCGACGCTGTTCGAGCGGATAAGCGAGGCTTCCGCTGCGATCGGCAGCGACCCGGACCAGCACCTCGCGCTGCTGTTCATAGACCTCGACCGCTTCAAGGTGATCAATGACGCCCTCGGGCACTCCGTGGGCGACCAGCTCCTTCGAGCCATCTCGCGGCGTGTGCGCACCGCAGTGCGCCCCGGCGACGTGGTGAGCCGCTTCGGCGGCGACGAGTTCGTGGTCCTCTGCGAGGGAGTCGAGTCGATAGATGCGGCCACTGCGGTGGCCTCCCGTGTCGAGTCGACCCTGCAGGCACCGTTCAGGGTCGAGGGGCACGACATCCACGTGGGTGTGTCGATCGGCATCGCCGTGGCGCGCGAACCCGCGGATGCCGAGGAGATCCTGCGGAACGCGGACACGGCCATGTACAGGGCCAAGTCGGATGGTCGTGGGCAGTGGGTGCTCTTCGACGAGGAGCTGCGCCGCAGCACCGCGGAGAGACAGGAGACGCTCTCGGCGCTGCGCACGACCCGGCACGGTGACGCCCTCGAGTTGCACTACCAGCCGATCGTGCAGCTCGACACGATGGCCGTGGTGGGGGTCGAGGCACTGCTGCGCTGGGAGCGCGACGGCGTGCTCGTGACTCCCGACTCGTTCATGCAGGTCGCCGAGGAGACCGGACTCATCTCCTCGATAGGGGCCTGGGTGATCGAGGAGGCAATGGCCCGCCTCGCAGTGCTCCGAGAAAGACCCGGATGCGGGCACCTGCGGATGTCGGTCAACGTGTCGGCCCGTCAGGTCGCGGACCCCGGATTCACCGCAACGGTGCAGTCCGCGCTGGCGTCCTCGGGAGTCTCGCCGCACAGTGTGGCGATGGAGGTCACCGAGACGGCCCTGCTGGACGATGCGGTGGTTGCCGCCGCCGTCCTGGAGAGCCTCCGTGCAATCGGTCTGGCGGTCGCGATCGACGACTTCGGAACCGGCTACTCGTCGCTCACCTACCTGCACACACTGCCGGTGGACGTGGTGAAGCTCGACCGCTCGTTCGTCGTGGGTGCGGCCAGCGACGAACGCCGCAGGGCGATCGTGGAGGCGGTGATCGGACTCACTGCCACGCTCGGACTGGCCACCGTCGCCGAGGGGGTCGAGACCCTCGAGGAGCTCGACATGTTGCGGGAGCTCGGATGCGGGTTCGCCCAGGGCAACTTCATCAAGCCAGCGTGCACGGTGGAGCAACTCGAGTCGTTTCTCGACGAGGGCCTCTCTGCCGAGCGGAGCTGAGTCGCTCCGGGCATGCTCACCAGCGGTGCCCGGGCCGACTCCCACATGGCAGGGGCGGCGACCGGGGGTCAACCCTCGTCGGAGACCACGGTGTCGACCTCACCCACCGAGACCGCGAACACCGAGGTGGAGAAGAGACCGTCGAGGGGTCGCCAGGGTCCGCCATCGACCCTGAAGCGCCCCGACCACTCGAGGGCCACGTAGCCGAGCCAATGGTCACGGCGCGGCGGGCCGGTTCGTTGATGGAACACGACCGCGCAGGCGCCCTCTGCGTACGCCTGTGCGTAGGGGCCCAGCGGGGAGGACGGGTCGTGGGTGGAACCGAGCCCCGCGCACTCGAGGATCGCGTTCTTCGCGGCGGGCTCACCGCTGAACACCTCGATGTGGTCGGGCGCGGCGCGTACCTCGACGGTACGGCCACCGTAGGGGATCGTCTCGATGACCGGCCCGGGGGCATCCACCGAGAAGAACACCGGCTCGCCGACGATGGTTGCCGCCTCCACACCCAGCGGTCCGGTGCGCGGCGGCGGGGAGAGGCGGATCACCGGTGCGGGCAGCCGGGTCGTGTGCCTCAGGAAACCTCCTGCCAGCACGGAGGCTCCGGGGAGGCTCCCGGTGGCGACCCTGGAGCGGACGCTCATCGTGTCGGCGACCCCGCCGCACACCCTCACGGTCAGGTCCCAGTAGGTGACCTCTGGTTCCGGAGTGCTCGGCGGTTCGACGGTGCTCGTGGGAGCGGTGGTGTTGCTCGGACCCGCGCTGCTTGCCGGTGGCGCGCTGCTTGCCGGCGGGGTGCTGCTTGCCGGCGGGACGGTGCCGGCAGGTGCGACGGTGCCCGGTGCAGGTGTCGACACGCTCACGGTCGAGTTGGCGAAGCGCTCGATCGCATCCAGGAACGATGCCTCGAGCAGTTCGGGCATGGTCGCGGCCACGTGGATGAGGTAGGTCACCTGCCGATCGGTGAGCACGTGTGTGCGGCAGGTCGCACCCGGACCTCCGGCGCCACCCCCGGTCCCGCCCTCGCGCGCCGCTGCGAGGATCGAGGTGATGATCTCGTCGCCGTGGCCCGTCGCTCCCGCCCCTCCGGTGGCGGCCCCGAGGTTCCGGGTGGGCCACACCGCCACGGCCAGGGCCAGCACGACCCACAGGGGCGCAGCGATGCGCCGGGCGGTGCCGGGCACACGGTGGCTCATCGCGGTGCTCCGGTGGGCTCGGCCGACTCGCATGGGTTCGGCTCGTCGGGGCCGAGCAGCCGGGTGCGATCGTCCCACAACTCGCTGACCACGAGCCGGCCCCCGGGGTCGCGCACGGCCCTTCCCCTCCCGGAGGTGTGGGTGCGGTTCGTGTCGAGCACCGCGCCGCTGTGCAGGTCCACCCCGAGCCCCGGTGCGTACCCGCAGTTGGTCCACTCCAGCGAACCGTCGCCTCCCACGTGCACCTCGGTCGCCGTGTTGGAGTAGGACACCCCCTCCGGTCCCGCCACCACGGCGAGGGAGTCATCGAGGGCCCCGGCGAGGATGCGACCCCTCACCTCGCGGTCCAGCTGCGATCCGACCACGACGACCTCGAGCCATTCACGCGTGAGCGGGTGGTCGTCGTCACCTGCGGCCGTCGGGTCGGCGTGCAACGCCGAGAGGGCCGCGTCGTATCGGCCGAGCAGGTCCTCGAGTTCCTCGCGGGGCCCTTCCGGTTCCCCCGGCGTGGCCGTCACGGAAGCTGCGGATGGGTCATCGCCGCGGTGCGGGTCGGCCCCGGCCCGTTCGTCCGGAGTGCCGGTACCGGTGGAACCCGGTGGGAACGTCGGCTCCCCGGCTCCGGCGCCGAGGGGAGAGATCGGTTCCTCCCGGGGCGCATGGGAGCACCCCGTGAGCGCGGTGGCGATCACCACCGCACTCACCAGCTGCGCGAGGGTCCCGGCCCTCCCCCCGGTCGCCCGGCACCACGATTTCTCGCGCGGGCGCGGTGGCGTGTACTCCATCCCGTTCCCCTCCCTGACCGAAATGCACCGAAAACATGCGGTGTTGGTCAGGGATTATTGACCTCGCGGGGGTCCGGCGCAAGGGGTACGTGTCCCCCGGAACAACCGTTCGTGTGCGTTTCCACGAGCAGCGGTCGTACCCGGAATGCCGGCGGGTCGGACTCACCAGCCCTTGAACTCAGGGGCCCGACGCTCCCTGAACGCGGCGATCCCCTCGTCGAAGTCGGCACTGGCGGTGAGCCAGTCCTGCGCAGCCGCCTCGTCGTCGAAGGCCACCTGCCGGCCCGATTCCAGGCTGCGGTTGACCAGGGCCTTGGTGAGCGCGATGGCCCGTGTCGGAGCCGTCGCCAGGCGCGAAGCCAGGTCGTCCACTGTCGGGACCAGTTCCTCGGCGGACACCACACGGTTGGCGATGCCCAACTCGGCGCAGCGGGATGCGGGCACGTCCTCGGCGAGGAACATCAGCTCCTTCGCGACGTGGGTGCCCACAATGCGGGGAAGCAGGTAGGCACCCCCGGCGTCGGGGATGATCCCACGCCGCACGAACACCTCCACGAGCTTCGCCGAGTCGGCCATGACCACCAGGTCACATGCGAGCACCAGTTGTGCGCCGCCACCCGCGGCGGTTCCGTTGACGGCGGCGATCACCGGCTTCTCGCAGTCGAGTATCGATCCCACCAGGCGCTGCCAGCCCCTGCGGATCAGGCGTGCTGCGTCGCCCATCGCCCTGTCGGGAGCACCCTCGGGGCGCGCGGGACGCTCCGGCTGCGGGCCCGCCAGGTTGGCGCCGGTGCAGAAGTGCCGGTCACCCGCTCCGGTCAGGACCACGCATCGCACGGCGAGGTCCTCCGAGGCGAGGTCCATCAGGTCCCCCAAACGGTCGCGCATGGGCCCCGTCAGCGAGTTGCCGGTGGCAGGCGAGTTGATCGTGATGCGAGCGATGCCACCGTCGGAATCCCAGGTGACCAGTTCCTCGGGTTTCGCCTCGTCGGTCATCTCTTCGCTCCTCCTGTGCTGCGTCGCGGGGATGCCCCCGGGCGCTGGCATCCTACGGGTCGGTGGCACCTGCGACGCCAACCTGCTCAGCCTGTCGGGGTGCCCCCGCGATTGGTCCGGAGCCGACCCGTCCCGGCTGCCAGGTGTCTCTCGATCATCGCTGCGGCGCGTGGTGCCGCAGCCGGGTCGGTTGCGAGGAACCACGACGGCTCGGTCGCCTCGAGCTCGAGCAGCACGGGTGAACCGTCGGTCCCGACGAGCATGTCGACACGCAGGTATCCCGGGGGGCCGCCGAAACGCTGCTCGACCGCCTGCACGACCGCGTCGCCGAGCCGTGCCGCCCCGGCTTCGGGGTGCTTCGGGGATATCGACTCGATGGCGAACACGCCGCGGTCGTGCTCACCGGTCTCGGTGAGCAGGGCGTCCTTGGTGAACGCGTGCGAGAGCACTCCGTCGAAGTAGACCAGACCGGTCTCACCGATGGAGTCCACCGAGTCCAGGTAGGGCTGCACCATTGCGGTGCGGCCTCCAGCGCAGATGCGCGCCGCGAGATCCACCGCCCCGTCCACCTCGTCGGGGGCGAAGCGAGCGGTGTCGCGCGAACCCGCCGACACCGATGGCTTCACGACCACGTGACGGTCGGGTACACGGCGGTCGGGTTCCCCGCCTCCCCCGGCGGCCTCACGGATCCGTGCTGCGGCGTCCCGGCTGTCGTGGCCGGGCGGGAGCAGCCAGGTCTGCACGACCGGCAGGCCGTCGCGGGCGAGGTCCAACAGGTAGGCCTTGTCGGTGTTCCAGCCGATGACCTCCACCGGGTTGACCAGCCGCGTGACCTCCGAGACAGCGGCGGCCCACTCGAGGAACTCGTCACGGCGCAGCGGATAGTCCCAGGTCGACCGCACGACCACGACACCGGCGCGTTCCCAGTCCACCCCGGGGTCGTCCCACACAGCGGGGCGTGCGTGGATGCCGCGGTCGGCCAGGGCGTCGGTGAGCAGCGGAGCGTCCTCGTCGAGTTCCCAGCAGCCCTCCGCCGTCGCGAGCAGCACCTCCGGGTGCCCGGAGGGTTCAGCGGGTGGGTGGCGCACCCTGGGATCCCTCCATGCCCTCGAAGATGTCGAGGCCCGCGAAGCGGCCGCTGGGGTCGGCCACCTCCCTCACGGGGTCGTCGACGTCGTCGTACTCGGTGCGCAGCGCCTTCGACATCGTGGCGTGCATCTCGTAGGTCATCACGATGTAGGTGAGCTCGAGGATCTCCTCGTCGTCTAGGTGTGTCCGCAGGGCCTCGAAGATGCCGTCGGCCACACGGCCTCCCATCACCACCAGCGCATCGGTGTAGGCCAGCACGGCGCGCTGGGCCTCGTCGTAGCAGTCGGCCACCTGCCAGTGGGGCAGCGCGGCCACCTGTTCGTCGCCGAGGCCGACGTCGCGGCACGCCTTGGAGTGCTGGGAGAACACGAAGGTGGATCCCCGGGCCCAACCAGCGCGCGCCTGGCCCAGCTCACGCAGCTTCGGGTCCAGCTTGCGCTTGGGGTCGCGGTAGAACTGGAAGCCCGCACAGCAGTGGTCGAAGCAGTCCGGTGAGTTGGCGAACACCGGCCACCAGTCGCCCGGTGTGCCCGAGGGGGTGCCGGGCTCCTCCACCGGGTCACGGTCACCGAAGAGGATCCCGAACATGACCTCCCCGAAGGGATGCAGTTCCGAACGTGGGACCATTCCGAGTCTGGGCATCTGGCTGTCTCCTTGTGCAGTGTGGTCGCGGGCCCCGTGGGGTGCGCCGCCGCGATGGTGCAGGTGTGCACACGTGCCCACGTGCATCCGGTGCCGCGGGTCGACACGATTGCAGACCTCGGCGGGCCGTGTCGGACTTCTCGTCGTGGACCCGTCCGTGGGAGCATCCTCCACGTCATGGGCACCACCGAGACCACACAGGGATCCCTGGAAGAACTGCTGAGCCGCTGCAGCGACGCGGCGCAACGCCGCGAGCCGCCCAGCCGCGCCGACGCGCTCGCGGTCCTGGGTGCCTCCGACGAGGACACCCTGGCGGTGGTGAGCGCGGCTGCCCGGTTCCGCCGGGAGAGCTTCGGCAACACCGTGAAGCTGAACTACCTCGTGAACGTCCGGTCGGGTCTGTGTCCCGAGGACTGCAACTACTGCTCGCAGCGCCGCGGTTCCGAGGCGGGCATCCTCACCTACGACAACGTCGGCGCCGACGTCGTCGCCGAGGCGGTCGGTCGCGCCGTCGACTCGGGTGCCGCGAGGGTGTGCCTCGTGGCATCGGGCCGTGGGCCCTCCGAGCGCGACATCGAACACATGGCCGAGTCGGTCATGGCGGTCCACGACGTGCACCCGGGACTCGAGGTGTGCGCATGCCTCGGCATCCTCGGGGAGGGCCAGGCGGAGCAACTGGCCGACGCGGGCGTGTTCGCCTACAACCACAACCTCAACACCTCGGAGTCCCACTACGGGGAGATCTGCAGCACCCACGGCTACGACGACCGGGTCGAGACCGTGGACCGGGCGCGCGAGGCCGGGCTGTCGCCCTGTTCGGGGGCGTTGTTCGGCATGGGCGAGAGCGACGACGACATCGTCGATGTCGCCCACGGCCTCCGGGAGCTGGCGCCCGACTCGGTGCCGCTGAACTTCCTGATACCGATCGACGGCACCCCGATGGCCGGACGCCGGGAGCTCACCCCGCAGCGGTGCCTGCGGATACTCGCGCTGTACCGCTTCATGTTCCCCGACACCGAGATCCGCATAGCCGGCGGACGCGAGGTGCACCTGCGCTCGGTGCAGGGCCTCGGCCTGGAACTGGCGAACTCGATCTTCGTGGGCGACTACCTCACGACCGAGGGCCAGGACGCGAACGCGGATCTCGACCTGCTGGCGGACTGGGGATTCGTGCCCCTCGAGATCGACGGACCCGGAGCAGCGGACGCCACCGTGCCCACCGCCCGTTCCCGCCGGGACGACGGTGTGAGGATCCGCAGGCGCGGTGTGGGCGCCGGCTCCTCCAGCACCCACTGAGCCACACCCGGAACGCGAACGCGTTCGCGCGCCGTATGGTGGTCCGGATGGCACCGAGCGGCGGGCAGTTCCACAGCGCCACCCCCGACCCGACCCCGGACCGGGGCAGGAGCCCCCGGGGGCGAGGTGGGATCCGGTGAGGTCGCGCACCGGGTCACGCCGGGCGGCGGCGGCCGCCTTCTCGCTGCTGGCGATCGCCGCGGCCGTGGTCGCCCTCGTGGTGGACCCGATAGGCGGCGGTGGTGAACAGTCCGTCGACGTCGCCAGCATCGAGTCCTACAGCATCGACATGACCCTCGAGGAGTCGGGTCGCCTGCATGCCACCGAGACGATCGTGGTCGACTACCCGGTCAGCCGCAGGGGGATATTCAGGATCTTCGACACCGCGGACCCGAGGCGCGACCTCGACCATCCGATCGAGGGGTTGTCCGTCACCCGCGACGGCGAGCCCGAGTACTACGAATGGGTCGACTCCGCGGTCGGCACCGAGACCGCCCGGATCGGCAGGGCGGAGGTTCCCCTCGTCCCGGGCACCTACACCTACCAGCTCACCTGGACCACCCGCGACGTGCTCGAACCGAGCGTCATCAACGGCGTCGAGGATCCCGACACGACGCTGTGGTGGTGGGATGTGATCGGCTCCGGATGGCAGATGCCGATAGGCCGGGTCGACGCGACGATCGCGCTTCCCGCAGCACCCACGTCGGTGGAGTGCGTCATCGGTGAGGGCACCGGGTGCGACCCGACCGTGGACGGCACGGTGCTGACCCTCGCCACCGGGGAGTTGCCGCCCTTCGAAGCGGTGACCCTGAGGGTCGGGATGCCCTCCGCGGAGGTACCCCCCAACGAGGCCCCCTCGGACAACATCGCACTGGCCGTGCTCGCGGGCCTGCTCGGGGCGGCCCTCGGCCTGTTCGGCCTCAGGCTGACCCACGAACGCCCCGTCGGCTTCCCGGTGCTCTACGAGCCCCCCGGCGGAATCCGGCCGGCCGTCGGTGTGCGGGTGCTGGACGAGAAGCCCTCCGACGACGAACTGCAGGCGACACTGTTCGACCTGGGTGACCGCGGGGTGCTGCGCATCTCGCCGAGCGGCAAGAACTGGACCGTCGAGGTCGTCGGTGACCCGCAGGCGGCGGGTCTGGAGTCCTGGGAGCTGTCGATGCTCAACCGGCTGGGGCTCGCGTCGGTGGGTGACTCGTTCCTGGTGTCGCGCTCCAAGCGCGCCGGCAAGCGCATCCACAGCGCGAAGGAGGCGCTCGAGGCGGGAGCATCGGCCGCCACCCGTCCCTATCTGCGTCCGAGTGCGCCGGGCACGCTGATGCGACTGCTGGCATGGCTCGCACTCGCGGGCACGGTGGCCATGGCCGGGTTCTCCCTGTTCGGCGGCGTCGACTTCCCCCTCGCCCTGGTCGTGGGCGTGGCCTCGTTCGCCGTGTTCGGTTCGGTCAACGCGACCAACACCGGTGCCTCCACGAAGCGCACCGAAGCCGGCCGGGACGTCTGGTCGCGCGTCGGCGGGTTCACCCGGTTCCTGTCGACGGATTCCTCGGAGTCGCGTTTCGACGCGGCTGCACACCTCGACTGGTTCCCGCACTACCTGCCGTGGGCGGTCGCGCTCGGGGTGTCCGACGAGTGGGCCCAGCGCTACGAGGCACAGGGCGTCGCCCCTCCCGAGGTCGGCTACCTGTACGGCTGGGGTGCCGCGTACGGCTACTCGCACTCGCGCAGCTTCCGGGACTTCAACAACAGCTTCAACAGCGCGATCTCCTCGGCCAGTGCCGCCTATGCGGCCTCGCAGGCCTCGAGCGGTGGTGGAGGCGGCTTCTCCGGCGGCTCCGGTGGTGGCGGTGGCGGAGGTGGTTCGTGGTGATGGCGCTCCGAACAGCACGTGGGGGTCCGCGTGGGCAACACTGTGCAGTGAACTCCTGGAGGTTCGGATGCTCATAGTTCTGATCGTCGTGGTGGTGCTCGTGGTCGCGGTCGGGCTCTTCGCGATCACCGCCCTCAACCGACTGCGTGGCCAGCAGGTGTCGGTCGAGGAGGCCGAGGCGGGCATAGACGTACAGCTGACCAGGCGCGCGGAACTCATCCCGAACCTCGTGGAGACCGTCAAGGGCTACATGAGCCACGAGGCGTCCACGCTCGAGGCGGTCACCGCGGCCCGGGCCGCGTCGCAGTCCGCCGGCTCCGTGGGCGAGAAGGCGGCCGCGGATGCACAGATGACCCAGGCACTTGCCAACCTGTTCGCGGTGGCGGAGGCCTATCCCGACCTGAAGGCGTCGACGAACTTCCAGCAGTTGCAGGGGGAGATCACCCGCACCGAGGACCAGCTCGCCTTCGCCCGCCAGTACTACAACGACGCGGCGGCCACGCTGAACCGCACGATGGTGACGATCCCGTGGTCGTTGTTCGTGGGCATGTCGGGGGTCCACAAGGCCCAGTTCTACGATGCTCCGACCGCCAACGAGGTTCCCCCACAGGTCGACTTCGGGAACTGACCGGGGGCTCCCTTCGGCAGGTCGCACGGGCTGGGCCGGTGAGCGGTATGGAACGCCGCTGGGGACCCAGGGGCCGGCCGGCACCACTGCACCGACCCGCCCCCGTGGGTCCTCTCCCATGGCGGATGGCGCAGTGAGGGCTTCCTGTGCCGCCGCCGGGATGACCCTCGCACGCCTCCGGCGTGGCGTCACCGGGCCACGCGGCCCGGCTCACACGATCCCGTCGCGGCGGAGCCGCTCCAGCTCCTCGGCACCGAGGTCGAGCATTCCGGTGAGCACCTCGTCGGTGTGCTGGCCCAGCTCGGGTCCGACCCAGTGCACCCCACCCGGCGTGTCGGAGAGCTTCGGCACCACGTTCTGCATCGGGAACTCCCCGAGCGTGGGGTGTGCCAGACGGACGATCGCATCGCGCGCCGCGAAGTGGGCGTCGGCCAGCATGTCGGGCGCGGTGTAGACCCGGCCATTGGGCACCGAGTGCTCGTTGAGGATCCGTTCGAGTTCCTCGACGCCGTGGCGTGAGGACCACTCCGCGATCAGCTCGTCCAGCTCCGCCTGGTTCTCGCCGCGCGCTCCGTGGGTCGCATACCTGGGGTCGAGCGCCAGTTCGGGGCGCCCCATCGCCTCGGCGAGCCTGCGCCACACGGTGTCCTGGTTGCCCGAGATCAGGTGCTCGCCGCCATCCGCGGTCGGATAGGCGTTGGCCGGCGCCACGTTGGGCAGCACCGAACCGGTGCGTGGACGAACGTATCCCGCCATCTCGTACTCGGGCAGGAGGCTCTCCATGACCGCCAGCACCGCCTCGTAGAGGGCGGAGTCGACGACCTGGCCCCTGCCGGTGCGTTCCCTCGCGTGCAGCGCCACGAGCGTGCCCACGCACGCGAAGGTGGCCGCGAGGGTGTCGCCGATCGAGATGCCCGCGCGTGCCGGGGGTCGATCCGGTTCACCGATGACGGCCCTGAGTCCGCCCATCGCCTCCGCGATGGCGCCGTATCCGGGACGATCCGAGTAGGGGCCGCTCTGGCCGTAGCCGGAGACCCGCACGACGATCAGTCGCCCGTTGCGCTCCAGCAGGTCAACGGGGTCGAGTCCCCAACGCTCGAGCGTGCCGGGCCGGAAGTTCTCCACCAGCACGTCCGCACCCGCGATCAGCTCCCGGGCCAGTTCCTGGCCGCGGGGACTGCGCAGGTCCAGGGTCAGCGACAACTTGTTGCGCGCCACCACGGGCCACCACAGGGAGCGTCCCCCGGCCTTCTCGCGTCCCCATTCGCGCATCGGGTCACCCGTCGACGGCGCTTCGACCTTCACCACCTCGGCCCCGAAGTCGGCCAGGAGCTGACCGCAGAAGGGCCCCGCCAGGAGCTGTCCCATCTCGATCACCCGCAGGTCCGACAGCGGCATCGCCTCCCGGGACGGGACGGGGTCGGTGGGAGTCATCGTTGCCGGTCCACGAACGATCCGCTCAGCACGCCCGCACCATACCCGGCACCGGTTGCCGGACCCCGGGTGCCCGGCGGTACGATTCCGCGCCCGAACAGCTGCGGCACCGAGCCAGCAGGGACCTGCCATGAACGCATCCGACCACGAGCCCGACACCGCGGAGTCCAGCAGCGGTGCGAACCCCCAGCGTGTCGAGGTGGTCGAGGTGGCTGCCCGCGACGGACTGCAGTCGGACCCGACGATCCTCGCGCCGGGGGAGAAGGTCGAGCTGATAACGCGGGCGGTGCAGGCCGGTCTGCGGAGGATCGAGGCGGTCAGCTTCGTCAACCCGAAGCGCGTGCCCCAGATGGCGGGCGCCGAGGAGGTCATGTCGGCCCTGCCCACCGATGCCGGTGCGTCCTACATCGGACTGGTGCTGAACGAGCGGGGGTTCGACAGGGCGTTGCGGGCAGGGGTCGACGAGATCAACGTCGTGGTCGTCGCCACGGACACCTTCGCCGAGCGCAACCAGGGAGCCGACACCGACGGGCTCATTGCGGCCTGGGCGTCGATCTCGGACCGGGCACGCGACGCAGGCATCGCCACCTCGGTGACGGTGTCAGCCTCGTTCGGGTGCCCGTACGAGGGTGAGGTGCCCGTGGGGCGCGTTGCCGAGGTCGTGGCACGCGTCTGTGAGCACGCACCCGATGAGGTCGCTCTGGCGGACTCCATCGGTGCGGCCGTGCCGACGGACGTGCACCAGCGGATCGAGGCGGTGCGCGAGGTGCTCGGAGGCGCCCGGTTGAGGTGCCATTTCCACAACACCCGCAACACCGGGCTGGCCAACGCCGCGGCCGCGGTGGACGCAGGGGTGCGGGTTCTCGATGCGTCCCTCGGCGGCATCGGTGGGTGCCCGTTCGCCCCGAACGCGACCGGCAACATCCCCACCGAGGACCTCGTCTACATGCTCGAACGCATGGGATTCGACACCGGGGTCGACCTGGACGCGCTGCTCGCGGTGATCCCATGGATGGAGGATGTCCTGCGGCATCCGACACCGGGACTCCTCGCCAGGGCCGGAAACTTCCCGGGTACCCGCTAGCGCCGGCCGCTACAGCGCCGAGGCGGCCGCGCCGCCCACCGCCGGCAGCGGGAAGGCGATCAGGAAGCCGTCGGAGCGGCCCGCGTTGACGTTGTCACCCATTGCTGCGGTGGTGCTCCCGGCCACGACCACCAAGCCGTCCTCGGTGATCGTCATGCCCCCGACGGTCTCGTCCCCCTCGGAACCGAACTGGGTGATCCAGCGAAGCGCTCCCGTGTCGAGGTCGACCGCGGCGAGGAAACCGTCGAGGCCTCCCGAGGAGGGGGCTCCGGTGGTGTCCAGTGCCCCGGATGTGGTTCCCGCCACGAGCACCGTCGATCCGTCGATCGCCACGGCTGTGGCCTCGTCGGCTCCGGTGCTGCCGAGCTGGACCGTCCAGCGTTCGTCCCCGCCCGGGTCCATTGCCCACAGCACGGCATCGGTGCCGCCGGCGTTGGTCGGTGCGGGTTCGGCGCCGTCGGCCCGGGGAGCGTCGGTCGGGTCGGTCAGCTCACCGCCCAGGGCGGGTGCGAGCGCGCCCTCGGTGTGTCCCGCCACCACGAAGGTCTCGGTGCCCCGTGTCGGCTCACCACCGGCGGCAACGGCGGATGCGGAGTCCTCCTCGGCGGAGCCGAACTGCCGCACGAAGCGCGGTATGCCGTCACGGTCGAACCGTGCGAGGAAGGCGTCGGTGCCCCCGTTGGAGGGTCCGTCCAGGTCCCCCCCGGTCTCGCCGACGATGAGGCCATCGCCGTCGTCGGTCACTGACACCGCCCGCCCGCGGTCCGCCGCAGCGGTTCCGAACTGGCGGATCCAGCGCGGCGTGCCGTCCGCGCCGATCTGCCACACCAGGGCATCACCGTTGCCGAGCTGGCCCGCCGAGGTGTCCGACGCCCCCGGGAAGAGGCCCAGGGTGTACCCACCCGCGTAGCCGAACTCCCCGTCGGTGGCCAGTGCCACACCGAGTATCGAGTCGCTCTCGGTTCCTCCCTGCTGGTGGGTCGTCCCGAGCGAACCGTCCGGGCCGACAGGAGCGCACCAACCGTCCTCTGCGCCGCCGGGCAGGCCTCCGATCCCACCGGTGGTCTGGCCGCAGGCCAGCGTGGCCGAACCGGAGGATCCCACCGAGGTGGCGATGTCGTCGAGTTCGGACCCGCTCTGGAGGACCCCGGTCACCTCCGCTTCGGTCGTGACCAGCACCGAGAGGGCATCCGCACCGCCGTTGCCGGCACCCCCCGGTTCGCCCTCCGTGTGGCCCACGGCGACCAGTTCGTCGTCGCGCGCGGCCACGTCGCGCAGCGAGTCGTCGTCGGCTCCCCCGACCTGCACCACCCACTCCGGTGCGGGCGGTTCCTCGTCGGTGGCATCCACCTCGGGAACCGGCAGGGGTGCGGTGGTCGTGGTCGTCGTGGTCGTGGATGTCGACGAGGTGGCGGCGGTCTCCCCGGTGCTGCACGCCGCGGCCAGTGACACCGTTGTGAGCACGCCGACGGCGAACCCGGCGGCGCGCGCCGGACGCCATCTGCGCGTTCGGGATCGACTTCGGTTCATCCACGCCCTTCCCGGTTGTGCACGACGGCCTCCCGTGCGCCGCCGGCACCAGCGCCACCGGGGAGCCTGTCGGCCGCGGCCGGCTGTCACCGACCATTCTCGGTCCCAGCGTAGATTGCCGTGGCATGCAGCCGGCCGCGCCCGTACCGGTCGCCGGGCGTGTCCGGGTGCTGGGGCGGTGTGCGGGTACTCGCGAAGGGGCGCGTAGTGTTCCCCGGATGCAAACCGCGCCTCGCCTAGATCCGCCCGGGTGCAGGGATCGGCGCACCTGCGTGCCGCGCCGGGTCGGACGTGTGGTGGTGGTGTCGGTGGTCGCGGCCTTGGCAGCCGGGTGTGGCCTGTTCGGTGTGGACCTCGGTGTCGAGGGCGTGGAGGTGCGCTCGGTCGGCATCGACAACCACAGCGGTCGGTCGGTGCTGCTGGTCGAACCATCCGGTCGGACCCCTTCGGACGACCCGCTCCCGCTGGTGGTCGTCCTCCACGGGCTGGGCGAGGATGCAGAGGCCATGGCCCGCCTGGCGACCTGGCCGGAAGCGGCTCGTGACGTCGGGTTCGTGGCGGTGTTCCCGCAGGGAGTCGATGATTCGTGGAACGCCGGTCGCTGCTGTGGGAAGGCCGCCCAGGAAGGAGTGGATGACGTGGCCTTCCTCGACGCGGTGATCGCGCAGATGGTGGCCGAGGAGAACGTCGACCGCGAGGCGGTGTACATGACGGGGTTCTCCAACGGGGCGATGATGACCTACCTGTACTCCTGCAGGCGCCCCGGGGCGCTCGTCGGTGCGGCGTCGGTGGCGGGGACGAACTTCTCGGACTGCGTTCCCTCGAGCCCTTCGATGTTCATGCAGGTGTCGGGTTCGGACGACCCGATCGTGCCGGTGCTGGGTGGCCCCTCGGAGGCGCCCGGTCTCCCCGAGGTGCCCTCCGTGGAGGCCTCGATCCTGGCGGTTGCCGCTGCCTCGGGCTGTTCGGGGCGTCCGGGCGGGGACAGCGATGCCGCGGTGACGACCTTCGTCGGGGAGGGTTGCGCGGCGGGCGACCCGGTGCGCTACGACGTGGTCCGGGGGCTCGGCCACGTGTACCCGAACCTGGTGAACTCCCCGGACTACGTGGCGGTGGATCACATAATCGACTTCTGGGGGATGGCTGCGGGGAGCTGAACCGGGTGCCGGTGTGCCCCCGGGAAAGGGATCCGGGTCGATTCGGCCTTTCCTGCGGCGAGGATGTGGCAGGATCACGGACCATGACCGATCTCCCCGCCCTCGAGGTTCCGCAGTGCTACGTGGTCGTCGGCCCCGACGACCAGCGCGGTCCCTACACCATGGAACTGCTCGTGGCGGAGGTGGCCGCAGGTCGGCTCGACGACAACACCCCGGTCTGGTGGCCCGGTCTGGCGGACTGGACGACGATGGCCGCCCACGCCGGGGTCGCGGCGGAGGTCGCCCGGAGGCGGTCACCCGCCGAACCCGCTCCGATGGCCTTCGCTCCTCCCGCAGCACCACCACCGCCCCAGCAACCGACCTCCCAGCAGCCGACCCCCGCAGAGGCCCCTGCTCCCCAGGGCGAGCCGGCCAGCGAACCAGCCGGCGGGGCCTTCGCCCCGGTGAGTGATGCAGCAGGGCAGCCATCACAACCGGAACAGCAGGTCACCGCACCGCCGGAGGAACAGCAGTCCGGGTCCGCTTTCGGCGAGCAGCAGTCCGGGACCGCTCTCGGCGAACAGCAGGCCGGTAGCGCTCCCGGCGAACAGCAGGCGCCAGCCCCGGCGCCGGAAGTGGAGCCGGTTCCGGGGACCGGGGAGGAGGTGTCCGACGGCACGGCGGTCGAGCAACAGCAATCCGCTTTCGGCCTGGGACAGGATCGTTCCGTAGAGGCAGCGGCGATCGAGGTTCCCGCGGTCGAGGTCCGACCTGCGGACTTCATGGCGGTCGACGAGGACCGGGCAGCGGAGCCCTTCAGGGCAGCCGGTGCGGGTGAGGGGCTGGACCCGGTCCACTCGGAGGCCTTCGCCGACATCGTCAGGCGCAGCCGGGCCCGCGCCGATGCCGCCTCGATCATCGAGGACGTCGACGACTCGGTGGTGGCTGCGGTGGACGCAGCAGCGACCTCCCAGGGATTCTCCAGGACCGCCAGCGGCGGCTCCGACGACCTCCACGAACTGAGCTACGTCGCCGACGACTCATCGGTTCTGACCGTGAAGGTGGGGCGTGTCAGGGGGCGTGACCTGGCCGGGACCGACGGCGAGGTACCCCTCGAGGCGTCGGTGTCCTCGGAGCACTTCGGGGGCGAGGTGGACTCGGGCAGCGGCCGCCACGGTGAGGTCGTGGTCAGCGCGGTCGCCCACGGGAGCGCCCATGTCGCATCGGTGGAGCTGCTGCTCGGTCTCTCCGACTACGTGGACGCGGGCTACGACGTGGATCGCGGGCGGCTGGAGTCCGACCTGACCGCGGTGGTGGCCACCCTGTCGCACCGACTGCGGGGCTGATCCCCGCCGCCGGTTCCCCGGTGCCGGTGGAGGCAACGCCGGAACGAAACGGCTCAGAGCTGGTCGCGGCCCCGTTCGGTGACCGCGCGTCGTTTCCGGTCCAGATCGGTGGTGTCCCGCGACGAGAGCCATTCGGCGCTGCGGCGGATCTCGGTGCGGGATGCCTCACCGAGGCGTCCCGCTGCCTGTTCCGCATAGGTGCCCAGGACGTGCGCCACTCCGTCGCGGTCGTTGCCGGCGATGTCCGCCGCCAGGTCTCTCGCGAACGCCATGAGCGCCGGGTGTGCCACCACGTGGTTCACGAGACCCCATTCGAGGGCGGTGTCGGCATCGATGAAGTTCCCCGTGGCGGACAGCTCGCGCGCACGCCGCAACCCGACCGCGTCGGCGAGCTGCACCGTGAGTCCCCAGCCGGGCATGATCCCCACCCTCGCGTGGGTGTCGGCGAAGCGGGCTTCCTCGGAGGCCACGAGGAAGTCACAGCCCAGGGCCAGCTCGAAGCCTCCGGTGATGGCGGCTCCGTTGATCGCCCCGATCACCGGCTTCGTCATCGGGGGGATCGGGAAACGCAGCTCCGCGTCGGTGTCGAAGCCCCCACCGAGGGATCCCGGCGCACGCGCCAGCTCCTTCAGGTCGAGTCCCGCGCAGAACGCCGGGTCGGCACCCGTGAGCACGACCACCGCCACCGAGGGGTCCTGCTCCAGGCCGGTGAGTGCGGTCCGGAGGTCCCTGCGGAGCGAGTCGTTCAACGCGTTGCGGGCGTGGGGACGGTTGAGCGTCACCACCGCGGTTGAGTCGGTCAGCTCCACCAGCAACTCGTCGCCCACCGCGTGGAACCTACACCTCCGTGCGACGGGGTGCCCCGGTGGTGGTGCCCGCGTGGGACCCGCCCGGGGCGCCGGGCATCAGTCCTGCACCTCCGCAGGGGGCAGGTACTCGAGGTCCAGGTCGCCGAGCTTGACGAGGGTCGCGGAGATCCAACCCCCGA
This sequence comes from Microthrixaceae bacterium, assembly GCA_023958095.1. GTDB lineage: Bacteria > Actinomycetota > Acidimicrobiia > Acidimicrobiales > Microtrichaceae > JAMLGJ01. The sequence goes on from JAMLGJ010000002.1 coordinate 40,525, forward strand.
TGGCGCCGAAGTGGTCATCGAGGATCGAACCGTCGGCGAGGGCGGCCTCATCGAGCTCGTAACTGCCCTCGTAGGACACCTCGAAGGCGTGCTGGCTCTCGGTCAGGTCCGGGGAGTGCACGGTCTCGAGTGTCGGCCCGCTGCGGTGCAGGCGTTCACCGCTCACCTCGGGGCTGTCGATCGGCAGGGCGGCGAGGAATCCGGACGGCTCCGCGGGCCTTGCGAGGCGCTGCACCCGAAGGACCACCTCGATGTCGATCCTGGGCAACTCGGTCAGTTCCTCGTCGATGTACCAGGACCGGTACGCGGCCTGGGACCAGGTCGGCCATTCGAGTGTCAGGTCCGCGCGCACCCGCGGCGGGGTGCCCTCCCCGGGAAGCCCGTAGCTGGTCTCCCAGGTGAGGTCCCCGAGCAGCACGTCGGCCTGCAGCCTCTCCTCGAAGGCCTGGCGTTCCAGCAGGGCGCGCTCCAGCGCGTCGCGCAGCGCGCCGATCGCATCCGTGAAGACGTGGTCGAGCACCGAAGCACGCTACTCGTGTGCGGCGGGGTCGCGTGGCCGCCGGTTCCGGACCGTCCGCAACCCGGCCACCGGGAGCAGTCGGATGTCGCTCAGGAGGAGGCCAGGGCCTCGGCGTCGACCTCGTAGAGGATCCCGTGCCCGGCCGTGATCGAGGGGGTGAGGGCGTGGACCTTCGGGACCAGCTGCTCGCAGAAGAACCGCGCGGAGGTCACCTTCGCCTCCAGGTACTCCTTGCCGTCGGCCGCACCCTGTTCGATCTCCCGTCGTGCTGCGAGTGCCTGGCGTGCCATCAGCCAACCGCCCGCGGTGAGGCCGACGAGCTCCAGGTAGGGGGTGGCGCCGGCGAGGGCGTCGCGCGGGTCGGCCAGGCCGTGCTCCATGACCCATGCGGTGGCGGTGTCGAGTTCGTCGAAGGCCGCCGCCAGGGAGTCACGCGTGGCGGCCAGCTCGTCGATGCCCTCGAGCTCCGTGAGCACGCGACGCATCTCCTTGGCGAGGTCCGCGAACGCGGCGCCCGCGCGGATCGGAAGCTTGCGCCCCACCAGATCCATGGCCTGGATGCCGTTGGTGCCCTCGTAGATGGGCGTGATGCGCTGGTCACGGAAGTGCTGTGCGACCCCGGACTCCTCGATGTAGCCCATGCCGCCGAACACCTGCAGGGCGGTGGAGGTCACCTCGACACCCACGTCGGTGCACCAGGCCTTGGCCACCGGGGTGAGCAGCTCGACACGCTCGTCCCAGCCCTGGGAGTCCTCGCCCTCGGTGGAGTTGGCCATGTCGATGCTGGCGGCGAGGTGCGTGGTGAGGTTCCGGGTCGCCTCGATGCGGGCCCGCATGCTCAACAGCATGCGGCGTACGTCGGGGTGGCGGATGATCGGCACCGACCCCTTCTCGTCGGAGCCGATCTCGCGGCCCTGGACACGCTCGGCGGCGTAGTCGACGGCCTTCTGGTAGGCCGCCTCGGCGATCCCGGTGCCCTGGACGCCCACTGCCAAGCGGGCCGCGTTCATCATCGTGAACATGGCGTTCAGGCCCTGGTTCTCCTCACCGACCAGCCAGCCGATGGCGCCACCTTCGTCGCCGTAGCTGAGCACGCAGGTGGGTGAGGCGTGGATGCCCATCTTGTGCTCGATCGAGACACACTTCACGTCGTTGCGGGCGCCCGGATTCCCGTCGTCATCGAGGAGGAACTTGGGAACCAGGAACAACGAGATGCCGCGGGTACCCGCTGGAGCGTCGGGGGTGCGTGCAAGCACCAGGTGGATGATGTTGCTCGTGAGGTCGTGCTCGCCGAAGGAGATGAAGATCTTCGTGCCGGTGATCAGGAAGCTGCCGTCGTCCTGCGGGACGGCCCTGGTGGTGGAGAGACCCACGTCCGAACCGGCCTGGGGCTCGGTGAGGTTCATGGTGCCGGACCACTCACCGCTGATCATCTTCGGCAGGTAGCGCTCCTTCTGCTCCTCGGTGCCCCAGTGCTGCAGGAGCTCCACCGCCCCCGTGGTGAGCCCCGGGAGCATCGACAGCGCCGCGTTGGAACCGATCACGGCCTCCGCCCCGAGGCTGTAGACGACCTCGGGGAAGCCCATGCCGCCGTAGTCCGGGTCGAGGTTCATACCCTGCCAACCGGCCTCGACGTACTTGGCCCAGGCCTCCTTGAACACCTCGGGTGTGGTGACCCCGTCCTCGCTCCAGGTCAGCCCCTCGGCGTCACCGGGCGCGTTCGTGGGTGCCCACACCTCGTCGAAGAAACGGCCGTGCTCCTCGAAAACGCCCGCCACGGTTTCGTAGTCGGCGTGGGCGAATCGCTCACGGGACGACAGCTCGTCGATCATCCCCGCGGTGCGCAGGGCGAACAGGAGGTCCTTCTTCGGGGTGCGGTAGTCGGCCATGACGACATGTTACCCATGGGTAACCCCTGTGGGAACTGCGCGTCCGTGCAATCGCCACCTGACTGCGGCGGTGTCCCGGCGGTGGGTTCAGCGCGGATGGGGGCTCATGACGGCGAGTGGAACCGACACACCGACCTCGCGCCCGCGGATGCCGGCGATGCGCCGACCCTGCTGCACTGCGTCCTTGGGCGTGCCGGCGAGCCCACCCATGGATCCCGTGGTGGAGTCCAGGTCCTCGGAGACCAACGCCAGCCCGAACAGGGATGCCGGGTCACCCGTGACCTGCGCGGGGTCCCCCGGGCCCACCAGCTCGAGTATCACGTCTCCGAGCCAGTAGAACTGCTGGCGCATCGCGGGTCCGTAGCTGTCGGTGGAACGCTCACCACGGCATTCCAACCCGGCGTCACCCAGCACGGATGCGGTCCGGTCCACGTCCCCGGTGCGCACCACGACGTGGTCGATCGCGCAGATCCCGTTGGGGTGTGGCGGAGTCCCGCCGGCAGGCGGTCCGGATGGGCCGTCCGGAACCCCGCGGAGGGTGGCGAGATCGGCCAGTCCGTCGAGGGAACCCGTGTGACCCGCGAGCGACCATCCCTCGAACCCGTCACCGCTGCCGGTCAGTTCGATCGTGGTGTTGCCGAGGCGCACCCGGGACGGACCCGGATCCGGCACCGTCTCGGCCTCGAAGCCCAGGGCCCTCCACGCATCTGGTGGGTCGCCCAGGCGGATCGTGAGCAGTTGGAAGCCGTCGGGAGGCACCGCCGCACGCTACCCGCGGCCGCGGGCGCGTTCGTATGCCTCGATCGCGCGGCCGCGTGCGAAGCCGTGCTCGACGATCGGTTCGGGGTAGTCCGCTCCCAGGGTCACCCCGGCCGCAGCGAGTTCGAGGGGGCCGACGGTCGCCGGTTCGTGGATCCCCTTGTCGGAGAGTTCGGCGAGTTCGGGCACCCAGTGGCGTATGTAGCCTCCCCGGGGGTCGAAGCGCCTGGCCTGGGTCGTGGGATTGAGCACCCTGAAGTACGGCGCTGCATCGGGTCCGGTGCCGGCGACCCACTGCCAGTTGCCCACGTTCTGGCTGGGTTCGTAGTCGAGCAGCTCCCGGCGGAAGTGGGCTTCACCGGCACGCCAGTCGACCAGCAGGTCCTTGACCAGGAAGCTCGCGGTGACCATCCGAACCCGGTTGTGCATCCATCCCGTCGCGGCGAGCTCGCGCATGCCGGCGTCCACCAGCGGATATCCCGTCATCCCGCGCTTCCATGCCTCGAGGCCCTCCTCGTCGTCGAGCCATTCCACGTGGTCCATCCTCGGGTCCATCGGTTCGCTGAGGAAGCCGGGGTCGGCCGCGACCAGGTGCGCGTACCAGTCACGCCACGCGAGCTGGCGGGTGAAGGCCTCGCGTCCCTCAGTGGCATCACCCACGACCTCGAGCACGTGACGCGCCGCGAGGGTTCCGAACCGGAGGTCCCCGGACAGATGGGAGGTGCCCTCGGGCAGATCCGGGCGGTCCCGCGCCGAGGGATAGTCGTCGACGTGGTCCATCCACCTCGCCAGGCGCCGGTGCGCGGCCCGCTCCCCACCGCCGGGTGGTTCCATGGCCGTGCCGGGGTGGTCGGCGCCGAGCGTCGCGGACGGCCAGGCGGGAGCGTCGAGGGGAGCGAGGAGCTCCGCTCCGCCGGGTTCCGGCCACGGTTCGGGGGCGGTGGAGCGCCACGCCCGGTGGAACGGGCCGAACACCCGGTGCACCCGGCCGGTGCTCGACGCGGCGACGGTTCCGGGAGGGTGCACGTGGTTCCCCCAGTGGGAGACGAATCGCACCGTGTCGAGCGCACGACGCACCGAGTCGTCGCGTCGGCGAGCGTACGCGCCCACGTCCGCGTTCAGGTGCAGGGCCGAGGCGCCGACCGCTGCTGCGAACCCGGGGATCTCCTCGGCCGGTCGTCCCCGCAGCAGGTGCAGGCCCCCGCCCGCCGCGACCAGATCCTCGTGGAGCGCCCGCAGGTGCGACACGAGCAGTCCGACACGCCGGGGCCCCGCTCCGGCCAGGGGCACCTCGTCGAGCACGAACACCGCGGCGACGCGCTCGTGGTCGCTGGTGGCGCGGGCCCAGGCGGGGTTGTCGGCCAGGCGCAGGTCACGCCTGAACCACACGACACCGACACCGGAACTCACCCCGGTGCCGCCCGGTCAACCCCGGGGGACCGGGCAGCATCGCCGGCACCCGGGTGGGGCGGCGCTGCGCGGCGTGGGGTCAGGAGTTGCGGCCGAGGTTCGGCTTGCGACCGTGGTTCGCCTTCTTGCGGCGCGCGTTGGTCTTCTTCTTCTGGGTCCGCTTCGACATAGGGATCCAACGCTACAGCCTGTGGGCCCGCCGATGGAATCGGAACCCGACCCGGCCGCGGCCTCCCCGGGGTCACCGGAGTCGGTAGGTGATCGGAAGGTGCTTGACCCCACCCACGAAGTTGGCCTCGGCCCACAGGGGTTCACCGGCGAGCTGGATGTCGTCGAAGGCCTCGAGCAGCTTCGGCAGCATCGTGGAGATCTCGCGACGGGCGAACTGCGAACCCAGGCAGTAGTGCGCACCCACGCCGAAGCCGATCAGCTTCGAAGCATCGGGGCGCGTGATGTCGAAGCGGTGCGGCTCGTCGAACACCGCCGGGTCGCGGTTGGCCGCCGGGTAGCTCAACAGAACACGCTCACCCTCGGCCACCGGGACGCCGCGGATCTCGGTGTCGGCCTGCGCGTAGCGGAGGAACTGCCTCACCGGAGAGGTCCAGCGCACGATCTCCTCGGTGGCGTTGGTCGCCAGCGACGGGTCTTCGCGCAGCGCCTCCATCTGCTCGGGATGCTCCAGGAGTGCCTGCATGCCTCCCGAGAGCCCGTAGCTGGTGGTGTCATGGCCCGCGGTGGCCACGATGATGTAGTACCAGAGCTCCTGGGTGTCACCGAGCGGACAACCGTCCACCTCACCGTTGGCGATCACCGTCGCCAGGTCGTCGGTGGGGCATCGCCGGCGGTCGGCGGTCATCTCGCCGAAGTACTCCCTGAACCCCTCGATGGTCTCCACCACCGCGCCGAAGGGATCCGACATGTCGCCCATGAACTCCGGGTCCGCGGCCCCGAACATGCCCTGGGTGAGCTCGAGCATCTTCGGTTCGTCCTCGGGTGGCACCCCGTAGATGTCCATGATCACGTGCAGCGTGTAGGGCACCGCGATGTCCTGGGCGAAGTCGCACTCGCCACCCATCTCGCGCATCCGTTCCACGAACGCGTCAGCGATCTCGCCGATCGCCCCCTGTCGCTTCTTGACCGCAGCGGGCTTGAACCAGTCGTTGGTCACCTTGCGGTGCACGGCGTGCTCGTGGCCGTCCATGTGCACCAGCGAGTGGGGGGACAGGCCCATCGCCTCGAGCATCTGGTCCTGCATCTTCGGCATCAGCACCGAGCGCCGCGTGTTGTGCCACAGGTCGTTGTGGCGGGACACCTCGAAGACGTCCTCGTGGGTTGTGAGCACGTAGAAGGGCTCCACCCAGTCGTGTTCCACCCGGAACACCGGATCGGTGGCCCTCACCTCATCGGCCAGTTCGTGCCAACGGACCGGATCGACGCTCCTGGCGGGATCCAGGAAGATCGCCGCGCGTGGGTCATCTACCTCGAAGGTCAGCATGCCGAGAGTCTGCCAGTGGCGGAGGTGTTCGTGCCCGGTGTCGCGCGAGCACCGAACCACGGTGGGATCCCCCCTATCCTCGGCATCGATGGAACGCTTCGGATTCGTGGGTCTGCCCAATGCCGGCAAGTCGTCGCTCTACAACGCCCTCGCCGGCGGTGGTGCCCTCGCGGCTCCCTATGCATTCGCCACCGTCGACCCCAACGTCGGGGTGGCCAAGGTGCCCGACGACCGCGTCGCGAAGCTCGCGGAGATGTCGGGCAGCGCCGAGCAGATCCACGCGACGGTGCAGTTCGTGGACATCGCAGGGCTCGTGAAGGGCGCCGCGCAGGGGGAGGGCCTGGGCAACCGCTTCCTGTCCCACATCCGGGAGGTGGACGCGCTGGTGTTCGTCCTGCGCGCCTTTCGTGACGACGACGTGCCCGGCAGCAGCGATCCCCTGGAGCAGTTGGAGACCCTCGAGGTCGAGCTCGTGTACGCGGACCTCGAGTCGCTGGAGAAGCAGGCCGAGAAGCGTCGCAAGGCGGCCAAGGGCGACAAGTCGCTCCTGGCCGAGGTCGAGGCCCTGGACGCGGCCATCGAGGCGCTGGCGGCCGGCACCCCGCTGTACCGGGCGGGGCTCGACCCCGAGCACTTCGAGCTGCTGCGCGGCTACAACCTGCTCACGGCCAAGCCGGCACTGGCGCTGGTGAACCTCGACGAGGCCCAGCTGGAGGACCCCGAGGAGGTGCTCGCACCGGTACGTGCAGCCTTCGGGGAACGCGGTGACAGCGCGGTGATCGGTCTGTGCATCCAGCTGGAGGCGGAGGCAGCGATGCTCGACCCGGACTCCCGTGCGGAGATGCTCGAGGAGTTGGGCCTGGGGCGCGGCGCGCTGGACTCGTTCCTCCGGGCCGCCTACGAGATGCTGGGCCTGCGCACCTACCTGACCACCGGGGAGAAGGAGACCCGTGCATGGACCTTCCGTGCCGGGTCCCGGGCCCCGCAGGCCGCCGGAGTGATCCACACCGACTTCGAACGCGGCTTCATACGCGCCCAGGTGATCCAGGCCTCGGAGCTGCTCGAGGCCGGCAGCTGGGCGGCCGCACGCGACGCGGGCAGGGTTCGCACCGAGGGCAAGGACTACGAGGTGGCCGATGGTGACGTGGTCGAGTTCCTGTTCAACGTGTGATTCCCGGCCCGACGCCGGCACGCGGGCGGCCTGATGGCCTGGCTGGTCCGCGACGGTGAGGTGCTCGCCTCGGTGGAGCTCGCCGATGGGCGTGCCGCCAGGCGGCGGGGACTGCTCGGTCGTTCCGACTTCGACGGCGTGTTGCGGATCAAGGCCCGCTCGGTGCACACGATCGGGATGAGGTTCGACATCGACGTCGCGGTGTGCGATCCCGACGGCACGGTACGCCGGGTGCTCACCATGGCCCCCTGGCGTGTGAGCCGGCCCGAGCTGCGCCCCACGATCGTCTTCGAGGCCCGCGCCGGCACCTTGCGGGAGTGGAACCTCCGTCCCGGTGACAGCCTGGAGGTCCGGTGAGCGCCGAGCCGCCTCCCCTCGACGCCGACAGGCGCCCCGGCAGGATCCTGCTCGTGGCGACCCCGATCGGCAACCTGGGCGACATCTCCGACCGGGCGGTGCGAGCCCTGGGCTCCGCGGACCGCATCGCGTGTGAGGACACGCGGCGCACCGGGAGGTTGCTCGAGCACCTCGGCGTGAGTGCCCCGAAGCTCGTGCGCATGGACCAGTACACCGAGCGAGCCGTTGCCGGTGCGATGGTGGAGGCCGCGAGCCGGGGAGAGGTGGTCGCAGTGGTCAGCGACGCGGGGATGCCCGCACTGTCGGATCCGGGTTCAGCGGTCGTGGAGGCCGCCATCGCCTCGGGTGTCCCCCTCGAGGTGGTCCCCGGCGCGTTCGCGGGCGCCACGGCCGCGGTGCTCAGCGGCCTGACCGGGGCATCGGGTCGTTTCGGTTTCGAAGGATTCCTGCCGCGCAAGGGACGGGCCCGGGCGGAACGCCTCGGGGAGTTGGCCGAATCGAGGGTTCCGGTGGTGCTCTACGAGTCCCCGCACAGGTTGCGTGCCACGGTCGAGGACCTCCTCGGGCTCTGCGGGGACACCAGGAGGATCTCCTTGAGCCGGGAGCTGACCAAACTGCACGAGGAGACCTGGCGGGGCACGCTCGGCGATGCCGTCGAGCATCTCGGGCAGACCGAGCCACGTGGGGAGTACGTCCTGGTGCTGGACGCTGCGCCACCTCCGAGTGCTCCCGGGGACGAGGAGCTGCTGGCCGCGTTGCAGCGCCGCCTCGCCGACGGCGAGTCGCGCCGCGACGCCGCGGCCGCGGTCGCCTCGCTCTTCGGGGTGCCCCCGAACCGCGTGAAGCGTCTCGCCAACCCCTGAGCCGGCCGGTTCCGGGGTGCACGGCCCCGGACGGGACGCTCGGCGGTCGTGGTGCGGCGGGGGCTCAGCCGATGCGCCCGGAGACCAGCGGGACCCGCTCGGGTGCCTCGGAGCCGATCTCCCATGCCCCCTCGAGGGCGTCCACTGCCGCCGGCAGGCGCGTCGGGTCCCCGGTGTGCAGTTCGACCAGCACATCTCCCCGCGAGACCCGGTCACCGGGCCGGCGATGCCAGCGCACCCCGGCCACTGCGGAGACCGCTTCCTCCTTGCGCGAGCGGCCCGCACCGAGGCGCCATGCGGCCTCGCCGACGTGGCGTGCATCGAGGCGCCCCAGGACTCCGTCGGCCTCCGCAGCGATGGTCTCGACATGCGGGGCCACCGGGAGGGCCGCGTCCGGGTCCCCGCCCTGTGAACGCACCATCCTGCGCCAGGTGTCCATCGCGGCTCCCGAGCGCAGCACCGCGGAGGGGTCGGCGTCCACGCCGGCGAGCTCGCACATGAGTTCGGCCAGCGCCACGGTGAGCTCCACCACGTCCGCCGGGCCGCCGCCCGAGAGAACCTCCAGGGATTCCTGCACCTCCAGGGCATTGCCCGCGGTGTTTCCCAGGGGGATGTCCATCGCGGTGAGCAGTGCTGCTGTGCGCACCCCGGCGGCCTCGCCCAGTTCGACCATCGTCGCAGCCAGCTCCGCTGCACGGTTCCGTTCGACCATGAACGCACCCGAGCCGAACTTCACGTCCAGCACCAGTGCCCCGGTTCCCTCGGCGATCTTCTTGGACATGATCGATGAAGCGATCAACGGGATCGACTCCACCGTGGCGGTCACGTCGCGCAGGGCGTACAGGCGGCGATCCGCCGGCGCGAGGTCGTCGCCGGCGGCGCAGATGACCGCACCGGGGTCCTCGAGCAGGTCGAGGTAGCGGTCCGGCGCGACCGTGGCCGACCAGCCCGGGATCGACTCCATCTTGTCGAGGGTCCCTCCGGTGTGACCCAGGCCGCGCCCCGACAGCTGGGGCACGGCTGCGCCGCAGGCAGCCACGAGGGGGCACAGCGGGAGCGAGATCTTGTCGCCCACTCCGCCGGTGGAGTGCTTGTCGACCGTGGGCCTGGGCACTCCGGACAGGTCCATGCGGATGCCCGAATCGATCATCGCCCCGGTCCAGGTGCGCAGTTCCCGTTCCGTCATGCCACGCCAGACGATCGCCATGAGCAGCGCTGCGGCCTGCTCGTCGGCCACCTCGTGCGCGGTGTAGCCGGTGATGAACCAGCGGATCTGTTCGTCGCTGAGCGCGCCGCCGTCCCGCTTGGTGCGGATCACATCCAGGATCGTCGTGCTCATCCGGCGCGTGCACCCACGTCGTCGGGACCGAAGGGATGGGGGAGCAGCTCCCCGAGTGTCAGGATGCCGTACTCGGTGTCGACCAGGAGCTGCGACCCGCCGAACTCGTGGAGGAACTGCCGGCAGCGGCCACAGGGGATGATCGGCGCACCGTCCCCGGCCACCACGGCCAGAGCCACGAGGTGTCGCCCACCGGTGCCCACCATCGCCCCGCAGAGGTTCACCTCGGCGCAGGTGCCGATGCCCATGGAGGCGTTCTCGACGTTGCAGCCCTCCACGACGGACCCGTCGTCGGTGATGCCCGCAGCGCCCACACGCACCCCCGAATAGGGCGCGTAGGAGCGTTCGGTCATCGCCCGGGCACGCGAACGCAGCACCTCCCAGGGCACCTCGGGGGAGTCGTCGTCGGCTGCACCCATCGCGGCCTCAGTTCGTCTCGTAGGGCTGTCCGTCGGCCGCGGGCGGCCGCGAGCGTCCACCGAATCCGGCGACCACGAACAGCGTCACCACGTACGGCGCCATCAACAGGAACTCCGAGGGGATCGGGGTGCCGAGGATCGCGAGCTTGGAGTTCAACGACTCCGCGAAGCCGAACAACAGGGCGGCTCCGAGCGCCCCCATCGGGTTCCAGCGGCCGAAGATCATCACCGCGAGGGCGATGAAGCCGCGTCCGGCGGTCATGTCCTCCTGGAACGACCCGACCGAGCCCAGTGGGAGGAAGGAGCCCGCCATTCCCGCAGCCATGCCGCCCAGCACCACCGAGCGGTAGCGGGTGCCCAGCACGTTGATGCCCACCGTGTCGGCGGCCCGCGGGTGTTCACCCACCGAACGCACACGCAGGCCCCAGCGGCTGCGGAACAGCATCCAGGTGACGAACGGCAACAGCACGTACATCGCGTAGACGTAGATGTTGTTGTCGAAGAGGAACTCACCCACGAAGGGGATGTCGCCGAGCAGCGGGAGCTTCCAGTTGCCGAAGGTGCCGGAGCGGTTGAGCTCCGGGTTCGAGGTGAGCACCGAGGCAGCCAGGTAGGCGGTCATGCCGGTGGCGAAGAAGTTGATGGCGGTGCCGGAGATGATCTGGTCGACCCTGTAGGTCACCGAGAGGCCCGCATGGCCCCACGCCAGCAGCGCCCCACCAAGCACCCCCACGAGCATCCCCACCCACAGGTTGCCCGAGGCACTGGCCGCGAACGCGGCCATGAAGGCGGAGAACAACATCATGCCCTCGATGGCGATGTTGACCACCCCGGAGCGTTCGCAGAGCACCCCTGCCAGGGCCCCCAGGGCGAGCGGTGTAGCCCGGGTGACCGTCGACTGCAGCATCCCCACCATGGAGAAGGACTGGTCGCGGGTGGCCCAGGTGAGGAAGGCCGCCACGGCCAGGAGCACCACCAGCACGGAGAACGCACCCGCGAAGGGCAGGGGCCGCACCACCTGGATGATCCCCAGCGCACAGATGATCCCGCCGAGCACCCACGCGGTGGCCGCCGAGGGCAGGCTCAGGGTCAGGTCGGTGGAGACCGACAGGTTCCAGGTGCTGGTCGCGGAACCCTCCACGCCTGCTGCGAACAGCCACATCACGGCGATTCCGGTGAGGACCCAGATGACCCCGCGACGCATCGCCGTGCGCCTGGCGGTCGCCTCCAGAGCGGCGGTGGTCGTCTCGGAACCCACCTGGGTGCCGGTGGCCGACCCGGTCACGACGCGCCTCCCGCCATGGTCACGAGGAACCCCATGACGATGTGAACACCGGAGCGTCGGCGTCACCGGTGCGGACCCTGTAGATGGCCCTCACGAGGGCCGGAGCCGCCACGAACAGGATGATCAGTGCCTGGATGACGATCACGATGTCGACCGGGATCTGCGTCTCGGCCTGCATGCGCACGGCTCCCGCGTTGAGGCCGCCGAAGAGCAGTCCTGCCCCGAGCACCCCCCACGGGTTGGAACGACCCAGCAGCGCGACCGCGATCGCGTCGAATCCGAGGGTTCCCACGATTCCCGCGGTCAGGACGCCGGTCGGGCCCAGCGGCAACGTCGCCCCACCCAATCCGGTCAGCGATCCCGAGATGGCCATCGTGAGCACCGTGATGCCCGCCACCTTCATGCCCGCGTAGCGAGCGGCGTGGGGATTCAGTCCCACCGCCTTCACCTGGAAACCGAGTGTGGATCGCTCGAGGATCCACCAGACGACCACCACCGCCGCCACCGCGATGACGATGCCCAGGTCCACCCGCTCCCCGTCGATGAAGCGTGGCAGCCTGGATCCCTCCAGGATCGGCTTGGACACCGGGTTGCCCTGGCCCGCCGGCAGGAACGCCTCGGTGGTGAGCGCGTAGGCCAGCAGCAGTCCGGCGATGAAGTTCAACATGATCGTGGTGATCACCTCGTGGGCGCCCGTGGTCGCCTTGAGGGCCCCGGCGATCCCCGCCCACACGGCACCGGCCGCCGCCCCGGCGAGGAGCGCACAGGCGATCGCCAGCGGTCCGGGAAGGTCGAGGCTGAACCCCGCCCAGCCCGCGGCGAGCGCTCCGACGATCATCTGGCCGTTCGCCCCGATGTTGAACAGGGCGGCCTTGAACGCGAACGCCACCGCCAGTCCGGCCAGGATCAGCGGTGTGGCCCGCAGCAGCGACTCGGATATGGCCGCCGGGCTGCCCACGGCGCCCTGGAAGAGCGCCGAGTAGGCATCCCACACGGTGCCGGCCGAACGGGAGAGGGCGCGCATCGGATCGTTGAAGAAGCGAGCCCAGGCCCACAGGACGTCGTCGTCGGTGAACATGATCAACAGGCCGCCCACGACCAGCGCGGAGAAGACCGCCAGGGCCGGCACCTTCAGCGTCTCGTAGATCCTGCGCACCAGGGAGTTGCGGGTGCCGCCGTCCGCGGCCGGATCCGCGGTCTCGGAGGCGTCCCCCGCCTCCGAACCCTCGGGGGGCTGCTCGGTGTGCTCAGGCATCGTCGGTCCCGTTGGCGCCGTGGCCGGCCATCAGCAGGCCGATGCGGTTGCGGTCGATCTCATCGCCGGAGAGCACGCCCACGAAACGTCCCTCGTACATCACCGCCACGCGGTCACCCAGCGCCAGCACCTCGTCCAGCTCCGCCGAGACGAGCAGCACCGCGGCCCCGGCATCACGCTCGGCGATGATCCGGCCGTGGATGTACTGGATCGATCCGACATCGAGTCCCCGGGTCGGTTGCGCCGCCACCAGCAGGCGCGTGGCGTGGCTGAACTCGCGGGCGACGATCACCTTCTGCTGGTTGCCGCCCGAGAGTGTGCCCGCCGGTGTCTCCACCGACGGGGTCCGCACGTCGAAGGCCTCGGTGAGCGCCTCGGCGTTGTCCCGCACGGCGGTCCGGTTGCGGGCGGGCCCGTTGGCGAACTCGTCCCAGGAGTAGGTGTTGAGCACCATGTTGTCGGCCACCGAGAACTCCCCCACCAGGCCGTGGCTCTGGCGGTCCTCGGGCACGTGGCCGAGCCCGCGGCGGAACAGCTCGCCGGGTGGTGCTCCCGTCACGTCGGTGCCGTCGAGGGTGACGGTGCCGGTCAGCGGCTGGCGCATGCCGCAGAGCGCGGCGACCAGCTCGGTCTGGCCGTTGCCCTGCACACCGGCGACCGCCAGCACCTCACCACCGCGCACCTCGAAGCTCAGGTCGTCCACCGCGACGGCTCCCCGGTCGTCGGTGACCGACAGCTCGGACACCGCCAGCACCGGTTCGCCCGGATCGGCGGGTTCCTTGTCCACCACGAGCTGCACCGCGTGGCCGACCATCATCTCGGCGAGTCGCGACTCGTCGGTGGTCTCCGGGGTCGTCTCGCCGACCACCTGGCCGTTGCGCAGGACCGCGATCCGGTCGGCGACTCGCATCACCTCGCCGAGCTTGTGGGTGATGAAGATGATCGCCTTGCCGGCCTCGGCCAGCGAGGTGATGATCCCCTCCAGTTCCGCGATCTCCGAGGGAGTGAGCACCGCGGTGGGCTCGTCCAGGATCAGCAGGTCGGCGTCGCGGTAGAGGGCCTTGAGTATCTCCGCGCGCTGCTGGACCCCCACTGGCAGGTCCTCGACGGTGGCATCAGGGTCGACCGCGAGGTTGTAGCGCGAGGAGAGCTCCCGGATCCGCTCCCGGGAGGCCTCGAAGTCGAGCTTGCCGAACGGGCCGTGGGTCACCTCGTTGCCGAGCATCAGGTTCTCGACCACGGTGAACACCGGCACGAGCATGAAGTGCTGGTGCACCATGCCGATTCCCGCAGTGAGTGCGTCCGCGGGACTGTCGAAGGCCACCGGTGAGCCGTCGATGAGGATCTGGCCCTCCTCGGCGTGGTACAGCCCGTAGAGGACGTTCATGAGCGTGGACTTGCCCGCTCCGTTCTCGCCGAGCAGGGCGAGGACCTCTCCGCTGTGCACGGAGAGGTCCACGTCCTCGTTCGCAACCACGCCGGGGAACCGCTTGGTGATCCCCCGGAGCTCGACCTTCACCGGGCCGATGCTACGGCGTGCGCCGCCACCCGATGCCGATCAGCTCGGCGAGGTCGACTGGTCGCCCGAGATGATCGCCTCCCGGTACTCGTCGATCTTCTGGGCGAGCTCCTCGGGCACGTCCGAGCCGAGCTCGGGGATTCCGACGCCGTCGTTCTCCAGGGTGCCCACGTACAGGCCCGCTTCGAACTCACCGTCCACGACCGACTTGATGCTGTCGTAGACCGCTACGTCCATCTTCTTCTGCACCGAGGTGAGGAACAGGTCGCAGGCATCGGGCACCGAGACGCAACCGTCGGTGTCGACCCAGATGAGCTTGACGCCGTCGGCCTCGTTGGCCGCCTCGACGGAACCGAGGCCGACCGGCCCGGCGACCGGCATCACGATGTCGGCGCCCTCGTCGATGAGCGACTTGGTGGTCTGCTTGCCCTTGTCCTGGTCCTCGAAGTCACCGGTGAAGAGGCCCTCGGAGCCGTCCCATCCGAGCACCTTCACGTCGGTTCCGTTGTCGGCGTTGTACTGCTGCACGCCGGCGAGGAAGCCGTCCATGAAGATCGTGACCGTCGGGATGTTGATGCCGCCGTAGGTCCCGACGGTGCCGGTCTCGGTGCTGCCTGCAGCCAGGTACCCGGCGAGGAAGGCAGCCTGGTCGGTGGCGAAGGTGAGCTCCTCGACGTTGTCGAGGGTGATGTCCTCCCCGGCCTCGGTGTCGAAGAAGTCGACGTCCACGATGGCGTACTTCTGGTCGGGGTTGTCCTTGGCGGATGCCTGGGTGGCGGAATCCAGCAGGAAGCCGACCGGGATGATCAGGTCACAGTCCTGGTCGACGAAGGCCTTCAGGTTCGGTTCGAAGTCGGCCTCGCTCTGGGACTCGAGCACGTTGCCCTCGACTCCGAGCTCCTCCTCGGCACGCACCAGGCCCTCGTTGGCGGTCTGGTTGAAGGAGCGGTCGTCCACACCACCGGTGTCGGTCACCTGGCACGCCACGACCTCGGAGGTCCCACCGTCGGAGTCCGAACCGGAACCCGACTCGTCTCCTTCGTCCTCGGATGCGCACGCCCCCGCGACCAGGAAGGCCACGGCTGCGAGTGCGACGATTCGCAGATACTTCTTGTTCACGGGGTTACCTCCATCGGTGTGCCCGGCGTGACCGCCGGAGACGGTTGCCGAACGATAGTCGACCCGGTCCGCCGGCCTCGATGAGTGGCACGGGTTCCGGCGTTCCTCGCTCACCTGTGGGCCATCGGGGGGTCACGTGTGGGCCATCGGGCCGCATCCCGTTAGCCTCCCTGCGATGGATGCTCCGGTGGACCCCTCAGAGGTCGAGTTCGACGTCGTCGGGATCGGCAACGCCCTGGTGGACGTGCTCAGCCACGAATCCGAGGAGTTCGTCGATGCCCTCGGGGTGGTGAAGGGGTCGATGACCCTGGTCGACGAGGCCCGTTCCGGGGAGATCTACGCCATGACCGGCCCTGCGGTGGAGATATCGGGTGGTTCGGCGGCCAACACGATCGTGGGGATCGCGGCGATGGGAGGTCGCGCGGAGTACGTGGGCAAGGTCCGTGACGACCAGCTCGGCACCGTGTTCGCCCACGACATCCGGGCCATGGGTGTCACCTACGAGGTGGAACCGGCCTCCGGGGGGCCTGCAACGGGCTCCTGCCTGATCCTGGTCACGCCCGACGCCCAGCGCACCATGAACACCTGCCTGGGGGCGTCGGTGCACCTCGGTCCCGATGACGTGGAGCGATCCCACATCGAGCGTGCCTCGGTCCTCTACCTGGAGGGGTACCTGTTCGATCCCCCCGAGGCCCAGGAGGCCTTCCGGGTCGCTGCGGGCTATGCCCACGAGGCGGGCCGCATCGTCTCGGCCACCCTGTCGGACAGCTTCTGCGTGGAGCGCCACCACGGCGCATTCCGGGACCTGGTGAGCAACCACGTCGACCTCGTGTTCGCCAACGAGGCGGAGATCCTGGCGCTGTACGGGACCGAGGATTTCGACGTCGCGGTGTCGCGCGTGCGCGACGACGTGCGCTTCGCGGCGCTGACCCGTTCGGAGAAGGGGTCGGTGGTGATCGGCGACGGCGAGGTGATCGAGGTGCCCGCAGCACCGGTGGAGGACCTGGTCGACACCACCGGTGCGGGCGACCTGTACGCGTCGGGCTTCCTGCACGGCTTCAGCCGGGGGGCGGACCTCGAGGCGTGCGGCTGGCTCGGCTCCCGGGCGGCATCCGAGGTGATCTCGCACCTCGGCGCCCGACCCGAGGCGGACATGGCGGCGATGGCCACCGAGGTGCTGTCGCGGTGAAGCACGATGCGGGGGTCCGGGTGGTGGACCACCCGCTGGTCGCGCACAAGCTGTCCCTGTTGCGCCACCGCGACACCCGCCACGGCGAGTTCCGCCGGCTGGCCCACGAGATCACCCTGTTGTGCGCCTACGAGGCGACCGCGGACCTCTCCACCGAGGCGGTCAGCGTCCCCACTCCGCTCGCCACGGCGGAGTGCCGCCGGTTGTCGGGGCCCGAGCCTGCGGTGGTGGGCATCTTGCGGGCGGGCCTGGTGATGGTGGATGCCGTGCTGGAGCTGGTGCCGGATGCTGCGGTGGGTCATCTGGGGATGTACCGGGACCCGGGGACGCACCAGCCCGTGGACTACTACGACAAGCTGCCCGACCGGATCGCGGAGCGCGCGGTGCTGGTGGTCGACCCGATGCTGGCCACCGGGGGCAGCGCGGTGCGTGCCCTCACGCGCCTGGCGGAGGCCGGTGCGACCGACGTGAGGCTGTTGTGCATAGTCGGCTGCCCCGAGGGTGTGGCGGCCGTGCAACAGGCACACCCCGAGGTGCCGATCCACCTGGCAGCACTCGACTCGCACCTGGACGAGAACCGCTACATCGTTCCCGGGCTGGGCGACGCGGGCGACCGCATCTTCGGCACCCAGTAGCCCCGGACCCGCTCCCACACTCACCGAACTGATCGTCGTGGTGCCGACATGTCAGGCACCACGACGATCAGTTCGGCGGGGATCGGGGCCGGTTCGGGTCCGCGAGCGGAGGTCGACATCGGTTGGTCCGTCGGCTCCGGGCCCCGCCGCACGGAGCTCCACCGGGGGGAGGGTGGGCCAGATGGTCGGGCGCTTCCGGGCGGCGAGGTCCTCGGCCCATCCGAGTGCCATGCACACCGGGACCAGACCGACGACGGTCACGGCGAAACGTCCCAGCCAGCTGGTCGACCCGGGTAGGCCGAGTTCGACGATGGCGTAGATGAGCGGCATGTGCCACAGGTAGATCGTGAGCGACCGGGAGGACATCCAGTTCATCGAGGCGCGCCAGGCGTGGGACCCCATGTGCGGTTCGAGCGTCGGTCGTGCGCCCATTGCAAGGACCAGCCAGAACACCCCGAGCAGGAGCCCGCCGAGTGCCGCGAGGGGAACCATCGAGTGCTGGAACACGAGGAACAGTGCGAGCCCCGCCGGGCCGGTGGCTGCGCAGATGGCCCTCCACCGCCGGGCGAGCCACGTCTCGAGGGTTCCGTCGTGCTGCAGGTAGCCGAGTGACCACCACAGCGCCCAGACCGCGAGGGCTCCCACCCCGATGGGCAACAGCACCACTGCCGCGGCGACCAGCACGATCCAGTACCGCTTGCCGTGGCGCTGCTGCTGTGTGCGAAGCCACCCGCCGGCCAGCGAGAGGATGAGGTGCATCTGCAGGTACCACAGGGCGATCCAGGTCATCTCCAGTGGGGTGTCCGCACCGGGCCCCTGGGGACCGCCGAGGGACAGCACGGGCATGAGCAGCCCGACCCACTGTGCCGGGTCGACCTCCCCCAACACCCCGAGCGCACCCCAGAGGAGCACCATCGCCACCAGGTAGACCCAGTACGGATAGAGGATCCTCCGGTAGCGGCTGGCGATCACCGCACGCGTGGGGCGTTTCTCGAGTGAGTTGGCGTAGAGGGAGCCCGCTATGAAGAACATGAGGGGCATCGCGGTGAACGCGGTCACCTCCCACGCGCTGGTGGCGTGGTACAGCACCACGCGTCCGAGCGCGAGCGCCCTCAGGGCGTCGAGGTAGACACTGCGATTGGCGAGTTGGCCCAAGTGACCGCCCCTGGTGGCCGGCCTCTCCCGGCGGGCACGGTAGTGAACCGGCAGCGATGCTGCCATGCACCCGTCGGTGCTCCGGTCAGGTCGACTCGAGGAACTCGGGGAGTTCGTCGATCCGGTCGAGGTGGGCAGCCTCTGCGGGGAGCTCTCCCTCGACGGTCTCGAGCGCCCAGGTCGTGTGGTACGGGACGTGCACCGCCCTGGCCCCGAGTTCCAGCACCGGCAGCACGTCGGAGCGCACCGAGTTGCCGACCATGACGAACTCCTGGGGGGCCACCCCGGTGCCGGCCAGAACCCTGTTGTAGGTGGCGGGGTCCTTCTCCGAGACGATGTGGACCGACTCGAACCGTTCCACGAGACCCGAACGCGCCACCTTGGACTCCTGGTGCAGCAGGTCGCCCTTCGTCACCAGGAGCAGCTGGTAGGAACCCGCCAGGCGATCGACGGTCTCCTGCACGCCCTCGATCAGCTCGACGGGGTGGTCGAGCAGCTCCTTGGACCAGTCGAGTATCCGCTGGATCTCCGACGCGCTGACGCGGGCGCCGGACACCTCGACCGCGGTCTCGATCATCGACAACGTGAAGGCCTTCACGCCGTAACCGAACCGGGCGAGGTTGCGGCGCTCGACCTCGGTGAGGTGCTGCACCGCACGGGCATGGTCGAGGTCGCTCCCGTCGTCGTCCAGGTAGGGAGCGAGCAGCTCCCCGAGGCGCTCGGTGGTGGTGATGTAGTGGCCCTCGCTGTGCCAGAGGGTGTCGTCGCCGTCCAGGCCGACTACTCGTGTGGTCACCGCGACAGGCTACCGGTCCGCAGGTGGGCGTTCGTCTGTAGGCTGCGCCGGTGGAGCTGAACCAGCACAACGTCGTGGCGGCCCCGAAGGTGCTGTTGCACGACCACCTCGACGGCGGTCTCCGCCCGGCCACCATCGTGGAGCTGGCCCACGAGTACGGGTACCCGGCACTGCCCAGCGAGGACCCCGACGAGCTCGCCTCGCTGGTCCGCCGGGGAGCGAACCGCCGCGACCTGGAGTTGTACCTGCAGACCTTCGCCCACACCGTCGGGGTGCTCCAGCACGCCGACGCACTTCGTCGGGCGAGCATCGAGGCCGTCGAGGACCTCGCAGCCGACGGCGTGGTGTACGCCGAGGTGAGGATGGCCCCCGAGCTGTGCACCGAGGCCGGTCTGGGCCTGGACGAGGTGGTGGAGGCGATCCTCGACGGCTTCGCCGAGGGTGAGAGAGCAGCTGCCGGGGCCGGCCGCCCGATCGTGGTGCGGCTCCTGGTGACAGCCATGCGCACAGCCGCCCGTTCCTCGGAGATCGCGGAGCTGGCGCTGCGTCACCGCCACCACGGGGTGGTCGGGTTCGACATAGCGGGCGCCGAGGCCGGATATCCGCCGAGTCGCCACATGGACGCCTTCGACCGGATCCGCCGGGCGCACTTCCACTCCACGATCCACGCCGGGGAGGCCTTCGGGTTGCCGTCCATCGCGGAGGCACTGGGATGGTGCGGTGCGGAGCGTCTGGGTCACGGAGTGCGGATAGTCGACGACATCGAGATGACCGACGAGGGTCCGGTTCTGGGCACGCTCGCCAACTACGTGCGGGACCGTCGCGTGCCACTGGAGATGTGCCCCTCCTCGAACGTGCACACGGGAGCGGCCAGGTCGTTCGCCGAACACCCCATCGGACTCCTGATGGACCTGCGCTTCCGGGTGACGGTCAACACCGACAACCGGTTGATGAGCGGGGTCTCCCTCTCCGATGAGTTCCTCCTCATGGCGGAGCACCACGCGGTCGACCTCGAGCGCATGCAGTGGCTGACCGTCAACGCCATGAAATCGGCGTTCATCCACTTCGACCAACGGCTCTCGCTGATAGAAGATGTCATCAAGCCCGGATACCGGGCACTGGGTGCGGGTGGTTCCGGTGAGTGAGCGGATGGGGGGCACCCGGTCCGGGTCGCTGGTGACCACACGGTCGGAACTGGCCGGGCTGATCGACCACACGATCCTCACACCCGAGGCATCCCGGGCCGACGTGGCGGCGGCGGCGTCGGTCGCCGTGACCAACGGCTGTGCGTCGTTCTGCGTGCAGCCCTCCATGGTCCCGGTGGCGGTGGAGGTTGTCGGAGCAAGGATCCCGGTCTGTGCCGTGGTGGGATTTCCCCACGGCGCGAACCTGAGCGAGACCAAGGCCGTCGAGGCCGCCGGCGTGGTCGCCCAGGGAGCTTCCGAGGTGGACATGGTGGCGGACCTGTCCGCGATCGCGGACGGCGACGACGAGGCGGTGCGTTCCGACGTCGCACGGGTGCGCGCCGCGGTGCCGCACGTGGTGCTCAAGGTGATCCTGGAGTCGGCGCTGTGGCAACCCGCCCAGTTGCGTGCCGCGTGTGACGCGGCGATCGCCGGGGGAGCGGACTTCCTCAAGACCTCCACCGGCTTCCACCCCGCGGGCGGGGCGAGCACCGATGCGGTCGCCACGATGGCATCGGTCGCCGGCGGGGCAGTGCGGGTGAAGGCCTCCGGCGGTATCCGCGACCTGGCCACCGCGAGGGCGATGCTCGAAGCCGGAGCGCAACGGCTCGGGCTGTCCGCCACCGAGGCTGTGCTGGACGGCATCGGCTGAGTCGCCGGCGTCAGCCGCTGAGCAGCGTCTGCAGTTCCGAGGTGATTCCCTCCAGGCGTGCGACCGCCCGCGCCCGGGCCGTGTCGACCGGTTCGCGTGGATCCACGGCTTCGATCGCCTCGCAGTAGTACTTGAACTTCGGCTCGGTGCCCGAGGGGCGCAGCACGACCCGGGTCCCATCCTCCATCCAGAGGCGAGCCACGTCCTCGGCGGGGTACTCCACCGAGGTGACGGCGAGACCTCCCAGCCGTCGGGGTGGATCGCTTCGCAGGCCCGAGGCGATCGCGGCGGGGCCGGGAGCCCGGGGATCCTCCGGGAGCCGTACCGAGCCGTTGCGGGTGACGTGGGCACCGTGGTGGCGTGCCAGGTCGTCCAGCACGTCGAGGACCGTCCGGCCGGCCTCGCCCAGCCCCCGCACCATGTCGGCAGTGGCGAGTGCCGCTGCGATCCCGTCCTTGTCACGTGCCCCGGGACCGATCGCGTAGCCGAGCGCCTCCTCGTAGATGAGCACCTGGTGGTACTCGGGGTGTTCCAGGGCGGGGCGGCAGAGCCACTTGAACCCCGTGAGGGTCTCCTCGAAGTGCACTCCCCGGGAGCCGGCGATCGCTGCGAGAAGCCTCGAGGACACGACCGTGGTGGCCACGAGCCTGTTGTCGATGTGCTCGGTCGCCTCCAGCAGGTGGACCGCGAGCAGTGCCCCGAGCTCGTCGCCGGTGAGCACCCTCCACCCGCCCCCGGGTCGTGGCACCGCGGCGGCCAGACGGTCGGCATCGGGGTCGTTGGCGAGCGCGAGGTCGGCCCCGATGCTCGCCGCGAGCTCCAGCAGTTCGTCCATCGCCCCGGGTTCCTCGGGGTTGGGGAACGCCACGGTCGGGAAGTCGGGATCGGGTTCGCGCTGTGCGGTTACCGCCGAGACCCGGTCGTAGCCGAAGTGCTCCAGTGTCAGTTCGAGCAGGTCGCCGCCGACGCCGTGGAGCGAGGTGTGTGCGATCACGGGGGTGTCGGTGGCAGCCGTCGCGGCGATCGCTGCCAGCTCGCGCAGGTATGCCTGCACGAGAGGGTTCGGGGGTTCGACGCGGCCCAGTTCGTGCAGGGCGCCGCTGCGGCCCACCGGTGGGTGGTCGGTCTCCCCGGGGATGGTTCGGGTGACGGCCTCGGCGATCCGGGTGTCGAGGGGTGGAGCGATCTGTGCCCCGTCGGACCAGTAGACCTTGATCCCGTTGTCGTACGGCGGGTTGTGGCTGGCCGTGACGACGATCCCGGCGGCTGCTCCGAGGTGTCGCACCGCGAACGCCCCCAGCGGTGTGGGAGCGGGCCCATCGATGCGGTGGACATCCAGGCCCGCGCTGATCAGGGTCGATTCGATCCCGGAGGCGAACCTCGATGAACCGTGGCGCGCGTCGTGGGCCACGACGATGCCCCGTCGGGCCGCGTCGGCGACCTCCTCGAGGCACACCGACGCGATTCCGGCCGCCACCTGCTGGCACAGCAGCTGGTTCATGCGGCCCGGACCGGGTCCGAGCCTTCCGCGGATCCCGGCGGTGCCGAAGCGCAGCCGGGTGCCGAACAGCTCGGCCAGTTGCCGTCGGGCATCGGGAGTGCCCGCCGCCAACAGGGCGTCCACCTCGGCCCGGGTGGCCGGGTCGGGATCTGCGTCGCGCCAGCGGCGTGCCCGGGTGAGGAGATCCCCTGCGCTCTCCTGCGCGGGTGGTGTGGGTTCGTTCATGGTCGGATCACACCGCAGCGATCACGGCTTGGAGGATCCCCCCGAGCCGCTGGGCGGAGGCCTCACCCGCTGCGAGGACCTCCGAGTGGTCGAGGGAGGCCTGAAGGCCCGCGGCGAGGTTCGTGACCAGGCTCAGGCCGAACACGCGGGCTCCCAGGTGGCGCGCGGCGATGGCCTCGAGGACGGTCGACATGCCCACCAGGTCCGCACCCAGGGTGTCGAGCATCCTGATCTCCGCCGGCGTCTCGAACGCCCCGCCGAGCAACCCTGCGTACACGCCCGTGGCAGCACCCGGATCGGCTGCCAGGGCGACCTCGCGGAGCCGGGCGTCGTACAGCGTCGTCATGTCGGCGAAGCGGGCGCCGAGCTCCGGCGGGGGTGCGGGGCCCACGAGGGGGCTGGCTCCCGTGAGGTTGAGCTGGTCGGTGATCACGACCGGGGTCCCCACCGGCGTCGCGGCGCGCAGGGAACCGGCTGCGTTGGTCAGCACCACCGCTCCGGCCCCGGAGAGCACTGCCGCGCGCACCGCATGGGTCACGGTGTGGGCGTCGTGTCCCTCGTAGAGGTGGGAGCGTCCCGCGAGCACGAGCACGCGGTTGCCCGACACCTCGACCATCGATGCGGTGCCCCCGTGGCCGGCGACGGTGGGCTCGGGGACGCCGCTGAGATCGTGCATCGGCATCGACCCGCTCGGGTCGCCCAGGTCGGCGACGACGCCGGTCCAACCCGAGCCCATCACCAGCGCGACCGATGGCTCGCCCAGCCGGTGCCGGATCGTCGAGGCGTCGTCTCGGGCGAGTTTCCAGGGGTCGGGTGGCTCGTGCACCGATCAAGTCTGTCACCGATGTCGCCGGTACGATGGCTGGCCCGGGTGGCCGCGCCCGGATCCGTCCACCCCGGGGGCCGGTGAGCTTGCAGACCGTCGAACGATACGTCCCCACCACCGGGACCGAACCACCCCGCGGGCGACCGCCGATGGTGTGGATCGCGCTCGCCGCGTTGCTCGTCGTGGCCGCGGCGTTCCTCGTCAGCACCCGCATCGGGGTGCTGGTCGGACTCGGTGTGGCATTCGTGGCGGGGTGCGTGTTCTACGCGCTGCGCAGGGAGGTCGCGTTCCTGCAGCTGGTGGCCTTCCTCATCCACTTCGACGGCATCGGGCTGGGTCCACTCACGCTCGGTCGCGCGGTGTCGGTCGCCACGATCGGGCTCATCGGTTACAAGTTGCTCGCGGAGAAGTGGCGTCCCCCCGCCGTCCCGGTGCGACACTGGATCGGCCCGATGGCGTTGGTGATCTGGGGGGTCATGTCCGCCGGTTGGGCCGTGGAGGTGGGCTCGTGGTTCCTGGGTCTGGGAGCCCTGGGCCTGGCCGTCGCGTTCTTCCTGGCCTCGGGATTCCTCGTGGACTCCTACGACAAGGTCCTGCTGTTCCTGCGGGCATATTGGTACGGAGGGATCTTCGGTGCGTTCGCCGGTACCTGGGGGCTGCTGATCGGGTTGCGCTCGTTCGGCTTCAACGGCGACCCGAACCTCTTCGGCGTGCTGGCGGCCTCGATGATCCCGCTCACCTTCTTCTACCGCCGCAACGCCACCACCCAGCGCGAGAAGCTCATCTACACCGCGGTGCTGTTGTTGGTGATCGTGGGTGCGGCCGGGGCGGGCAGCCGCTCGGGTGTGATCGGCGCGGCGGTGGCCCTGTTCGGCAGCCTCGTGTACCGCCCCGGCGCGTCGGTCAAGCAGAGCGTGGCATGGGTGGTGCCGGCGGCGCTGCTGACCGGTGTCGTGGCCGTTGGCCTGTTGATCATCAATCCCAACACCGTTGAAAGGGGTACCGACAGCTCGGGCCGTCTCGACTTCTGGAAGGTGGCGGTGGACCTGATCGAGGAGCGTCCCGTGGTCGGCCACGGCCTGCAGCAGATCGAGGCGATGATCCCACCGCGCCTGGCGATAACCCCCGGTGCGGAGAAGCTGTCGGACAAGCGCGACGCCGTCGGCTCCCACAACACCTGGCTGGACATCGCCGGAAACCTCGGGTTCGTCGGGGCGACGATCTTCGCGTTCACGCTCGCTGTGACGCTGCTCGGCCTGTTGAGACCCAAATGGGCCCAGACCAAGGAAGTGTCCGGCTACCTGTTCGTGATGTTCCTGCCGGTGATCACCGGTTCGATGTTCCTGGGCCTGCTCAACAACAAGCTGGCCTGGTCGATCATCGGCCTCGCGGGGATCCTCCAGGTGCCGTCCTGGGGGGTGCGCTACCGCGGCTACTTCTCGCGTCCGGCCGAACGGGCACCCCAGCTGGCCTTCAGCGCACCGAAGCTCGCCCGTTGGGACCTGCGGATCAGCCAGCGGTTCCGCGTGTGGGTGGTCTTCGGCGCGCTGATCGGGGCGCTGGTGGCCACGGCGATCGGGTCCGGGGTGCGCACCACCTACACCTCCTCGGTGTCGCTCATGGTTCCGAAGCTCGACGTTCCCGCCGGGGTGGAGAAGATCTTCATCGACGACGAACGGGTGTCGATGATCCACACGCTCGTGCTCTCGGATGCCTACGGCGCCCGGCTCGCGGAGTTGTCGGGTGTCGCGCTCACCCCGTCGCAGGCGGCGGAGCGGGTGAAGGTGAACCGTCCCGACTTCGGGCCCTACCTGGAGGTGAGCTTCACCGACACCTCCGAGGAGGTCGTGGCAGCGGTCTCCCCGTACCTCCTGCCGGCGCTGGACGACCTCATAGAGGACGGTCGCGAGTTCACCATCCCGACCCTCACCGACGAGTTGAGACCCACCGTGCCCGGCGAGCAGCGTTGGTACACCGGGCCGCTGTACCTGCCGGTGTCCGACGTCGCCCACACGAGGTCACAGCCTCCGCGCAGCACCTGGTTGTTGCTCACCGGGGCCGCCTCGGGTGCCTTGGTGGCGGCCGGCTCGATGCTGTTGATGCAGCGCAGGCCGAGGGTCAACAACGACGACGACTTCGACGAGGCCCTCGGGCTCGAGCTGTGGAGCCATGTGGGGCGCAGGGGCAGGCGCAACGCCGCCACGGCCGACCAGTTCTCCCAGGTGGCGGTGCGCGGCCTCGAGGAGGTCCGCGGTTCGGGCTGGCCGGGGCGGATGGTGGTCGCAGCGCCCCACCACGGGGCGTCCGCGCGGGCGCTCGCAGTCGGGATCGCATCGGCCATCGCGGCGAGCGGCCAGAAGGTCGTGCTCGTGGACGGCCAGCCGACGCGCCCGTGGCTGTCGGTGCGCTTCGGCATGTGGCACCGGCGCGGACTGAGCGACCTGACCGCTGCCCGCAGCTCCCTCGACGAGGTCCTGAGGCGGATCCCGGCGCTGTTGTTGCCCCGTCGTGTGCGACGGGCCCTGGGAACCCGCAGGGAGAACCTGCGCTTCCTGCCCGCGGGCAGGTTCGTGCACGGGTCGGGTGCCGGGGTCGATCCGGCTGCCCTCGATCGAATCGACGAGTCGGTCACATGTGTGCTGCTCGCCCCGCCGATGCTCGGCGAGGTCCCGGTTGCACCGGTGCTCGCCTGGGCCGACGTGGTGTTCTACGACCTCGTGGAGGGTTCCACGGTGACCTTCGACGCAGAGGACGGAGCGCTCCAGATAGCGACCTTCGCGACAGCGCCCGCGGGCGTGGTCCTGTCGGACGTATGAGCCCGGGGGAGGTACGCGCGGTGCAGCACACGAACAGCCTTCGGTGGTTCGACAACCACTGCCACCTGGAGAGCGAGGTCCGTCCCGGCCAGGAACAACTGGCGGCGTCCGAGCTGCTCGCCGACGCCCGCGGGGCCGGTGTCGTCGGGTTCGTGGACGTGGCGGTCGACCTGAAGAGCTCCCGTCGCTGCCTCGCCGTGGCCCGAGCCGAACCCGACGTGTGGGCGACGGTCGGGGTCCATCCCCACTCCGCCACCGAGGGTTTCGGTGGCATCGAGGACCTGGCCCGCTCCGAGCTGTCCTCCGGTGCCCTGGTCGCCATCGGGGAGTGCGGGCTCGACTACCACTACGACCACTCCCCCCGGGAGGTCCAACGCGCTGTCTTCGAGGAGCACATCGGGTTGGCCACCGCGCTGGACCTGCCCCTGGTCATCCACACCCGGGAGGCATGGGAGGACACCTTCGCGATCCTCGAGTCGCTCGGCGTGCCGCGCCGGGTGGTGTTCCACTGCTTCACCGGTGGTCCCGCCGAGGCGGAGCGTGCGGTCGCCATGGGAGCGCTGCTGTCGATCAGCGGCATCGTGACCTTCGGCTCGGCCGGCGAGCTCCGCGATGCGGTGCGCTGCGCGCCCCTGGACCACCTGATGGTGGAGACCGACACCCCGTACCTGGCCCCGGTGCCCCATCGCGGCCGGCCGAACAGGCCTGCCCTGGTGGCAGCCGTGGGTGAACGCGTGGCAGAGGTGAAGGACCTGACGGTGGCCGAGGTGTCCGCCGGGACCGTCGCCACCACGGAGCGCTTCTACGGGGTGCGGGCGAGGCGGCAGCCGGGGCACCCGCAGTCGCAGCCATGAGCTCCGTCGCCGAAGGCATCGCGGACCTCCTGGCACGCCACCGGCTCGACCCCAGCAAGGCCCTGGGGCAGAACTTCGTCACCGACCCGGAGGTGATCTCCGAGATCGTCCGGCTCTCCGGAGTGGTCGAGGGTTCCGACGTCCTCGAGGTGGGACCCGGGTTGGGCAGCCTCACCTCGGCGCTGGCCGAATCGGGTGCCCATGTGCTCGCGGTCGAGAAGGACGAGCGACTCCTCGCCGTGTTGCGCGAGGTCGTTGCCGAGCGCCACCACGACACGGTGGAGTTGGTGCACACAGATGCACTCGGTGCGAACTGGGCGGAGCTGCTCGGTGCCGGGCGCTGGCGGATGGTCTCGAACCTGCCCTACAACGTGGCGGTGCCGATCCTGTTGCGACTGCTGGCGGAGGCACCGATGGTGGATTCCATGTGGGCGATGGTGCAGCTGGAGGTGGCGCAACGACTCTGTGCAGGTGCCGGTGGGCGCACCATAGGCGTGCCGAGCATCAAGGTGGACTGGTACGCGGATGCACGGATCGTGCTCATGGTGGAACCGCACTCGTTCACGCCGGTGCCGAGGGTGCGTTCAGCGGTGGTCGAGCTCAGGCGCACCGAGGCCCCCAGGGACGACGTCGGACCGGGGGAGGTGTTCGCGCTCGTGGAGGCCGCCTACCGGAAGCGGCGCAAGATGCTCAGGTCCTCCCTTGCTGGCATGGTCACCCCCGAGCAGATGCTCGCGGCCGGCGTCGAGCCGACCGCACGACCCGAGGAGTTGGACGTGAACCAGTGGGCTGCCCTGGCAGCCAGCCGCGCGGGGACGCTCCGGTGAACCGGCCCGCAGCCGGGCAGGCCCCGGCGGTGACGCTCCGGGCACCCGCGAAGCTGACCCTGAGCCTCCGCATCACCGGTGTGCGTCCGGACGGCTACCACCTGATAGATGCCGAGATGGTCACCCTCGACTTCGGCGACACCCTCGAGTTCAGCTCCGGGCCGCAGCGGCGCGGTCGGGTGGTGCTGCACGAACATGACGGCACCCGCTCGGTGGCAGGGTCCGACGACCTGGTCGTGCGCGCCCTCGCCGTCGCCGGCTGCAGTGCCGACGTGGTCGTGCACAAGCGGATACCCCGCGGTGCGGGCCTCGGCGGTGGTAGCGCCGATGCCGCCGCGGTACTGCGATTCGCGGGGGTCGCCGATGCCGACCTGGCGGTGTCACTGGGAGCCGACGTGCCGTTCTGTGTCTCGGGGGGACGTGCACGTGTGCGGGGCATAGGGGAGCTGGTGGAGCCACTCGAGCACCTGGAACGCACCGTCACGCTGCTCACACCCCCGGTGATGTGCTCGACCCCGCAGGTCTATCGGGCCTGGGACGAGCTGGGAGGTCCCGAGGGGGAACACGGCAACGACTTGGAGCCCGCAGCGCTGCGCGTCGCCCCGGAACTGGAGCGCTGGCGTGCCGAACTGGAGCGGGCGAGCGGCCTGAGGCCGTCGCTCGCGGGGAGCGGTTCCACCTGGTGGGTGCCCGGGTCGTTCCCGGGGCCGGGCCGCGTGGTGTCGAGGACGGTTCCCGCACACACCTGACCCGGCAGGCGGCAGCAGGGCCGGCCGCTCGGGCGGAGGGTGAAGGTGGCGTGCGGCCCGAAATGGCCGCAGGTGAGCCCGTGGGCTACTTGCCGCGTGCCCTGCGCTGGTGCCGCGTGCGGCGCAGCAACTTCTTGTGCTTCTTCTTGCGCATGCGCTTACGGCGCTTCTTGACCAGGGAACCCATCGCTTCGGGACACTACGTCCACCGCGCCGCGGATTCCCAATTGGCCCTCGGTGGGGCGATGCCGGCACGAGAGGCGTGCGGGCATCGCGACGACGCACCGGTACACTTCCAACAGCCTGCCCACGGTCCTACCGGAACGGTTCCCGATGACCCCGATGCCCTACGACGACACCTTGGAGCGCCACGCTCCGGCCACCCAGGAACGTCGTTCGCTGCGCCTGACGCGAAACCAGACGCTCATCGTGGTCGCGTCCATGTTGATCTCGGCCGTCATCGCCGTGGTGTTCTCGCAGCTGAGCCCGCCCCGCTACGAGACGACGCGTTCCTTCATCGTCTACTCGGGTTCGAACGCGAACGAGAACGACGTGATCTCCGCCGCCCTCGAGCAGATCGTGAAGTCCCCGGCCATGGCCGCCGAGGTGAAGCGCAGGGGTGGTTTCGAGGAGTCGATCGACCAGATCGACGCGATGATCTCGACCAGTCGCTCGCCGCTGTCCCCTTACGTGGACGTGATCGCCACCAGCCCCGACAAGGAGCTCTCGGAGGCGGTGAGCGCACAGATCCTGCCCGCGCTCAACGCCGTGTTCGACGCCCAACAGGGTGAACTGCCGGTCGAACAGCGCATCGCGGGTCCGGTGTTCCAGCAGGTCTTCGAGTACCCACTCCAGTCGGTGGTGCGCTTCCCGGTCTGGTTCGCTGCGCTGTTCGGGCTCGTGCTGGGTGGGTTGGTCCCGTACCTGTTCTTCCTGTTCCGCAACCTCCGCAAGCCGGTGGTGGCATCGGCCCAGGACGTGACCGAGGCGATCGACCTGCCCGTGCTGGTCAAGGTGCCCCCGCTCTCGGGCCGGGGCGGCAACCCCCGTGACGCCGTCGCGGGTGTCATCTCGGCGGTGGAGCGCCTCAGCCTGGACGAGCCCATCCACAGGCTCGTGCTGGTGGGTCCCGACTCGGCCGACGACCGGGCGCTGATGTCGCTGGCCCTGGCGAACGTGGTGGCGCGCAGCTTCGGCCAGCCCGTGGCGCTCGTCGACGCCGACCTGCAACACGGAGCCCTCACCGAGATGCTCGGAGCCGGTGACCTGGCGGGTCTGAGCGAGTGCCTCTCGGGCCAGCTGACCTCCGACACGGCGCTGCTCGACCTTCCCGACTCGCGCATGCCCCGCGAACTGGACGGCATGACCGCACCGGAGGGAATGGTGCGCTTCATCGGTGCCGGCATCGACCGCAGCCGCAACATCCTGCGCATGCGCTCCTCGCTGGACCGTGTGCTGGACGGGCTGGCGGGTCGCTACGTGGTGATCCTGAACGGACCGCAGATCCCGGGTCCGGTGCCCACCTCGCAGATGCTCTCGCTGGCGGACACCACCTTGATGGTCGTCACCGAGGGCCGGACGCGCCTGACCGATGCGCGCCTCGCCGGTGATGCACTCCGGTCCTTCGCATCGGGCCCCTCTGGGGTCGTGGTGCTGCGCGGCTGAGCCTTGGCCGAGGACGCCCAGAGCCTGGGCACCACCGCGACCCGCGGCTACCTGTGGGCGAACCTGGGGCTCCTGACCCGCTTCGGGGTGGCGCTCGTGCTCGCCTCGGTGCTGGCCAGGTCGCTCAGCTCCGAGGAGTACTCGGCGATGGTCGCGCTGACCGTCGTGATGCTCTACACCGACACGGCCCTGGACCTCGGGATGGGGGCCTCGCTCATCTACGAACAGGAGCGAGGCCACAGCCACCGGGTCCACGTGGCGTTCACCGCCAACTCGGCCTTCGGCGTGGTGCTCGCCGTCGTGGCGGTCCTTCTGTCGCCCCTGATCGCCGGCCTGTTCGGCCTCGAGCAGTACGTGCCGGTGTTCATGATGCTGGGACCGCTCATCGTGCTGACCGGCCTCAACACGGTGCCATGGGCGTTGTTCACCCGCGACCTGGCGTTCAAGCCACGGGCGTTCACCGAGTTGTTCCGCGACGGTTCCCGCCTGGTGGTGACGGTGCTGCTGGTGGTCGTGGCCGACATGGGGATCTGGGGCGTCGTCTGGGGGTTCATGGCCTCCCGGCTGGCCTGGAACCTGGGTACGTGGGTCGCAACGCGGTTCAGGCCCGTGCTCGCGTGGGACACCAAGGTGGTCAAGGAGCTCTACGCGTTCGCCTGGCGGATGGCGGGCAACAAGTTCCTGGGCCTGCTCGCGCTCAACGGCGACTACTTCGTGGTCGGCAACCGCACGAACTCGCTGGATCTGTACTACCAGGCGTTCCGTCTGCCCGAGATCGTCATGGGGGGCCAGCTGAACGCGATGTCGGCGGTGCTGTTCCCGATGTACAGCCGCGTGCGTTCCCAGGGTGCCCTCGCACTGCGCGACGCCATGTACAAGGCGTTGCGCATCGTGGCGCTCTTCTCCATCCCGGTGGGCTTCGGCCTCGCGCTGGTCGCCCGGGACGCCATCACGGTGATGTTCGACACCGGTGGCACCGCAGCGGTGCCGACGATGGAGCTGATCTCCATCACCGGCGCGGTCACGGGCCTGGGTTTCGCCACGGGCGACCTCCTCTATGCCACCAACCGGCCCGGTCTGATGATGCGGATCAACATGGTCATGGTGCCGACCATGCTCACCGTGATGTGGTTCGTGGCGCCGTACGGCATCGAATGGGTGGCGGCCGCCCACCTGGGCACCCAGGTGGTCTTCATCAGCGTGCGCCAGCTGATCGTCAACCGGCTCATCGGAGCCACGCTCGCACCGGTTCTCGCCGCGTGCCTTCCGGGTGTGGCGGTGGCCGCCGGCGTGCTCGCCGTCGGACTGCCCCTGCGGCTGGCCACGGCTCCGGGGCTCATGTCCGCGGTGGTGATCACCGCGGGCGGCGCGCTGGGGGGCCTGGCCGTGGTCGCCCTGGTGCGCCCGGCCCGCGAGACCCTCACCGAGGTGGTGTCGAAGGTGCGGGGCGGCTGAGGGTCCCGGTCGGGGGCTCAGCTCGCGGTCGGGTCCGCGCTGCGCAGACCGACCAGCCGACCCGCCAGGGTCTTCCAGGTGTTCATCGCTGCCGCGCAGGCAGCACCGCGCCAGCCGTAGCCGGTCCGGATGCGCCGCACGGTGCGCACCCGGGTGGCCCAGTCGTCCTTGTAGGACTCCTCGCCGCGCAGGAGATCGAACTCGCGGTAGCCGGCCTCGGCCGCCCATTCGAGCACCGCCGCCTTGAGGACCGAGCCCGAGCCCCTGAACTCGTGGTCGGTGAGACGGCCCGCCTGGTAGAAGCAGACCCGCTCACCCGCCAGGAGTTCCACCTCCGAAGCGATCACCTCGTCGTCGCGGGCGAGCTCGTGGACGACGACGTCGCCCCGCGAGATGCCCGAGACGAGGGCTGCGGCGAGGCGGCAGCGGTCGGTCAGCAGGGCCGAGTCCTCCTCCCAACGGTGTTCGTGCAGATCCAACAGGCGGGCGACCGCGGGCTCCGCGTCCGCCACGGGTACCCGGCGCGGAGACCACCCTGCCTTGTCCAGCCTGCGTCCGCTGCGCCGGATCGTGCTGCGGAGCCTGCCCGGCAGGTGTCCGGTCGGGTCCAGCGGGTCCATGGGCAGGTACGGCGCTGCCTCGAGTGAGACCGTCGGGGCGTCGAGCAGCCATGGGAGGTCGCTGCTGGCCGCGAGTCCGTCCAGGTCCACGACATGGTCCCCCTCGCGGATCCACCCGGCGACCGCGGTGGCCACCTCTGCGTAGTGCGGCGCAGCCGCGACCACATCGATGTGGTCCGGCGCCAGGGTCGGCTGGCCGACGGAGCGGAGGCGATCCGGGCCGACCCCGTTGGGTCCGACCCGGTCCCGTTGCAGCGCGAGTCCACCGAGCAGGGAACCGTCGGCGTCGACGGCGAGCAGGTAGACGACCTCTCCCTGAGCGGTGTTGTCGATCCACCAGGACTTGAGGAACGGTGTCGGGGAGGCGCTCTTGTCCACGAGCCGGTCCCAGCTCGGGCGCAGGTCCCCCAGGGCCGCGCGTTCGACGAGCCTTGCCCGTCGGCCGCCGGGTCGGCTCTCCCGGCGTGGGTGGGTGGTCGTGCCCTCGGAAGCCATCGGCCCAGTCTCTCGCCGCAGGGCCACGCGGCCAACTCCCCGCGACGCCCGGGGCGCGGGAGCCCGTGTGCAGATTCGCCCGGGACAACGGGCCACTTCCGCGCTATGGTTCACGAAACTGACGAAAAGGTCAGTAGCTGGGTCCGGGGTTCTCCGCGTGGGCACGCGTGCAGCGGGGAGCGCTCTGAAGGGTGGTGTGCTCGAGTGGGTGCTCCGGTCCTGTGCGCAGGGCAATGTTGCCCTGCGCATGAGGCGAAGAGACCCCTTGACGGTCTCGAACCCTCACGGTTACATGGCCTTTGTCCGGTCCGGCTGGGCCTGGCGAACACAGGGGCGCGATGTTGAAGATCACAGAGGCGGATGGATTCGCCGGAGTGCGGACCGAGGGGGGAACGTCGGTCATCGACCTGACCGACCACGACGGTGCCGAGAGGCTCACCGTCGCAGGACCGTTGCTCAGTCCTCCCAAGGAGAACATCGCCTGGCGTGACCGCCGGGCGATGGGTCGGGCACTGCGTACGCTCGGCCACCTCCTCGATGCCGCTGCGATCGGCGTTCCGCTCCTCTTGTCCGGCTTCGTCAGCGACAACGTGGTGTCCAAGGGCGTCGTCACGCTGTTCGTTCTGGTGGTGACGGTCCTGTTGTGGCCCACCCACCGGCGCGGCCGCCACCTGATCGCACCCAGCGAGGGCCTGCTGTCACTCGCGGGCCGCGTCGCCATCGCACCGGTGGTCACCTGGAGCATCCTCGCAGCGGTGCGCCTGCCCCAGGGGCTGGCCGTCTCGCGGATGCTCGACGTCGTGGCCATCACCCAGATCGTGGTGGTCACCTTCCCGCTGGTGCTCATCGGCAGGGTCATCAGCTACCGGATCTGGACCCATGCCCGCTCGCGTGGGTACGACCTCGAGGACACCCTCATCGTCGGGGCCGGTCCCACCGGGGTGGAGATCGCCGAGGCGCTCGCGGACAACCCGCATGCAGGACTGGTGCCCTGTGGATTCGTGGATCGTTTCGAGGCCGAGGGAGTCGACCTCCCGCTGGTGGGCCACCCCGAGGACCTGCCGGCGATCATCGCCGCCACCGGCGTGCGCAGGGTGGTGATCGCCTTCGGTGGCGTGCCCGAGCGCGAGCTGGTCGACATAGTGCGGCGCTGCCGGGGCCTCGGCGCCCAGTTCTTCGCGGTGCCGCGCCTGTTCGAACTCGGGGTCTCCGCAGGTGAGCTCGGCCACGAGGTCGACGGGCTGCCCCTGGTCAACGTCGCTTCGCACGACGAGAGGGAGCTGCGGGCCAAGCGTGTGTTCGACGTCGTGGTGTCCGCAGCGCTGCTGGTGCTCACGGCGCCGGTCATGATCGCGTGCGCCATCGCGGTGAAGCTCACCTCGCGTGGTCCGGTGTTCTTCCGCCAGGTGCGTTGTGGCATCGGTGGGGTGCCCTTCGAGATCCTCAAGTTCCGCACCATGAAGGTGAACGACGACTCCGCGACGCAGTGGTCGGTCGATGACGACGACCGGGTGACCTCCGTAGGGCGCATCATGCGGCCCTCCCACCTCGATGAGCTGCCCCAGCTGTTCAACGTCCTGCGGGGTGACATGTCGCTGGTCGGTCCCAGGCCCGAGCGTCCGCACTTCGTGGAGCAGTTCTCCTCCGAGGTGAACGGCTACGACCACCGGCACCGGGTGCCGGTCGGCATCACCGGTTGGGCGCAGGTGAACGGCTACTGGGGCGACACGAGCATCGAGCGGCGGGTCCGCCTCGACAACCGCTACATCGAGAACTGGTCGATCTGGCGTGACTTCGTGATCACCATCCGCACGCTGCCAACCCTGTTCGGCAAGCGTCGATGAACCACGGCGGTGGCGCCGCCGTGGACCAGGAGCTGGTCACGGTGGCCATCCCGGCGCGCAACGAGGAAGCGACCATCGGTCCACTGCTCGACAGCGTGCTCGCGCAGACCCACACCGAGCTCCAGGTGGTGGTCGTGGACGGGGTCTCCGATGACCGGACCCGGACGATCGTCGAGGAGTACTGCGCAGCTGACCCGCGCGTCGAGCTCGTGGACAATCCCGACCGGGTCATTCCCATCGCCATGAACCTCGCCCTCGAGGCGGCCCGGGGACGCTTCCTGGTGCGCGTCGATGCACACAGCCGCATCCCCGTGGACTACGTGGAGCGCCTCGTGTCCCACCTGCGCACCGGCCGCTGGGGAGGCGTCGGGGGACGCAAGGACGCCCGCGGCCGCACCTCCGCGGGCAGGGCCATAGCAGCGGTCATGGGGAGCCGCTTCGCGCAGGGAAACTCGGTGTACCACTACGGCACCACCGAACAGGTCGTCGACCACATCCCCTTCGGGGCCTATCCGGTCGACCTGCTGCGGCAGCTGGATGGATGGACCGAGACACAGCTCGTGAACGAGGACTACGAGCTCGACTACCGGATCCGCTCCACCGGTGCAGAGCTCCTGTTCGACCCTGAGGTGACGATCGACTGGGACTGTCGCCAGAGTGTTCCCGAGCTCTTCCGCCAGTACCTGCGATATGGGCGAGGGAAGGTCCAGACCCTGCTGAGGCACCCCGAGTCGGCGGGCCTGCGGCACCTGGCCGCTCCGGTGATGGTGGCATCGGTCGCCACGGGAGTCGCGCTGTTGCCGTGGCGGCGGACCCGCAGGCTCGGCCTGTTGGCGGTCGGACCGTACGCGTGCGTCGTGGCCTGCGGAACCGCCTCGACTGTGAAGCGGGTGGCCGGCGGGGACCGGTTGTGGGTGGCACCTGCGTTCGTCGCCCTGCACATGGGTTGGGGACTCGGGTTCTGGGCCGAGGCCATCGAGCACCTGCCCGCTCGCAGGCCCTAGGACACCGCCGTGGGCCGCTTCAGTCCTGACCCGAGTACCTTGGTGTCGGTGCCGTCGATGCCGGCGCGTTCTCGGGTAGTTCAATCGGCAGAACGCCTGACTTTGGATCAGGAGGTTGCAGGTTCGATCCCTGCCCCGAGAGCATGAGTGCAACCGAGTCGTCCCAGCGATCCGCCACACCTGCACTGGGCGCGGTGCTCCTTGCAGCCGGCCAGGGGAGCCGGATGCGTTCGGAACGCCCGAAGCCGCTGCACCGGCTGTGCGGCTCACCGATGCTCAGCTACGTCCTCGACGCGCTGGGCCAGGTCGAGGTCGACAGGGCCGTCATCGTCGTCGGCCACAAGGGTGAGTGGGTCACCAAGAAGATGCAGGAGCACCTCCACGACGTGCCCCTGGAGTTCGTCGAACAGCGCGAGCAGCGCGGCACCGGCGACGCCACGATGGTGGGGCTCGTCGGCCTCCCCGAGGACGACGAGGGTGACGTTCTCGTGCTCCCCGGCGACACGCCGCTGCTGCGGTCGACCACCATCGAGTCACTCGTGCGCCACCACCGCGAGAGCGACGCTGCCGCGACGCTGCTCACCTCCGAACTGGATGACCCCACCGGGTACGGCCGTGTGATCCGAAACGACGACGGATCGGTGGCCGCAGTGGTGGAGCATCGCGACGCCACCGAGGAACAGCGCTCGGTGCGCGAGGTCAACACGTCGATCTACTGCTTCAGGCGCTCCCTGCTCGCCCCTGCACTGCGGCGCATCGAGCCCGACAACTCCCAGGGGGAGTACTACCTGACCGATGTGGTCGAGGTGCTGGTCGGCGCAGGTCACCGCGTCGAGGCCCAGGGTGCACCCGCGGCGGAGACCGCCGGTGTCAACGACCGTGCCCAGCTCGCCCAGGCCGAGGCCGAACTGCGCCGCCGCACCAACCAGTCGCTGTTGGCGGCGGGGGTGACGATGGTTGATCCGGGATCGACCTACGTCGACACCACCGTTCGCCTGGGCCGCGACGTGTCGATCTTCCCGGGAGCCATGCTGCAGGGCGACACGACCGTCGGTGACGGAACCGAGATCGGGCCGGGTTGCCGTCTGGTCGACACCTCGGTGGGTGCTGACTGCGTGCTCACCCAGGTCGTCTCCGACAGCGCTTCGATCGGGGATCGTTGCGAGGTCGGTCCCTTCGCCCACCTGCCCATGGGCGCCGAGATCCCACCTGACACGGCTACGGGCGCGTTCTACACTCCCGACGCAGACGCCTAGGCGTCCCAACCGAGCCACAACACCCCGGAGGCGAATCGTGGAACTGGTCACCAAGAAGCGACTCGTGCTGGTCGCCGGAAGGGCGAACCACGATCTCGCCGAGGAGGTGGCCGAGGTGCTGGGGACCAGGCTCGATCCCGTGTCGATGTCGGAGTTCGCGAACGGGGAGCTGCACTGCCGCTTCGGTGACTCGATCCGTGGTGCGGACGTGTTCATCATCGGGAGCCACTGCTCGACCGGTGAGCTGTCGGTCAACGACGCGATCATGGAGCAGCTGATAATGGTCGACGCGGCCAAGCGCGCCAGCGCCAAGCGGATCAGCGTCGTGGCACCCTTCTACGGCTACGGGCGCCAGGACCGCAAGGCCGAGGGTCGCGAGCCGATCACGGCGAAGCTGGTGGCCGACCTCTTCGAGACCGCCGGAGCCAAGCGGATCATCTCGGTGGATCTCCACTCGGGCCAGATCCAGGGGTTCTTCGACGGCCCGGTCGACCACCTGACGGCGATGCCGGTGCTGGTGGAGTGGATGGCCGCGAACCTGGGCGAGGACCTCGTGGTCGTGTCCCCCGATGCGGGGCGCGTGAAGGTTGCCGAGCGGTACGCGAACCAGCTGGGTGCAGACCTGGCGATCGTCCACAAGCGGCACGTCAAGGGCGCGAAGAACGCCGTCGAGGCCAAGGACGTGGTCGGTGAGGTGACGGGCCGGCCCTGCGTGCTCATCGACGACATGATCGACACCGCAGGTACGATCGTGGCAGCCGCCGAACAGCTCATCGACCGGGGTGCGGCCTCGGTGTGCTGTGCCGCGACACACGGTGTGTTCTCCGGCCCGGCGATAGACCGCCTCAAGAACTCCCGGCTCGACAAGGTCGTCATCACCAACACGCTTCCGCTGCCGCCCGAGAAGCACCTCGACAAGGTCGAGGTGCTGTCCGCGGCCGGCATCATCGCGGATGCGATCGACGCGGTGTTCGAGGACACCTCGGTGTCGCAGATCTTCGACGGCAACAACCTGAGCTGAGCCGGGCTCCTTCGGAGGCCGCGCCGGGACGGGCCCGGCTTCATGGTGCGGGCACCGGCTGGCTACACTCGCCTGTCGGCCAGTTCCGAGCCGTTGCCGGGCGTGGCCGTGCGCCGCAGCAGAAGGCGCCCAGTAGATCGTTGGAGTTCCGCCATGTCCCAGTTCAAGCTCTCCGTCACCACAGGCCGCGCCGAGGGATCCCGTGCGTCGCGACGCCTGCGCACCGAGCGTCAGGTTCCCGGCGTGGTCTACGGCCTCGGGGCTGATCCGATCTCGGTCTCGGTCGACGCGTCGGACCTTCGGCGTGCACTCACCACCGACGCAGGCCTTAACGCCCTGCTCGACCTCGACGTGGCGGGCGACCACGAGATGGCAGTGGTCAAGGACCTCCAGCGTCATCCGGTGCGCCGCGACGTCGTGCACGTCGACTTCCTGCGTGTCGACCCCGAGGCCCGCATCGAGGTGGAGGTGCCGATCCACACCGAGGGTGAGGCCGACAAGGTCCACCAGGAGGACGGCATCGCGGTGCTGCGCCTGAGCTCGCTGCTGGTGAGCGTGAAGCCGACCGACATCCCCGACGAGGTCGTCGTGGACATCTCGGAGCTCACGATGGACTCCACGATCACCGTCGAGGACCTGGACCTGCCCGAGAACGTCGATGTCGTGACGCCGGGCGACGAGGTGATCGTCAGCGCCGAGCTGACCCGCGCGGCACTCGTGGAGGAGGAGCCGGCGGAGGGCGAGGCCGGTGAGGAGGGCGAGGCCGCCGAGGCATCCGCCGGTGCCGAGGACTCCGGCGAGTCCTCTGGCGAGGACTGAGCACACCGCCGACGGTTCGACTCGACGTGGTTGACGCGCTGGTCGTCGGGCTGGGAAACCCCGGTAGCCGCTACGCGGGGACCCGCCACAACGTGGGCGCCGACACGGTCGTGGCCCTCGTCGAGCGCTGCGGTGACCGTCTGCGCACGGACAAGCAGGTCTCCGCCGAGGTGGCCAGGGTGCGCATGGATGCCCACAGCGTCGTACTCGCCGTGCCCACGACCTTCATGAACGACAGCGGCAGGTCCCTGTCGCAGCTCGTCCGCCGCCACCGCCCCGGGGAGATGTCGGAGGTCGTGGTGGTCCACGACGAACTGGACCTCGAACCGGGTGTGGTGAAGGTGAAGCGGGGCGGCGGGCTGGCAGGTCACAACGGGCTCCGGAGCATCGAGGCGCACCTGCACACCCGGGACTTCACGCGCGTCCGCATCGGGGTCGGCAAGCCGCCCGGTGGCGCCGAGCGTGGGGCCGACTGGGTCCTCTCGAAGGTCTCGGGCACGACCCGGGAGGTGCTCGAGGAGTCGGTGAACCGGGCGGCCGACGCGGTCGAGCGCATCGTCTCAGAGGGTGTCGATGCCGCCATGGCAGAGTTCAACGCCCGGCGGTGAACCCGTGTGGCGGTTCAACGCCCGGCGGTGAACCCGTGTGGCAGTTCAACGCCCGGCGGTGAACCCGTGTGGAGGTTCAACGCCCGGCGGTGAACTCACACCGCCACGAGGACGATGGCCACCACCGCCAGGCCCAGCCCGATGACCTGGTGGCGCTGGAGTCGTTCGCCGAGGACGACGCGGGCGAGCACGACGGTGGATGCGGGGTAGAGCGAACCGATCACCCCGACCAGCACGAGCAGGCCGCGTCGTCCGGCTTCCAGCAACAACACGTTCGAGCTGGCGTCGAGGATCCCTGCTGCGAGGGCGAGTGACAACCCGCGGCCCGGCGACACCTTCGTGAACAACCCGGCGGCCAGCACGGCCAGCACCGTGAGCGTGGAGGCGACCGCCCGTGAGGAGACCAGAGGCCAGAGCCCGGACTCGCTGGAGGTGCGGGTGACCAGCACCACGAAGGTCCCGAAGCCGGCCCCTGCGAGGAGGCCGGCTGCGACTCCCAACCGGTTCGACGAGGGAGTGGCACGCTCCTCGACCGGCTCCGTGGCCACGTCCGCGGGCTCGGAGGTGCCCTCGCGGGCGATGAGGACCACCGCCGGAAGGGCGATCACGATGCCGACCCACTGGCTCACCTCGGGGCTCTCACCGAGGACGACTCCGACCAGGATCGGCACCACGGCCGAGGTGATGGCCGACAGCGGAGCGACGACGCTCATCGCTCCGAGGGCCAGTCCCCGGTAGAACAACCACAGGGCGACCGCCCCGATCGCCCCTGCTGCCGCTCCGAGCGCCAGGTCACCTCCGATCAGGGCGCCGCCACCGAGGAGTGCGACCGCGAAGAGCACCACGAGGCCGGCCACCTGCGACGCGAACGCAGTGATCGTCGGGTGGATCCGCCTCGCCGAGGAGCCGCCGAGGAAGTCCGCGACGCCGAACAGGGTCGACGCGCACAGTGCCAGCAGGACAGCCATCGGGGCAGACTGCCATGCGGCGAGGACCACCTGGTACCGAGTTCCAACCTCGTGTCGCCGGGACTACGTTTCGGCGGTGCCCCCGATGAACGACAACGCAGACAACACCGAGCCGGGCCCGGCGCCGCTGGCGTCGCTGCTCCCGACCCTGCGTGATCTGCCGGGGCTGGCCGAGGCGGTCCGTGACGGTGAAGCCTCCCTGGTGGTGCCGACCAATGCCCAGGCAGGGGTGATCGCGGCTGCGGTGGAGGCGCGCGGTGGTCCTCCGACGGTCGTCGCAGTTCCGCTCGCGAGCGAGGCACAGCGCCTGGCGGGTGACCTGGAGCAGTTCCTCCCCGCGGGCTCGGTGGCGCTGTTCCCGGCGTGGGAGACCCTTCCCTTCGAACGTGTTTCGCCGGCGGTGGAGACCATGGGCTCCCGCGTCGAGGCCCTGTGGCGGCTGCGCACGGCGGACCCGACGCTCCGGGTCGTGGTGGCCCCGGCAAGGGCCCTGGTGCAGCGGCTCGGCCCGCATGTGGAGGACACCGAACCGGTGGTGATCGAGACCGGGTCGATCCTCTACTCGGAGGACCTCGTGGCCGAGTTGGTGGCGATGGGCTACCGCCGCGAGTACCAGGTGGAGCACCGCGGCGAGGTGGCGGTGCGCGGTTCGATCGTGGACGTCTTCCCGGCCACCGCCGACCGCCCGGTCCGCATCGACCTCTGGGGTGACGAGGTGGACCGCCTGAGCACGTTCTCTGTGGCCGACCAGCTCTCGGTCGACTCGCTGGAGCGGGTGAGGATCTTCCCGGCGCGCGAGCTCCTGCCCACCGACGAGGTCCGTGCTCGGGCCGAGAAGCTCCTCGCGGAGGAGCCGTGGGGGCGTGAGCAGTGGCAGCGGATCGCCGATGGCGAGACGTTCGACGGCATGGAGGCCTGGTCCGCCTGGCTGGCCGACCGTGAACACGTCCTGTACGACCTCGTGCCCGAGGGTGGGCTCATCCTCTCGGTCGACCCGCGGCGCGTGCGGGACCGGGCATCGGACATCGCCGATGAGGAGGCGAGCCTCGGTGAGTCGCTGGCGCGCACCTGGGACCTCTCCGGCGACGTGGAGCTGCCCCGCATCCACCTCTCGTTCGAGCGGCTCCTGGCCCACACCGGAGCCCAGCACCTGTCGGTGCTGCCGGTGGCGGATGCCCCGGACTCACCGGCGGTGTCGGCCAGGGGCTGGCCGGCCGCGGTGGGTGACGCCGAAGCAGTGCTCGCCGATGTGTCCAACCTCCTCTCCGGGGGTGCCCGGGTGGTGCTGTGTGCACAGGGTGAGGCGTCGGTGGAGCGCATGGCGCGCCTGTTGCGCGAGCGTGGTTTCGACTTCGGCATCGCCGGGGCGGGCTCGGCCGCGCTGAGGGAGCCGGGCGGGTGGATCGTCGACGCCGGACTCGACGCGGGGTGTGTCTTCCCCGATGTCGGGCTCGCCCTGCTGGCGGAGGCGGACCTGACCGGCCGCAGGCGGACCCACCGCGAACGCCGGGTTCGCAGGCGCGACGCGCAGCAGTTCTACGAGGACCTGCACGTGGGTGGCTACGTGGTGCACGAGCACCACGGCGTGGCGCGGTTCGCGGGAATGGTGACCCGGTCGATGGGTGGCTCGGAGCGGGACTACCTGCTCCTGGAGTACAAGGGCGACGACAAGCTCTACGTGCCCTCGGAGCAGATCGACT
Organism: Microthrixaceae bacterium; assembly: GCA_023958095.1. Taxonomy (GTDB): domain Bacteria; phylum Actinomycetota; class Acidimicrobiia; order Acidimicrobiales; family Microtrichaceae; genus JAMLGJ01. Next base: position 82,789 of record JAMLGJ010000002.1, read on the forward strand.
CGGTACGCCTCTACTCGGGTGGCGACACGCCGTCGCTCAACAAGATGGGCGGTGCGGACTTCGCCCGCACCAAGTCGAAGGTCCGCTCGGCGGTCTCGGAGATCGCGCAGGAGCTGGTCGTGCTCTACCAGCAACGTCTGGCGGCCCGTGGCCATGCCTTCGAGCAGGACACGCCGTGGCAGGCCGAGATGGAAGCGGCCTTCCCGTTCCAGGAGACCCCCGACCAGCTGCGCGCGATCGAGGAGGTGAAGGCGGACATGGAGGCCGAGGTGCCGATGGACCGCCTCGTCTGCGGAGACGTCGGCTTCGGAAAGACCGAGGTTGCGGTGCGGGCCGCGTTCAAGGCGATCCAGTCGGGTCGCCAGGTGGCCGTGCTGGTTCCGACCACGTTGCTCGCCCAGCAGCACTTCCAGACCTTCTCCGACCGTTTCGAGGGCTATCCGGTGCGTGTCGAGGTGTTGAGCCGGTTCCTCACCGACGCCCAGGCCCGCAAGGTCATGGATGGGCTCGCCGATGGTTCTGTCGACCTCGTGATAGGCACGCACCGCCTGCTGTCGTCCGATGTGGCCTTCAAGTCCCTCGGCCTGCTGGTGGTGGACGAGGAACAGCGTTTCGGCGTGTCGCACAAGGAAGCGATCAAGGCCATGCGGGCCGAGGTCGACGTCCTGACCCTCACCGCGACCCCGATACCGCGGACGTTGGAGATGAGCCTCACCGGGCTGCGCGACCTCTCGCTGCTCGAGACCGCACCGGCGGCGCGCCGTCCGATCCTCACCTACGTGGGGGAGTACGACGAGCGTGCGGTGGCCGAGGCGATCCGGCGGGAGCTGCTGCGTGAGGGCCAGGTGTTCTACGTGCACAACCGGGTGCGCGACATCGAGCACCGCGCCGAACGGATCCGCGAGCTGGTTCCCGAGGCGCGGGTGGCAACCGCACACGGCCAGATGGACGAGGGCACGCTGGAGCGCGTCGTGGTCGACTTCTGGGACGGCCGCTACGACGTGCTGGTGTGCACGACGATCATCGAGTCGGGCATCGACATCCCCACGGTCAACACCCTTGTGGTGGAACGCGCCGACATGCTCGGGCTCGGGCAGATGCACCAGCTGCGGGGCAGGGTGGGGCGTGCCGGGCAGCGGGCCTACGCGTACCTGTTCTTCCCACAGGACCGCCAGCTCTCCGAGGAGGCCTACGAGCGGCTCAAGACGATCGGGGAGACCACCGAGCTCGGCTCCGGGTTCCGCATAGCGATGCGTGACCTCGAGATCCGTGGAGCGGGCAACCTGTTGGGCACCGGACAGAGCGGGCACGTGGCGGCGGTCGGCTACGACCTGTACGTGCAGATGGTCAACGAGGCGATCTCGGAGCTCAACGGGGAGGCCCCGGTGGCCGAGCCCCCGCAGGAGGTGACCGTGGAGATGCCGCTGGCCGCGCACCTGCCGTCGGACTACGTGGAGCGCGACGACCTCCGACTGGATGCCTACCGTCGTCTCGCTGCGGTTTCCTCTGTGGAGGAGGTGGAGGCGATCGCTCGCGAGTGGGCGGACCGCTTCGGCCCGGTTCCCGAGCCCGCAGCCAACCTGTTGGAGGCCGCTCGGGTCAGGGCGGAGTGCGTGGGCCGCGGCATCTCGGAGGTGGTCGTGTCACGAGGCAAGGCCCTCTCGGGGGGTGGCCTCGTGGCGAAGCTCTCGCCGGTTCGCCTGGCGCAGTCGAAGCAGCTCCGCCTGGAACGCCTCTACCCGGGATCGGTCTACAAGGAAGCAGCCGGCGAGCTGCAGCTTCGGCTTCCGAGAAACGATTCGCCTGCCTCGCAGCTCGTGGAGGCGATCGGGTCGTTGCTGCCCGACGGCGGTTCCTCCGGCACCCCGGATGCCACCTAGCATCGTGTGGATGAAGCTCAGAGGTCTGTTCGTCCCGGTAGTCCTGGCCGGGCTGGTGGCGACATCGTGCGGTGTTGCCGCGTCCCCGGATGCAGCGGAGATCGATGGGCGTTCGATCCCGGCCTCGACCGTGGATGCGCTCGCGACCGACGAGGCGTTCGCAGCCCTGGTGGGTTTCCAGGTCTCCGACAGCGACGCGGTCCTGGTCGGCTCGACCGCCCGGGGGATCCTCGACTTCCTGCTGCAGGGAGAGGCACTCGGCCTGATCGCGGAGGACCAGGGGTTGGATGCTGCTGCTGATGAGGCCCTCCTCGCCGAGACGATCGACGGGATGGCGGCACAGGGATACGCGTTCGGCCTCGAGGACCTCTCCGAGGAGGCCCACGACGTGCTCGCCCGTTTCGTCGCAGCGGACCGCGCAGTGGCCGCAGGAGGCGCGGACTTCGGCACCGCGGACGAGGAGGACCTCCGCTTCGCCTACGAGGCCCTCGAGGACAGCGGCCTGTGGGAGCGCACCTGCGTGACCATGGTGGGTGGCGATCCTGCGCTGGCCCGGGAGGCAGCGGCAGCGCTGGAGGACGGTGCGGCCCTGGTGGACCTGCCCGAGGAGGTCGAGGGCATCCAGCTCGCGGTCGATGCCGAGGTCCAGTGCGCTACCGGAGCAGACCTTGGGACCCTTCCCGGCGACCTGCCGGACGCTGTCGGGGAAGCGCTCGAGGGCGAGCTCGTGGGTCCGGTGGAGGTCGAGGGTGCCGGCCAACCGCTCACTGTGTTCTTCGAGGTGGACAGCCGCGAGACGCTCGGCTTCGATGAGGCGCGCGGGGAACTCGAGCCGCTCGTGGAGCAGTCCCTCCTGGCGGTTCGGATCGCCCGGGACACCGAGGTGAATCCGCGCTACGGCGGACCTGTCGAGCTCGAGGTCGTGCAGGGGCAGGTGGACCCGACCGGTCAGGCGCTGCCCGCCCTGGCCGCCCGCGTCAGTCGTCCGGTCGCACCGGACGAGGGCTGATCCCGGCCGATCGCAGCGGCTGGCGGGCGTCTGCCGGGCAACGGTGGGGGCGGTCCCAGCAATCGCCGGGCGACGCCGGTGAGCAATAGGCTGCGGTCATGCCCGAACCTCTCGACATCGCCGCGGCCAATGGCCGGCTCGGCATTCTCACCCCCGGAATGGGAGCGGTTGCCTCCACTGCGTACGCGGGGGTGATTGCAGCCCGCAAGGGTCTCGCCGCTCCCATTGGTTCGCTCACCCAGATGGCCCACATCCGCCTCGGGCGCCGGGCTGAGGGGCGCAATCCGAAGATCCGCGAGTTCGTGCCACTGGCTGAGCTGGACGACCTCGTCTTCGGTGGGTGGGACCCGATCTCGGCCAACGCCCTGGAGGCCGCCAGGACCGCGGGTGTGCTCGAGGAACGGGACCTCGCGCCGATCTCCTCGGAGCTCGAGGGCGTGGTCGCCATGCCGGCGGTGTTCGACCAGCGCTGGGTGAAGCGGCTCGACGGCGTGAGGGTCAAGTCGGGTGAGACCCTGTTCGACCTGGCCGAACAGCTCGTGGCCGACATCGAGCAGTTCCGGACCGAGAACGCCTGTGACCGTCTCGTCATGGTGTGGTGCGGTTCCACCGAGGCATACCAGGAGCCGAGCGCGGTCCACCAGAGCGTCGAGTCTTTCGAGGCCGGCTTGCGCAACAACGACGAGAACATCGCGCCCAGCCAGCTCTACGCGTATGCGGCCCTGGTGAGTGGCGTGCCCTTCGCCAACGGCGCACCGAACCTGGCATCGGACATCCCCTGCATGGCCGAGCTGGCCGAGCGCAACGGCGTTCCCTACACCGGCAAGGACTTCAAGACCGGCCAGACGCTCATGAAGACGATCCTCGCACCCGGGTTCAAGGCGCGGATGCTGGGCATGCGCGGCTGGTACTCGACCAACATCCTGGGCAACCGCGACGGTGAGGTGCTCGACGACCCGGAGAACTTCAAGACCAAGGAGGTCTCCAAGCTCGGCGTGCTCGACACGATCCTGCAGCCCGAGGTCTACCCCGAGCTCTACGGGAACATCGACCACGTGGTGCGGATCAACTACTACCCACCCCGGGGTGACAACAAGGAGGGGTGGGACAACATCGACATCTTCGGTTGGATGGGCTACCCGATGCAGATCAAGGTGGACTTCCTGTGCCGGGACTCGATCCTCGCCGCCCCCATCGTGCTCGACCTGGCGTTGTTCCTGGACCTGGCCCAGCGGGCAGGGCAGTCCGGCAACCAGGAATGGCTCAGCTTCTACTGGAAGTCACCCCAGACCGATGGGACGACCCCGGCCGAACACGACATCTTCATCCAGCAGACGAAGCTCAAGAACACCCTTCGCGAGTGGATGGGTGAGGAACCCGTGACCCACAGCGAAGCGGGCTGAGCTGCGACGGTTGGGCGAAGCGGGCTGAGCTGCGACGGTTGGGCGAAGCGGGCTGAGCTGCGACGGTTGGGCGAAGCGGGCTCGCACATTCCTCTGGCAATGGGGTGCGTGCGTGACTAGCGTGGCCCCGAATGGCTCAATGGGAGGAGTTGGGGATGGGTACGTTCCTTCGCGCGCGTCGTGTCCGGTTGGTCGCGGCGTTTTCCGTCATCTTGGTGCTCGGTTCCGGACTGGCTGCGTGCACGGAGCCGCCGCCGCCGGACGCGATGGGGCTGCGCACGGTTCTGGTCGATGGGGGGTTCGAGGTCCACTGGAACTCCACGCCCCAGGGTGAGAGCAACGGCTATCTGCTCGAGTACGCGATCGGTGACGACGAGTGGTCACTGCTGGCCGAGCCGGGCACCAACTCGTATTCCTTCACCGGTGCGGTGCCCCAGACCTGGTACCGCTTCCGGGTGCGCAGCGGGTTCGAGCCCGGCAGCGAGCCGACGCACTTCAACGGGTGGATCCAGCGTGTGTACGTCGAGCCCCAGCTGCCGGTGGTCCGGATCGACACCGAGGGCCACGAGCCGGTGGTGAGCAAGGACGACTACCTGGACGCAACGATGGAGATCGACCCGAACGGCTCCTCCTTCGATGCCTACCAGGGGGAGTTGCGGATCAAGGGTCGGGGCAACTCCACGTGGAAGCAGCCGAAGAAGCCCTACCGCCTGAAGCTCGATGACGGCAGCAAGATCCTGGGCATGAGCAAGGACAAGGACTGGATCCTGCTAGCGAACCACTTCGACAGGTCCCAGGTCCGCACCTCCGGAGCCGAGCGCATCTCGAAGGCGACCGGCCTCGACTGGACGCCCACCTATGTGCACGTCGAGGTCCTGCTCAACGGGGAGTACCTGGGCGTGTACCAACTCACCGAGAAGGTGGAGCCCGAGGACGACCGGGTGGACATCAAGGAGATGGACCCCGAGGACATCGCCGGCGAGAAGGTCACCGGTGGCTACCTCATGGAGATCGATTCGCGCTTGGAGGAGAACAACGAGCCGGGTTGGCGCACACCGCGCGACGTGCCGGTGGTGGTCAAGGAACCCGACCCCATGGAGCCGGAGCAGCGGAGCTACATCCGCAACTTCGTGAACGATTTCGAGGATCTCCTGTACTCGCCTGATTACCAGGACCCCGTGAACGGGTACGCCTCGGTGCTGGATGTGGACGCCTTCATCGACCACTGGATCCTCCAGGAGGTGACCAGGAACGGAGACTCCTTCTGGTCGAGCACGTTCTTCACCAAGGACCGGGGCGAGGACCTGCTCGTGTTCGGCCCGATGTGGGACTTCGACCGTTCGATGGGCTCTCCCGTCACACCCCGCGAACAGCCGCCGGAGGGCTGGTACGCCCGTGACCACGGTCCATGGGTCAGGCGACTCTTCCACGATCCCGCCTTCGTCGACCGCGTGCACCAGCGCTGGGACGAGCTCCTACCGGACCTCCAGGCGATCCCGGCGGAACTGGAGGCTCTCGCAAGCGCCCTCGGCCCGTCGATCGACAACGACGAGGCACGTTGGGACTACGAACTCGGGCCCAGCGACACCCCCGAGTTCATCCGCACCTGGCTGGAGACACGGATCAACTGGATGACGCAGGCCTTCGACGCCGAGGCCACCTGAACCCCCTGGGAGTGACCAGCAGGCCCCGGGGCCGGTCACCGCAACAGTCAACGCAGCCGTGTGCATCGGCGGGTACTCCGCGTCGGTGGTTCCATTGAGCACAATGGTGGAGTGAGGACTGCCTCTGCCAGCGCGGGCACGAAGCTCGGGTACCAACCGTCCCTGGACGGCCTGCGTGCCGTGTCCGTTTCCGCGGTCCTGCTGTACCACATGGACTTCGAGTGGATTCCGGGGGGTTTCCTCGGTGTCGAGGTCTTCTTCGTGGTCTCCGGCTTCCTGATCACCGCGCTGCTGGTGGAGGAGCGACACCACAGCGGTTTCGTGTCGTTGCGGGGATTCTGGACACGCCGTGCCAAGCGCCTGCTGCCGGCTCTCTACCTGCTGTTGCTGGTCGTGCCGGCGGTGACCCTGTTGTTCTACAGGGACGCCGCAGGCCGTCTGGGCGGCGACGTACTGGCGGCGCTCGCGTACGTGAGCAACTGGTGGCAGATCTTCCTGGATGAGTCCTACTTCGCCCAGGCGGGCAGGCCGCCGGTGCTGTTGCACCTGTGGTCGCTCGCGGTGGAGGAGCAGTTCTACATCGTGTTCCCCGTGGTGTTCGTGTGGTTGCTCGGTCGTGCAGGCCGGAACCGCACCCGCAACGTGCTGGTGGCGGGTGCACTCGCCTCGACGGTGTGGATGGCGATCCTCTACGAGCCCTACACCGACCCCTCGCGGGTCTACTACGGCACCGACACCCGCCTGTCCGGGCTGCTGCTGGGTGCGGTGCTGGCACTGGTGTGGACCCCGTGGCGCTCCCGCGCGCGCCCCTCTCGTGCGGCGGGGCCGGTGCTGGACGTCACCGGAGTGCTCGCCCTGGGGGCCGTCGCATGGTTCTTCGCACGCGTGAACGAGTTCGAGCCGTTCATCTACCGCGGGGGCTTCCTGTTGCTCGACGTCGTGGTGATCGTCCTGATCGCGGTGCTCGTGCACCCCTCGGCGCGGCTGTCCAGGGTGCTCGCGATCCCACCGTTGGTCTGGCTGGGTGTGAGGTCGTACTCGGTGTACCTGTGGCACTGGCCGATCTTCATGTTCACCCGGCCCGAACTCGACGTGCCGCTGACCGGCTGGCCCCTGTTCGTGCTGCGGATGGGCCTGACGATCGGTGCCGCCGAGTTGTCGTTCAGGTTCGTGGAGCAACCCGTTCGCAACGGCGCACTGGGGCGTTTGAGGGACAGGTGGCGCACAGCGGGACCCGCAGAGCGCCCACGCATCCAACAGGCGGTGTTCGTGCGATTCGGGGCCCTGTTCCTGGTTGTCGCGATGGTCGGCCTGGGTCTCTGGTCGGCAGCCACCGACCCCGAGCGCGAACGCATGCAGCTCGAAGCCGCGGGGGCGATCGGACTGGACGGCTCGCTCGCGGAGATCTCGGAGGGAACCGGCCCGGCGAGCGAACCCACTGCGGCGACCGCCGAGGACACCACGACCACCACCTCCACCCAGGCTCCGGCGGAGGGGGAGACCGGCACAACCGCCCCGGCGGAGCGGACCACGACCACCACCGCCGCGCCGGGCACGTTCCCCACCAACGCCGTCGCCGTCGGTGACTCGGTGATGCTCGGCGCGTCGGGGGCGATGCGCCAGGTGATGCCGGGGATCCGCGTGGACGCGAAGGTGGCGAGGCAGTTCCCGGACCTCGCCGATGCCGCCACCTGGTACGCGACCTCCGGGAACATGCCCGGGCCGGCCGTGGTGCAGATCGGCAACAACGGAGTGGCCAAGGAGGACCGGATAGAGCAGATGGTGGAGTCATTCGGGAACCGTCGCGTCATCCTCGTGAACGCGAAGGTCGAACGGCCCTGGGAGTCGGTGACCAACGAACGCACGGCCCGGGTGGCCCAACGGCATGACAACGTGGTGCTCGTCGACTGGCATTCGATCGCGAGCGAGCACCCGGAGTGGTTCGTGGCGGACGGCACCCACCTTCGCCCCGACGGTCAGATCGCCTATGCGACCGCGATCGCCGAGGCCCTCTGAGGGGCGTAGCCGGAGGTGGGGTCCGGCCGTGGTGAGGATCTAACCTGAGTTCCGCCCGACATCGCCTACCCCAGGAACACAAGTGAGCATCATCGAGGGAATCACCGGCCGCGAGATCCTTGACTCTCGTGGAAACCCGACCGTGGAGGTCGACGTGCTGTTGGACTCCGGAGCGCTCGGGCGCGCGGCTGTCCCCTCGGGTGCCTCGACCGGGGCGTTCGAAGCCGTGGAGCTGCGCGACGGCGACGCTGAGCGCTACCGCGGCAAGGGTGTGCTCACGGCCGTGGGTCACGTCAACGGCGAGATCGCCGACGCCCTGGTGGGTCTCGATGCCGCCGACCAGCGTGAGATCGACTCCGTGGTCGCGGAGGTGGACGGAACCGACAACCTCGCCCGCGTGGGCGCGAACGCCGCACTCGGCGTGTCGCTCGCCGCTGCCAAGGCGACCGCGATCGAGTTGGACCTCCCGCTGTTCCGCTACGTCGGCGGGACCAATGCCGCCACCCTGCCGGTGCCGATGATGAACGTCATCAACGGTGGCGAGCACGCCGACAACAACGTGGACCTGCAGGAGTTCATGTTCATGCCCGTGGGCGCCGCGTCGTTCTCCGAGGCACTCCGCTGGGGGGCGGACTGCTACCACACCCTCGCGGGTGTCCTGCTCGAGCGCGGACTGTCGACCGCGATCGGTGACGAGGGTGGTTTCGCGCCCGACCTCGCTTCGAACGAGGAGGCGGTGAAGCTGCTGGTGGAGGCCATCGAGAAGGCCGGGCACGTGCCCGGTGAGGAGATCTCCATCGCCATGGACCCTGCCTCCACCGAGTTCTTCTCCGATGGCAACTACGTGCTCGCGGGCGAGGGCCGCACCCTCTCGGCAGCAGAGTTCGCCGACTACCTGGGCGACCTGTGCGACCGCTACCCGATCGTGTCGATCGAGGACGGCATGGCCGAGGAGGACTGGGACGGTTGGGCCGAGCTCACCCGCCGGATCGGTGACAGGGTGCAACTCGTCGGTGACGACCTGTTCGTGACCAACACCGAACGGCTGCAGACCGGGATCGACAAGGGTGTGGCCAACTCGATCCTCGTGAAGGTCAACCAGATCGGGTCCCTCAGCCGGACACTCGATGCGGTCGAACTGGCCCACACCCACGGATACACGGCTGTCATGTCGCACCGTTCCGGGGAGACCGAGGACGCCACCATCGCGGACCTCGCGGTCGCCACCAACTGTGGTCAGATCAAGACCGGGGCGCCGGCCCGTTCAGACCGGGTCGCCAAGTACAACCAGCTGCTGCGCATCGAGGAGATGCTCGGGGAGTCCGCTCGCTTCACCGGTGCGGCCGCGCTGGCTCCGCGGGGGCGGCGCTCTTGATCGACACGCTGCGCGACCGCCTCGCCTCGGTGCCAACCTGGCTGCGCCGCGGCGTGGCCGGAGTGGCGCTGGTGCTGTTCGCGGTGGCGGTGCTGGCCGGGCCGCTCAACCGGTGGTGGACGCAGCGCAACGAGATCAGCGAGTCCGAGCGTGCCCTGGCCCTGCTGGAGGCCGACAACGAGGACCTGGCCGAACGTCTCGAGGAGATCGCGGATCCGGCCACGGTGGAGCGCATCGCCCGTCGTGACCTGGGTCTCGTCCGAGCGGGCGAGGAGTCGTACCTTGTCCTGCCACCCCCGACGGCGGGCTTGGTGCTACCCGACACCTGGCCCTTCGACAGGGTTGCCGAGGCGATGTCACAGGGCCAGTAGGGCCCGCGGTCAGCAGGGCCAGTAGGGCCCGCGGTCAGCAGGGCCCGCGGTCACTGCAGGCCCTGGAAGGCCCCTCCGTCCACGTGCAACCCCACACCGGTGGTGAAGCGGGCCTGTTCGGAGCACAGGAACGCCCCGAGAGCCCCGAAGTCCCCGGGGTCACCGAAGCGGCCTGCGGGCACGTCCGAGAGCAACTCGGCGGCGCGGTCGCCTGCGAGCGAGTCCACCCGGTCGGTGTGGTGCAGACCGGGTTGCAGGTTGTTCACGGTCACACCGTGGGGGGCCAGCTCGGTGGAGAGCATCTTCAGGTACGACGTGAGTGCCGCCCGTGCCACGCTCGATGCCGCGAGGTAGTTGATCGGCTGGCGTGCGCCGACCGAGGTGATCCCGAGCATCCGGCCCCATCCGCGCTCGGTCATGCCGGTGGACGCCGCGGTGCACATGGCGATCGTCGCCAGGCAGTTCGACTCGAGGGCATCCCGGTACTGCTCGACCGTGGTGCCCACCGGGGTTCCCGGAGGCGGGCCACCGGAGCTGCACACCAGGATGTCGAGCCGGCCTCCCAGCACTCGGGTGCCCTCCTCCACGAATGCCTGCGCTCCGGTCACCGATGACACATCGGCGGTGAGCCCGTCGGGCGGGGGACCACTCGCCGTGCCCCGCAGGAGCTCGAGCGCGGACGCGAGGCGCTGTTCGTCGCGGCCGCAGATCACCACCTGCACTCCTGCCTCGCCGAGTGCGCGGGCCACCGCGAGTCCCAGCCCGGCGGTTCCGGCGGCAACGAGGGCGCGGCGCCCGGCTATGCCCAGGTCCATGGAGCGCGATCCTAGGTGGCGTCCCGCCGCGTGCCGTGCTGTGCCAGCGAGGCGAAGCGCCCGACCGCTGCCTCGGTGCCCGCCACCACGATCAGGTCGTCCACGCCCAGCACCGTGTGCCCGGTGGTCACCTCGAAGGCTCCGCCCGCTGGTTTGTGGCACACCACCGACACGCCGTGGTCCTCACGGATCCCCGCCTCCATGAGCGTCTTGTCGGCCAGGCGGGCCGGCACCGCCATCTCGGCGAGCACGAAACCGGGCTCGAGCTCCAGGTACTCCTTGACCGCCAGTCCGATGCGGTGGGCGACCCTGCGTCCGGCGTCCCCTTCGGGGAACACGATGTTGTGCGCGCCGATCCGTTCGAGGATCCTGCGGTGCTGCTCGGTGAGGGCCTTCGCCCAGATCTCGCCGACACCCAACTCCGCGAGGTTCGCGGTGGCGAGGATGCTGTTCTCGAGCTTGGTGCCGATCGCCACCACCGCCCGGGGCATGTCGGCCACGTTGTGCCTCCTGAGCGCCTCGATGTCGGTGGCGTTGCAGATCGCCGCGTGGGTGAGGAAGCCCTTGCAGGCATCCACGAGGGACTCGTCGGTGTCCATGCCCAGCACCTCGTGGCCCTCCTCGTAGAGCTCCTGGGCGAGCGCGGAGCCGAATCGGCCGAGGCCGATCACCGCCACTGCTGAGCTGCGTCCGTTCCTGGGCAATGTCGTTCCTGTCGTCAGATGTGCCTCACCCGATGAGGGGTGACTCCTCGGGCACCCTCGACAAGGTAGGTCGCCGGCGCATCACCAACGCGGTCCCGAGGGTGATCGGGCCCACCCGGCCGATGAGCATGAGGGCCATGAGCACGAGGTCGTCCCAGGCGCTCAGGTCGGGCGTGATGCCGGTTGACAGCCCCACGGTGCCGAACGCGGAGATGGTCTCGAACAGCGCCACCCCCATGGCGGCGTCACGCGATGCCAACAGGGCCAGCGCCCCGCCGACCACCAGGGCCACCGCGAGAAGGGCGACGGTGGTCGCCTCGCGTTGGACCAGGGTGGGGATCCGCCGTCGGAACCCGTTCACGTCCTCATGTCCCCTGAGTTCGGCGAACAGCACCATCGCCAGGATCGCGAAGGTGCCGACCTTGATCCCGCCGCTGGTGCCCGCCGACCCGGCACCGATGAACATCAGGCACATCGTCAGGAGCAGCGACGAGGGTTCCATGTCGCCCACCGGAACCGTGTTGAACCCTGCGGTGCGCGGGGAGACCGACAGGAACCCCGCGTTGAGCACCTTGTCCCCGAACGACATCGGCCCGAGGGTGGCGTCGTTGGTCCACTCGAGCACCCCGAGCGCCACGGCGCCGCCAACGAGGAGCGCGCAAGTCGTGGTGATGGTCACCTTGGAGTGCAAGGTGAGTGACTCCCAGCGGGCGGTCACCCGCCTGCGCAGCGAACCGCGGACCACCCGTGCGCGGCGCAGGAGGTCGGTCAGCACCGGGAAGCCGAGTCCCCCGATGACGATCGCAGCCATGATGGCCAGCATCACCCCGGTGTCGGATCGCAACTGCGTGAGTGAATCCGGGTAGAGCGAGAACCCCGCGTTGTTGAACGCCGAGATGGAGTGGAACACGCCCGACCAGGCGGCGTGTGCGAGCGGTTCCCCGTGGGCGGTGGCGAGGCGGACCGTCAGCCAGAGGGCGACCGACACCTGGACCACGGCGGTGATGGCGGCCAGCCTCACGAGCACCTCGCGCACGTCGCCCATGGCCAGGGTTCCCCGCTCGGCGCGCGTGACCATCGCCTGGCGCAGGCCGAGCCTCCGCGACACCGCGAGCAGCAACAGGGATGCGATGGTCATGAACCCGAGGCCTCCGAGCTCGATGAGCACCAGGATCACCGCCTGGCCGAACCCGCTCCAGTGGCTTCCCGTGTCGACCACCGCCAGCCCGGTGACACACACCGCGGAGGTGGCGGTGAACGCTGCCTGCAGCAGCGATGTGGAGGCCTGAGGGGTGGTGGCCACCGGGAGTGCCAGCAGGGCGGTGCCCACGCTGATCGCACCGACGAAGGCGACCACCACGTAGCGCTCCGGGTGCTCCGCCAGCAGCGGGCGCCGACGTGTGTTCGACATGGCGGCCAAGGCTAGGCATTGGAGTCGACCCGAGGTGCCAACCTAGGATCTGACGACCCGTCAGATGGGCGGCTGCACGTAGTTGGAGGGCCTCATGGGCATGCTGGACGGCAAGGTTGCGATCGTCACAGGAGCAGGCCACGGCATCGGTCGTGGGCACGCGATGGAACTCGCCAAGCACGGAGCCACCGTCGTGGTGAACGATCTGGGCGGTTCCGTTACCGGCGAGGGCACGGGGCGCGACGCCGACCTCACCGTCGACATCATCAACGAACGCGGTGGCAACGCGGTCGCCAACTACGCGGACGTGTCCGATCCCGAACAGGCCGAGGCGATGATCGCCCAGGCAACCGGCGACCTCGGTCGTCTCGACATCGTCGTGAACAACGCCGGGATCGTGCGCGACGGTTCGATCTTCAACATGTCGGTGGAGGACTTCGACGCGGTCATCAAGGTGCACCTGCGCGGAACCTGGCTCCCGTGCAAGTACGCGGGCCTGCACTGGCGGGGCCTCAACAAGTCGACCGGTGAGAAGGTCAACGGGCGGATCATCAACACCGTCTCCGGTGCGGGACTGACCGGCAACTTCGGCCAGTCCAACTATGCGCCCGCCAAGGCGGCCATCGCGAGCCTGACCCAGACGCTCAGCCTCGAGATGTACAAGATGGGCGTCACCGTCAACGCGGTGGGCCCCGCCGCTGCCACCAGGATCACCGGGACCATGCCCGGAGCACCCGAGGTGATCGAGGCCGACGAGGTGCCCGAGGACGAGTGGAACCGCATGGACCCCGCGGTGTCCTCGCCCCTCGTGGCGTGGCTGGCATCCGACGAGGCCGACCACGTCACCGGTCAGGTGATCCGGGCCGTGGCCGAGAACATCATCCTCATGAAGGGCTGGGAGGACGGCCCCACGATCAACAACGGCAAGAAGCGCTGGGATGCCACCAAGCTGGGCCAGCAGCTCGCCACCGACGTGTTCGGAACCCGGGCCCCGGGGCTGCGCTACTGACCGAGCACCGCACTCGCCGGTACGACGAGTGCGGTGGGACCGACCACCCCTGTGTTCCCGGGTCGACCCGCGGCGCGAAGCCTGCGGCACCTCGCGATGGGCGACAATGGTGCGGTGGAGACAGAACCCGAGCTCGACACCCTCGGTGCTGCGCGCCGGCAGCCGGTCGACCTCGGGGTGATCGAGGCCCGGCCGCTGGAGCCTGACGGGGCCGCCCGTGGCGGGACCCCCGGGGGAGCACCCGGTCCCGTCTACACGGGCGGTGACGCAGCCGGAGCTCCGGGCTCCGGTGGCCTCGGCGGTGCCGTGGCGGGGCTCACCCGGGACGTACTGGGGGCGCGGCGGGGACCGAGACCCAACAGCCGCCCGGTGCCCGAGTGGGTGCGTTCGCTCGCCTGGGTGCTCGATGACTCGGTGCCGGTCGGTGGTGGCAGGCGTGTCGGGCTGGATGGTCTGGTGGGGCTGATCCCTGCTGTCGGTGACGCCGCAGGGTTGGTGGCATCGATGGTGGTGGTGCTGGCCGGGGTGGCGGCAGGGGTGTCGCTGCCGACGCTCACGCTGATGCTCGTGCACGTCGGCATCGACACGATCGTGGGCACCGTGCCCTTCCTGGGTGCGGTGTTCGACCTCGGCTACAAGGCGAACACCCGCAACCTCCGCCTGATCGAGCGCGACCTCGGTGACCGTTCGGCCACGAGGCGCTCGTCGATCCGTGTGTTCGTGTTGGCGGGTGTGGCGATCGTGGCGGGCTGGCTGTTGTTCCTCATCGCACTGGTGGGCGGCACGTACCTGTTCGTGCGCCTTGTGTCGGGCCTGTTCTGACCGCGCCGGTACGCTGGGAAGGTGACGGGTCGTCAGGCGGAGGACGCACAGCGCAGGGCACTCGACGGACGGGTGCCCGGCGAACGCGGCCGGGCCACCCGCCAGCGGTTCCTGGACCAGACCCGCAGGATGCTCGAGGACACCTCCTACCGGGATCTGCGCGTGGTCGACATCGCGCGCGCGGCGGGCACGTCGCCCGCCACCTTCTACCAGTACTTCGCGGATGCCGAGGAGGCCCTGCTCGCGCTCGCCGAGGACCTGGCGGTGCAGGGCGAACACCGACTCACCGAACCGGTAAGCGAGGGTGACTGGAGCCCGACCGGCGCGTACGGGACCTGTGAGTCGATAGCCGCTGCGTTCGTCGGGTTCTGGGACGACCACGGAACCCTGATGGCGGTGATCGACCTGGCCGCGCTGGAGGGCGACGACCGCTTCCGGGCGTTGCGCACCAGGGTGCTCAACCCGTTCACGGAGGCCATCGCATCAGTGGTGCGCGAACAACGCGAACGGGGCAACCTGCCCGCGGACCTCGACCCGACCGCCAGCGCGGCGGTGTTCGTGGCGATGCTGGCCCACGTCTCGGGTCACCGCTACGGGATCGAGGCCTACGGCACCTCCACAGCCGAGATCCGGCGGTCCATGGCACGCCTGTTGTACTCCGGCATCACCGGAGCGGCGCCCCCTCGGTAGGGCGGCGCTCGACCGGTACTCCGCTACCCGGCCGCGAAGTCGACTTCCACGGCCCGCAGCCAGTCGTTGGCGTGGAGATGACCGAAGTAGAGGCCGGGTCTTCCCGCGTACACCCACGACTCGGGGACCTCGGTCGTGTGGGTGTGCACCGGATCGCCCCAGTCGGGTTCTGCATCGTCGGCGGGCCACACCTTGATCTCGAGTAGCTGCCCCTCGATGCGTGCGCACAGACGGCGCTCGCGTGTGGGTTGCTCGTGGAGAGCCACCGACATGTCGGCTGAGTCGATGAGCTCGGAGCTGGCCATGCCACTCGGGGTCACCGCAGGTGTGGTGTCCCACAGGTGCACGTTGTAGGAGTGGGTCGCGTGGCCCCAGACGTTCTTCGTGACCGTGATCGCCCGTATCCCCTCATGGTCGCCGAGCTCCGACGGGGCGATGCGGAGGGCAACACCTTCCTGGGCATGCTGTTCCGACACCGTGGTGCCGGCACAGCTCTGCTCGTCGGGGCTGGTCTCGGACTCCGTCGGGTAGAGCAGGCCCCGACTGTTCGTGCCGGTGTTGCGCCCGTCCGCCTCGACAGCGACGGCGCCTGTTCCTTCGATGCGCACATGGGCCACGTCACCCCCATCGCGGGTGAGGTACACCTGGCTCCAACCCGTGGGTGGTTCCGGTTCCGGTGCGCAGGCGACCACGACCAGCCCCATCGTGCATGCCGCGAGCAACCTGAGAGTCCCGGAGTGCAGCGGGGTCGGGAGTCGACGGTCACAGCGCTGGGTGCGCTGCTGCGCTTCGGATCCTGGGGCGTTCTGCGCCGGGGTCGTCCTCACCCGGGATGCATCGGCAGTGTGCACCCGAGCTTGAGATCACTGCTGCTGCGCCCCTCGGAGGCGTCCCCGCTTGTCAGACCTAGTCGCCCTCGAGTGGTTCCAGGTGCAGGTGCAGGTCGAGGTTCCCGGTGATGTCGAGTTGGTGTGACGCACCTGCGCCATCGCTCCACGCCTCGAACTCGTAGGTGACGCCCTCGATCACCTGGGTGTTGGGGACTCCGACCGGCACGCTGTCACCGAGGATCACCGTGACGGTCGCGGGTGTTGTGACCAGCACCTCTCCGAGTGTCACGCTCGCACCGGGCACCGACGAGGTGAGGGAGATCTCCGCGGTCGCAGGGTGCAGGTCGAGCGTCTCGACGGTGCTCTGGCCACGCGAGTCGGTGGCGCGCACCTCCAGCTCGACGTAGCTCGGGTACCCGTGGGACGGCCCGACGAAGCTCCCGGAGGTGCCGGTACCCCCGACATGAGGGTGGGAGTGGCAGTCCTGGGCGGTGTAGCAGTGGCGCAGCACGGCGTTCCAGGAGATGTCACCGGCGGGGATCGTGCCGTCCTCCGCGTCGGTGGCGGTGGCGTCGAAGGTGATCTGGTCCCCTGCGGTCCATGGCAGCGGTGAGGACACCTGGACGTTCAGCTCGGGTGCGGTGTTCCCGGGGTAGAGCGTCTCGCTCGCGACGCTCGAGACCCCGGCTTCATTGGTCACCTCGACGTGGACCCGGTGGTTGACCTCGTCGGAGTAGGTGACCGAGGTGGTGGGCCCGGTGGCGTCATCGAACTCACCGTCGTCATCCAGGTCCCATGAGAACGCGAGGACACCTCCACCGGGTTGGGTGGATCCGGACGCGTCGAGGTCCACCGTCAGCGGCGCGGGGCCCTGGCGGGGCGATGCCTCGATGTGGGCCACCGGTTCGGAGTTCTCGTCGGTCAGGCGGTCGACGGTGCCCTGGGCGATGTTCACCGTGTAGAGGTAACCGTCGGGGGCGGCGTCCATGTCGACGATCCCGACCTGGAACGCCACCGGTTCGGGAGGCTTCGGTGCCGGGTTGCCCTGTGCATCGAGGGTCATCGCCCAGACGTTGCCCAGCACGTAGTCGGCGAAGAACAGGTTCCCGTGGTACTTCTCGGGGTAGGAGTTCTCCGGCACGAATGCCATGCCGGTGACCGCCGCTCCGGCTCCCTGACGCAGGTAGTAGAACCACGGGTCCGTCAGGACGCTCCTGGCATCGGGGGCACTGATCAGCTCGTCGCACACGATGTTCTCGAGTGCCCTGAAACCGTTGTGGTATCGGGGACCCTCGCGGCACGGCCAGCCCGAGTTGTGCACCGTGTCGGAACCGATGTCCACGGCCTCGATCTCCTCCGCGTAGCCCTGGCCGACGTTGCCCACGAAGACGCGGTCGGTTCCGGGCTGGATCGTGATGCGGTTGGGGTTGCGGAAGCCGTGGGCGATCACGGCGTCGTCGTCGGTGGTTCCCTTCCCCACGAGCGGATTGTCGGGCATCGGCTCACCGGTGTCCGGATGGATTCGCACGAGCGACCCGTCCCACACGAGCGGGTCGCCGTCGGTGAGCAGGTCCTGGGAGCGCAGGGCGCCTCCCTGGCTGGTGGCCGGGTCACCGGGCACGCCCTCGCCACCGGGCGGGTCACCGCAGGGGTTGGCCGGGGTGAGGTCCGCCACCGGAGGGTTCAACTGCTGGCCACCGTGCTGGCCGTAGTCGACGCCTGTGTAGTTCGCGCCCTCACCGGCGGTGAGCACCAGGGAACCGTCCGAGAGCATCTCGACGCTGCCCACCGAGTGGGCGTTGAACTGGAAGCACCAGCGGTCCTCGACCAGTGTCTCGGGTGAGCCGGTCATGACCCCGGATCCGTCCACGGTGATCTTCACGAGTCGGCCACCGGTCACACAACCGTTGATCTGGTAGTTGGCGGCGCAGCCGTCGCCCCACAGCCCGGTGCTGTCCCACGCGTACAACGCATAGATGAAGGGTCGTGTCGGGTAGGCCTTGTCGACCGTCAGTCCCACGAGCCCGTGCTCCCCGGTCTTGCGGACCGCTGCGGTCAGGTCCGCGGTGACCGTCGGGGTGGGGTCGTCGATGCTGTCGAAGGTCTTGATGACCCCGGGCATCTCCGCCACGAACACCCGGCCGTCGGGAGCGAAAGCGGCGTTGACCGGTTGGTTCAGGCCGCTCAGCTTCGTCGCGAACTCGAAGGTGTTCGCATCGGGGTCCACCTCGAGGTAGGGGTCGGGTGCGGGGGGCTCACCGGGAGTCGGGTTCGGTGGTGCGCAGGCCGCTGCCAGCAGCACCAGTGTGAAAACGACTGACCACAGTCGCAGTGACCTGCGCATCGAAACCCCTCCCGCTCCTTCGAGTGGACCCACAGCTCGCACCGGTGGTGCCGGGCTCGGCGCCGCCGCGCCGCGCGGGTCCATCGACAAGACGTTAGGGGAGTCAGTCGGGCACCACAAGGGGTGCGAGCCATGCCGAGACCACCTGTGCACCCTCGGCGGAGTAGTGCACGCCATCGGGGCGCAACTCGGGACGGTTGCAGTCCGGGTCACAGATCGCCTCGGAGGCATCCACCACGGTCACCCCCGGCACCTGCTCGGCCGCCTCCTGCACCGCCGAGAGCAACTCTGGCATCCGGCGTGCGGATTCCTCGGGTGTCGTCTCCAGGGGCTTGCCCGCGGCGGTCTCCCATGCCGGGGCGACGACCGCCACGATCACCTCGGCACCACCGGAGGCGAGGATCTGCATCGCCTCGGCGTGCACGTCGCGTTCCATGTCGTGCCACTCGGGGGTACCCACCGTGTAGGTCTGTCCATCGATGATCCGGTCGTAGGTGGACCAGGTCCCGGTGTGCCACACCACCACCTCGGGATCCCATTCCTGGATCGCACGTGCCCAGTCGGTGCGCCAGTCGCACACCGGCGGGGTCCGGTCGCGTCCCGTGCGGGCAGCGACCCGGTCACCCGGCGAGGGATCGCAGCCGTGACGCGACTGGTCCCACACGACCGTACCGTCGGGACGGAACTCGGTGGCCAACGAGAACGCCACCGAGTCGCCCACCACGAGCACCTTGCGCGGTGCGTCCTCGACCGACTCCCCGTAGCTCTCATAGAGCGCATCGGGCCACTCGGCGGGTTCCGCACCGAGCACCAGGTTCTTCGGGTCCTCGGCGGTGAACTGCCTGAAGTGCAGCGCCGAGTCGACCCCCCGGCGCGCCTCGGGAGGCATGGCGAGAGCGATGGGAACATCCCCGATCGTGGCGCTCCAGGCGTCGTAGGTGGCCCTCGTCCGGGCGATCTGGCCCATGATGTCCAACACGTTGGTTATCGGCGGGTCGAAGGCCTTGATGTCGGTGATGGCGATGACCACCACGTCGGTGCCGGGCGGTGGCACGGGAGGGTCGACCGCCTCGCAGGAGGCACGTTCGACGCACTCGAGGTGGGCCTCGGTGGTCACCTCGAAGCGGTCGTCCTCGGCGAGTTCGGGTCCGACCACCGAAGCCGCCACATCACCCCACACGAACACGTCCAGGGGTTCCGGAGGCAGGGTCGTGGGGGGCGCCGGTGGGGCCTCCGCTGCGACCTGGTCCGAACCGTCCGCCTCGAGGGCCCATGCGGGTCGCTCCGGTTCGGGCACCGCCCAGGCCACGAGCGCGACCGCGATGCACACCGCCACGACTCCGGGTACGAACAGGCGGTCCGGCAGCACGCCCCCACCCGGTGTGTCCGCTCGGAAGGGCCTCTCCACGAAGCGGTGCGAGGCCTCCGCCGCCACGAAGGTTCCGACCAGTGCCGCTGCGATTCCCCAGGTTCCCAGCTCGGCCAGCAGCACCAGGAGCGGAAGGTGCCACAGGTAGATCCCGTAGCTGCGTCGCCCGGCCCACTGGAACGCCGCATTGCCCGAGACGCGTCCCGCGGTGGTGGCTCGCCCGGCGGCCACCACCAACAGCGCACCGGCCAGGGCCGAGACGAACCAGCCACCGGAGGCGAACCACTCCAGGGTCGGATACCACCGCGCCAGCGCGGCCACGATGATTCCGATGAACAGCGTCCAGGCCGACCACGACACGATCCGGCTGGCGAAGCCGTCGGTGCCGTCGCTGCGCTTCAGGTCCCAGCGCCCCCAGAGGGCGGCCGCGACCGCCACACCCACGGCGGCGGCGACCGCACGCGTGTCGGTGCCCATGTACATGCGGTTCGCGGTCGCGCCGCCGTCCAAGAGGTGACGTGCCGAGAGAACCGAACCGACCGCCACGCCCGCCGCCACGACCAACAACCCGATGCGGGTACGCCGCAGGTTGCGTCGCGTCGCCCACCAGAGCACCAGCACCACCAGGAACGTGGCCAGGTAGAAGTGCTCCTCCACCGAGAGCGACCAGGTGTGCTCGAGCGGGTTCCGCTCGGCGAAGGCGGCGAAGTAGTCACCGGAGAACTGCGCGACGTTGGCGTGCAGGAGCACCGCCCCGACCGCCGTGCGAGTGGTCTCGGGGCTCTTGTACACGCCGACCGCGACCAGCGCCAGCACGGTGGCGACCATCACCGCCAGTCCCGCGGCGAGACGCCGCGCCCGGCGGGTGAAGAAGCGCCGGCCCTGCGGGCCACCCCGCCTGGAGAGCGAGTCGAGAAGCACCGTGGTGACCAGGAACGTCGACAGCACGAAGAACACGTCCAGGCTGCCGGGCGCGAGGGAGAACCAACCGGGATCGGCGTGGTAGGCCACGATGGACATCACAGCCACGCCGCGCAGCGCGTCGAGTCCGGGTCGGTGACCCAGGCGTGGGGGTCCGGCGGCGCGCGCGGATTCCTGTTGGGCCCTGGCCCGGCTGCGGGCCCGCACTACGCGAACTGTTGTGTCGGTCATCGTGTGGGATGTGCGGTCCATGCCGCTCGTGGGTCGCGGGCCCGCCGCGGTGCACCGGTGTGTGCGACCGGTTCCGTGCACCGTGCAGGCGCGGCTGCAGGCAGTCGGGCTGCTTCCACGATATTGCCCTCGGGCTGTGCCGCGGTGGTCGGGGAACCTCGCGGGCCGGATGGACCTCGTGGGTGGGCACCTGCCTAGAATCTGACGACCCGTCAGATCCTGGAGCAGCGACGATGGACTTCGAGTTCTCAGACGAGCAGTTGGCGTTCAAGGCAGAGGTCGAGGCCTTCATCGCGGAGCACGACGACATCGAGATATTCGATGTGACCCGCGAGAACATGGCCCAGATCGTCGACACCCCCGCGCGCCGCGCGTTCATGAAGGAGCTCGGCCACAAGGGCTGGTTGGGCCTCACCTGGCCCGAGCAGTACGGCGGATCGGACTCCGAGGGTGTCTACGAGTACATCCTCAACGAGGCCCTCGCGGGCAAGGGTGGACCGCAGATCGGCAAGGGTGTCGGGATCATCGGCAAGACGCTGATCGCGCACGGGTCGGACTTCCTCAAGGAGAAGTTCCTGCCGATGATCCTCGAGAACGACGTCGAGTTCGCGGTCGGGTACTCCGAACCCAACGCGGGTTCCGACGCTGCCTCGATGCGCCTCAAGGCCGAGCGCCACACCACCGACGACGGCCGCACCGGCTGGCTGCTCAACGGCCAGAAGACCTGGACCACATCCGCCCACTTCGCCGAGTGGTACTGGCTGGGCACGCGCACCGACCCGGACAACAAGCACATGGGCATCACGCTCATGCTGGTGCCGCTCGACCAGGACGGGATCGAGATCAACGGCATCTGGACCATGGGCGACGAGCGCACCAACGAGGTGTTCATCGACGACGTGTTCGTGCCCGACGAGTACGTCGTGGGGGAGGTGAACCACGGGTTCCGCTACATCTCCCAGGCGCTCGACCTCGAGCGCTTCACCATGTTCACCTACAGCCCCATCCGCCAGCGGCTGGATCTGCTCACCGACTACGTGCGCGACACCGAGCGCGACGGCGAGCCGCTCAAGGACGATCCGGTCGTCCGCTCGGAGATGGCCAACCTCCACACCGAGGCCGAGGTCGCCCGGGTGATGGGCCTCAAGTTCGTCACCGAGGCGGTGAAGGTCGAGAAGGCCGCGAAGGCGGGCAAGGAGTTCCAGCCCCCGACGGTGGTTGCCTCGGAGTACAAGCTCTTCGCCACCGAGTACTCCCAGCGGTTGGCGAACGCCTCGATGGACATCGGGGCCCCCGGCTCCCAGACGCGTGTGCGCACGGAGGACGCCCCGATGGCCGGACGGGCGGAATCCACCTACCGCTACACCGTGATCGACACGATCGGCGGCGGCGCCTCGGAGATCCAGCGCAACATCATCGCCCGGCGCGGCCTCGGACTGCCCAAGAACTTCTGAGCGCCGCCCGATGATGCTCCCGTCCCAACCCCGTCACTCCATGCACCCCACCCACACCGTCCACCCCACCCACCCCACCCACCCGTTCTGTGTTGTGTGCGGCGCGCGCAGCGCCACGCACACAACACAGAACGGCGTTGGGGTGGGCGTTGGGGCGGGTGTGGGGTCGGGTGCGCGGCAGGTGGGGTGCTGACCGGCATGGGTACGGACGCAGCCCAACGGCCGGCGCTCGAAGGCGTGCGGGTGCTCGACCTCGGGGCCGTCGGCCCCGCGGCCCGTGCATCGAGGATCCTCGCCGACTACGGCGCGGCGGTGACCAAGGTCGGGGCGGTGCCCCGCGCGGGAGGCGTGCAGATCACACCGCCGTACTACGCGTACTCGGGCAACCGCGGGATGACCCGCGCGCTGTTCGACCTCAAGAACGATGCCGGCCGTGGTGCTTTCCTTGCCCTCGTGGTCGGAGCCGACGTGGTCATCGAGAGCTTCCGTCCCGGCGTGGCGGACCGCCTCGGCATCGGGTACGACGACCTCCGTTCGGCCAACCCGTCGATCATCCTGTGTTCGACCTCCGGCTACGGCCAGGAGGGTCCCCGGCGCGACTGGGCGGGCCACGACGTGAACTACCTCGCCACCTCCGGCTTCCTCGACTGCTCAGGCCGCCGGGGCGACGGCCGGCCGGCGCTGCCGGGTGCCACCGTGGCCGACATCGCAGCCGGGGGGATGCAGGCCGCAATGGCGATCATGGCCGCCCTGTTGCGGCGGGACCGTCCGGTGTCGGCCAACTCGGACCCGGAGGAACCGGGCGCGCAGGAGGGGGAGCACATCGACGTCTCGATCTCCGACGGGGCGTTCACGATGATGTCGCTGTATGTGGACGAGTACCTGGCCACCGGGGTCGAACCGGGCCCGGGCCACTACATCCTCACCGGGCGGTACGCCTGCTACGACACCTACCGCTGCTCGGACGGCAGGTTCGTCTCGGTAGGCGCCATCGAGCCGCGGTTCTGGGCCAACCTGTGCGAGCTGCTCGGCCTTGCGCAGTACGTCGATGCGCAGACCGACGATGCCGCCCAGGACGAGATCCGCGAAGCCCTGGCCGCGGTGTTCGCCACCCGGCCACGGGACCACTGGGTGGACCTGCTGGGCCCGGCCGACACCTGTGTGGCGCCGGTCAACACCGTGGCCGAAGCCGTGGCCGACCCACACACCGAGGCGCGTGGTCTCGTGGTGGACGCCGTGTCCGCGACCGATGGGCCGTTCCGTCAGTCCGCTCCTGGTTGGGCCGGCACGGTCCCGCCCGAGGGGGCCTACGAAGTGCGTGAGCCGACCGCCACCGACACCGAGCGGCTGCTGGTCGAGGCAGGGCTCGACGGTCCACGAGTGGATGACCTCTTGCAGCGAGGAGTGATCGCATGACAGCCGACGAGGAGAGCACCGATGCTCTGCCAGAGGACGTCGCCGAGCTGATCGGCCGCCCGCAGTACCCACAGACGGCCAGCTTCGCGGTGGAGCGCTCCTTCACCGACAACACGCTGGCGGCGACCGCCAACGGCAACCCCCTGTACTGGGACGAAGCCGTCGCCGAGGAGCTGACCAATGGGATGACGGCGCTTCCCACCACCCTGTCGTTGTGGATGCGTCCCCACTACTGGGAACCGGGAGCGACCGGTGAACAGGTGGCGCTCAAGGTGCATTTCGACCTCAAGGAGCGTTTCGGACTTCCCGAGGCGGTCATGACCGACAACACGCTCACCTTCCACGAACCGGTGCGTCCCGGGGACGTGATCAGCCACGCCCAGGTCCTGCGTTCCGTCTCGGGGCCGAAGACCACCAAGCTCGGCACGGGACGCTTCTGGGTGATCGACATCGAGTACCGCAACCAGCGCGACGAACTCGTCGGCGTGGAGTCCTACACCGGTTTCGGCTACCGCAGGGAGGACGCGTGATGGCAGCCATGAAACTCGGGGACGTCAGCGTCGGTGACACGATGGACGACCTGGTGGTGGATGTGACCCCGACGACAGTGGTGCTCGGTGCGCTCGCCAGTCGTGACTGGCGGCCCATGCACCACGACCACAAGTTCGCCACGGAACGCAACGGTGTTCGGGACATCTTCCTCAACACCCCGAACCAGGCCGCATGGATCGAGCGGTTCATCACCGACTGGACCGGTCCTCGCGGCCGGCTCGGCCAGATGACCTTCCGCATGCGTGACTCGGTGTTCCCCGGCGACACGATGACCTTCTCGGGCTCCGTGACCGCCGTGGGCGCCGACGACACCGGCTGCGGCTGGGTCGAGTTGGACATCACACTCACCGCCACGGCGAGCGAGCCGACCGGGAACCAATCCGCCGAGCCGCGTGTGGCGACGACGTGCAGCGCCCGTGTGGCGGTGCCCACATCCGACGACGACAACCCCTGGGCACGCCGGGGCGACCAATGGCAACCCGCGAGCGAACAGAGGACCCGCTGATGCTCAACCTCGACTTCACCGAAGAACAGGACATGCTGCGCGACATGGTGCGCGGCCTGTGCGAACAGCACTGCGACAAGGACGCCGTCCGTGAACTGGAGGACGACGAGCGCGGTTTCTCCGAGGCCATGTGGACCCAGCTCGGCGAGCTCGGTCTGATCGGGCTGATGCTGCCGGAGGAACACGGCGGTGCCGGCTCGTCGATGCTCGATGGGGTGGTGCTCTTCGAGGAGCTGGGTCGTGCCGTGGTGCCGTCACCCTTGCTCGAGTCGGCGGTGATGTCAGCCGGTGCGATCCTGCGCGGCGGGTCGGACTCGCAGCGCTCGGAGTTCCTCGGACCCATCGCCTCGGGCTCCACGATCGTGGTCCCCGCCTGGCTCGAACCCGACAACTCATATGGGCCACGTGGTGTTCAGATGCGTGCCGAGCCCGTGGGTGACTCATTCAGGCTGTCGGGCACCAAGGTCGTCGTCCGCTTCGCCGCTGCGGCGGACAAGCTGGTCGTGCTCGCCCGCACCGGCGATGCCCCGGACGCGGTCGACCTGTTCCTCGTCGACACCGATGCGGCGGGGCTGACGATCGACCAGCGCCACTCGATCAGTTCCGATGCGCAGTTCCGCGTGACCTTCGACGGCGTCGAGGTGCCCGCCTCGGCCCGCATCGGCGCGGCTGGAACCGGTTGGGCCACCTGGGAAGCCGTGATGGTCGACGCGATGACCCTCGCCGCCGCCTACGGAGCGGGTGGTGCCCAGTACGCGCTCGACATCACGGTGCAGTACTCAAAGGACCGGGAGCAGTTCGACAAGCCCCTCGGTGCCTTCCAGGCGCTGGCACACGACATGGCGAACGCAAGGACCGCCACCGACGGGGCCAAGCTGATCACCTACGAGGCCGCCTGGGCGGTCGACAACGCGAAGCCGGACGCCGAGAAGCTCGCCGCGATGGCGAAGCTGTTCGTGTGCAACACCTACCGCGACAGCACCGCCATGGCCCAGCAGATCTTCGGCGGCGTGGGCTTCACCCTCGAGTACGAGATCCAGCTCTACTTCCGTCGCGCCAAGGCCCTGCAGCTGTCCTACAACGACACCCGCCGCTGCGAGGACATCGTGGCCGCGGCGGTACTCGACTGATCGAACAGCTCGGATACCGGTGGGTCGTACGATCGAGGTCCAATCGGGGGTTGCGGTGGCTGCAGGACCGTTCCGGTGCTCCCACCGCACGAGGGCTCGATTGCACATCCCGCTCCGGTGTCGAGAAACCCCGTACTGAAGTAGCTTCCTGCTGTGCGGAGTGGGCAGTCGGCCAGGCGGGTGAGCAAGAGACAGGCCGTGCGAAGGGCTCTGCTGGTCGGGGGTGGTCTCGGCGTCCTGGTCGCAGTGGCCATCTTCGCCCTGCTCGGGTTCCTCGGCAGGAACTCCGATCCGGCAACCGACGACACGGCGTCATCCGGCACGGATTCCGCGGCGGTTACGACCGGCGGAGCGCAGGCCGACCGAGCATGGTTCGACAATCCGGTACTCGAGGCGGATGCACCGGACCCACATCTCGTACGCCACGGGGACGAGGTCCTGGTGTTCACGACGAACGCGGATGGTCTCCACGTTCCGCTGCACCGCACAGACGACCTTCGCAGCTGGGCCGAGCCAGTGGATGCCCTTCCGGACCTGCCGCTATGGGTCTCTCCTGCCCAGACCGAGCTGTGGGCTCCCGCAGTCCTGTCGCTCGGTGAACGGTGGCTGCTCGCGTTCGCGGCACGGCACCGCGACACAGGCTTGTTCTGCATCGGGCTTGCCAGCGCTGCTCAGCCGGACGAGTCCTTCGTGGCCCAGCCGGAACCCACCGTCTGTGACACGGAGATCGGGTTGATCGACCCGTTCCTGGTGGCCGATGAGGACATCCCATACCTGCTGTGGAAACGCGACGGAAACTGCTGTTCCCAGCCGTCCGAGATCGTTGCCGCCCGACTCGACGACGACCTGGCGGTCGGTGATCCGAGCGTCCTCATCGATCGCTCGCTTCCCTGGGAACAGGGAAGCACCGACACCCAGACAACCGTCGAGAACCCGGCACTGGTCAGCACTCCGCAGGGGTGGATCCTGCTCTACAGCGGCAACGGATGGGAGTCGGCGGACTACGCCATGGGGTATGCACGATGCGACACGCCGATGGGGCCGTGCACCAAGACCCGCCGGGCTCCGGTGCTGGCAGGTGACAGTGCCGCTCGTGGTCCGGGTGGTGGCTCCGTACTCGAACTGGGCGAGGGGCTCTGGCTGCTCGCCTACCACGCGTGGGGCGAGGAGATCGGCTACGACGAGGGCGGCAGGCGCACACTGCGAATGGACCTGATGCAGATGCTGGGGAGCAACCTCGTGGTCACCGGTCCGACGGTCGCACCGTACCGGGTGGAGCTGCCAGGTGACCTGAAGGCCCCGACTGGCACCGGATGAGCGCGGACTACCGAACCGCAGCTCGACCGGGGTCGGAAGCGTCGAGTTGATCCTGCCCATCCGGTTCGCCGGAGGGCACCAACGATGCTGCCCGTCGCCTGCGCAGGTCGTCCAACGCCTGGACCAGGAGCCCGACGCCAATGCACAACAGGAGGTCGAAAGGAGCCCTGAGCCGGGGTGGTGACACGGTCAGAAGGGACAGCAGCACGAACTGTCCGACCACCACATAGGCGGGCCACATGCGTCTGTCCGACAGGCGAGTGCCGATCCCTGTCATCCCTGCAAGCAGGAACGCGTAGAACAGAGGCAGGGTTGCATCCCGGAAGTCCAGGTTCCGGCCGTCGATGCGTTCGGCGAAATCGTTGTTCGAGCCGCTCAGCTCCAGGAACGCCCGGACATTGCTGCTGATCACGTTGAACACGTAGCCCGGGTCCTCCCGGACTCCGCTGAGTGCATGCGCTGTGAGTTCGCTGCTCCACTGCGCTTCGTCGAACTGGAGAACACGGAAGTCACTGCCGTCATAGGACTCGTCGAAGACCGGATCCACGAACGTGGCCTGCTCCTGGGCCTGAGGTGCATAGATTGCCGCCAGGGTGAACCCCTGCGACGTGGTGAGTGACCAGGTGCCCACCTGGACCTTGTTGCGCACCAACCAAGGCGCCACCACCACGGCGGCGCATGCCAGGCACATGAGGGCCTTCTTCCAACCGACGTAGCGCCAGATGAACGCGGCGGCGATCAGCACGACCAGGTACGCGTTGGGTCGCGTGAGAACCAGTGCGCCGGCCGCCAGGCCGGCCCAGATGGGACGCCGCGAGTCGAGAGCGATCAGGACCGCGAGTATGAGCAGCAGTCCGAGAGGCTCGCTGAGCGTGATGGTGTCGTTGGCCAACAGGCTCGGCATGAGGGCCACTGCGCAGCCCGCGACGACTGCCGCGAGGTTGCCGGCGATGCGACGCACGAACACCACGGTGAGAGCGACGACTCCCAAGGACAACAGCAACGAGGTGACGCGGGCCGGCCAGATCGCATCTGGTCCGAACAGCCAGGAGGGCCCGGCGAGCACGAACGGGTACAGGGGCGGGCGGAACGCGGTCGCATGCATCTCGAGCTCGGGGAACACGAGTGCATAGCCCTCGCCCGCCACGAGGTTGCGAGCCAGGCGCAGGTACTGGTCGGCGTCGGAGTCCGGGCGCCAGTTCGGGGTGACGGTGACCCAGTAGAGGATCCTCACGGCCGCTGCCAGCAGCACTGGTCCGCCTATGACGTACCAGCTCTGCCCCACTCGCCTGTCCCCGGAGCGGGTTGAGTCCTCATCGACCGCTGCTCCGGCGCCGTTCATCGGGTGAAAGCTACACGCAGGCGATGTGCGGATCGACCGTATCGGCATCCCCTCGGGTGTCTCGCTGGTCGGGTCCCCCACGCAGTTGGTGGACCCGACACAAGCCGAGGTTCGGGGCATCCGGGCAGGCGAAACCCCCGGCCCTTCAGCCGCTCTTGAGGTGTGTCAGGGCTTGAGAGTAGGTCACGGCCCACAGGCTTCCCGGTGGCCTCGCATGGAAGAAGATCCGGTTTCCCGCAGGGGAGTTGTCCTTCAGGAACGATGCACCACCCGCCTGGTTGTACTGCGAGTCCGAGTACTTGATCTGCGCCCCGAAGTTGTTGAGGCAACCGCCGTCGGGTTGTGTGCACGGGATCTCCAGGGTCGTGTAGGAGTTGTCCTTCCAGTTGCCCAGGGACACCATCAGGCTGTAGCCGTTGTAGGAGTCACGCACCATGGCCGGGTTCTCAACGAAGTGGTTCGCCGGGGTGGGACCCGGATTCGTCGTGCAGGAGGTCACCGGGTAGCGGAGTCGACACACCGCTCGTGCCTGGTCCATGGTGAGGATCCGTTTGGCCGACCCGACACGGTTGACGGTCCTGTTGAGTCCTGATCCTCCGAGTGTGATCTGCTGTGCCCGGATCTCCGAGAAGGTGGGTGCGATCTGCCTGCTGTAGTACACCCAGATCCGGCCGTCCGCGTTGACGAAAAGCTGTGGATCCAGCAGTCCCGCAGTTTCGCACCACGGGTCGTCGTCGATTGCTGTGAAGGGACCTGCGGCCGTGTTGGACACGGCTGCTCCGATGCATGCACGACCCTGCCTGCGGGACGCCGTGAACATCATCAGGTACACGCCGTTGACCTTGCGTACTGTCGGTGCCCAGACGAACTTCCGGCCATCTCCGACGTTCGGTTTCACCCAGCTCGGCGGCTTCGGTAGCGCATCATGTGGCTTCGGGCTCGCGTAGGCCCCCCACGCGTTCGGATCCACGACATAGGTGGGGACCCAGAAGAACCCGGAGTTGGTCGTGTACAGCTGTGCCAGGCCGCCACCCAACGGGACCGCCGACGGGTCTCGCATCTCATAGTTGTCATGCATTTTGATGGGCGATCCACTGGGGTAGAAGCAGGCCGATGCAGAGACGGCGAGCAACGCCAGCAGGGCGAGCGCGGCGGTTCGTAGTAGGCTTCGACCCCTCTTTCGCGGTCGCGTGATTCCGCCGGTCCGTATGGAAGCCATGTTGGATCCCCCCCGTTGGCCCGGTGCGTCCGGACCCGGATGTGAGCATCACGTGTCGACGCGCCATGGTCAATGGGGACGGTTCCCCACCGCCTGGACCCAAGAACCCGAACCGGGACCGCCCCGCCCTTCCCTTCTGATCGTGGTGGTGCTGACAGGTCAGGCACCACCACGATCAGAAGCGTGCTGGTGGTGAGAGGAGCGGTCAGGCGATGACGCCGTCGAGGCGCAGCGACTCGAGGTCGTTCTCGCCGAGGCCCAGTTCGGCGGCGAGCACCTCGGAGGTGTGTTCGCCCACCCAGGGCACCCGGGTCTCGGGTCCCTCGGCGACGGCCGACAGCTTCACCGGATTCCCGGGTATCAGCACCGGGTCGCCGTCACCTGCGGGTCGTTCCATCGCCACGAGCATGTTGCGCTTCTCGACGTGTTCGTCCGCGATCACCTCGGGCGCGGTGTAGCTCGGTCCCGCCGGGATGTTGGCGGCACCGAGGGCTTCACACACCTCGAGGCGTGTCCGGTCGGCGGCCCAGCGCTCGATCGCGGGACGGATCGTGTCCTCGGCGTGCTCGGCCCAGCCGGCCCTGGTGGAGAAGCGCTCCTCGTTAGCCCACTGCGGTTCGCCGATCAGGTTCGCGAGTGCTTCGAACTGGTGCTCCCGCCCAACCTGCATGACGAACCATCCGTCGCCGGCGCGGAATGAACCCATGAGGACCTTGGGCGGCGAGTCGCGTTGACCCAGCGACCAGAAGTTCGTGACGATGTCCCCCATGGCGAGCATCGCATCGAGCATCGCGATGTCCACCAGCTGTCCCTCGCCGGTGCGGTCACGCTGGCGCAGGGCCGCCTGTACGCCGATCACCGCGAACAACGCAGACGAGATGTCGCCGAGCGCCCCTGCGGGGATCACCCTCGGAGGTTCGTCGCCGACCCTGGAGTAGTCGTACAGACCGGACATCGCCTCGGGCACCATCGCGTAGGCGGGCCACGATCTGTAGGGCGACTCCCCGAGGTTGCCGAAGCCGGACACCGACAGGTAGATGAGTTCGGGCCAGCGCTGCGAGAGCGCCTCGTAGCCGAGTCCGAGCCGGTCCATCGTGCCCGCCTTGAAGTTCTCGCCGACCACGTCGAAGCGTCCGGCCAGCTCGATGAACAGCTCGCGGCCCCTCGGGTGCTTCAGGTCGATTCCGACCGAGGCCTTGTTGAGGTTGTTGCGCAGGAAGGTCGCGCCCATCGGGCGACCCTCGGGGTCGGGGATCGAGGGTTCGGCACCGCGCCCTGATTCCCCGTGCACGGGATGTTCGACCTTGACGACCTCGGCTCCCAGGCGTGCCAACAGCTGGGTCGCGAACGGGAGGGCCTGCATCTGTTCGGCCGCGAGCACGCGCACGCCGTCGAGGGGCTTGCCATTGGGTGCGGCATGTCCGTTGGCGATGTCACCGAGTCGCATGACCGCAGTCTCGCCCAGGGTGCCCGGGCGTCCCAACCTCCCCCGAACTGTCCGCTCGTGGCCCCGCGCAGCGGGGCCCGCGGCGGACGGTTCGCCTCGGTGGTCCGGGCTCAGTCGTCGGGAGCGACCGAGGCGAACGCCTTGGCCCGGTCGATGCCCGCCTGGCGTTCATCGGTGCCGTAGGTGCCCACGAGTTCGTAGTCGGCTGCGAACTCGGGTCTCAGTTCCCCATCGGCGTCGATGATCCATCCGAGCCCCTCGGCCATGCGGCGGGGTACCCGGACCTTCTCGGGCATGTCGTCGGTGCCGAAGAGCTTGTCCCACCATCCGACGCTCACCCCCTGGTTGAGCATCGGGGCGCCGAAGTGGTGCTGGAAGTGGTTCTTGCGGACCCAACGCTGGTAGCGGTTCGTGGGTGGACGCAGGTGGCACATCGCGTGCTGGTACTCGTAGAACGCGTATCCCACGGGCCAACCCACCGCGAGCGGGATGCCAACGGTCCATCCGCCGATCAGCCAGCCGAGCGGCAACAGGATCGCCCCGCCCACGAGCCCGACTCCGAGCCAGGACAGGATGTGGGTGTAGTCGAAGCTCCAGCCCGCCTTGACGTGGTGCTCCAGGTGTTCACGGCTCATGATGCCCTTGCCGTGGAGGTGGTGCATCGCGAACCGGTGCAGCAGGTACTCGGCCAGGAACCACAGGTTCACGCCCACCACGAACGACACCAGGACGACCGCCACGGTGCCTAGCGCATCCATCAGCCGATCACCTCCGGGAACAGCAGTCCCCGTTCGAACATCGCGTCGGAGGTCCGGAACGCCCGGTCGACCGCCTCGTCGTCCGCACCCCAACCGCGCAGCAGGTCACTCGTGATCCGTTCGGTCATGAGGGTCTGGTTGAACGCCTCCGGGTCCAGGCCCTCGGCCACGTTGGAGGTGGCACGTTCGACCAGGATCGCCCCGTCGAGTGCCGCGATCCAGCGCACGGTCCTCGAGTAGCCGTCGTCCCCCGGGCGGTCCAGGTCGCAACGGATCGCGCCCACCTCGGCTGCTTCGTCGTGCAGCACACGGGCCTCCGCGAACAGCGCCAGTACCGAGGGCAGGACTGCTGCGACGTCGCCGGGTTCGAGCACGCGCCCCGGCGCGACCGAGAGCATCTGGAGGAACTCGAACTCGCGGGGCTGCAGGCTCTGCCACTGTACGAAGAGCCGTCCCATGGCGACCATGCGGGCAAGCGCCGCATCGGCCTCGTCGGTGCCCATGTCGTCGAGCGCTTCGTCCCAGCGTGACGCGGCACGGTCGTAGCTCTGCTGGAGCACCCTCACCGCATCGGCCTGGAGGGCGGCCAGCAGCGCGGACTTCGAGGGAAAGTACGTGTAGATCGTCCCCACGGCGCAGCCGACCCGCTGCGCGACCTCCTGCATGGTCAGGCCGTCGATTCCCTCCTCCGAGACGATCGTCCCGGCCGCGGTGATGAGTTGGCTGTGTCGGGCGAGCCGGTTGCGCTCGCGTTTGCCCGGTTTGGCCATGGCCTCAATCCTGAATCCGATTCAATGTATGGTCAAGCGATCGTCGGGGTGGCGTCGGGCACACTCGACCTGACGACCCGTCAGGTGATGGCGTATCGTCATTGGCATGCCCGGTACGACCAGCTCTGATCGCCGGCGGGGAATCCTCGCCGCCGCAGGTTACCTTCCCCACTGGAGGCTCGACAGGTCGTCCATAGCGGCCGTCCTGGGTGGCAACCAGGGACGCGGGACGAGGACCGTCGCCTCCTACGACGAGGACCCGCTCACCCTCGGTGTCGCCGCCGCCCGCAACGCTCTCGGTTCCGCGCCCGGCGCCATGCCATCGGCTCTGTGGTTCGCCACCACGTCTCCTGTCTACGCGGAGAAGACCACCGCCCCCATCGCCGCGGCGGCACTACGACTCGGAGCAGACCTCCTGGCCGGCGATGCCGGCCCGGGACTGCGTGGTGCATCAGCCGCGCTCCGCTCCGCGTTGCGCTCGGGCGACGAGTCCGTGCTCGTGGTCGCGGGCGACGTCCGCACCGGCATGTCGGGCAGCCCCGAGGAGCGTGACGGAGGTGACGCCGGAGCAGCCCTGCTCGTCGGCGACGAGTCCGCGGGCACCCTGGTGGCGGAACACCTGGGCAGCGCATCGGTGACCGAGGAGTTCCTCGACCGCTGGAAGGCACCCGGGGAGCTGCGGATGCACGCCTGGGAGGAACGCTTCGGTCAGCAGCGATACGCGGACCTGGCCGGGCGCGCCTGGGAAGCAGCCTGCAAGGACGCCGGGGTGCAGCCGGAACAGGTGACCTCGGTTGCGATCACCGGACCCCACGCGCGAGCGGGGGCGAAGCTGGCCAAGGGTCTCTCGGCGGCCGGAGTCGACGTGGTCGACACCCTCGGGTCGACCGTCGGGTTCAGCGGAGCGGCCCACGGCCCCCTGATGCTGGCCCATCTGGTCGAGACCGCCTCGGCCGGCGACGTCGTGGCTCTGGTGTCGATGGCCGACGGCGCGGACGTGTTCCTGTTCAGGGTGACCGGCGAGGGCACCCCGGCCAGTGCTCCGGTCGGATCGCAGCTCACCGCAGGGGACGACTCGCTCAGCTACGCCAAGTACCTGCAGTGGCGTGGCGTGTTGCCGACACAACCCCCCAACCGTCCCGAACCCGCGCGGATGTCCGCCTCGGCCGCCGCCAGGCGCAGCGACTGGAAGTACGGGTTCGTGGGCTCCAGGGACCGCTCATCGGAAGCGGTGCACCTCCCGCCGGCCAGGGTGAGCTTCGTCGGGGGCACCGTGGACGACATGGAACCGGTTGCGATGGCATCCACCACCGCGAGGGTCGTGACCTTCACGGTCGACTCGCTCGCCTATTCCCCCTCACCGCCGACGGTGTTCGCGGTGTGTGACTTCGACGGGGGAGGGCGACTGCCGATCGAGCTCACCGACGTCGAACCCGACGACGTGTCGATCGGGATGCCCGTCGAGATGACCTTCCGTCGCATCGGCACCGCGGACGGAATCGCCAACTACTTCTGGAAGGCCCGGCCCGCAGTCGGAGGAACGTCATGACAAGCCATGGGATCAAGGACCGCGTCGCCATCATCGGCATGGGGTGTACCCCGTTCCGTGAGCACTGGGAGGCCAGCGGCGACGACCTGATGGTCGACGCGGTCAACGACGGCCTCGCGTCGGCGGGGGTCGCCAAGGACGACATCGACGCCTGGTGGCTCGGCACTGCCCAGTCGGGGATGTCGGGGGTCACCCTCGCGTCGCCGTTGAAGATCACCGGAAAGCCCGTCACCCGGGTGGAGAACTACTGCGCCACCGGGTCCGAGGCCCTGCGGCAGGCCTGTTACGCGGTCGCCTCGGGTGCCTACGACATGGCCGCCGCAGTGGGCATGGAGAAGGTCAAGGACTCCGGCTACCAGGGACTGAACGCGTTCCCGATTCCCAATGACGGCACCCAGCGCACCCTCACCGCGGCCGCGATGTTCTCGCTCGTCGCGCCTGCGTACGCGGAGCGCTACGGGGTCGAACCGGAGAAGCTGCGCCGCACCCTGGCGCGGATCGCGTCGAAGAACCATGCCAATGGGGCGAAGAACCCAAGGGCGCAGTTCCGCAGGGAGATGGACGTGGATGCCATCTGCGCGATGCCGGCGGTGGCCGGGATGCTCTCGGTGTTCGACTGTGCGGGTGTCGCGGATGGTGCCGCCAGCGCGATCGTGGTGCGCGCCGAGGATGCCCACCGCTACACCGACAAGCCGATATACGTGAAGGCGCTCAGCTTCGTGGCCGGTGACGGCTCGGGCCTGCTCGACCCGGAGTTCGACTACACCCACTTCCCCGAGTGCGAGTGGGCGGCACAGGACGCCTACTCCCAGGCGGGGATCACCGACCCGCGGCGGGAACTGGCGATGGCCGAGGTGCACGACTGCTTCACCCCGACCGAGTTGGTGCTGATGGAGGACCTGGGTTTCTCCGCCAGGGGTGAGGCGTGGAAGGACTGCGAGGACGGCGTGTTCGACCTGGGTGGTGAGCTGCCGGTGAACACCGATGGCGGCCTCAAGTCCTTCGGGCACCCTGTGGGGGCATCGGGGCTGCGGATGCTCTTCGAGTGCTGGCTGCAGCTGCGCCGGGAGGCCCCCGATGACCGCCAGATCGAGACCGTGGAGCGCGGACTGGCACTCAGCCACAACCTGGGTGGCTACCCGGGTGAGATGGTGAGTTTCGTGGGCATCTGGGGCAACGAGCAGGGGTGAGGCGGCACTAGGCGCCCCCGCACGCGGGTGATGCGCAATCATTGGGTGGTGCGAACCGATCCGCCACTGGGCCTGCCCGACCGCCACGTGCTCGTGGCGAGCCTCGAAGAGATGATGGACTCCGGTGGCGAACCGGTGGTGTTCGTGATGTCGGTGGACGGCTTCGACGCGATGCTCGACGGGCGCGAGGAGACCACGGGCGCGCTCACGCGCGAACTGGGGGCACGACTCAGCCGCCTCGTTCGTTCCAACGACCTGCTCGCGGTGCTCGATCCGGGTGTGTTCGCGCTGGCCGGGGTGGGCATCGATCAGCAGGATGCCGCTGGCATGCTCGAACGAATGCGGGGTGTTTTCGCGGTGCCCGTGGAGCTCGAGGGTGAGTTCCTCTCGCTGTCGGTGACCGTGGGCGTGTCACGTTCCGGGCGCAGGACACGCGGCGCTGCCCTGCTCGAGGCCGCCGAGTCGGATCTCGCCTCCAAGCTGGGTCGGCAGGGGTAGGCGGGCCCATGGACCTCGGGATGCTCCCGCCCTACCGCAGTGGGATCGGTGCCGACCCCGCCGCGATGGTGGCGCTGGCTCAGCTGGCGGAGTCCTGCGGGGTCTCGACGCTGTACGTGGTCGAGCACGTGGCGGTGGCGGCCGGGTATGCCGATGGATATCCCTACAGCACGGACGGACGCATGCCTCTCGGTGAGGACTGCCCGATACCCGACCCGCTCGAGTTGATCGCATTCCTGAGTGCACGGACCTCGACCCTGCGCTTCAACACCGGTGTTCTGGTCGCCCCGCACCACCACCCACTGGTGCTCGCGAAGCGCCTGGTGACCCTTGACTGCCTCTCCGGTGGCAGGGTCGACGTGGGCCTCGGGATCGGCTGGATGCGCGAGGAGATCGAGTCGACCGGTTCGGAGTTCTCCTCCCGGGGGCGTCGCACGACCGAGCTCGTCCGTGCGCTGCGGGCCGCGCTGGATGAGGACCCGGCCACACATGACGGCGAGTTCTTCGGGTTCACCGACATGCGCGTGCATCCGCGACCGTCGCGGCGCATCCGCATCGACATCGGCGGGCACGGTGAACGCGCCGCGTTGCGAGCAGGTGAGGTGGGTGACGGCCTGCATCCGCTCGCGCTGGATGACGACACCCTTGCCCGGCGTTGGAACCTTGCGCGATCGGCGGCGGAAGCGGCCGGTCGGGATCCCGATTCGTTGCGTCTGACCGTGACCCTTCCCGTCGCCGCCATCGACACGGGTGCCGTGGAGCGCATGGCCGGCCTCGGGGTCTCTCGCATCGTGTGCTCCACGGCCACCTCCGATCCGGGCCGACTGGCCGGTGAACTCCGCCGTGCCGCCGAGGCGGTGGCGGGAGTCGGGCAGTGAAGCGAACAGGACGCGCCGGCAACCTGCCGGCAACCCGGTGGTGCCACCGGATGGTCCACCATCTGATCGAGGAGCCGACATGGCAGCAGTGATTCCCGCTGACCGGACCGCCTGGGGCCTTCAGTTGCCGATCCAGAGCCAGTCCAGCGCGTACGTGCAACCCTGGGAGGTGGACGCCACGAGTGCGGACCTCGCGGCCATCGTCCGTGCGGCTGACCGGGCGGGTGCGTTCTACGTCGCGGTGTGTGACCACGTCGGGATCCCGAGACCGGCCGACGAGACGATGTCGGCGGTCTGGTACGACACGGTCGCGACCCTCGGCTGGATCGCCGGGTTCACCGAGTCGGTGCACCTGTTGAGTCACGTCTACGTGTTGCCCTACCGGCACCCGATGATGGTTGCCAAGGCCTTCAGCACCCTGGATGAGCTGTCGGGGGGCCGCGCCATCCTCGGCGCGGGCGCTGGGCACCTGCGTTCGGAGTTCGAGATGCTGGGCGTGGACTTCGAAGGCCGCGGCAGGGCGGTCGAGGAATCGCTGCGGCTGATCCGCTCGGCGTTCACCGAAAGTCACCCGGTGGTCGACTTCGCGGACTCGGTGGGCGGCGCCGACGGGGCAGGGGGCGCTCCCACACACCATGAGGTAGCAATGGCGCCGCGCCCGGCCCGCGCCGGGGGACCACCGATCTGGATCGGCGGTTCCAGCCCGGCGGCGATGCGTCGCGCGGCGCAGCTGGCTGATGGCTGGCTGCCCCAGGGGCCCCCCGAGATGGGTACTCGAGCGGCGATCGAGCACATCCGCAACCTGCGCGATGAGGCGGGGATGCCCGAGGCGTTCGACATGGGGGTCAACTGTGAGCCGCTGCACCTCGGAGTGCGGCGCGACGGCATGCCCGAGTGGACCCTCGCTGGTTCGCCCGATGAGGTGGCGGCGCGCCTGCGCCGCTACGTCGACCTGGGGATCAACCAGCTCCAGGTGCGCTTCGTGACCGACAGCGCACAGGAGTACTGCGAGCAGCTGGAGCGCTTCGGTGCCGAGGTGGCCCCCCTGCTGCAGCCCTGAGGCCGGCGGCGCCCCTCGGTGACCGGCGGCGTCGGATGGTCCGGCGCTTCAGCTCCCCGAGCGCAGGCGGTGGAGTTCTTCCTCGAGGTCGCTCATGCGGTGCGCGAGTCCCTTGAGCATCGCCCGGGAGAGGCTGGGGAGGTCGTCGAGCAACGTGTTGAACCCGCGTCGATCGATCACCTCGAGTGTCAGGTCGGTGGCTGCGACGACCGAGGCGGTGCGGGTGATCGAGTCGAGGAGTGCCACCTCGCCGAAGTAGGCGCCCGGGCCCAGACGGGCCACGACCTCGCCGTCCTTGACCACATCCGCCTCGCCGTCGATGATCACGGCGAACTCCTGGCCGAGGTCGCCCTGGCGCAGCACCGTGCGACCCGCCTGGATGTGCACCTCGTCGGCCACACGGTCGATCTCCCTGAGCTGGTCCTCGCTGCAGCCCTGGAATATCGGCAGGTTCCGGAAGTGGGCGCTCGAGTCGCCGCCTGAGCCCTTGGGTGAGTTCACGCGCCACACGATACAGGGGTGTGCAACGATCGGTCCGTGAATCCCACCGAGCAACACGACACGACCGTGGTGGTCACCGGCGCGGCGAGCGGAATCGGCGCCGCCACCGCCGAGCACCTCGCGGGACTGGGGCACCACGTGGTGGTGGCTGATCGCCGTGCCAACCCTGCCGAGGAGGTCGCGAGGGAGCTCACCTCCCGTGGGCATCGGTCGAGCGCGGCCAAGTGCGACGTCGCCGACGCGCGGTCGGTGGATGCGTTGTTCGCACGCGTCGCGGAAGAACTGCCGCCGCTGGTGGGTCTGGTGAACAATGCCGGCGTCGGCAATCTCAAGCCCCTCGAGGCCTACACCCCTTCCGAGGTGGACCTGATCTGGTCGGTGAACGTCTCGGGCACCTACAACTGCTTGCGGAGCGCAGCGCCGCTGCTGCGCCGCAACGAGGGGGCGGTCGTGAACGTCGCCAGTGTCTCGGCGGTGCATCCGACGCGGGGTGAGGCGCCGTACTCGGCGGCCAAGGCGGCGGTGGTGGCCCTCACGGCATCCGCGGCGCTCGAGTGGGCACCGGAGGTCCGTGTGAACTGCGTTTCACCGGGGTTCATCCGCACGCCGCTCAACGACCTGTTGGCCACCAACGAGGAGTGGTTGGAGGGGATCCGGGAACGCACACCGGCGGGTCGCCTCGGCACCCCGCGTGACGTGGCGGAGACGGTCGCGTTCCTGTTGTCCGACGCGAGCGCCTACGTGACCGGCCAGAACCTGGTCATCGATGGAGGATCAGCGCTGACCAACGCCCAGATGGATCCGTTGTTCACCGAACTCCTGGGATGAGACAAAACTAGAACACGTTTCAGTTCTGGGGTACCTTGGCCCGATGGCTGCCGCAGAGAACCCTGACCGGGACAGCATCGAGATGCCGAGGATCATCTCGGTGGACGACCACGTCATCGAGCCTCCGGGGGTCTGGCAGGACCGCCTTGCCGAGCGGTTCAAGGAGGCCGGTCCGCGTTCGATCCGCCAGAAGGGCAGGATGGACTTCGTGGGCGGGGTGTTCTCCTTCGAGCCCGACGACGACGGCCTCGAGGGTGACTGGTGGACCTTCGAGGGCAAGCAGTATCCCCTCACACGTCTCGAGGCTGCCGTCGGGTTCGACCGCGACGAGGTCCAGGTGCTGCCCATCACCTACGAGGGCATGCGCAAGGGCTGTTGGGACCGTGACGCCCGCCTCGAGGACATGGACGCCAACTGGACCGAGGCGTCCATGGCGTTCCCGTCGAGCTTCGTGCGCTTCTGTGGTCAGCGCTTCTACGAGGCCGACGACAAGGACCTGGCCGATGCGTGCGTGAAGGCCTACAACGACTGGCAGGTCGAGGAGTGGTGCGCCGGTACCGGGGGCCGTTTGATCCCCCTGATCATCGTGCAGCTCTGGGACCCCGAGCTGGCTGCCGCCGAGGTGCGTCGCAACGCTGCTCGGGGCGTTCATGCGATGACGTTCTCGGAGATCCCGCCCTACCTGGGGCTTCCCTCGGTGCACGACCCGAACGGCTACTGGGACCCGTTGTTCGAGGCGTGCGCGGAGACCGACACGGTGGTGAACATGCACATCGGTTCGTCATCGAAGATGCCCTCGACCTCCGCTGACGCACCCGCCGCGGTCGGGTCCACGCTCACGTTCAACAACGCCATGGCCTCGATGACCGACTTCCTGTTCTCGGGGGTGCTGGTCAGGTACCCGACGCTCAAGCTCGCCTACTCCGAGGGCCAGATCGGCTGGATCCCCTACATCATCGAACGGGCCGACAAGGTCTGGGAGGAGAACCGGGGTTGGGGTGGCATCGGGGACAAGGTGCCCGAGCCGCCCTCGACCTACTACTACCGCCAGATCTACGGCTGCTTCTTCGACGACGCCTACGGGCTCGACAACATCGAGCGGGTTGGGGTCGACAACGTCTGTTTCGAAACCGACTACCCGCATTCGGACTCCACCTGGCCGGTCTCAAGGGAGGTCGCGCACAAGCAGATGGGCCACCTCCCGGCTGAGGTCCGACGCAAGCTGGTGCGCGGCAACGCGATCGAACTGCTCGGCCTCGACTTCGAACCCTGAGCAGGGGAGCCAACCCGTCAGCCGGGGTGCGGCCCCGCGTCGAGGCGCCGCTGCATCCAGATGTCCGCATTGGGGTTCGAGTTGTAGTCCGGGATCTCCTCGTAGCCCCGGCTGCGGTACAGCGCCACCGCGCTGCGCAGTGCCCTCATCGAGTCGAGTCGCACCGTGTGGCATCCCAGCTCCACCGCATGCGACTCGAGCGACTCGAGCGTCGCACGCCCGATGCCGAGGCCCCGAGCGATGGGTACCACCCACATCTTGCGCACCTCTGCGACACCCGGCTCGAGCAGCCGCAGCGCACCGCAACCCAAGGGTTCGCCTCCCGTGGGCGTGGAGTCGTAGGCCACGAGGAAGCGGCCATGGGGAGCATCGAAGGCGCCCGGAGGTACCCGCGGGTCGGTAGCGCAGTCGAACCCACCGGGCACGCTCGATGCGAGGTAGTCGGCGTACTCCTCGAGCATCGCCACCGCGTCGGGATGCGACTGGCGCACCGTGACCAGCTCGAAGCTGCCACCGGGCTTCGTCGGTTCCATCCAGGGGACTGTCGTCTCGCCGTCGCAACGGTGCAAATGAATTTCGCCGTGGCGGGTGATCCGTTCTGACGACCCGTCAGGTGCGGGCCTAGGCTCCGGGCATGGCAGATCTGACCGAACGTGACTACGGGCTCGTCATCGGTGGCGAGAACGTCCCGGGGGCTTCCACCTACGACATCGTCAACCCGGCGACCGAAGAAGTGGTGGCCCAGGCCCCGGAAGCATCGGTGGACCAGGCGAACGCTGCGGTGGAAGCTGCGGCGGAGGCATTCGACTCCTGGTCGCGCACCAAGCCCGAGCACCGCGCCGAACTGCTCGACAGGGCCGCCGACCTGATCGACGAACACGCCGAGGAACTGATCCCACTGGTGGTCGCGGAGACGGGAGCGACGCTGCGGACCACCTCCACCATCCAGGTGCCGCAGGCGGCCGCGCGCCTGCGCCGCTACGCGAAGGGTGCACTCGAACCGACCATCGACCCGATCCCCCCGTCGGTGATGCCTTCCACGGCCCTCGCCCCGGGCGGTCTGATCTCGGCAGCGGTGAACCGCGCTCCGGTGGGTGTGGTCACCTGCATCACGTCCTACAACTTCCCGATGGTGAACATGGCCGGCAAGATCGGTCCCGCGCTGGCCATGGGCAACCCGGTCGTGGTCAAGCCGGCCCCGCAGGATCCCCTGGGGGTGATCCGGATGGTCGAGTTGATGAACGAGGCCGGTTTTCCTCCCGGTGTGCTCAACGTCGTGGTCGGATCGGACGTGGCGCCCTCGGAGGCGGTCGTCGGGCATCCGCTGACCGACATGGTCTCCTTCACCGGTTCCACGGCGGTCGGCCAGCGCATCGGTGCGGTGGCCGGGGGCTCCAACAAGCGGTTGCTGCTCGAACTGGGTGGCAAGGGGGCCTGCATCGTGCGTGAGGACGCCGACCTCAAGGCCGCGATCGGTGGGATCTCCTCGGTGTGGGCGTTCCACTCCGGACAGATCTGTACCGCTCCGACCCGCGTCATCGTGCACCGCTCGCTGCACGACCACCTGGTGGGTGGTCTGCAGAAGGCGGCCGGACACATGGCCCTCGGCGATCCCAACGAGAAGACCACGGTCATGGGGCCGTTGATCTCGGCAGCCCAGCGCGACCGGGTCGAGGGGCTCATGAACACCGGCATCGAACAGGGTGCCGAGGTGGCAACCGGAGGCGGTCACGGCCCGATGGAGAAGGGGTTCTTCTTCGAACCCACGCTCATGGTGGGCTGCACTCCCGAGATGACCCCGGTGCGCGAGGAGTTCTTCGGCCCCGTCGTGGTCGTGGTGCCCTACGACGACGACGACGAAGCGGTCGCGATCGCGAATGACTCCGACTACGGGCTCTACAGCTACGTGTTCTCGGGCGATGCATCGAAGGCATGGGGGATCGCCAAGCGCTTGCGCTCGGGCAACGTCGGGATAAACACCCTGCAGCGCAACCACGAGGCCCCTTTCGGTGGCTTCAAGCAGTCGGGAGTGGGGCGCGACGGGGGCAGCTACGGCCTGTTGGCATACAGCGAGCTGCAGTCGATCGTCTGGGGTTCCTGAGCCCGGGATCGCCGAATCCGGTAACCCCGGACCCACGGCGGTCCGGCTGGCAGTGGGGATTCGTCCCCATTGATCCATTCGGCCCACGCGGGTGACGCTGGACACGAAAACAAGGCCCCCTCAGGCCTGGTTGGCGGTGGTGCCGTCGAATCGCCCCGGCGTCACCGCCGCCAACCCGTTTCCGCCCTGTTCCCCGACCCCATCCCCGCGGCACGGGTTCGTCGCCGCGGTCGGTCCTCATGCGGGTTGAACACAATTCGCTACTCCCCGTAGCATGTTGCATCGACCGGGCCGGCCCGTGATGGCTGGCAGAAGGGGCGGGTGCGTTGACGGCGTGGGGGAGTGTCGCCGAACTGCTCGGTGAGGACCTCGAGGATGTTGAGTTGCTGGGGCGGGGGAGCTCCGGTGTGGTCTACCGCGCACGCCAGCGGTCACTCGGGCGAACCGTGGCGGTCAAGGTGTTCAACCAGTTCGCCGACGACGCCGACCGGGTGCTGGCCGAGGCCCGGGCCCAGGCAGGCCTGTCGTGGCACGCCAACATCGTGTCGCTGTACGGCCAGGGGCTCACCGCGGACGGCTTCCCCTACCTCGTCATGGAGTACGCGGGTGGCGGTTCCCTGAAGGACCGGATCGAAGCCGACGGCCCGCTGTCGGATCCCGAGTTGCTGATGGTGGGTGCCGGACTCGCCACCGCCCTCGATGCGGCACATCGCGCGGGCGTGGTGCACTGCGACGTGAAGCCCTCCAACGTGCTGTTCGCTGCTGATGGGTCGGTCCGGCTGGCTGACTTCGGCATCGCGAAGGCAGCGGGGGTGTCGACCGGGACGATCGACAGCGTCGAGGGCTCCCTGGGATACGTCGCTCCGGAGCTCTTGGACGGTGAACGCCAGGCAGCTGCCAACGACGTGTACAGCCTCGCGATCACGCTCTCGTTCGCACGCTCGGGTCAGGCGCCGCTGCCCGATGACCTCACCCTCGCCCAGGCGATCGCCGCGGTGCACGCCGGAGTGCCGGCAGCCGAGGCCCGTCTGGATGGCCTGCCTGAACCGGTTGGCCGACTGCTCCGGGACTCCTGTTCGACCCGGCCGAGCGGACGGCCCGGTGCGTCCGACCTGGCCGACGCCATGTGGGAGGCCACTCGGTCCCCCGCGGGGCAAGCCGATGGTCCCGGTGCGCGCAACCGCTGGTCGAGGATGGTGGCCGCGGGGGCCCTGGTTGCAGTCGTGGCACTCCTAGGGGTGCTCCTCGCCCGTTCCCCCGAACCAGCCGCCATACCCGTGGTCGATGAGGAGCCCGCCTTCGACCTCTGTGGGGAGTACGCGGCGTACGTCGACGAGCGAACGGCGGTGTTCGACGGGGCGAGTTCGAGTCTCGAACAGAGCACATCTCCAGTAGAGGCGGCAGATCGGCTCATTCGCGGGTACCCCGACGAGTTCGGAGTCGTCGCCGCGGCGTACATCCAGAAGATCCTCAGCCACTCTGACCTGGAGGGTGAGGTCACTGCGGACCAGCTCGCGACGATGGCCATGGCCGACAATCTCAGGGTCTTGGGAGGTGGAAAACCGTTCCTGTTC
Source organism: Microthrixaceae bacterium (assembly GCA_023958095.1). Taxonomy (GTDB): domain Bacteria; phylum Actinomycetota; class Acidimicrobiia; order Acidimicrobiales; family Microtrichaceae; genus JAMLGJ01. The sequence goes on from JAMLGJ010000002.1 coordinate 127,015, forward strand.
GACGGTACGTCGGGCTCGTTCGATCCGGCGGTCCTGCCGGTGTACCTGGCACAACCCGCGCGCATGTTCTCGGAGGTGAATCGGTACTCGAGCGAGCGATGCCCAGATGTCGTTGCAGACTTTGCCCCGGCCCGCGCCAGGCTGAGTTCAGCCATCTTCTCCAATCTCTCTGATCCGGTGTTCATGGAGCGCTTCTTCGAGGATCCAGAGAGCTTCGAGGTCTTCGACAGTCGGACGACAATCCTTGTTGCGACCTACGCATGGCAGTTCTTCGAGGGAATCCTCCTGAGCCAGCCAGAGTGGTTCGTTGAGGCACTGTCACGGGACGATGACATCCGCCGTGTGCTCTCCTATGAACACCCGGAGACGCTGCTCGAGGTTGCTCGTTCGTACCCGGGGGCAATCCAGCAGATGGGTCAGGGAGAGTGGCTATCTGATCTGCAGACGGGAATCGACAAGAGTTTGCCGGTTGTGCGCTTGGGAATCGCCCTCAGCTTCGGACCGGAACTCGAAGCGCTCGGTTTGGAGGTCGGCTGACCATGCGGCGGGTGCCGGCCTTCGTGCCTCACGTGACCACACGGGTGGCAAGCGACGCACAGGGTGAGGAGCCGGGGACACAGCCTCTCGGTCAAGACCCTCCGTCCCCTGGCGGGACTTCGCAGGCGCGTCGCCTCTCCTATCGCTACGTCGATCTCGAGGGACTGTCGGATGCCGAGTTCGGCGCGCTGTATGCCGAAATGGGTGAGGTGATGGCTGCGGCAGCCGAGGAACCGGGTGCAGCGGATTGGGCATCCGACTACTGGTGTGGCAGGGAGGCCAAGGCCAGACATGGCACTCGCGCGTACGTGGTTCGCGACCGTGGACTTCTGGTCGGCTTCCTTCTCTTTTCGCTGCGCGAACTGCAGGGATGGATCTGTGTCCTGATGGAGAGCGGGTTCGTGCGGCCCGAGTACCAGCGTCGTGGCGTTGGGTTCGCCCTGTGTGCTCGCGTCGTACACCGCGTGTTCTGGCGGTACCCGTGGAAGAAGTTCCTGTGGGTGTCTGAACTAATCAACCCGGTCATTCTCCACGGTTGGGTGAGCCGCTTTCCGCCCACCACCGAGACCCTGCCGGGTCGCTTCGGAATCCCTTCAGAAGAGCTAGAGGATCTCGCCCCCAGATTTGTGGAGGCGGTATTCCCGGACAGCCCGTACGACGAAGAGTGGTCCGTGATCTCTGGCAGGACCACGGCGCGCCCGCCGATCAGCACCTGGTCGGGAGACGCGGAGATCGACTCCTACTTCTCCGAGCACCTGAATCCACAGACAGGTGACTCCGTTCTGTTCATGGCGGCATTCAGGCGCAAGACGGTGCTCCTCGGACTCGGGCAATTGCTCAAGGCCGGGCGGCGAATGCTCGATCGTCGGCTGCGCGATGGGGTGGGGCGACGTTCCGGGCCCGACCCCACGGACACCCCGGCATGACCCTGGAGGTGTCGGGTCTGTCCAAGGCCTACGGGTCGGGAGCCGATCGGATCCAAGCGCTCGACGACGTCTCGTTCGACGTCGCGAACGGCGAGGTCGTGGCCCTCGTGGGCAACAACGGTGCGGGCAAGTCCACCTTGATGTCGATCTCGGCAGGACTCCTGGCCGCTGACCGGGGAACTGTCGAGGCGCAGGGCCACGAGACGACGCGGGGAGGGGGCAGCCCCACCCACCACCTCGGTCTCGCCCCACAGGAAGAAGCGCTGTACCCGACCCTCACCGTGCGCCGGAACCTCGAGTACTTCGGGCGCCTCGCTGGGCTCCCGAGGGCACGACTCGCAGACCGTGTGGAGACCGTCGCGGCAGAGCTGCTGTTGGGGGACCTGCTGGACCGCAGCGCCAGGGAGCTCTCCGGTGGCCAGCGTCGCCGCCTGCACACGGCGCTCGCGTTGATGCACTCGCCCGAGGTGCTCCTGTTGGACGAGCCGACCGTCGGAGTCGACATCGACGCCAGGTTGCAGCTGCTCCAGTTCGTCCTCGACATGGCTGCGGGTGGGGCTGCGGTGCTCTACTCGACCCACCAGATGCAAGAGGTGGAACGGATCGCCTCGAGAGCCGTGGTCCTGCACCACGGCCGGGTCCTCGCGGTGGGTGGGGTGGACGAACTGGTGGCGGCCCATGCGCGTCGGGCGGCACGGTTGCGCATCGCCGGGACCGGACACCAGCTCTGGGACAGCGCTCCTGACAGGCTCCTGGGGGTGCGCGAGACGCCGGAGGGTGACACGGTCCTCGATGTGGCGGCCGACGACGGGCACGGAAGCGTCGTCGATCTCGTCGATGGGCTGCCGGCCGGCATGCGGGAGCTGGTCACCTCGGTCGAGCTCCAGGAACCCAGTTTCGAACGCGCCTACCTGGCGCTCGTGCGCGAGGCCGACGGGGTGACGCGGCCGACCGGGACCGAGGCGGTGGCACGGTGAGCACCAAGGCGGCGGTGGTGGCACGCAACGAGGTGCTGCTCCTGCGCAGCGAGGCAGTACCGGTGGTGCTCTACTTCCTGATGCCGCTCGCGATCCTCGCGTTCATCCAGGGAGCGTTCACCCTGTTCCTGGAGTTCGCCGAACCCACGCTTCCCGCCAGCGGTGCGAGTCTGGCGGCGCCCGGACAGGCCACGATGTTCGGCTTCATGAGCCTCGCCATGTTCGGGCACTTCTTCCTCGGCGAGTTCGGCTGGGGAACCTGGAACCGCGTGCGTTCGATGGGTGTACGGCCGCACCAGATCATGGCCGGGAAGATGTCGGTCGCGTACCTCAACCAACTGTTGTTGTTCGCGTTCGTGATGCTCGCCGGAGTGCGGTTGTTCTCCATGGAGGTGACCGGCTCGCTCGTGGCCCTGGTCGTGATCGAACTGGTCGTTGCCTTCGTGGTGGTCGCATACGGACTCATCGCCTGTGCACTGGCGCGGAGCCAGGCGCAGTACAACGCGTTCGCCTACCTGGGGGCACTGGTGCTGGCCGGCATCGGCGGCGCGCTCACCCCCTTCGAGACCCTTCCCGGCTGGGCGCAGACGATCGCTCCGGTGACCCCCACCTACTGGGCGGTGAAGGCCTTCGAGAAGGTGATCCTGCGGGGCGGCTCACTGTCCGAGGTGGTGACCGAGTTGGCCGCGCTGGCCGGTTTCGGCATCGCATTCCTCGCGGTTGGCGTGGTGCTGTTCGACCCGGACAAGCCCCGGACGACCTGGGCATGAACACCTCCGGACGCGAAACGGGAACCCTGGCACTGGACTACCTGGGTGAGATCCGCGAGCTCGCACCGGGCACCGACCTCACCTTCGGTCGAGCGGCGGACCTGGTGATGGACGAGAACCACTTCATGCACCGTGTCGTGGGCCGCTTCGTGGCCCGTGAGGGGATCTGGTGGTTGCAGAACCTGGGGACCCGTAGTCGCCTCCAGATGCTCGACAACACCTCGGGCACGCTGTTGGAACTGGCACCCGGCCAGCAGCTCCCGGTCGTGGCCACCGATTTCACGGTGCGCTTCAGCGCCGGGCCGACGAACTACGAGATCCTCGGCCATCGCGAGGGGGAACCGCTGCGTGCCGACGACACCGGCGACGTGGTCGGCACCGCCACCGTTGACTTCGGGGACGTTCCGCTGTCACCCGAACAGCACCTGCTGGTGGTGGCGCTGTTCGAGTCCAAGCTGCGAACGGGTCGGATCGAGGGGGGTTCGGTCATGGCCCGCCGGCTCGGATGGTCGGCCAACAAGTACAACCGCAAGCTCGACGTCGTGTGCGAGAAGCTCCACCGTGCCGGGGTGCCGGGGGTCAAGGGTGAGGTGGGGCTCAGCGCGGACGGCCGGCGCGAGACCGTGCTCACCTGGGCGCTCACCAACGGCGTGGTGACACGCAGCGACCTGCGCCTGGTGCGGGCGGCGACCTCACAGGTGGACACCCCGGGTGGCTGACAACGACGGGCCCCTGACCGAAAAATCTCGGATCGTCTCCGAAAAAGTGTCAGGCAGGCATCCCGGCGGTCTCTAGGAGGGTGACGGCGACAACGGGTCGCCCACCCAAGGAGACTGAGATGCGCAACGCAACCGCCACCAACACAGCCCGCAACGCAAGCGCCACCAACACGGCCCGGAACGGGGTTCGGGGCAACACGGCCCGCAACGGGATCCGGGGCAACACGGCCAGGAACGCGACGAGGGCACTTGCTGCCGCCGCCGTGGCACTCGGTGTGCTCGGTGCGGGCAGCGCCACTGCGTCCGCCAAGAGCATCGAGGGTGAGATCGAACCGTGGAGCCCGGTGGAGGAGCCGGCGGTGAAGGCGCCCACATACGAGGTTCCCACCGCAAGGGACCTGGTGCGTGATCGGCTTCCCGAGGCGAAGCTCCCCGAGGGCTACACGTTCCCCGACGACGACGCCGACCCCGAGCCAGCCGTTCCCGAACCCGAACCCGACACCCACGGGGTCGATGTCGACCCCGAGCGTTTCGTCGTCGACGACGACGCTCTCGATCGACTCGATGTGGGTGACATCGAGCGGGTGATCCCCGGTGGCGAGGTGGAACCCGGCAACGGATGCGACGATCCCGACTTCGCCGAGGACTACCCCGAGAAGTGCCCGCAACAGGAGCCCCAGGGTGATCCCGAGGACGGTTCCGGAGAGCCCTGCGGGCCCAATGACGGCGAGGACTGCGACGAACCGGGCGACGAGCCCGCCGACGATCCCGAGGACGAGACCACGGTGACCACCACGACGGTTTCCGAGGAGACGGCCGATGAGCCCGAGGTCGAGGTCGAGTCCGCCAGCGAGGAAGCCGCCGAGGAACTCGCCTACACCGGTTCCAGCCCGCTGGTTCCCCTCCTCGGAATCGGCCTGGTCGGTGCCGGTGCCGCAGTGGCGGGCCTGTCGATCGTCTCCCGCCGCCGTTCCGGTTCGCAGGCGGAGGCGTGAGCGGTGCCCGAACCGACGGGGCAGCCCGACAGCTTCGGCGTCCCGGTGGATATCCACCACCGGGACGCCACACTTGTGTGTGCCGGTGCGAACCCGCGTCGGCGGAGTCCGAGGTCACCACTGCGACCGATGAGCACCACCGAGACACCGACGATCGACATCTCAGAGGATGCCCAGCTCGACGCCTCGATCGTGCAGCGTGCCCTGTCGGGCGACCGCGACGCCATGGCGGAGCTCTACGACCGGCACGCGGACCGCATCCACACGATGTGCGTGCACATGCTCGGCGACCCCGAGGAGGCCGCGGACACCTGTGCACAGGTGTTCCTCGTGGCGCTGCAACGGCTGCACCAGCTGCGCGAGCCGGCCAAGTTGCGCAGCTGGCTCTACGCGATCACCCGCAACGAGGTCTACAGGCGAACCCGCGACCGCGCCCGCACCCGCCCGGTGGGGACGGCAACCATGTCGATGCTCACAGGTGAGGTCACCGGCCCCCCGGGGCAGCAGCCCGATCCCGGGGGCACGGATCCGGTTGTCGCACGCCTGGTTGCAGCCGAGCCCGGTGCGTCCGCCGAAGCGGGAGACGAGGGGTCACCTGCCGACCCCGACGCACTCGCAGCACTGCTCCAGGATGCGGCGGCCGGTCTGGACGACCGGGACCGCACGGTGCTGGAGCTGAACATGGCCCAGGGCCTCGAGGGCCAGGAACTGGCCGACGCCCTGGGGGTGCGTCTCGACAACGCCTACCAGATGACCCACCGGATGCGTGAGCGTCTGGAACGATCGGTCGGGGCCCTTCTCGTGGCGACAGCGGGGCGACCCCACTGCGACGGTCTGGACGAGGTGGCGAGCAAGTGGGACGGCAACTACGACGTGTTGTGGAGGAAGCGCTTCTCCCGCCACGTGGATCGTTGTGAACGGTGCCAGCGCATGAAGCAGCGCCTGCCCAAGGCGGTCCTGTCGGGGGTCGCTCTGTCCCAGGCCGCCCAGTCGGCTGTGCTGGCCGCTCCGATCTCGGTGCGCCGGGCAGTGCTCGATCGCGCGCCGGCGGAGATCGGCTCCTCACACGAGCGTCGCTGGTCGAACCACGGCTTCCCCCGTGGTGCTGGTCGTCGTCGGGGCGCACCGGCGCTCGTGGCGGGGGCTGCGGCCCTGGTCGTGGTCCTCGGCGTCGGAGGTGCGGTGCTGGGTGGCCTCGGCGGGACCTCCGATCCGGTTCCCGAACCCCTGGTGGAACGCGGGGGTGACATGCCTGGCACGGCAACGGTCCCACCGAGTTCGCCGCCCGCTGACCGTGGCGAGCAGGACGCCGGTCCGGTGGCGGGGGAACCACCGGCTGTCCCGGACACGCAGGATCCCGTCGCATCCGAACCCGCCGCCCCCGAGGCTCCCCCACCCGGCGGTGACGGCGGTGCCACCGGTGCCGCGCCACCCGCGAATGAGGACCCGGCCACACCGGGGGAACCGACCGCTCCCGTGACGAACGGTGACACTGCCCCGACACCGGGGTACGGCTCCACCGGCGGTGGTCAGGACGCCGGCGACACCCCGGGCTACAGCGGAACCGGTCCCACCCAGGACCCGGGGGGAAGCGGGGTTCCGGTTCCGGGTTGGGACGAGAAGAACCCGCCGGTGATCTGGGTGCCGCCGACCTTCACGGTCCCGCAGGGGCTCATCACCACCACGAGCATCCCGATGCTGAAGTAGCGCCCTGACACTGAAACGTGTTCTATCGCGGTCACTAGTGTGAGGGTCGCTCCGGCGCACACATGGGGCGGTACCGGCCGCTCCACGGGAAAGGCATGACATGAAGGGCATCGTTTGGGACGGGGAATCCGCGCAGCTGCGTGATGACGTCGAGGTGCGTGACCTGCGCCCCGGTGAGGTGAGGGTCCGCCTCGCAGCCGCGGGGCTGTGCCACAGCGACGTGTCGGTGCTCGACGGAACCATCATGTTCCCGACCCCGGCGGTGCTCGGTCACGAGGGCGCCGGGGAGGTTGTCGCAGCAGCCGATGACGTCACCTCCCTCACAGTGGGCGACCACGTCGTGTTGACCACCCTCGGCAACTGCGGACGCTGCGCCGCGTGCAGCCGGGGCAAGCCCACGTTCTGCCGCCAGTCCCTCGGCAAGCTCAGCCGCCCCTTCACCGTCGGCGGCGAGAAGGCCTTCCAGTTCGCCAACACCTCTGTGTTCGTGGAGGAGACCGTGGTCAAGGAGACCTCGGCGGTGCGCATCCCCGACGACGTCCCGCTGCCCTCCGCGTCGTTGATCGGCTGTGGGGTGCTCACCGGTGTGGGTGCGGTGTTCAACCGTGCCCGGGTGGACCACGGGCAGTCAGCGGTGGTCATCGGAGTCGGCGGCATCGGGCTCAACGTGATCCAGGGGCTCGCACTCGCCGATGCGCTCCCGATCATCGCGGTCGACACGAACCCGAACAAGGAGGACCTGGCACGCCAGTTCGGTGCCACGCACTTCATCTGCCCCGAGGAGGACACCAACCTCGTCGAGGCGGTCAAGGAGGTCCGCCCGGACGGGGTCGACTGGGTCTTCGAGTGCGTGGGTTCCACCGCACTCATCTCCGCGGGCACCGAGATGCTCGACTTCGGCGGCGGCGTGGTCATGGTGGGGGTGCCCAAGATGGGCACCGAGGCGAGCTTCGTGGTGAACACCATGTACAACGACAAGTCGATCATGGGCTGTCGGTACGGCTCGGCACGACCCGCCTACGACATCCCGCTGATGGTGGATCTCTACAAGGCCGGCCGGTTGAAGCTGGACGAGTTGGTCACCGCCACCTACCCGATCGAGGGTTTCGACGAGGCACTCCACGAACTGCACGAGGGCCGTCTCGCCCGCGGCGTGGTGGTGATGGACTGATGCCGCTTCCCGGGGAGCTCGCCGAGCTGGCCGCCGAGGTCAGCAACTGGGGCCGGTGGGGTGACGACGACGAACTGGGTTGCGGCAACCTGCTCGACGCGGAGGCGACGCGCAGGGGCGCCGACGCGGTTCGCACCGGTGACCGGGTCTCCCTGGCGGTGGAACTGCGCGCTGACGGGGTCCAGGTCGGCCAACCCGCCCGGCGCTACAACCCGATCCTCACCCAGACCTCCATCAACGAGCGCGACCCGTTCGCCCCGGGCATCTGGGCGGGCACCGACGACCTCGTGACGATGAGCACCTGCGCGGGCACCCACCTGGATGCACTCGCCCACATCTCCTATGACGGCTCCCTCTACAACGGGTTCCCGGCCGACTCGGTCTCGGCGATGGCGGGTGCGGCGCACCTCGGGGCCGAGAAGCTCCCGTCGATCGCCACCCGCGGCGTGCTGTTGGACCTGCCCAGGGCCAAGGGTGTGGACGGCCTCGACGTGATCGACCAGGGCTACGCGATCACCGGCGAGGACCTCGATGAAGCCGCCGAGTTCGCGAAGGTGGACCTGCGTCCCGGCGACGTGGTGCTGGTGCGAACGGGCGAGATGCGCCACTACCTGGCGGACGAGCGCGAACCGTTCGTACCGGTGCAGGACACCCCTCGTTGGCGCTACGCGGTGGGAACCGGCGAGTCGAAACTCCCGGGGTTCTCCGTGCACTCCATCCGGTGGCTCGCCGAGAAGCAGGTCGCAGGAGCGGTCAACGACACCTACGCCTACGAGGTGTTCCCGCCGTCGCTGCCCGATTGGTCGGACTGCCTGGCGGTGCACATGATCCACGTGCGCGACATGGGGCTCCTGCAGGGCCAGAACTGGAACCTCGAGGAGCTCTCGGTGCGTTGCGCAGAACGGGGATCCGGCGAGTTCCTGCTGGTGGCGGCGCCGGAACCGATCGTCGGGGCGGCTTCTGCCCCGGTGGCTCCCGTGGCGCTGCTCTGAGCACACCGGTGGACCTGCGGCGCAGCGACGCTGCGGGAGGACCGCGCCCTCGACCCGCATAACCTCGTTGCCGGTGGAGACGATCTCGGACGACAAGCCGCAGCGGACGGTTTCGATCTGGTGGTTCCTCGTGTTGTTCCTCGGGCTGCTGGCCGCCGGCGGATACGCGGTGATCGCGTGGGGTACCTACGACCGTGAACCGACCCGTGAGCTGCCCGACACGCCGGTGACCACAGACGCCTCGGCAGCCACCACCTCCTCAACGGTGCCCGTGACACTCGTCGACGGCTCACCGGCACAAGGGGGCATCGTGGAGGTCCTCGGCACCGCAGGCGACCGCGTCTACCTCTTCGAACGGCCGGCGGAGTTCGGAGAGGAGCCCACCCTGTCGGTGGTGCCCGAGGTGGAACTGACCCGCGCCGAGGACGACCGCACCCTCACCATGGAGTTCGGTTGCGCCGTGTCCGCCGGCTCCCGTCCGGCGATGCTGCGCGTCACCGAGGACCCCTTCGAGGTGAACCTCACACCAGTGGTCACCGGTCCGAGACTGGGGGAGAGCTGTGCCGAGGGCGCCACCGTGGGCACAACGACGGTCGTCCTGGATGCTCCGGTGGGCACACGTCGCCTGGTGATCGCGCGTCCCGGCACGCAGGTGGACGTTCCCGGACCGGACTGAGGCGCGGAGCATCTAGGCTGGCCGACGCCACAACGAGTTCTTGCCGGGGCCGGTGTCCCGGAGAGGGGGACCGAGACATGCTTGAGGGACGCACACTCTGGGAGCTGCTGGAACGCCGCGTGGATGCCACGCCCGACGCGCTCATGGCGGTCGACGAGGACATGCGCACGATGACCTTCGCCGACTACTGGGCCGAGGCCGAACGTGCTGCTGCCGGGCTCTACGACAGCGGCGTCACCCCGGGTTCGGTGGTTTCCTGGCAGTTGCCCACCTGGATCGAGTCGCTGGTGCTCGTCGGCGCACTCAGCCGCATCGGAGCGATCCAGAACCCGATGCTGCCGATATACCGCGAGCGCGAGGTCGGCTTCGTCACCAACCAGGCCCAGAGCTCACTTCTCATCGTGCCCTCGGTGTGGAAGGGCTTCGACTACGAGGGGATGGGTCGTTCGATCTCAGAGGCGGGCGGCGGTTCGATGCGGGTGCTCGTCAGCGACCGGGCACTTCCCCAGGGTGATCCCTCGATCCTTCCCTCCATGCCGGAGGCGCTCGATCCCGATGACCAGCCGGTGCGCTGGCTCTTCTACACCTCGGGGACCACGGCGGACCCCAAGGGTGCCCAGCACACCGACGCCTCCATCGCGGCGGTCGCCAAGGGCATGGCCGAGCGGATGGGTGTGATCGAGGCGGACCGCAACGCGCTCATCTTCCCGTTCACCCACATCGGCGGGATCACCTGGCTGTTCACGAGCCTGCAGACCGGGTGTTCGAACATCCTCATGGAGGGCTTCCACCCCGAGCAGACACCCGAGGTGCTCTCACGTGAGAACGTGACCCTCGCCGGGTCCGGAACGGTGTTCCACCAGGCCTACCTCGCCTACCAGCGCAAGCAGCCCACCCCGGTGTTCCCCAACGTGCGGGCATTCCCCGGTGGTGGTGCCCCGAAGCCACCCGCCCTGGTCGGTGAGATGCGCGAGGTCTTCGACGCCCCGATCCTGTCGGGATACGGCCTCACCGAGGCACCGATCCTCACCATGGCCGACCTGTCGGACTCCGATGACGAACTTGCGCGCAGCGAGGGCAAGCCGATGCCTGGTGTCGACCTGCGCTTCGTGACCCTCGACGGTGAGGTCGCAGCTCCCGGCGAGGAGGGTGAGATCCGGGCCAGGGCACCGCAGGTGATGCGCGGATACCTCGACTCGAGCCTGGATGGAGATGCCTTCGACGACGACGGCTACTTCCGCACCGGTGACCTGGGTCGCCTGGATGAGAACGGCAACGTGATCATCACCGGGCGGGTCAAGGACGTCATCATCCGCAAGGGTGAGAACGTCTCCGCCAAGGAGGTCGAGGACCTGCTCTACACCCACCCGGCGGTCGGCGACGTGGCGGTGATCGGGTTGCCCGACCCGGATTCGGGTGAGCGTGTGTGTGCGGTGGTGCAGACCGCCGAGGGGTCGGATCCCATGACCTTCGAGTCGATGGTGGCGCACCTCAAGGACGCCGGGTTGATGACCCAGAAGCTGCCCGAGCAGCTCGAGTTCATCGACACGATCCCGCGCAACCCTGCGGGCAAGGTGCTCAAGCACGTGCTGGTGGACCAGTACAAGGGATGACCGACGGCCCGGCCGCCCCACGACTGCGGAGCCTCGCGGAGTCCGACCTCGACGAGGTGCTGCAGCTGAACCAGCGCTGGGTGCCCCACGTCGGATCCCTTCGGTTCGACTCGCTCGCCGAGTTGGTCGACCTGGCGGAGCTGGCCGTCGGTGCATTCGCGGACGGTGAACTGGCGGGCTTCGTGGTGGTGCTCGGCCCCGGAGCCGGGTACGCCTCGCCCAACTACCGGTACTTCTCGGCTCGCCATCGCCTGTTCACCTACGTGGATCGCATCGCGATCGCTCCCCGGGCACAGGGCACCGGACTGGGACGGGTCCTCTACGAAGGGGTCGTCGACCATGCACGCGGGGTCGGCTCCCCGGTGGTGTGCGCCGAGGTGAACCTGGACCCGCCCAACCCGGGTTCGCAGGCGTTCCACGAACGCCTCGGGTTCGTGGAGGTGGGCCGGCAGTGGACCTATGACGACACCGTGCAGGTGCAGATGCTGGAACTGGTCCTGTGAGCCCCGATGCCGGGCAGGAGCCACGTCCGACTGCTCCCCGGCTCACCGCTGCGGCGCTCGACGAGGACGTGGCACGCAGTGACCCCCATCCCACCTATGCACGGCTGAGGGACGAGGCGCCGGTGGTGTGGCACGAGGACCCCGGCATCTGGCTGGTGAGCCGATACGACGACGTGCTGGCGGTGAACCGCGACACCCGGAGGTTCTCCTCCACCGGTGGGGTCATCCCGATCGAGATCGGCATCGACTACCCCAGTCCACCGACGATGATGCACACCGACCCGCCCGAGCACACGCGGTTGCGAAGGGCGGTCGCCCGGGGGTTCCGTCCGAGCCGGATCGCCTCGCTCGAGCAACGCATCCGTGGCCATGTCGACTCGCTGGTCGGGGCCATCGCCCCGGGCGAACCATTCGATGCCCTCGAGGCAGTTGCCGCCCCGTTGCCGATCACCGTGATCTGCGAGCTGCTCGACCTGCCGAGCGCCGACTGGGAGTCGATGCGCCGCGCCTCCGACGCGGTGATCCCGGGTGCCGGGGACTTCGACGAGGATGAACGGGCAGGTCTCAACGCGCAGCTCGAGGAGTTGCTGCGTGCCCATGCCCGCGACGGCGGAGGGCTCGCAGCCGACCTGCGCGAGGCGGGCATGGATGCCGAGGAGACCTACATACTGGTCAACCAGGTGCTGGTCGCCGGCAACGAGACGACGCGCAACCTGCTCGCCGGTGGTCTGTCAGCCTTTGCCGGTGCACCCGACCAGTGGCGACGCGTGGTGGAGGATCCCGGGCTCGTTCCCGGAGCCGTCGAGGAGATGCTGCGCTTCACCACACCGGTGGTCTCGTTCATGCGGACCACCACCACCGACGTTGACCTGGCTGGTGTGGCGCTGCGAAGGGGTGATCCGGTGCTGATGCTGTGGGCCTCGGCGAACCGCGATCCCGGCGAGTTCGGCGACGACGCCGACACCTTCGTGGTGGACCGCCACCCGAACCACCACCTGGCGTTCGGATTCGGCGCGCACTTCTGTGTCGGCGCGGCACTCGCGCGCCTCGAGGCAGGTCTGGTGCTCGAGGCCATGACAAGCCGCTTCGGTGGGCTTGAGGAAGCGGGTCCGCCCCGGCGCAGCCCGTCCACCGTGATCGCCGGGTACGAGCACGTTCCGCTCGTGGCGCACTGAGCGAGCGGTACCCAACGTTCGGGTACGCGCCGGGCTGGGTAGGGTTTGTCCGCCCGGAGGTGACGCCATGCAGAGTGATTCGAGCCCACAAGAGGGTGACACCGAACCAACGGAGGTTGACGAACAGTCCGCTGCCCCTGTCGCGGGGTCCGCGCCCGTCGACCCGCTCAACCCAGCGGTCCGGGGTGGGGAGTCCACCGGTGCCGACACGAGTGGTCCCACCGGCGGTGCCGAACCCTTCGTGCCCGACCCGACCGGATCTCCCGAACGTGTCGAACTGCTGGAGGTTCCCGGCGGCCCCGCGCTCGGCCGGGTCGCGCCCGCGGTGGTGCTGGGCATCGTCGCAGCGGTGCTGGTGGTGCTGCTCGTGAGGCGTCGCAGGTCTTGAGCGGGTCGAGCGACCTCGAAGCCGTCACGAGGTTGTTGGGGAGGATCCCATCGGCTGACTTCGAGGTCGTGGCCCGCAACGCCGCGGGTGAGCCCTCGGTCATATGCAACGCCCCTCTCATGCACGACGGCACGCCCATGCCCACCCTCTACTACCTGGTGGATCCACAACTGGTCCGCTTGGTCGGTCGCCTCGAGGCAGCCGGCGGTGTCAGGCGCGCCGAGGAGGAGATCGGGCTGGCGGAGATCGAAGAGGTGCACCAGCGCTACGCGCGGGAGCGGGACGCCCGGATCGACCCCGAATGGAGCGGTCCGCGCCCCCGCGGCGGGGTCGGCGGCACCCGCAGGGGCCTCAAGTGCCTGCATGCGCATTATGCGTACCACCTCGCCGGCGGCGATGATCCGGTGGGTCGTTGGGTGCAGGTGCACCTCGGCGACACGCAACGAGATGGTGAAGCCGAGGGGTCCGCAGGACGCGACAGGACGCGGCCGGGCACACGGAGCAACCCCGATGATCGACAGGAGTGACGTGGCGGACCGGCGAGAGGTGCTCGAACGGAGCGGGGAGGGCAGGTCGTGAACTCACCGCTGTATGCCGCGATCGACTGCGGTACGAACTCGACGCGCCTTCTCATCTCAGATGGGACGAACACGCTCACCCGCAGGATGCGCATCACACGCCTCGGCCAGGGTGTGGACGCCACGGGTCGTCTCGCCCCCGAGGCGATCGGACGCACCCTCGAGGTGCTCACCGAGTACGCGGGACTCCTCGCATCCCACGAGGTGGCGGGCCTGCGTGTGGCCGCCACCTCCGCCGCCCGCGACGCAGCCAACTCCGGGGACTTCTTCGGCCCCGCCCGTGAGCTGTTGGGAGTTGAACCCGAACTGCTCAGCGGCACCGAGGAGGCCGAGCTCTCCTTCCTCGGTGCCACCTCGGGGCTTCCCGCGGACGGCGGCCCCTACCTCGTGGTCGACATCGGGGGTGGCTCCACGGAGTTCGCGGTCGGAGCGGGCAGTGTCGCGGGGTCACGGTCCACCCAGATGGGTTGTGTGCGCCTGTCCGAGAAGTACCTGCACCACGACCCGCCGCTTCCCGAGGAGCTGTCGAACTGCCTGGCCGAGGTCGAGTTCCACGTCGACGAGGTGCGGCGCGCGATGCCGATGGCCGCTTCGGCGAGCCGCCTCGTCGGGTTGGCCGGCACCGTCACGACGGTCGCGGCGGTGGAGATCGGCCTCGCCGAGTACGACCCGGAGGCGATCCACCACTTCGTGCTCACCAAGCCGGCTGCTGAGGACGTGTTCCGGACCCTTGCCACCGAGGCGCTCGCGGACCGCGTTCACAATCCCGGGCTGGAGGAACAGCGCGCCGATGTGATCGTCGGTGGGTGCTGCGTGCTGGTGGGGATCATGCGACACCTCGGCTTCGACGAGTGCCTCGTGTCGGAGGCGGACATCCTCGATGGACTCGTGTTGTCACAGGTCGCCTCGGGCCCGGGGACGGCGAGCAGCGGCTCCGGGGACCGGTGATGCTCAGGAGGAGGTCACAGGCGGCCCGGCCGCCCACCGAACCGGTGACCCTGCGTGGACGCAGGGTGCTGCTGCGACCCCTGGTCGCAGAGGACTTCGGTCAGTGGCGAGAGGTCCGTCGCCGGTGTGCGGGCTGGTTGACCCAGTGGGAACCCCTTCCCGCGCCGGGACAGCCCGACACCGTGGAGGACCGGGGGGCGTTCTCCTCGCGTTGCTCGGTGCGGTTGCGCGAGATCCAGTTGGGGACCGGATTCGGTTTCGGGTTGTTCGTGGACGGTCTGCTGCGCGGTGAGGTGAACCTCAACACGATCCAGCGGGGAGCACGTCAGAACGCCTACATCGGCTACTGGGTCGACCAGGACGTGGCCGGCCACGGGTACGTGCCGGAGGCGGTCGTGGCGGTGCTGCGCTTCGCGTTCGAGGACCTGCAGCTGCACCGGGTGCAGATATCCATCGTGCCGCGCAACCGTGCCAGCCGACGGGTGGTCGAGAAGCTCGACCTGCGCGAGGAAGGTCTCGCCGAGCGCTACCTGCAGATCAACGGCGTGTGGGAGGACCACATCCGCTACGCCATCACATCGGAGGAATGGGCGGTGCGCGGCTCCGAACTGTGCGCCGCCTGGCTCGACTGACTCGAGTTCCGTTTCGGAGTGCCCTGTCCGGGTCAGCTGCCCGAGACGGCCTTCTTCAGTTGCGCAAGGCGTTCGGCGAACTCCGGGCGATCCATCGACTCGAGCTGGCGCTCGAGCTCGAGTGCAATTGCGTCGGCGTGTGAATCGATGGCGGCAACGTCGCCGAGTGTGGCCTTCGCATCCCGTGACAGTCCTTCGGGCACCGAGGCGGCACTGGCGGCGAGCTCCACGCAACGAGCCAGGAGGTCCCCGGGGTCGGTGGTCTCCCAGACGAGACCGCGTTCGAGGGCCGTCCCGGCGTCGAGCACCTCGGAGAACAACACCATCGCAGCAGCGGTCTGCGGACCCAGCAGCCGTCGCAGCATCCAGGTGTGTCCCCCGCCCGGATGGATCCCGAGATCGAGGAAACGGCAGTCGAAGCGGGCTTCGGTGCTCGCGACCCGAAGGTCGCAGGCCAGCGCCAGGTTCATGCCGGCTCCCACCGCAGGGCCGTTCACCGCGGCGATCGTCGGCAGGGGACACCGGGCGACGGCCAGGAATCCCTCGTAGATGGCGAGCAGGCCCTCGCGGGCCGAGTCACCCAGCTGGGTCAGGTCCGCCCCGGCGCAGAACGCGGGGCCGTCGCCGGTGACCACCACCGCACCCACCTCGGGATCCTCCACCAGGGCCTCGATCGTGCTCGCGAGATCCGCGCTCAGCTGCAACGACAGCGCGTTGCGGCGCGAGGGGTCGTCGAGCGTCACCACCGCCACGCGGTCCCCCGGTCGATCGGTGCGGATCTGTGCCACTGCTGTCGCCTCCTGTACCTTCGGAACCCGTGAGGATCCTCGCCGTCGCGGAACTGTATCCATGGCCGGCGTTGGACGGATACCGCCAGCGGCTGCACCACATGCTCGCCGGACTCGCCGCGGCGGGCACCACCGAGCTGTTCTGCCTCACCGATGCGCGCAGCGAAAGGGCGGAGCCGGCGCTCGAGGGCCTTGGCCGGGTGGTCACGGCCCCGCGGGTGGAGCGCAGCGCCAAGCAGTGGGCCGGCGACTGGATCCGGGGAGGACAGCCACGCAGGATGCTCTCGATCGACTGGCGCGAGGCCCATCGCGAGCTCGGGGCCTGGGCGCCCGAGGTGGACCTGGTCTGGTACAGCCACATCGACTCCTGGGCTGCGGTGTCGGACCTCTACCCGGACACGCCGTCGATCGTGGACTTCGACAACCTGGAGAACCTGCTGTTGAGGTTGCGCCGCCGGACAGCGCCACGGATGGACGCAACGAGCGGGGTGCTCGGTGCCGCCTCCGAGGTGGCCCGCTGGGCGATGTCGCGGTCCTTCGACCTGGTCGACGAACGTCGCTGGACCGAGGTGCAGCGGCACTGCAGCAACGACGTGGACCGGGTGGTGGTCTGCTCGCCACTGGATGTGCAGCGTTCGGGTCTGGACAACGCGGTGGTGGTGCCCAACGGTGCCGGGGCGAACCCGTCGGCCGATCCCGACCGCACCCGGTTGCGGGGCGGGGAACCGACGATGACCTTCGTCGGCGCACTCGACTACGAACCCAACACCGACGCGGTCGTGTGGTTCGCACGTGAGGTCCTGCCACTGGTGCGGCGGCGTCTTCCCACCGCGCGCCTGAGGGTCGTGGGGCGTGGCATGGAGGCGCTGCGGATGGCCGAGCCCCCACCGGGTGTGGAGCTCGTGGGCGAGGTGGCGGACCTCTCACCGCATCTCGCCATGACCGACGTCTCCGTGGTCCCGATACGCCTCGGTGCTGGCACGCGCCTCAAGGTGCTGGAGGCGATGGCGAACCACCTGCCCATGGTGAGCACCTCGGTGGGCTGTGAGGGAATCGCGCTCGGCGATGGTGTGCACGCCCTCGTCGCGGACGATCCGAGGCGCTTCGCGGATGCCTGCCTGCGGTTGCTCGGCGACGGTGTCCTTCGGCAGCGGCTGGCCGACGGGGCCGCTGAGCTGTTCGCCAGCCACTACCGCTGGGACGTCGTGGAGGACTCGGTCGCACGGCTGGCGCACGAGGTCGCGGGGTCCGCTCCGGCAAGCTGAGCCAGCGCAGCGATCCGGTGGCCGCAGGAGTCGGCCGCCCTGTGGTTCAGTCGCGGGGGCGGTTGTCGACCACGGCGGGGGAGTGCCTGAAGAACTGTTCCACGTCGCGTTCGTAGCGGTACGACTCGGCATCGCCGAGGATGTCGTGCAGTCGCGAATGCTCCACGAAGGCACGCACGGCCTGGGCGGAGGTGAACGCGTACTCGAACCCGGCGTCCTTGAGGCGCTGGTTGTCCACACCGCGGCCGTAGCGCAGCAGGTTCAGGTACTCCTCGGGCAGGTCGATTCCCGCGAAGCGCAACGGGGTGGTGAACAGCCCGGTGCCGATGGGGGGCAACGGCGCAGTGCGCTTGCCGCAGATCGCTGCCACCTCCGACCAGGGCAGCAGGCCGTCGCCCGCGACGTTGTAGACGCCGGGCAGGCGGTTGGCCAGGGCGAAGATCATCGCCCGCACCACGTCGTCCTCGTGCACGAACTGGAATCTCGGGTCGAAACCGAACAGCGACGGTACCGCCGGCAGGCGCAGCGCACGGGTGAGGGGTGTCTGGATCTCGTCGCCGATCACGTTCGAGAACCGCAGCAGCGAGACGTTCACGTGCGGGTTGTCGGTCGCGAAGTCCCGCACGTAGCCCTCCACCGCCTCGACGCTCCGCTCCACGGGGCGACGCGCCGGTCTGGAGCGCGGGGTGTCCTCGGTGAACCACACCGGATCCTCCGGTGCGCACCCGTAGACGACCGTGGAGGACTTGACCATCACGTTTCGCACCGTGGAGTCGGCCGACGAGGCGGCCGCGAAGAGGTTCATCGTGCCGATCACGTTCACCTCGTGCATGGCGCGCTTCGACATGAGCGTGGGGTCGACCACCAGGAACGTGTGGATCACGGTGTCGACCTGGGTCGCCTTCACGATTCTGGAGAGGATCGAGTAGTTGGCATCGACACGCACGTACTCGGTGCGCTCCAGTTCGACCGTCGGTTCGGTCGTGTCGAGGCCGACGATGACCTCCACCTCCGGGTCGGCCTCGAGGGCCTGTGCCACGCGGCCACCCCAGAAGGTTCCCAGCCCGGTGACCAGCACGCGCCTGGGCCTGCCCGGAGAGTCGGCCGTGGAGTCGGCGGGACGAGGATCCATCAGCCGAACCAGACCGATTCGCGGTTGCGCAACATCTCGTAAAGGGCCGTTTGGATGTTCTCCCGGATCGCCTCGGATTCGTCCATCACCTTCGAGCGGCTGTAGCGCTTCTGGTCAGGGGGAACGTCGAAGTGCACCGGATCCAACACCTTCAGGGTGAACTTGGCCGGGAAGTAGCCGGCCACACCCAGTGGACCCAGCGCGAGCATGTTGGCGGTCACCGGCAGGTAGGGCACGCCGAATGCCTTCGCGACGCTCGGGAGCTGGGCGATGGTGGGCATCGCCTCCTCCGAGCCGACCACTGCGATCGGCACCACCGGCACTCCGGCACGCATCGCGATCTCCACGAAACCGCCCCGGCCGAACCGTCGCAGCTGGTAGCGCTCACCGAAGGTCTTGGCGGTTCCCTTGGTGCCCTCGGGGAAGACCAGCACGAGTTGGTTCTGGTGCTTGAGCAGCCGGTAGGCGTTGTCGGGATGTGCCGGAAGCCCACCCAGGCGCGACCAGAGCGTGCCGACCACCGGCACCGACTTGAAGAAGTTGTCGGCGAGCCCGTAGACGGGTCGTTCCAGCTCCTTTTCGATGCCGTGCATGATGACCGGCGCATCCGCGGGGATGGCGCCTGCGTGGTTGGCCACGAGCAGGGCCCCGCCGTCGGTGGGGATCTTCTCGAGGCCGTGCCAATCGGCGCGGAACCACTTGGAGTAGATGGGGTCGTAGATGCGCCGGATGATCTCGCGCATGTGTTCCGAGCGGCCCCATTCGTCGACGTCGCCGCGCCGCTCGTCGGGCCGCGGAGAGTCCGGGTCCTCCTTGGGCAGGGGAACGAGCGCCGAGGACGCGGTGGGCACTACCTCGGCGTCCCCAGCGCCGTGGCCCCCGGGTCTGGTCTCCTCGGTCCCGGGGTCGGGCGCGGGCTCGCTGTGACGGGTCTTCGCGGATGCGGGTCGGGGGTCGCTCGCCACGTTGGCATGCTACGCCAGCGTCCCGGCCGGGTCACCCGCTGTCACAGCCCCCTTGCATGATGGCCCCATGTCCTCAGCCCGCTTGCACGTGGTGCAGAACCCCATCCACAGAAGTCCTGCACCGGGGCGACGGGCTGAGTCCGGCAGGGGCGTCGGGGAGGCCGGGCCAGCGGGTCCTGAGCGGCCCGGCGCCTCTGCCACGGAGTTCTCCGAGACCGTGCGCAACGTGGTGTCTCTTGCACGCAAAGGGGGTCTGGAGGTGCCCGTGTTCAGGTCGCCGCCACGGCATCCGGGGGTGGACCGCACGATCAGGTGGCGCAACGGTCGTCCACCCGTGGTGGCCATCGCGAGGGGTGAGCGTCCGCTCGCCGCGGTTCAGGCAGACGCAATAGAGGCGATCGTGGTGGTGAACCACCTCGATGAGCGACGTGCCGGCCGGTTCCGCCACGCGGCCTGGGCGGCACTGCAGCCGGCGGAGTCTCGTGGTGTGCGAGGGGCGGACTCGGCGGACCGCCCGGCACCGGTCGCCCTGGGACGCCACGACACGGCACCCGGGGAGGCCACGTCCGACGCACCACCCGTCGCATCCGCTCTGGGTGCCGATCAGGTCGCCTGAGAACACTCCGCTCCGGCGCACTCGGAGAGCTCTTCCAGGCGCACGTGCATCGTTGTGACCAGCTGCGCATTGTCCGCACGACCCTCCGGCGTGGCGAGCAGGTTGTCCAACTGGTACGGGTCCGAATCGAGGTCGTAGAGCTCGGTTGCCTGCCAGCCGCCCCACTCGTCGCCGAACCACTCGACATACAGGTGCTCGCCGGTGCGAAGCGCCCGGTAGCTCGGGATCTCCTGGGCCACCAGCAGCACACCGAGGGTGAAGTTGAACTCCGGTGGGAGTTCCGCCCCGATGCCGTTGAGGGCCGCACCCCCCGCGTACTGGGCGATGAAGTCGTCGCGCCACGGACCCTGGTGGGCTCCGTCGAGCAGGGGCGCGAGAGAGACTCCGTCCATGTACGAGGGGGGTTGCACCCCGGCGATGTCGAGCAGCGTCGGTGCCCAGTCGGGTTGGATGACCATGTGGTCGTCGGTGCCGGGTTCCACTCCGGGCCCGCTGATGACCAGTGGCACCCGGATGGACTCCTCGTAGGGCGCCATCTTGTGCACCAGACGGTGTGATCCGAGGTTGTAGCCGTTGTCAGATGCCAACACGATCACGGTCCGGTCGAGCTCGCCGGTCCGCTCGAGGGCGTCGACGATGTCGGCGACCATCTCGTCGACCGCGAGCAGCGAGCCCATGCGGTTGCGGTGGTCCCAGGTGTTCCAGTCCCGGGTCTGGTCCCGGCTGTCACCCGAGGCCTGCAACCACCACGGCTTGTCGGAGAGGTCGGCTTCGTAGAAGTTCGGGGTCCGTGGCGGCTGGGCGTCGGTCCATTCGTTGCCTGCGTGGCGCGGTGCGGGTGCAAGGGGGAAGTGCGGGGCGGTGGGTGTGACCATCGTGAAGAAGGGTCGGTCGTCGTCGGCCTCGGAGCGTTCGATGAAGTCCACGGTCTTCTCGGCGATCACATCGGTGATGTAGTCCTCCGGTTGGGTTCCGTACTGCACGAGGGTGCCGTTCTCGTTGAGTCGGTAGCCGTATCCGGCGTACGCGAGGTTGTCAGCGGCCCCGTACCACTCCGACCAGCCCGGTGGCAGGTGGGTCGGCACCTCCTCGTAGCCGTTGAGGTACTTGCCCACGAACATGGTGCGGTACCCGCGCTGTTGCAGGTGCACCGACACGGCCCGGTCCTCGCCCCCTCCCTCGGTGAAGGTCTCCCAACCGCCCTGTTCGCCGCCGTTGGTCAACACGCCGGTGTTGTGGCCGTACTGGCCGGTGAGGATCGATGCCCTGGCCGGACAGCAGATGGGTGTGGGGGAGAACGACTCGGTGAAGGTGCGCCCGGTGTCGGCGACGAGGGCCTTGGTGGCGGGCATGGCGTCCCAGTAGGGGGTGGCTGTCTCGTCGAGGTCGTCGAGCAGCACGAACACGATGTTCGGTGCGTCGGGGCCGGGCGTCCCGTCCTCGGTGATCGGAGGTGGGTCCGGCGCGTCGGGCAGCGGTACGCACGCGAGCCCGACCGCCGCCGTGGCGAGTGCAAGGGTGAGCACGCGGCGCACCCGGATCCAGTGGCGGCTCCGCTTCCCGTGGTTGCGATCCTGCGAATCCATCGGTGACCGACCCCCCAGCAGTCCTGTTGTGCCCAGAACCTTGTTGCACTCAGAACCTTGTTGTACTCAGAACCTTGTTGTACTCAGATCCAACAACGCTATTGGACAACAATCCAGTAGACGGGTCAAGTGCGATCTTGCGGATCCCGTGCGCGGGTCGGGCTCGGGGAGTGCGCT
This sequence comes from Microthrixaceae bacterium, assembly GCA_023958095.1. Taxonomy (GTDB): domain Bacteria; phylum Actinomycetota; class Acidimicrobiia; order Acidimicrobiales; family Microtrichaceae; genus JAMLGJ01. The sequence continues at coordinate 148,851 of JAMLGJ010000002.1, forward strand.
GCTGTCCCGGTGGGCCGGCCCCGCCGTGGCGGTCACCCCTGGATCGACAACAGGGAGTCGAAGCGCGCCTCGAGCTCGGCCTCGACCGCCTCGACGGGCACCCCGTCTACAACGAGCGCCAGGATCGCTCCCTTCATCGCCCCGATCAGGATCCGCGCAGTTGTGATGGCACGGGCATCGTCGTAGCCCAGGTCACTTCGGAGACGCTCGGTGAGTGCCTCCGAAAGCAGGTCGCGGGTGTGCCTGCGCTGCATCTCGTCTCGGTGCTCGTCGACCAGCATGAGCAGGTTCCCCCGCCGGGCCGCCTCGTCGAGCACCACCGCCACCCATGCACGTAGCCACTCGCCGATGCCGCTCGGTCTGGGCACCCGCTCGATCACCAGGTGCAGGAGGTGTTCCCGTTCGCGGTCGACCAGCTCGGACAGCAGATGCTCCCGGTTCGAGAAGTAGGTGTACGCGAGGTTCCGGGAGCAGCCGCCCTTCTCCGCGACCTGTTCCAGGGTCAGCGACTCCACGCCGGACTCGATGACGATCTCCTCGGCCGCTGCGAGGAGCTCCTCGGTGCGCTGCTCTGGGGTCAGCCGACGACGTGCCACGGTGGCGACCCTAGCTGCACGCTGTTGGTCCCCGGCCGGAGCCGGATCGGCGCGAGGCATGCTTCGTGAGGCGGATGTGGAGGCCCGTGCTGTGCGACGATGCAGCGGGCCCGGGTGGCGGAACTGGCAGACGCAGAGGGCTTAAACCCCTCGGCTCCCACGGGAGCGTGTGGGTTCGAATCCCACCCCGGGCACAGTGCTCCCAAGGGTTCTGGACATTTCTCCTCGTGAATCCGAACCCGCGGGGGTAGGGATAGTCGCAGAAAAGTCGCGAACTGACTGAGGCGTGCTGGGCGCCGCTCAGTTTGGATCTCACGGAGGGTGAGATGCCGGGAACGATCGAGCAACAGAAGAACGGGTGGCGCTACCGGGTGGAGGTCGGCATCGACCCCGGAACGGGTAAACGGAAATGGGCGACCAAAGGCCGTTTCAGGTTCCGGCGGGCTGCCCAGAAGGCGATGAACGAGGTGCTCGTGGAGGCCGACCAAGGCGTCGGGGTGCAGCGGTCGAAGACCCTGCTCGGGGACTACCTCGACGAGTGGCTCGAAGGGGTGGCGGACGACCTCCGTCCGACGACGGTCAACGGCTACCGCCAAGCGGTGAAGCGGCTGAAGTCGAAGATGGCGTTCGTGAAGTTGCAGGATCTCACGCCCTTGACGGTGGAGAAGGCGTACCGGTCGATGGTCACCGACGGTCTCGCGCCGAAGACTGTCCGCAACGCCGCTGCGTTGGCCCGGCCACCTTCGCCGGATCACCACGAACAGGAGGCCTGGACCGCCGAGGAGCTCAACACCTTCTTCTCCACGGCTTTCGGTCACCGCCTGTTCGCCTCCTTCGTCCTGGGAGCAACCAGGGGTATGCGACGTGGGGAGGTGCTCGGTCTGCTCTGGAGGGATCTCGACCTCGAGACCGGCCGTCTCGCAGTGGTCCGCACGATCACCACGGTCAACGGCAAGGCCGTCGAGTCCACGACCAAGACCAAGAAGAGTCGCAGGAGGGTCTCGCTCGACTCGGTGACCCTGGACGTGCTCCGGGCACACCGGGAGCGTCAGGAGCTCGAGCGGAAGGATGCAGGATCTGCCTGGCACGACACCGGGCTGGTGTTCACCCGTGAGGATGGCACGGCGCTCCATCCTGATGGCTACAGCCACATGTTCGCATGCCTGGTCAGGAAGGCCGGCGTGACTCCCATCCGCCTACACGATCTCCGTCATACCCACGCAACGCTCGCGCTCGAAGCCGGCGTACGCCCCAAGATCGTCTCCGAACGATTGGGTCACGCCACCGTTGGCATCACCCTCGATCTCTATTCGCATGTCACTCCGTCGATGGATGGTGAGGCAGCCGAGAAGGTCGCGTCGCTGGTCCAGGTGCCCGGCCACTTCGCCCCCACATCGGTGCCGCCCCCGCCGTCGTCGGGTGCCGAGGCCGTGTAGAGACGACCGGGTCGGTCGAGCACCTTCTCCAACGCCGAACGCGGCACCCGGAGTCTCCGACCGACCTGGCTCACCGGGAGGCCGTTGCGGTCGCCGAACCGCCACGCTCTCGCAAGCTCGTAGGCGCTTGAACGGCTGATCCGCAGGATCGCTGCTGCTTCCTCCACCATCAGGACGTCTCCGTAGCGTCGGAGGTCGGGACTGAAGGGATCCGACCTGTCGACCGCCGGGTCGTCGTCCTTTGTCGTGGACTCATCCGGGGTCGGGATGACCTGAAGCTGAGTGCGTCTACCCATACCCACCTAAGCGCGCGCAGGTTCAGAGCGGTCAAGGTGTTGCTGGGTCGAGCGTGACGCCGTGTCGACACCACCTCGGACCATCGCCTCGGCTCTGATCGTGAAGTTGATCTGGTAGTGATCCGCCCGCGTGTGGGCGCGGTCTTCGGGTAGGAGTCGCCGCACGATGTCGTCGGTGTTCAACGGTTCGGCCTTGGTTGCTCCGGACTCTTCGATGGCATCGGCAGCCAGGTCCCCGAGCACTTCACCTGGGTAGGTGTTGTTCGGTGGGTGCATGAACGAAAGCTCCGCCGCGATGTCACCGACACCGCCGGTGATACCGGACAGCGCCACTCGGATCACATCTGTGCGAGGAGCGAGTTCCACATGGTTCGGCCTCGCCAATCAAGCTGCGACACTCGGATCCCGGGATGTCGGGGGTGTCCATGGCTGCGTGGGCCCAACTCGATGATGAACCGGGCTGTGATCGCGAACGATGCCGGCCGGGCCAGTGACGCGATCGCTTTCCTGGAGCGCGCGACGACATTGCGTGGAGTCGACCGAAACATCCGCATCCGCGTCCTGGAACGTCTCGCCGACCTTGAACTCCACGTTGCCAACATCCAGTCAGCGGCACAGCACCTCTCCGCAGCGCTGAAACTCGCCCCTCGAGGAACGGTGTCGGCGGCAGTTAAGGCAGGCGACTACGCGCACCGCCTTCACGATTCCGGCGCCATCAACGAGGTGCGTCGGTTCTACGACATGGGCCTACGCAGAGCGGAAGCCGCTGGCGACCCGGGCACGACCTACGACCTGCGAAGCGACCGCGCTCTGCTGCTCGCCGACCGAGGTGACGGCGCCCACGCCCTCGCTGAACTCGAAGCATCCCTCGAGATCGCCACGAAGATGCGCGACCGGGAGCGCAAAGTACGGGCGCTGCACAACATCGGAGAGCTCGCCCGCCGGACCGGCGACATGACCCGCTCCCTCCGTACGCTGCGTCGAGCTTGCACCCTCGCTGCAGGCCATCTGCCGGAGGCTCACCGATCCGCATCTGGTCTGCTCGCCATCACGCAGCTCACGATGGACAGAACCGCTGACGCCACCGATCACCCCGCTCCAACGGAGTTCGAGAACGCGGCTTCGGGTCACTCAAGTACGAACCGCTCTACCGCCACGACATCTCAGACGGCGTCGACCTCGCCCGCCACGTCGAAGCGCAACGCCAGATCTTCAACACCCGACGGCCCCACGAAACCCTCGACTGGAGGTTCCCGCACAACGTCTACCTGACCGCTGTCCCCAACTTTGAAGACCCCGAACCTGAGCCAGATTCCTGAATCGGGACAGCTAACTGCAACGGCCTTGGGTCCCCACTACCCAGTCCACGCGTGCAATCTGCGGGCCCGGGCCAACACGACCGTTCCAGCACCGACCAGTACGGTTCCGAAGGCGAGCAACCAGCGCGACTCCACCGGAAGAAGGGGACCTTGGCATCGGGAGAACCCGTCGCTTCCTTGGAGCTCCTGCCATGTGACCTCGTGCCCCGGTGACAGCGAGATCACACCGGCGGCCAAAGATGTCGTGGGTACCTCGGAACTGGCGAAGAAACAACCGTTCGAAATGATGACAACATTCCCCGGACCGAACACCCCTGAAGGTAGATGTGCTCCGTCCCACCCTACGGGAGGTTCTCCGAGGGTGAACTGGCCGCTGTCACTTCGTTCATGGGGCGCTGGTCGGTCGATTCTCCAGAGCGGGTGCGCCGCATCATCACGTAGATCATCCTCTTCCGCATAGACTTCGACGACGGTTGTCTCCGAGGCTCCAACCGGACCGACAGCCGCGAAGTACCGCCCACGATCGTCCACTCCGATTCCGATCAAGGGCGTCTCAGGGGCGGACCAACTGAAGGTGTCGAGAACCGTGCTAGCCACTGGTATCAACCCGAGTATGGCAACGACGACTCCAACACCGACCATGAGTCCGCCCGCCAAACGCCCTGGGTTAGCCTTCATCGGATCCGCGCGGTTGAGCACCGAGACCTGCTCCGGTAAGTCCCTGTCGCTATCACTCGGCAAAGTCCCCACCGGCCGAATACCCGCGCACCATCACCCCGCGAAGTCACTGGCAAGAAGTAGTTGCACTTCGAGCCAAGAGGCGTCTCGGACCTGTTTGATGTCCGGCATATCGATAGGAGCAGTTGAATGGCCCGAATAGGCCATCTCAGTTCCCAGTGAGTGCGGGCTGGACGCGGGAACATGGAAGTCGACGGAACCAACCGTACCGTCATCGGCCAAGTGGACAGTCAACTGCTCGTTAGCCGAGCCTGACAGAGTGACCTCTCTCCCGATACGTGAATCGTCGTCCACTACTTCCGATGTGCGCCAAGCCACGCCGTTGAGCACATCCGGCCAGAACGGGCACTGGGGAACGGTGAGTTCGAGATCCCCGTCTTCCGCGGAATCGGCCGGCATCTGTGTGCGCAACCACTCATTCTCATCGGCACGGCGAATCAATAGGGAATCAGCCGAGAGAACAGCTTGAAGCTCGTACGCAGCCGCCTGCTGCCTCGACCCTCGAGTGGGAGTTGACTTGACACTACGTTGGGCGAGCCAAACGCCTTCTGATCTGCTCACAGATTCTTCGATGAGGACGCTGATCCCGAGCTGTCCGTCGGCGTTGGAGCGTACCGAGGTTACGATCTCGGAGCTCTCCCACGCGAAATCAGACGTTTGACATTGCTCTTCAGCATCCCGCATCAGCACCCTGGGGTCTGGAGCGGCGGTTTGCCCTCTGTCGCTGGATGACACATCAGGGATTCGCTGAGCACAGCCAAGCATGACCGTAGCCCCTAGGCATGCCAATAGCACCTTTGCAGCGCGGACGAGCGGTGCTGTGAAAGAAGTGCGCTCTAGATACAAGTGAAGTAACCCCCGTCAATGAACCCTGCTCGCTTTTCGAAGACATTGCATTGGCCTTGGCGGCGGGTCGCCTCCAAGTAGGCAGCTGCGAAGTTCCACTCCATCTGGGCCCACTGTTGGGCATGAACCTGTTCATGATGAAGGAGTGCTCGATTCCGAAGTATGGCCCGAAATTCACTCTTCGATGCATCGTCTGTCAAGAACACGTTCCCGTAGGTCGTGCCGCGCCCTTGACTCCAAATACCGGAGAACCAGTTGCCGACGTCATTGCACACATTCATTAGATACGACCCGAGCGTACAGGTCCCCAGTTCTGCACGGTTCAAGGCGTCCAGCGCCGTCTGAGAAATCGCCAAATTGTCGAGGAACACTTGATAAGGAGACCACTCGGCTGCTGCCCCCCTAAACAGACCACGGGACAGCTGACCCGTAACGTCCCATCCGTTGAACTCACCGCGCGCTTGGCGCACCATGGCCTCCATCAGGAACTTCGCGCAGGCGTGCTCAAATCGGTTGTAGTAGTTGCGCGCGGTATTGCCTTGATCGGCAATCAACACGGGACCAGAACCGGTCCGGCTGCAGAACGAAGGCACTCGGACCTCGCGCCATGGCGATCGGCGTGGTATTGATGTAGTCGTCGTACCTGCGGGCCGAGTAACGCTCCTCACTGTGTAGACGGCCACGATGTCATCTGCTGGGTCGTATGAACGTCGTGAGCTCGGGTGAGCCGCTTCCCAATTGGCTCTCGCCTGCCTAATCACGCGCAACTTGTTGGGCTCGACAACCTCGCGCTTGTAGTGCTTCCACCAACGGTCGAAGGTTGCTTGATCTCCCCCTTGGGCGAACACCTTGGGACAGTCCGATGGTGTGTGTAAACGGCGTGGCCTGAAGGGTCCGCGACTGTTGGTCGTGGGCTGGAAAGGATCACGTCTGTGAGCACACGAAGAGAGTCCCCGCCGGCGGCGTCTGGAGAGTTGGTGCCTGCGGTGCCGCCTGCTGAGTTGGTTGTCGGTGACGACCTGAACCTGTTGGCCGAGCAGCTCGTCGACCAGGCCCGAGCTGATGGTGTCGCGTTGACCGGCGAGGACGGTCTGTTGCCCCAGCTGATAGCCCGGGTTCTTGAGACCGGTTTGCAGTTGGAGATGACCGAACATCTCGGCTACGAACGCCACGATCCTGAGGGTAACGGCTCAGGCAACAGCAGAAACGGGACCTTCGCCAAGACCGTCACCACCGAGGTCGGTGAAGTCGACATCGCGGTTCCTCGTGACCGCAACGCCACATTCGATCCGGTGCTGGTCCCCCACGGGGAGCGGCGCGTCGATGGTGTCGCGAGTCAGGTCATCTCGCTGTATGGCCAAGGGCTCACCACCGGGGAGATCCGAGACCATCTGGAGGAGACCTTCGGCACTCAGATTTCCAAGGACACGATCAGCCGGATCACCGACGGTATCGTCGCCGACATGGAGGCCTGGCAGTCCAGACCCCTGGATCCGATCTACGCGGTGGTGCTGATCGACGCGGGCAGACCCATGGGCAGGATCGCCGCCGCCGGTGACAACGCCGCGATGGAGTCGTTCTACTCGCTGCTACAGAAGAACGTGCTGAACCGCAACACCCGCTGGGAGACCCGCGACCAGCTCCACGGTGAAATCGTCCACTGGATCGAACACACCTACAACCGTCGCCGCCGACAACGAGCACTCGGCCGGCTCACGCCCATCGAGTTCGAACTCGCCTTCACTCAACCCGCCGCTCACGCGGCATGATCAGTTGCAACCACCGTCAACCAAACTCACAGCAGACCCCCTCGACCGCCGCGCCAAGGCAGACGCCATACACCAACTGTCCTTCAGACCGGGGGGACCTCCAACCGTGCGCTGACCAAATGCTGCAGCAATGGCCTAGTCCGCATGTCTGAGGTCCGCCAGGCTTCACAATTGAGTCCTCAGCCAAGACAGTTGAGGCTCGGCTACTGGGCGCACGCGAGATGACCTTCTGGCTTGCACAGATCGGCCAACTCTCGCTCGGGTACAGTGCCGGCCCCGTCTCTATACATCGACACTGTCCAGACTTCTCTGCCTCCTTCACGCGCATCGGCAGCGAATGCGCTAAAGGCTGCCTTTGCCTCGGTACTGGCAAGCTCATCCAAGGTAACATTAAGGAGTCGGTCACTTGCTAGGGACGGTGTACTGTAGTCTCGCAGATTCGAGTCAGCGGTGTTGGCGTGCGCAATACAGTCAGGAAGCGCGGTGGAATCAGCACTACTCACGAACGCTACCAGCGCCCGTTCATCTGAATTGGTGGAAGACTCTGCCACAGCAACCGCACCCTGAACCTGGTCTTGACAGTCCTTCAGCAGAGAAGACAAGGCGCTCAGGTCGTCTTCAGTGCCCATGCCGCTGCTCGAACATCCGACAGCAAGCAGAAGTGACACTACACCGACGAGCCAAATCGACGTTCGTGTCATCGATGGAAACCAGCTGCCATGGCTTGCAGCAGGGCCGAGGGTAGGTACCAGTCTGCGCGCGTATTGAACCTCTGTTGCACAGCGCGGGAACCGCCTCCAGCAGCTCTGATGTCGAAGCCGGATTGCGCATACCGCTCACGGGACGTCGGTTCCATCGCCCACATATTGAAGATGATGCCGACAGAGCCTGTTGGAACACGGTATGTACTGATCAACTGCTTCACCCTCGCGCCGACCACCACAATACCGAACTCAACCGAGTCAACCATCGCGTAGCCGAGAGCCCGAGAGTCCAAGTCTCGAATGCCGAGAGTGGCCCTCAACGCTTGGCTTGCCGTGTTCCCGTCCACTTGACCAACCCCGACCGAAGCGAAACCGCCTTGGAAGGTAACTTGCGTCGTCTCTCGAACCCTTCTGGCCGCTCTCACCATTCCTCCACGAAGACCCGACTGCAGGTACTCGCCACCCTCGTGAGCGATGAGAGCTGCTATGAGGATCGCGGGCACATCGAAGACGGGACTGTCCGAGGGTCTGTCCGATTCTGTGTGTAAACGGCGGTGGCGGTCATTGGTTAGATGTGGTTGGTGATGCGCTCACCGTAGTGAACGGTGAGGGTGTTGAGGATTGTCTTCCAGCCGTTGGTCCGTCCGATGAGGTCTTGGCGGTTCTTCCGACGTTTGGTGGCGGTGAGGTAGAGGACCTTGAGGGCGGCTTGTTCGGTGGGGAAGTGGCCTCGGTGGCGCACTGCCCGCCGGAACCGGGCGTTGAGGGACTCTATGGAGTTGGTTGTGTAGACGATCTTGCGGAGCTCGGCTGGGAACTCCAGGAACGGCACGAACTCCGCCCAGGCGGACTCCCACGCCCCGATCATCGCGGGGTAGGTGCCACGCCAGTCGTCTGCGAACTCCTCGAACGCGGCTTCCGCTGCCGGGACGGTGGGGGCTGTGTAGATGGCTCGCATCTGGCTGGTGATTTTCGGCCAGTGCTTCTTGGAGGCGTACCGGAGACTGTTGCGGACCATGTGAACCACACAGGTTTGAACTGTGGTGTCGGGCCAGATGGTGCGGATCGCGTCAGGGAGTCCTTTGAGCCCGTCACAGCATGTGACGAGGACATCGGCGATACCCTGTCTGTCAGGGTGAGGTGAGGCACCTGCGGTATCGGTTCTTCTGACCCGACGGGGCGAGACCAGGAACACGAACCATGACTATGACGACTGCATCGTTGAATGGCCGCGCCCACACTGGTGGTGTGACCAACGACGAGAACGAGGTTGATCCGGCGGCGCGGCCTACGCGTCGCAGCTTCACGGCCGAGTACAAACAGCAGATTCTCGACGAGTACGACACGTGGCCGAAGGGCTCGCCCGAACGCGGCGCGATCTTGCGCCGCGAGGGCCTGTACTCCTCGCACATCTCGGAGTGGCGCAAGCAGGCCGAAGCGGGCGCGCGTGAGGGCTTGGCAGCGAAGTCTCGGAAGCGCCGGTCCCGGGAGGAGGTCGAGCTCGAGAAGCTCCGCGCGAAGAACGCTCGTCTTGAGGCTGAGTTGGCCAAGACGAAGACGGCGTTGGAGATCACGGGAAAAGTGCACGCGCTCTTGGAGCAGCTCTCCGAGAGCGCGGACACCGAGCCGAGATCGAAGCCGTGATCGAGGCGAACCTCGCCGATCTCGAGGCTGTGACGTCGCTGAAACGGGCGTGCGAGCTGATCGGCGCGAACCGCTCGACGATCCAACGCCGCCGCCAACCGCCGGTGTTGGGGCCGCCGGCGCCGCGACCGGCACCGGCGAACAAACTCACCGAAGCCGAACGTCAACACATCCTCACCGTGGTGCGCTCCGAGGAGTTCTGCGATCTCGCCCCGGCCCAGGTGTGGGCGCGGCTGGTCGATGACGGCGTGTATCTGTGCTCGATCTCCACGATGTACCGGCTACTGCGGATCGCCGGGGAGAACCGGGAACGGCGCCGGCAGCGCACCCATCCGGCCCGCAAGAAACCCGAGCTGATCGCCCGGGGCCCCAACGAGGTGTGGAGCTGGGACATCACGAAGCTGGCCGGGCCCGAACGCGGCGTCTACTACGAGCTGTTCGTGATCATCGACATCTACAGCCGCTACGTCGTGGCCTGGACCGTCGCAAACGCGGAGACCGGCGAGCTCGCCGAGGCGTTCATCCAAGCCGCCCTCGACCGCCAACAGATCACCAAGAACCAGCTGACGTTGCACGCGGATCGGGGTTCGTCGATGACCTCCAAGCCTGTCGCCCAGCTCCTCGTCGATCTCGGCGTCGCCCGATCCCACAGCCGGCCATCTGTGTCGAACGACAACCCCTACTCCGAGGCCCAGTTCAAGACCCTCAAGTACTGCCCGGCGTTCCCAGCCCGGTTCGGATCAATCGCCGATGCCCGCGTGTTCTGCGAGGCGTTCTTCGATCACTACAACCACGTCCACCGCCACTCCGGGATCGGGCTCCACACCCCAGCATCGGTCCACTACGGCACCGCCACCGAGATCCGAGCTGCCCCCGCAGAGACCCTCACCGCCGCCTACCAGGCAAACCCCACCCGATTCCGGCACCGCCCGCCCACGCCGCCCAAGCTTCCCGAGGCCGCGTGGATCAATGAACCCAACCGGGAAGCACTCATCCAAACCGCGTAAGAAGTTGTCTCATCCCCCTTGACACGTTCCGCAATGGCCGATGCTGTCCCGTTGCTGCGTCTTCGGCGAGGACCGGCGCAGATACGGTCGCTCGGAACAGATCCTGGAGGAACGTATGGGCAGCTCGGCAGTGACCACAGGACGCATCGGTGATCCCGACAACGGCTTTGACGCACTGATCGCCAACCCCGAGGGCGAGGGGCCATGGCCCGGCGTGGTGGTGATCCACGACGTGTTCGGGATGACCGACGATCTTCGCGGCCAGTGTGCGTGGCTGGCCGGTGCCGGATTCATGGCCGTGGCGCCCAACCTCTACCACCGGGGCAACAAGGTTGCCTGCGTCCGCCAGGCGTTCAAGGACATGCGGGCTCGCACCGGTCCCACCTTCAATGACATCGAGGCCACCCGGTCCTGGCTAGCCGATCAACCATCGTGCACTGGCCGGATCGGCGTCATTGGCTACTGCATGGGTGGCGGTTTCTCGTTGCTTCTGGCGCCGGGCCACGGATTCGACGCATCCAGCGTCAACTACGGTGAGGTGCCCGACGATGCAGATTCGTTACTAGCGGGGGCGTGTCCTGTCGTCGGGAGCTACGGCGGCCGTGACCGCAGCCTCAAAGGGGCGGCGGTCAAGCTTCACGCCGCGTGGTGAGCCCTTGGCCATACAGCGAGATGACCTTGACCTGCGACACCATCGACGCGCCGCTCTCGTGGGGACCAGCACCGGATCGAATGTGGCGTTGCGGTCACGAGGAACCGCGATGTCGACTTCACCGACCTCGGTGGTGACGGTCTTGGCGAAGGTCCCGTTTCTGCTGTTGCCTGAGCCGTTACCCTCAGGATCGTGGCGTTCGTAGCCGAGATGTTCGGTCATCTCCAACTGCAAACCGGTCTCAAGAACCCGGGCTATCAGCTGGGGCAACAGACCGTCCTCGCCGGTCAACGCGACACCATCAGCTCGGGCCTGGTCGACGAGCTGCTCGGCCAACAGGTTCAGGTCGTCACCGACAACCAACTCAGCAGGCGGCACCGCAGGCACCAACTTCCAGACGCCGCCGGCGGACTTCGTGTGCCACAGACGATTCTTTCCAGCCTGCCCGATCCAACAGTCAAGAACCCTTCAGGCCACGCCGTTTACACACACCATCGGACAGTCCCCCAAGCCGGCGGCAGCTAGCTGTGCTGAGCGGGGAGGTTGTCCCCGGTGAGTTGGCGGAGTGTTGCCATCGGGGTGTTCCAGGCGAGTGCGCCGTGGGATCGGTGGTGATTGTAGAAGTGGATGAACCGGCGTAGCCGGCGTGTCGGCGGGCTTCTGAGGTCCAGGGGCGGGATGTAGGCCCATTCCTCGAGAAGGATGCGGTGGTAGCGCTCGACCTTGCCGTTGGTCTGGGGCCGGCGGGGTCGGGTCTTCTTCACGGTCGTGTCGGTGGCGGCACACGCGCGGTGCCATAGCCCGGAGCGGTAGCAGGAGCCGTTGTCGGTGATGACTCGTTCACAGGTGATGCCTCCAGCGTGGCGAACCAGGCGGCTGCTCGGCCCCAGAAGCTGGCTGCGGTGGCGGCTTGTTCGTCATCGAGGATCTCCGAGTACACGATGCGGGTGCGGTCATCGATGGCGGTGTGGAGGTAGCGGTAGCCGACCTTGCGGGTGATCGAGCTTTCGCCGGTGGTAGCCGCGGCCGCGCAAGTCTGCCAGCCGCCCCGTCGGGGATCGCGCTTCTTCACGTCGACGTGGATCAGCTCGCCGCCGCCTGCGCTGGTAGCGGCGGACCGGCTCGGAAGCGGTGGCGCGGTCACCACAGCGTCGAGGCGACCCAGGTCGTTCGCACGCAGGATCCGTTGCACCGTCGAGGTGGCCAGGCCGACCTCGTGGCCGATGTGGCTCAAGTTCAAACGGTTGCGGCGTCGCAGGTGCAACACCCGACGCACCTTGCGCTGGAGGTGGCATTCGGTGAGCGATGCGGCCGCGACGACCGGTCCTTGAGACCATCGGGTCCTTCGGCGAGGTAGCGGTCGCGCCCACTTGCGCACCGTCTTAGCGTCGACCTGAACCGGTCCGCGGTGGCCTCGATCGTCCAACCACGATCGAGAACACAGGCGACCATCCGGGCCCGACCCGCCGGGGTCAACGGCGCGCTCGGGTGCGCTGACTTCTAGCGTGAGACATGAGCCTCCGGGCTGAGGAGTGAGTTGTCGAAGACCCACAGCTCACTGGAGGGCTCACCCCACCGGGGCATCACCCAACTCAACCCGGCAGGGACAACGTCCCTGCTTGTCACAGCTAGCCGCCGCGCTCGCCGCCTCCGGATGGTGCGGATCATTGTTTCCTACCTTTCCCCTACTGGGTTCCTACCGAGATGCACTTGCTATCCGAGGCCTTCGAGCTCGATCGACTGCTTCGACGTGCGCTTCACTGTCCAGAACCGTCCGTCAGCCAGTGCGAAGCCGCCGGAATTGAGAGCACCGGGCGCAGCTTCCACTGAGGACCCAGTTGGTCTCAGCGTGGATAGATCGATCGGGACGGCGGGCGATTCGACCCGGGCGGGAGCGTTGGAGTTTGGCAGGACGTACAGGACGTCGCTGAGGGAAACTGCGGCGGACACTTCATCTATCGTCGGTGAGCCATGTGGGATCGCTAACTCGGACAGCTCCACCGACTCCGTGCCCGAACGCGCCGGAGCCACGATCAGGAACTCCGTGTTGTGGGACGAAGCCCCGGGCATGCCGTCTGCTGCAGCGACCGGGTCAACGTGGGTCCTGTTATCGAAGTTCGCCGCCACAACACTTGCGCCACAATCGAGCCAGATGCGTACCGTGCCGTCCCGTCGCGAACCTTCCACTTCCGAGACGGCACCGCGATCTGGGCCCATGCGTACGAGAGCAGCGGAGAACTGGCGCGGCCCATCCTCGGCTTCAGATTCCGAACCACCCTCGACTGCCCAGAGAGTGCCGTCGGAGGTAGAGCAGACCCATAGCGCAGTTGCATCCATGGCGATGCCCTGAAACGCGCCCCGCTCGATCCACTTCTCTGCCAGCAGGTCCCACACGCGACCTTCGTATCCCGATGCGAACAAGCGTGTCGGGTTCGAAGCCGCAGCCAGCGATACCGACCCAGAAGGACCGTGCAAAACGACGGCGGTGATCGCCGAATCGATCAACGAACTGACATCCAACGTTGCGCCAAGTTTCCCCGCGTTGTCGTACTCGTAGACGATGGGCTGTTCCTTCTCGCAGTAGTCCCATGACTCAGGCATGTCGATCGCCACGTCACTGCTACGAGTACATTCAGACGCGAGTACATACAACTTCTCCCCCTGTTTGACCGCCGACTCGAGCGAGATGAACTGGTTGGGTTGGAGTTCCGGCTGCTCCAATTCGGTGACATGGCCGGCCGTCACCTCGACGAGGAGTGGCGGATCCCGCTGAACGATTGGCGTGGGGCTTGTTTTGGATTCGACATCCACTCCGGGCGACAGAAGATACGAGTCGTCGTCGACTGCAACGACTCGGCGGACTTGGCGCGGTTGACCCGACAGCAACTCCTCAGGGAAGCTAATCGTGAGCGTCTCGTCTGCGACGTCGGATACGCCTACAGAGCCAACATTGGTCTCTACTCCTCCTGCACTTGCCCGCACGGTTTCCTTGCTCGCACCGCATGAGATCGCGATCGCGACGACGCACGGTATTGCAACTGCGGCGTATGCAGTGTTCCTTCGAGTTCTCTTCACTGGACATTCCTTTCCGCGAACGAGTATTCGAGAATGGTCTGAAGTGTCACGGGTCCCGACCAGTCATCTGCATGAACAACGACGTCAAACCGCTCTTCGATCGACATGAACAACGCAACTAGGCTCAGGGAATCGAGTTCCAACTGGACCAAGTCGCGTTTAGTTACGTCGGCTGCCGAATCAAGCTTCGCGCCCCCGAGTTCCGCGATAGCACCAGCAAGCCAGTCCAAGTCCGCGGCGTCGAGCAACGGCCCAGTAGTCGGCACCAGCCCGGCGGGGGCGACACCAGCCGTCACGGCGGACCGAAGGCTTGAACCCCCTCGGCTCCCACGGGAGCGTGTGGGTTCGAATCCCACCCCCGGCACGATCGAACCGGTCCGCCAGCCGGTGATTGAACAGAGCGGTGGCGACCTGTACATATCAGAGGGTCATGTTATGTACACTCTTGGCATGGACGTCGCGGTTTCCGAACTCAGAGCGCACCTCGCTCGCTGGATCGACGCGGCACGCGAAGGAAACGACATCGTGATCACCGATCGGGGAACTCCGGTTGCCCGGATCGTCGCCCTCGACTCCAAACCGGTCATCGATCAGCTCACCGCAGAGGGCGTCATCAGCCGTCCGACCCGCCCGACCCGGCCGGTCGCCGGTGATCGGCAGCGGCCAACACCGAAGCGACCGGTTGCGGACATCGTCAGCGAACAACGTCGCTGAACGTGGCGCTCGTCTATTTCGACTCCAGCGCCCTCGTCAAACTCGTGCTCGACGAGGTCGGATCCGACCTCGTCGCTGTGCTGTGGAACTCATGCGATGTCGCGCTGTCGAGTCGGCTGGCCCATCCTGAGGTCTGCGCGGCGCTCGCGGCTGCCGGTCGCAACCACGACCTGACGGAGTCGCAGGCGTCAGCAGCCATGTCTGACTGGGAGCAGTTCTGGGCATCGATGCGTCCGGTCGAGTTGTCAGCCGACGTCGAGCAGGCCGCTGGTTCGCTCGCGTTGACGCATCAGCTCCGCGGGGCTGACGCCGTTCACCTTGCCAGTGCGCTTGCGCTCAGCTCGGCGGACCTCACGGTGGCGGTGTGGGACAAGCGACTTCACGCCGGTGCCGTCGCCGCCGGTCTCGCTGTCGCTCCGGGCACTCTGGCGTAACGTCCCGTCCAGCTGCCCCTGGTTGACCGACGCCGCACGCGGTTTCCGGGCGAGGGGCGATAGACGCTCACCGCGAGCGATCTCACCAGGACCGCCGAGCTGGTGGACACCTACGTGGATCTCCCACTCGGCGGCACGGACGCCAGTGTGGTGGCCATGGCGGAGCGCTACCACCAGGGCAGAGTCGCGTCGCTCTACCATCGCCACCTGGCCGTGGTGCGGCCGACCCATGTCAGCGCTCTCGAACTGGTTCGGACGAGCCAGCATGAGCCAACGGAGGCGTGAACCGTTGGCTCTTCGGAGCGTGCGGCTTCGAATCCCGAGGCGAATGGCTGTGGGGGCTCGCGTGGCTGGCGCTGGTGTCGGGACCCATGGCGAACACATCGAGGGTTCTTGGAGCGATTGCTCGAATAAGGGCTTCGATCTGGGTGTCCAGCACGTTGATCTCCGCTAGAAGGTGGCATGTTGCCATGGAGCGTCACTCGATCCGGCGCTGTGTGTCTGCCGGGGTGGGGTAGAGCGGGTGGGTCAGATGCACGGCTCGCCTCGTTCGTCGGCCCGGCTCCGGTAGGCCTCCCGGATGGCGCGGTGGTCCCCGCTGCCGGGAGTGGTGACAGAGGTGGTGAGCGGCCATCGCTCGGCGACGACCGCCGGGTTGACGCCGCTCAGGGCCGCGGCGGCCCCGATGGCTGCACCGCGGGCAACCAGCTCGCGCTCGTCGGGCACGACCACCGGGCGACCGCTGAGATCGGCCAGGACCTGGCGGAACGCGGCGCTTCGGGCGCCACCGCCGGTCATCAACACGCGGTCCGAGCCTCCCCGGTCGAGCCAGGGCGCCAGGTGCTCTGCACCCTCGAGGAGGTTGCACACCACCCCTTCGACCGCGGCGCGTGCGAGCTGCTCGCGGGTGATGTTCGAACGGATGCCCGTGAGCGAGCCCGTCGCACCCGGTCGGTTGGGGGTGCGCTCACCGTCGAGATGCGGCACCAGTACCAGGCCATCGGCTCCGGGATCGGCGGCCAGCGCCAGGCGGTCGAGTTCGGCGGGGTCGACGCCGAGAAGCCGCGCCACCGCGTTGGTGACCTTGGTGGCGTTCATCGTGCACACGAGCGGCAGGTGGCGTCCCGACGCGTCGGCGAATCCCGACACGACGCCGCCGGGGTCCACCACCGCCTCCTCGCTGACACCGAATGCGGTGCCACTGGTCCCCAAGCTGATCGCGAGATCGCCGGGGCGCAGTCCCAGGCTGAGGGCGGCAGCCATGTTGTCACCGGTGCCGGGGCCCACCACCGCGCCGTTCGGGCCCCATGTGCCTGCGGTCTCGGTCGGTGCCAGCACATCGGGCAGCAGTGTCGGCCAGTCGCGGTCGGCGTCCACCAACGCCAGCAGGTCGGTGCGGTACCGCTCCTCGGTCGGCGACCACCACCCGGTGCCCGACGCGTCGCCCCGGTCGGTAGTCGCCCGCCCGGTGAGCTGGGAGGTCAACCAGTCGTGGGGCAGCAACACCGCTCCGAGCCGGTCGAAGGTGGGGCGTTCGCAGCGTCGCAGCCACCGCAGCTTCGTGATGGTGGTGGCGGCCACCAGCGCCGAGCCGCTCGCCGCCGCCCACGCCGCAGCGCCACCGGACAAGGCCTCGGTCAGGGCCACGGCATCGGGAGCGGACTCGGTGTCGTTCCACAGCTTGGCCGGGCGCAGGACCTCCCCGGCGTCGTCGAGTGCGACCAGGCCGTGCTGTTGGCCCGCGATCGAGATCGCCGCGGGCCGGTTCGCCCCGAACAGGTCCGCCTCGTCGGCAGCGGCCATGAACGCGGTCCACCACGCGGCGGGGTCCTGCTCGCTGCGCGGCGGTGTCGTGGGTGGGTGAGGTGCGAAGCCGCTGGCCACGACCTCGCCGCTGTCGGCATCGTGGCACTGGACCTTGCAGCCCGACGTCGACGAGTCGACCCCCGCGACGAGAGCCATCAGCGGACCCCCATGAGCAGTTCGGTCACCAGCTGGTCGAGGCGTTCGTGTGCGTAGCCCTGGGTGGCGAGGGTCGGCTCGTCGGGCGACGACGCCCGGATCTCGGCGAGGGTTCCCGTCGGCTCGGCGAGGCGGTCGGCCTGCGCTGCTCGGAGCGCCGCTTGGATCTCGGGGTCGCTCCGCATGCGCTCGGCCTTGGCCTTGAGGATCAGGTAGGACCGCATGCAGCCCCTGGCGAAGTCCCACACGCCCTCGGGGTCCTCGGTCCGGTACGGATGCGCGTCGAAGTGGCGCATGCCCTCCCAGCCGGCATCCTCCAGGAGACGGACCGTGTAGAAGGCGTCGCGGATGCCTTCGGAGCCGAACCGGAAGTCCTGGTCGAACTTGCCGATTCGCTGGGCGTTCAGGTCGATGTGGAAGAGCTTGTCGTGCCAGAGTGCCTGGGCCACGCCGTGGTGGAACGACAGTCCAGACATGGTCTCGTGGGCGAACTCGGGGTTGAGGCCCACCATGTCGGGCCACTCGAGCTCGTTGATGAAGGCAAGGGCGTGTCCGACGGTCGGGAGGAACAGGTCGCCCCGCGGCTCGTTCGGCTTGGGTTCGAGCGCGATCCGCAGCCCGTGGCCGCGGTCGCGGATGTGCTCACAGCACAGGTCGACGGCCTCCTTGTAGCGATCCAGCGCGACGCGGGCATCCTTGGCCGCGTCGGCCTCGACTCCCTCGCGTCCACCCCACATCACGTAGGTCTCGGCACCCAGCTCGGCACCGAGGTCGATTGCGCGGAACGTCTTTCTCAGCGCGAACCGCCGGACCTCCGGATCGTTGGCCGTGAAGGCGCCGTCCTTGAACACCGGGCGCGAGAACAGGTTCGTGGTCGCCATCGGCACCCGCAGGCCGGTCTGGTCGAGAGCAGCTCGGAAGCGGGCCACGATGGCGTCGCGCTCGGCCGCGCTGGAACCGGGCGGCACGAGATCGTCGTCGTGGAAGTTGACGCCGTAGGCCCCCAGTTCGGCGAGTCGGTGCACCGACTCCACCGGGTCGAGCTGCGGTCGGACCTCGTGGCCGAACGGGTCCCGACCCGGGTTGCCCACGGTCCACAGGCCGAAGGTGAAGTGATCCTCGGGGCGTGGGGTGAACTCTTCGTTCATGACAGATCCTCCTTGGGATCGGTGAGAGATCTCGACCGGGGGCCATGGTGGGTTCGGCCACGTGGTCGCCGGACCCGTGAGCTCCTCGCAGCGGGCCACCGTCCGCCACGATGCCGGTCCGCGACGAGCCGGCCAGCGGCGTCCAGCACCTCCGTGGGAGCCGGCGAGGTGACCTCGGCCGAGCGTTGCAGGTCCTCGTTCGGAGCACAGCTGTGACTGCCGGGCTGGCGACGGTGAGTCGCGGCCACTCCTCGGCACAGGTCGGGTACGCCACCGGCATCTGTGGCGACCACTGGATCACGAACCTTCACCTGCGGCGCTCCTCGTTCGCGTCGGCCGTCTTCTCACCCGATGCATGACCTGACGGGCACGGCATCGGACCCCTGGGGAACGAGCGTGCACAAGCTAGTGCCGTGGCCGGCAACGCCGGGGTGGAGCGTCCCTTTCCGAGAGGATGTCCGGACCGGCAGCGGGGTCCGGCGCGGACCGACGCCGTCGAGGCGGAGCATCTGGGGGCGACCGCGGACGAGGCGTTCTGAGCGTCGCTTCGGGGCGGGAGGAGCCCGGCTCTGCGTGGTGGCCAGTGCAGTGGGTGTACTGCTCAGCCGGCCAACTCGAGGAGGCCTCGGACGTCCTCGCCGCTCAGGGCACCCGAGAGCGAGCCGTCGGCGTCCATGACGCTCGCGAACAGGTCCGCCTTGTGCTGTTTGAGCTCCATCACCTTGGTCTCGATCGTGTCGACCGAGACGTACCTGTAGACCATCACGGCATTGCGCTGGCCGATCCGGTGTGCCCTGTCGGTGGCCTGGGTCTCCACCGCCGGGTTCCACCACGGGTCGAGCACGAAGCAGTAGTCGGCCTCGGTGAGGTTCAGTCCGAAGCCCCCTGCCTTGAGGCTGATCACGAACACGGGGACCTCTCCGTCCTTGAATCCCGAGATGGCCTGCTCACGGTTGCGGGTCCTCCCGTCCAGGTACGAGTGGTCGATTCCCGCTGAATCGAGGCGCCCGCGCACACGTGCGAGGTACCGGGTGAACTGGCTGAACACCAGTGCCCGGTGTCCCTCGGCGACGACCTGTTCGAGGTCGGCCACGAGCCGGTCGAGCTTGGCCGACCCGACCTCGTCGTGTCGTTCGTCGACCAGGGCGGGGTCGAGTGCGAGTTGACGAAGCAAGGTGAGCGACTTCAGCACCTCGAAGCGGTTCTTCTGCATGTCGTCGACGAGACCGAGCACCTTCTGGCGTTCGCGTTGGAGCTGGGTCTGGTAGATCCTGGAATGGCGGGGGTTCAGCTCCACCTCGACGGTGAGCTCGGTCTTGGGGGGCAGCTCGGTGAGCACCTCGTCCTTGGTGCGCCGACGCACCAGCGGTGCGATGCGCCGGCGAAGCGTGGCGAGCAGCTCGGGAGCACTGCCGCTCTCGATCGGCGAGCGGTATGCCTCCGAGAAGCGCTGCGGATCCGGGTAGAGACCCGGTGCGGTGATCGACAGCAGCGACCACAGGTCCATCAGGCTGTTCTCCAACGGTGTGCCGGTGATCGCGATCTTGGTCGGGGCCTCGAGCCGGCGGGTGCACTGGTAGGTCTTGCCCTTGTGGTTCTTCACGAACTGGGCCTCGTCGAGCACGAGCATCTCCCAGTCGAGAGCTGCGAAGTGCTCGAAGTCGAGGCGGAACAGCGCATAGGAGGTGATCACGATCCGGGCGCCGGACACCTCGTCCGTGAGTTCCGTGCCACGTCTTGCAGCTGTGGACCGAATCGTGCGCACACCGACATCGGGCGCGAACTGCGCCGCTTCGCGGTGCCAGTTCTCGACCACGCTGGTGGGTGCAACAACCAGGAAACGCGCATCGGGAGACCTCTCGAGCACGTGAAGGAACAGCGCCAGGGCCTGGACCGTCTTGCCGAGTCCCATGTCGTCCGCGAGGATGCCGCCGAGCTGGTTGCGGTGGAGAAAGGCGAGCCAGTCGAGGCCGTCGCGCTGGTAGTCCCGCAGCGAGGCGGCCAGCCCCGCCGGTGGCTCGACCGGCTCGGGCTCGCACAGGTCGCGCATGCGGGACACGCGTGCCTCCCAGCGCTTCGACTGGTCCTGCACCACCCCGAGTCCGCTCAGCTCGTCCCACCAGCTCGTCTGGAAGGGGTTCATGCGAACGGTGCCGGAGTCGTCTTCGCCGCTGAGCTTGCGGGCCTCCTCGATGAGGTCGCGGAGCTTCGAGAACTCGGGGCGGTCGAGGCGGATCCAGGTGCCGCTGTCGAGCACGATCAGCTCGTCGTCGCGCGTCAGTGCGGCGAAGAGGTCGGCGAACTCGACGACCTCGCCGTCGATGCTCACCTGCACAGCGAGGTCGAACCAGTCGTTGCGGCCGGTGTCGTGCGAGTCGGTGGTCTCGGTGTCGGTGATCGTGAGGGAGATGAGTGGGTCGCCGGTCGCCTCGCGCAACTCCGGTGCATCGCCGGAGACCTCCACGGTCACCTGACCCCGGTCCTGCAGCCACGGCACGACCTCACCCAGCAGCACCACGGCATCCGTGCCGGTCAGGCTCAGGTCCGCCGGTCGCCCACCCGGGCGTGCCAGCGAGCCCAGGAGGTGAGTGGGTAGGTCGAGCTCGTCGATTGCCGCTGTTTCGGCGGCCCGGTCGCGCCCGGGGCGTAGGGGGTCACGCAGCCGGTGGGTGAGCAGGCGCTCGCCGCGGCGGTACCTGGCGTACCAGACCAGATTCGCCGAGGAGACCTCGTCATGAGCGACGGCCGCGACGAGCCCGGTGAATTCGGTGTCCAGGAAGGTGACCGAGCCGTCCGAGGAGCCGATCTCGGCGATCCGGGCGAGGCGCGGCTGGTACTCGTCGATCAGCTCGTCCAGGTCCTCGGCGGGCACGTTGATCGGCGGGCCGTCCACCAGGCGGGCCAGCTCGGGGTGCAGCGGCCGCTCCAGCGGGATGAGGCGGAGTGCGTCCCCGAGTACGTACAGGCCGTGCGGAGGGGTGCCGACCATGCCGTGGCGTCCGTACGGGAGCGTCAACGGTTCTCCGTCGAGCACGAGAGTGGCATGCAGCGTGGCGTTGCCGTCCTCATCGCCAGTCACGTCGATCGAGACCCGTGCCGGCGTGTCCGACACGGCGACCCCACCGGTGGCGGACCGCTCGCGAACCAGTGCGATGCCGCTGTCGACTGCTCGCCGAAGGTGTGGCCACACCTCCGGTCCGAACTGGCTCAGCGGGAGCGGCCCGGTACCCAGGTCGTACCCGATGTTCCGCGCCCCGGCGAGCATGGAGCGCAGCACCGACCGTTGGGTGGGGTCCAGGTCGCGCAACGCGTAGTCGTAGGGCGAGTTCAGGTCGCGCCAGGACACCCCCGTCTTGATCCACCTGCCGCTACGGCCCATGCGAAGCGGACGCAGCGTCACCTGCGGGGTCGGTTCCGCCGCGTAGGTGGACCGCTTCGGGCTGCTCACTGCGACCTCCAGCGCCAGCGGCTCTCCCGAGGGCGCGTCATCCCCGTCGACGTCGGCCACGATCGCTGAGAGGGCGCTACGCCAGTCCGGCGACGAGGCCGGAGACGAGGTGCCACGGGCGGTGAGTATCAGGGCCACCGCGTGCTTGCACTCGCCGCCGAGAGGGCAGCTGCAGCTGTCGACGATGTCGATCCCGATCGGGTCGTGTTGCCAGTCGAGGCGTACCAGGTAAGGCGTCCTGGAACTGCCCTCGACGATGCCGGCGGCCGCACCGGGCTCGACCGAGAGCACGGTGACCCGGTGCTCGGCTGCGTACGCGGTTCCGCGCCGGATCGACCCCGGGTCGTAGAAGTCCTCGATCACGGAGTCGGTCAGTGCCCGGATGTCTGGTCCGTGGGCCATGGAACGACACCCTACGGGCGGGGTCCGACACGCTCTGGACGGGAATCCGGTCCGGGTGATGGGCCAGCAGCACCCATCGCCCAGTGATGACGAGCACCAGGTCGTGATGCTGTGATGATCCCGTGCGCACGAGATCTTCTAGAGTTGAGTAGAGAAAGTGTGGGATGGGGTCCAGTCCCACCCGACTCGCCACAGGAGGCACCCCATGGAACTCGTTCCCGGCAACACCCTCATCACCGACACACCTGAAGAGGGGCGGGCGCTGGCCATCATGTTGGCCCGCAAGACCATCGGCGCCATCCAGACCGATCCCGAGGTCCGCTCGGGGCTGCGCCCGATGTATGCCAACGATCCGGCTTCGCTCACCGCCGCGGGCCATGTCGTCGCCATCGAGTTCGCCACCGTCGCGGCGGCCAACGGCTACTGGCGGGACTGATCCTCGCTGTTGTCGCAGCCGGGGTCGGGCTGAATCCATCGGGGCACCTTCACCTCATTGCCAACTCCCACCTCCTTGTTCACTCCTCGATGTCGAGGTGGGGAAGGAGCCGGTCCAGCCAACGCGGGAGCCACCAGTTGGCATCGCCGACGAGTGACATCGTCGAGGGCACCAGGACCATCCGCACGATCGTCGCGTCGAGAGCGACCGCAGCGGCCAGCCCGACCCCCATCATCTTGACCACCGGGTCCTCGCTGGTGACGAAGCCGACGAACACGCTGATCATGATCAGTGCGGCGGCGGTGATCACCTTGGCGGTGGCTCCAAGACCCTTCACGACGCTGTCGATGTTGGTGTGGCCCCGGTGGTACTCCTCGCGGATCCGGCTGAGGATGAACACTTCGTAGTCCATCGACAGGCCGAAGAGGATCGCGAACATCATCATCGGCACGAACGATGCGATCGGTACGGCTTCCTCGAGCCCGATCAGCGAACGACCCCAACCCCACTGGAACACCGCGACCACCACTCCGTAAGCAGCGCCGATCGCCAGCAGGTTCAACAGGGCCGCCTTGAGCGGCACCAGGATCGACCTGAACACGATCATCAACAACAGGAACGACAACAACACGACCGTGCCGATGAACCACATCAGCCGTGAGGAGATCTTCTCTGACTGGTCTATGAATCCGGCGGTGGGTCCCCCGACCAGGGCGGTCGCCCCGCTGTCGGCGGTGGCGGTGGGCAGGATGTCGTCGCGCAGTCGGTGGACCAGCTCGCTGGTCGCCTCGGCCTGGGGTTTGCTCGTCGGGATGGCGGTGAGCAGGGCGACATCGCCAGCAGGGTTGAGTTCGGGGGGCGAGACCACCCTGACGTCGGGGTCCGCGCTGATGCCTGCCGCCAGCGGCTCCAGGACCGTGGGGTCGCCACCCTCACCCAGGTCGACGGTGATGAGCAGCGGTCCGTTGAACCCCGGCCCGAAGCCTTCGGCCAACAGGTCGTAGGCCTGGCGCTGGGTTGTCGAGGTCGGGTAGGTGCCGGCGTCGGCCTGGCCGAGGCGCATGTCGATCACCGGGATCGCGAGCAGGACGAGGACCAGCGTGGCGCCGGTCATCGAACGCCACGGGTGGTGTGCCACCCAGTGCGCCCAGCGGACCCAACCACTGTGATCCGCCTCCGCCTCGGTTGCGGCCCCGTCGATGTCCCCGCCCGATGGCGTTCCGTTCGGCTGGGCAGCTCCGTGGGCTCCGCGATGAGACCGTCGCAGCACCCGGTCGCCCGCGAAGCCGAGCAGGGCGGGCAACAGTGTCACGGCGATGGTGACCGCGATGGCCACAACCAGCGATGCGGAGTAGCCGAGGGCGGCCACGAAGGGGATCCCCGCCATCTGCAGGCCCAGGATGGCCACCACGACGGTGCCGCCGGCCACCACCACGGCCTGGCCGGCGGTGGCATTGGTCCGCGCTATCGACTCGGTGCGGTCCATGCCCGCCTCGAGGTTGTCCCTGTGGCGGCTGAGAATGAACAGCGCGTAGTCGATTCCCACACCCAGTCCGATCATCGTGGCGAGGCGCGGGGCGACGGTGGGGATGTCGATCAACACCCCGAGCAGGCCCACGATGGACAGCCCGGTGAGCAGCCCGACGATGGCCACGCCCAGCGGCAGGGCCATCGCATAGGCGCTGCGGAACATGATGAACAGGATCACCAGTGCGGCGATCACGCCGATCATCTCGGCGGGACCGGTGTGGCGCTCGGCCAGCACGGTGGGCAGTTCACCCCCGTACTCGACCTGAACGCCTTCGGTCTCGGCTGGCCCGGCGGTCTCCTTCAACGCATCGAAGGCCTCCTGGCCCAGATCCGCGACCGTCGAGTCGTACTGCACCGCCGCGAACGCGGTGGTGCCGTCGGGCGACATGGACATCGGGTTGCCGAGTGGGTCGGTAACCGACCTGACGTTGTCCAGGCCGCCGACCTCATCGATGGTGGCCTCGATGGCCGCTGTGGTCGCGGCGTCGGTTCCCAGGCCGTCGGGGTCGTGGAACACGACCATTGCGGTGGCCCCCGACCGGTCGGGGAAGCTCGTCTCGAGCAGGTCCACCGCGGCCTGCGATTCCACTCCGGGCACCTCGAAGTCATCCACTGCGGTGCCCCCGACGCTCCGGTTGGCCAGCACCATCGCGAGGGCGAACAGGATCCACCCCGCAACCACCCAGCCGCGTCTGGTGGCTGCGAAGCGGCCCAGCCGGTAGAGCCAGTTGCGGTGGTCGGCGCCTCCGGCGGATCCGCCCTCCGTGTGAATCGTGCGCTGGTCGCCCTCGTCGTCTCGCTGGGCCATGGCCGGCCTCCGTTCTCAAAACATGCAGTGACTGCAATATTGCGTGGAATGCAAACTCATGTCAAGCTGTGATCCATGGGCACGGAACCGGGCCTGCGGGAACGCAAGAAGCTGCAACGGCGGGCGGCGATCGAGGCGGCAGCGCTCGACCTGTTCGAGGAGCACGGCTTCGACGGCACCACCACCGAGCAGATCGCCGCACGCGCCGACATCGCGCCCCGAACCTTCTTCTCGTACTTCGCCACCAAGGAGGACGTGGTCCTCGCCGACTACGCGCAGCGTCTGGACCGCATCGTGGAGGAACTGGCCCGCCGGCCCGCAGGGGAGAGTCCCTGGGATGCACTCCGGGCGTCCTTGCTGGTGGTGGCCTCGGACTACGAGGACGAACGGTCCGCGCTGATGCGTCGGTTCAGGATCATGACGACGAACCCCTCGGTGTTCGCACGCAGCCTGGCGCTCCAGGCCGGTTGGGAGGACACGTTGTCATCGGTGATCTCGGGGCGGATCGACACCGACGGTGAACAGGGCGGGATGCTCGCCCGTCTGCTCGCGGCATCCGCACTGGCGGCCATGCGGTCGGCGATCCGGCACTGGGTCACGAGCGGTCACCGTGATCCGCTGCCGAAGCTCGTCACGACCTGTTTCGACCAGCTCGCGCGGGGCCTCGCCGACGTCCCCTGAACACCTCGGCCACCGGTTCCCCCCCGGGGTGTGTGCTTCGGCTCCCGCGTCGGGGTGCCGGTCAGTGGCCCGACGAGGTGTGTCCACTGAGGCGCCGGTGCAACTCCGTGCTGGACGGGTTCAGGCCGGCGATCTCCGCATGTGTGCCGTGGCGTTCGAACTTGGCCACGATCGTGTCGAGCACCGCCACGGCCGAGCCGTCCCAGATGTGGGCGTCGGTGAGGTCGATGACCACGTTCGGGGTCTCCTCGAAGTAGTCGAAGGCGTGCACGAGCTCGTTCGTGGAGGCGAAGAACAACTCGCCGGTGACGTGGTAGATCCGCACGTTGTGGTCGGGATCGACGATGTCGTTCACCTCGACGAGGTGAGCGACGTTGCGGGCGAAGAAGACCGCTGACAACAACACGCCGCAGAGCACCCCCACAGCGAGGTTGTGGGTGAACACGACGATCGCCACGGTCGTGACCATGACGGCGGTCTCGCTGCGCGGGTTGCGCCTGATCACATCCGGGCGGATGCTCGACCAGTCGAAGGTGGAGATGGACACCACGACCATCACCGCCACCAACGCCGCCATCGGAATGGCGGCGACGAGTGGGCCGGCGACGAGGATCATGACGAGCAGGAACACGCCGGCTGAGAGCGTCGAGAGCCTGGTGCGCCCGCCGCTTCGCAGGTTGATCATCGACTGGCCGATCATCGCGCAACCCGCCATGCCGCCCAGGAACCCGGTGGCGACGTTCGCGATGCCCTGACCGCGGGACTCGCGTCCGGTGTCGGAGTTCTCGTCTGTCATGTCGTCCATCAGCTGTGCGGTGAGCAGCGACTCCAGCAGACCGACCACGGCGAGGGTGAACGCTACGGGGGCAATGATCGACAGGGTCTCGAAGGAGAGCGGCACATCGGGCAGCGCGAGGCCGGGAAGCGACGACGGAAGCTCTCCCATGTCGCCCACCGTGGGCACCACGAGTCCGAACATGGCCGCAGCCGCCGCGATCAGGGCGATGGCCACGAGCGGTGACGGGACGGCCTTGGTCAGCCTGGGGAAGAGGTAGATGACGGCGATCCCGGCCCCCACCATCAGGTAGACGGCGGTTCCCTCGCCGACGAAGTGGTCGAGTTGTGCCATGAAGATGAGGATCGCCAGGGCGTTCACGAATCCCGTCATGACCGAACGCGGAACGAACCGCATGAGCTTGCCCACACCCAGGGCCCCGAAGGCGAGCTGGAACAACCCGGCGAGGATCGTTGCGGCGAAGACGTACTCCACGCCGTGGTCCCTGACCAGGGGCACGAGCACGAGTGCCATGGCGGCGGTGGCGGCGGAGATCATGCCCTTGCGGCCACCGGCGAACGCGATGATGATCGCGATCGACAGGGAAGCGTAGAGCCCGACCTTCGGGTCGACCCCGGCGATGACCGAGAACGAGATCGCCTCCGGTATCAAGGCCAGCGCCACGACCAGACCGGCGAGGATGTCGGCACGGGGATTCGAGAACCATTCGTCGGAGAGGCGCGATGAGCGCATACGCGAGAGTGCGAGGGTGGGTGACATTCAGTGGCTTTCCACTCGAGGTCTGCAGCGGTCCGATCGTGGTTGGACCGCCGGGGCTCAGGTTGGCCCTCGCGCTCAGCCGGGCGTCTGCCGGTGCCCGAGGCGTAGCGCGGACCGCCGCACCGTAGCTGGGTCGCAGCTCCACGGAGGTGTTGCGCGGCTGTGACATCCGTCGGCGCCCTCACCGGTGTGCCGGTGAGGGTCACCGCTGGTTGCACGCGCTCGTCGGGCTTCCCGGGCAGCGGAGGATCCCGCTCCGGCTCGCCGACCGCTCCGGGCAGCAGTTGGCGGGAATCCAGAGCCA
Source organism: Microthrixaceae bacterium (assembly GCA_023958095.1). GTDB lineage: Bacteria > Actinomycetota > Acidimicrobiia > Acidimicrobiales > Microtrichaceae > JAMLGJ01. The sequence goes on from JAMLGJ010000002.1 coordinate 176,355, forward strand.
GGAGATCGGACATGCACGAGCAGCTAACCTGCGAGTCGGGCCGTTGTCCACGCGCAGGATTCGTGAGACCACGTGCGGAACGAACAGGGGCATCGAAACAGGGGGAGTTAGATGGTCCAAGCGTTGCGTTCGCGTGCAGGGGTGCCACTGGTGGTGGTCCTCTTCGCAGGTGCCGCTGCGTGCGTCCCACCTCCCGCTCTGACCGAACCGGGATGCCAGGCCGACGCCGTCATCAGGAACCTGCAGGCTCCGGTAGCGGTTCGCTTCGCCGACGACGGTCGGGTTCTCCTATCCGAGCGCGCGGGGAGGATCCTCACCCACGACTCGGTCCATGACGCCTCGGCAACCGTCGTGGCCACACTGTGGAGCTTCTCACCACGATGTGGGACGAGGGGCGCATGCGAATCTCGGACTACTCCCGCCAGTGCATCTTCTTCGTTCCACTCTCTGCCGACGGTCCCATGACTTCTCGCGACGCAGCACGTCCATGACCGACCTCGGTGCGATCGACCTTCCCGTCGAAGGCGCCTAGGTGCCGGGGACCCAGGTCCAGTTCTCCGGCTACGCCACGGATGCCGAACAGGGCCTGTTGGATCCGGCGGATCTCGTTTGGACCTTCACGATCCAGCACTGCGACGCACCCGTTCAGGCGGGACGGACCCCTTCAGCTGGGTGGCGTCCCGTCGGCAGAGCGCCGCCGTGCGACGACGACGAGCCCTGCCGCCACGAGCAGGACCGCCGCTGTGGCGGTGACCCACCAGATCACCGTCGTTGATCCGTCATCGGTGCTGCTCGACGATCCGTCCGCCTCCGGTGCCGAATCGGCAGCGGTGCGGTTGGTTCCGGCGCCGGCAGCCGGCAGAACGGTGGCGTTCGGCTCGGAGACGACGGGCACCTGGGCACCCTCTCCGACCACGTCCTGGACGACCGACAGGGTGGCCCGGGGATCCACCGAGGTGAAGCGCACCGACCACTGCATCTCGGTGGGGAACTCGACAGTCGCGCGGTAGAGCCCGTCGCCCACGGGCGACATGGTCACCGGACCGAGGGTCTCCCGTCCCTCGAACTGGCCCACCGGCCCCTCCGCGAACGCGGTGACCGCGGCGCCCTCGACGGGGTGGCCGTCGCCCTCGTAGGTGAGCCGCACCGTGTACTCGACCGCCAGCTCACCTGCGGGATTCGCGGAGTCCACGGTCAGCACCACCTCGCCTCCGTGCGCGGCGGCACGACCGGGTACGACCACGCTGGATGTCAGCATTCCCGACACCGCCACGATGATCGCCGTGGTCAGCATGGTCGCCTTGCGCATTGCCTCCTCCTCCCGGTCCCGTCCGAAGCGTACCGACCATCGCCGGGGTGCAGTGCAGGAGAGCTTCGGGGAGGAGCGCCTTCGTCCGCGCAGTGGCCCCGGCGGGGTAGAGTCCCTCTCGACACCGAACGGGAGGATGGCGCTGCGATGAAGGCAACCCTCGTCGAGGTCGGTACGTCGTGACGGCCATCGAGGCCCGGGGACTGACCAAGCGGTGGGGTTCGTTCACCGCAGTGGACTCACTCGACCTAGCGGTCGCCGAGGGCGAGTGCTATGCCTTCCTCGGGCGCAACGGCGCCGGCAAGTCCACCACGGCCCGCATGCTGCTCGACTTCATCCACCCGAGCGCCGGGTCCGTGCAGGTCCTCGGCGGATCCGGGCGGGACCCCGGGGTGCGTGCGCGGATCGGCTACCTCCCCGGCGACCTGAACCTGCCGCGCTCGATCACCGCAAGCGAGGCGATCAGCTACTTCGGTTCAATCGGTTCGCCACCGGACCCCCCTGAGTTGGACGACCTGATCGAACGACTCGGCATGAACCGGGACCGTCCGTTCCACAACCTCTCCACCGGCGGACGCCGGAAGGTCGGGCTGGTGCTCGCGTTCATGGGTGACCCCGACCTGCTCATCCTGGACGAACCCACCAGCGGCCTCGACCCGGTGCTGCAGGACACCTTCCGGGAGATCCTCAACGAACGCAAGGAGCGCGGCGCCACGGTGTGGCTCACCTCCCATGTGATGTCGGATGTGGAACACGTCGCGGACCGTGTCGGGTTGATCGACCGGGGGCGTCTCGCTCAGGAGCTTTCCATGGAGGACCTGCGCCGCCAGAGCACCGGGGACATCCAGCTCAGCTTCGGTGGGCCGCCGGACGCGTCCTGGTTCGACTCGGTTCCGGGGGTGAGCGACGTCACGGTGAACGGCGACGACCTCAGCCTGCACCTCGACGGTCCCGTCACCGCTGTGCTGGCCCGAGCAGCCGAGCTGGGAGCGGTCGGGATCCGCACCCACCAGCGCGAGCTCGAGGACATCTTCCTCGAGACCTACTCCCGGGGGGAGGACGACCGATGAGGCGAAGCTGGCTCATCTACTTGCGCTGGATGCGGGACCGCTGTCGCTCGACTATCTGGTGGAGCATCGGCATCACGCTCGTGAGCGTCGTTACCGCGGCGTTCTATCCGAGCCTCACCAGTGCTGCGGGCAGCGAGCTCGGGTCCAACAGCTCGAGCACGATGTCCTCCCTGCTGGGCCTGGGCGAGGGGATCGACCCGTCCACACCGGTCGGCTTCCTGTGGTCGTTCAACTACTCCAACCAGCTGCCCTGGCTGCTCATGGCACTCGGCATAGCGCTCGGCACCGCGTCGATCTCGGGTGACGAGTCCGACGGCACCCTGGAGTACCTGCTGGCCAAGCCGGTGACCCGCACCGAGGTCGCGATGGCGCGCTTCGGCGGGATGGTCACGGTGCTGTTGGTGGCGTCGGTGGTGAACCTGGTGGGCGTCGCAGCGACGATGCCACTGTTCGACCTGACCGACCCGGTGACGGTCACCGCCCTCGATGGATCGACCTCCACCGCCGCGGGTGCAACCGTCGGCGACCTGTTCGTGGGGGGACTCTCAGCGATGGCGGTCGGGCTGGGATCCGGCGCGGTCGCCTACCTCGTCGGAGCAGCCACGGGCAGGCGGGGACTCGCCATGGGGGTGTCGTCCGGTTTCGCGGTGGCCGGGTACGTGCTCTACACGCTGTCGAACGTCACCGGGGACTTCGAGTGGGTGACCTGGCTGTCGCCGTGGAGGTGGTTCGTCGACGACGCCATGATGGTCAACGGCATGACAGTGGACATCCTCTGGCCCGTGGCCCTCGCCGCGGTGTCGCTGGGCCTCGGCTGGGCGCTGTTCCTGAGGCGAGACCTGCAGAGCTGAGGCTCCGGGGACCCGCACCTGAGCCGTGGACCCTCGACGGTCCGTCGAGCCCGCCGGCTCAGAACCCCGGTCTGCCGCCCGGTCCGCCGCCAGGACCACCACCCGCACCGGGACCACCACCCGACCCGCCGCTGGAGCTGCCCTCGGGGTCTAGCCCCACGACGATCAGGGCGCGCCGGCCACCGGTTGTCGAACCGACGCTGATGTCCTCGTCATCGTTGACCGCAAGGAGCAGGTCGGCATCGCCTCCGGTCACGTGGTCGCTCGCGTTGTCGGTGTCGGGCATGCCGAAGCCGGCGTACACGCCGCTGGAGAGCACCTCCTCGTTGAGGGAATCCTCGAAGAGGTACTGGGTGGTGAGAACCGTGGAGTCGTCGATGTGCACCTTGGAGTGGATGTGCACCGCCCGGCTCGGGTACCAGCCGGGCCAGATCGTGTGGAACTCGACGATCCCCTCGTCGTTGGTGACCTGCGAGCCGCGCAGGAAGGTGGTACCGGGCCCGTCGTCGTCGGCTGTGTAGCCATCCGCGTAGGCCGAGTAGTCACCGTCGATGTCGCAGTGCCAGATCTCAACGGTGGCCCCGGCGATCGGTGCGCACGCCTCGTCGACGACCTGGATGCCCATCCGCAGCGGCATGCCGGTGCGGTCCTCGGTCACGTCGCGACGTTCGATCTGGTCCTCGGTGGGGAACGGCCCGGCAGTGAGATCGGGAAGCAGCTCACAGGTTCCGAGGCCGGCGAAGTCCGTGGCGCTGAACGCGGTCGTCGCCGGCGTCCCCGTGGCGAGCGCGGAGGTGGCGGTGCTGCTCGAGGTGGCCGCACCCGAACCGGCTGCTGCGGCGGTGGTGCTCGCGATCGACCCCGAAGAGCCGATCGCGGATCCGCAGGCCGCCAGCACGAGCCCGCCGCCGAGAGCGCCGCCCCAGGTGAGGATGCGGCGCCGTGACAGCATCGGGTCCCGTTCCGCTCCGGTCGCGCTGGGGTGCGGGCGGGTCCCGGTGGTGTCGGTCTGGTCGTCGATCATGGCCACAGTGTGAACGACGCTCCCGGGAACCAGGCGTCAAGCGGCTGTGAGTTGCCTGTGAGTGCCCGGGCGTTCAGCGCGGCAGGCGACGCCAGATCCACGCCGGCACCAGGCGCGCCACGAAGTACAGGGGACGCAGGGTGGCCGGCACCCAGATGCGGGTGCGACCCCGACGCAGCCCTTGAATGACCGCATCGGCGACCTGGTCGGGCGTGCTCGACAGGGGGGCGGGGTCCATTCCCTCGGTCATCCGTCCGATCACGAACCCCGGCCGCACCAACAGCAGGCCCACACCCGATCCGGCCAAGGCGTCCGCGAGGCCGTTCGCGAAGCCGTCGAGGCCCGCCTTGGCCGAGCCGTAGACGTAGTTGGCCCGGCGCACCCTGATGCCCGCCACGGAGGAGAACACCACCAGCTGTCCGCTGCCGGCGTCGCGCATCCTCTTGGCGAGCTCCGTGAGTGCCACCACCTGGGCGACGAAGTCGGTGTGCAGGATCTGCGCCGCGTGCGTGGCGTCGCGCTCGGCGAGGGCCTGGTCACCGAGTATTCCGAAGGCGACCACCGCAAGGCCGATCGGACCGTGCGCGGCGATGACCTCGTCGAACACGGCGGCGTGGGAAGCAAGGTCGTCCGCGTCGAACTCGACGCAGTGGACCTCGGTGGCTCCGGCCCGCTCGAGCAGCGCCACCTCATCGGTCAGGTCACCGGCACGGCGGGCCGCCAGGACGACGGTGCGCCCCGGAGCGATCCTCCGGGCGACCTCGAGGCCGATCTCGCTTCGTCCCCCGAGCACCAGCACTGCCCCGGCGGGTGGGCCACTGTTTGCCATGGCGGGACAGTCTGCCAGCGCCGCACGGCCTCGGGTGCCTACGGTGCGGCCATGCGCAATCCGCACGCAGGCAGGCCCTTCACCACAGAGGACATGAGCGATGCAGAGATCGCAGCCGCGCTCGAGGACCTGTCGGTGCCGACCCTGTTGTTGTCGTGTGTGCACATGAGCGGTGACACCTCGATCCTCGAGGGGCCGCTGCGCCCGCAGGGGGTCTTCCTCAACGAGACCCAGGGTTTCATGTCACCCGAGGACCAGGCCGCGGCCCGCGAGCTCGCGCTCGGGATCATCCTCGACTGGCGTGACCGGGGATGTCCCGAGCCCGAACCCATCGGGGCCGAGCAGCTCAAGGCGATGATGGACTGGCTGGTCTGTGAGGACGTGCCCGGGGAGTACGTGCGGATGCTGCTCGAGGAGATGGAGCTCGACGGCGCCGACGCGCGGGCGCCACGGCCGGTTGACGCGCAGCTCGCCGAGGAGCTGCCGGTGGTCGTGATCGGCTGTGGCATGTCCGGGCTGCTCGCCGCGATCCGCCTGCAGGAGGCCGGGTTCCCCTACACGGTCATCGAGAAGAACGCCGGCGTGGGTGGCACCTGGTACGAGAACACCTACCCGGGTGCGCGGGTGGATGTCGGCAACCACTTCTACTGCTACAGCTTCGAACCGAGCGACCACTGGAGTGAGTACTTCGCCCGCCAACCCGAGCTGCAGGCCTACTTCGAGGACGTGATGCACCGCCACGGCGTCGAGCAGCACGTGCGTTGGAACACCGAGGTGACCGCAGCCACCTGGGACGAGGACACCGCGACCTGGGTCGTGGAGCTCGACACCGGTGAGGTGTTGCGGGCCAGGGCGGTCATCTCGGCGGTGGGCCAGCTCAACCGTCCGTTCGTGCCGGAGGTGCCCGGCCAGTTCGAGGGTCCCGCGTTCCACACCGCGCGCTGGGACCACGACGTGGACCTCACCGACAAGCGGGTGGTGATGGTCGGCGCGGGGGCCACCGGCTTCCAGGTGGCCCCCGCCATCGCCGAGCAGGTCGGGCACCTCACGATCCTGCAGCGCAGCGCCCAGTGGATGTTCCCCAATCCGGACTACCACCGAAGCGTCGGCCCCGGTGTGCAGTGGGCCCTGGGGCACCTTCCCTTCTACGGCCGCTGGTACCGGTTCCTCATCTTCTGGCCTGGATGTGACACGGGGCTCGTGGCCGCAAGGGTGGATCCCGAGTGGGAACCCCAGCACCGATCGGTCAGCGAGGCCAACGACATGGCCCGCATCATGTTCACCGAGTGGATCACCGGTCAGCTGGAGGGCCGCGAGGACCTGATCGAGCTGGTCGTGCCCGACTACCCACCCACCGGCAAGCGAACCCTGCAGGACAACGGTTCCTGGCTGCGGACCCTGCGCCGCGAAGACGTGGAGCTGGTGCGGGCCGGGGTGCAGCGCCTCGAGGCCGACGCCGTGGTCGACAGCGACGGCCGGAGGCACCCCGCGGACGTGGTGATCTGGGCAACCGGGTTCAGGGCCAACGAGATGCTGTTGCCGATGCGCATCACCGGGCGCCACGGGGTGGACCTGCGCGAGATGTGGGGCAACCGTCCCCGTGCCTACCTGGGCATGACGGTGCCCGGGTTCCCCAACTTCTTCTGTCTGTACGGACCCGGCACCAACCTGGCCAGCGGCGGGAGCCTGATCTTCCACTCCGAGTGCGAGGTGCGCTACATCCTGGAGTGCCTCACCGAGATGGCCGAGCGCAACATCGCGGCCATGGAGCCCCGCAGGGACCGCTACGACGACTGGTACGAACGATCCCAGCGCGAGCTCGAGCTGATGGTTTGGTCCTCACCACACATCGAGCACAGCTTCTACAAGAACGACGAAGGTGTGGTGCACGGACTCAGCCCGTGGCGCCTGGTGGACTTCTGGGACTGGACCCGGGAGGTGGACCTCGGGGACTTCGAGGTGACCGGACTCTGAGTCGCTGCCGGTCGCACTGCCCGGTGTGCGGCTTGTTAAAGGGCTGACCGGGGTGCGCCGAGTCATCAACCATGAGCGACCCCGCCCTGCACTCTCCCCGCGCACAGCTGGAACCCACCGAGGTGGGTCACACCGTGGAACGCCTGACCCTGGAGCTCGCGCGCATGCGCGACGAGCTGGACGAGTCGATGCGCCTGGCCACCCACGACGCGCTCACGGGTCTGCCGAACCGTCGCACCATCACCGAACGACTCGACGAGGCCATCGAGCGGCCCGGTGAGGAGGTGGCGGTGATGTTCATCGACATGGACCGCTTCAAGGTCGTGAACGACCTCTACGGCCACGAGGTCGGCGACAGGCTGTTGCGCCAGATGGCCGAACAGTTGCACGAGGCCCTCGGAGACACCTCCGAGGCCGGGCGTCTGGGTGGTGACGAGTTCGTCGTGGTGACCCGCGGCGTGTCCGGCAACCGGATGGTTCACCTCGCCCAGCGCGTGCTCGAGGCGTTGAGCGGACCGGTCGACCTGGGTCACCGCTGCCTGCCCCTGACTGTGAGCATCGGGGTCGCCAGCTCCCGGGGTGGCATGGGTGCCAACGAGTTGCTGAACCGGGCGGACGCGGCGATGTACCGGGCCAAGCGCAGCGGCCGTGGGTCGGTGGTGTACTTCGACGAGGAGATGGAGCGCGAGTTGGCCGAACGCTCGGAGCTCGAACGGGAGCTCACAGCAGCCCTCCAGGACGGCCAGCTGGGGGTCCACTACCAGCCGATCATCGACATGCGCACGCGGCTCATCACGGGTTTCGAGGGCCTGGTCCGCTGGATGCACCCTCGCCGCGGTGTGATCCCGGCGTCGCGTTTCGTGCCCCTCGCGGAGGACGTCGGCGAGGTCTGGGCGATCGACGCGTTCGTGCTCGGTGAGACCGGTCGACGTGTGGCCCAGTGGCAGCGCATCGCACCGGAGTTCTCCGACCTCATGATGTCGGTGAACCTGTCCGCCCAGCAGTTCCGGGACAACTCGGTGGTCGAGACGATCGACCACGCGGTCGCCGCGGCCGGCGTGGAGCCCTCCACCTTCCAACTGGAGATCGCCGAGACCACCGTGATCGACCACCGCGGTGGCGATGCAACGGGAGTGCTCCAACGACTGCGCGACCTCGGTGTGCGCCTGGCGATGGACAACTTCGGAACCGGCGCATCCTCGCTGGCGGTGCTCAAGGCTCTACCCCTGGACGTGCTCAACATCGACCGGCGTTTCATCGCCGGCCTGGGCGAGTGCCGCGACGACGAGGTGATCGTGGAGGCCGTGCTGGGCCTCGCACGGGCCTTTGGAGTGGAAGCCGTGGCCGAAGGGGTCGAGACCCCCCTGCAGCACGACTGGCTCGCCCGTGCGGGCTGCGGCTTCGCGCAGGGCTTCCACTACTCACGTCCCCTCACCGCCGAGTCCGCCGAGGCCCTCCTGCGCCGCCAGGCGTCCCGCGGCTGACCGCTTCGACTGCCACGGCAGGTAGCCCGCTTCACCCGGCACCGCTGCGACGCCACCGGTAGAGTCCCGCGGTCAGGTACCGGGCCCAGCCCTTTCAGTCGATGTGCGAAGGAGACCCCACATGGCCGCGTATCCCCGTGAGGAACTCGAGGCGATGGTCGAGCACTGGCTCGAGGTGAACCGCCGGGCGGAGGCGACCGGTGACTGGCGGGGAATGGCGGAGTGCTACACCGAGGACGCCACCTACGGCTGGAACTACGGCCCGGAGGTGAACTTCATGGCGGTGGGACGTGACCAGATCCGTGACTGGGCGATCGGGCTCGAGATGGACGGGCTGGACGGTTGGACCTACCCCTACGAGCAGGTCCTGATCGACGAGAAGATCGGACAGGTGATCGGGCTGTGGCGCCAGGTCGCCGATGCCGAACGATCCGACGGTTCCACCTACGAGATCGCCGGGATCGGCGGGAGCTGGTTCCGCTACGGCGGCAACATGCAATGGGCCTGGCAGCGCGACTGGTTCGACCTGGGCAACGCGGGCGCGCTGTTCATGGAGATGATGGGTGCGGGGGTGCTCTCCGAGGGCATGACCCAGCGCATGCACCGGGCCCTGGGTTCACAGCCCGGTCACTATGCGCTGGCCGACACCCCGGCGCCCCTGTGGCCCGAGGACCGCTAGGCGGGTTGCTCCTGCCGGCGGGGGTTCTCATGCCGATGGGCCAGGACCCTCCTCGGTTGCATCGGGGGAACCGAAGTCATAGCGCAGGGTTCCGGTCAGCTCGTCCACCGCGGCACCCACGGTCGGGAAGAAGCGGTCCCGGCCGAAGCGGTCCCCAAGGCCGTACGCGGCGAGCTGGTCCTTCACCGGCCCCTTCATCTCGGCGAACAGCAGCCTGATGTCCCGGGAGGCCAGGTAGTCGTCGAGGTCCGTGAGTGTGTCGACGGCGGTCGCGTCGACGTCGGTGATCGGCTCCGCGGACAGCACCACGTGGCGCACGGGCGGTTCGTCCCGGCGGTCCGCGGCCTCCTCCACACGCTTGTGGACCTCGCTCTCCAGCAGCGCGGCGTTGGCGAAGAACAGTGGCGCATCGAAGCGGACGATCAGCACACCCGGGATGCGCGCCCCTTCGGGATGGCGGGTGCGGTCGTGATAGCCGCGCCGCCCCCGGATCCTCACCAGTTCGGTGCGGTAGGGACGCGAGGCGTTGTACACGAGAGCCGCGAATGACAGCGCTATCGCGATGATGATCCCCTGAAGCACCCCCACCAGGGCCACCCCGACGAAAGCGGCGAGCGACAGCAGCCCCTCCACGGCCTCGGCGCGGCCCAGGCGCAGCATTGCCGGCAGGTCCATGAGCGAGGTGCCTGCCATGACCACCACTGCTGCGAGCGTCGCCGACGGCAGGTACGCGGTGACCCCGGGGGCGAGCAGGATGAACGCCGCAACCAGCACGGCCCCCACGACCCCGACGAGTTGGGTGCGGGCTCCGGCCTCTTCGGCGACCGGAGTGCGCGACGAGCTGGCCGAGACGGGGAAACCCCCGGTGAGCCCCGCGGCGCCGCTCGCGAGCCCGATGGCCGCCATCTCCTGGTTTCCGTCCACCCGTTCACCGCGACGGGCAGCGAGGGACCTGGAGAGAACTGCCGTGTCGGTGAAGGCGATCAGGGCGATGCCCAGCGCGGGACCGATCAACTCACCGACGTCGGCCCACGAGAGCCCGCCAAGCGCCGGGGCTGGCAACCCCTCGGGCAGGGCGCCCACCACCGGGAGTTGGTCACCCCAGCCCGCGACGGCCACGACCACCATCGAGCCGGCCACCGCCACCACCAGGGCAGGGAAGCGACTGTGTGCGATGCGTGCCCACACGATGAGCAACAGGGATGCACCCCCGATGGCGGCCGCGTACCAGTTGATGTCGCGCTGGGCGATCCCCTCGAAGGTGAGGCGGGCGGTGCCCAGCAGCGAGTCGCCCTCCGCGTCGAAGCCGAGCAGCTTCGAGGTCTGCCCGACGATGATCACCAGTGCGATGCCGTTCAGGTAGCCCACACGAATCGGCTTGGACAGCAGGTTCGTGACGAAACCCAGACGGGCGAGCGAACCGATGACGAGCGCAGCGCCCATCAGCACCGCCAGCAGGCCTGCCAGGGCCACGGCACGCTCGGAGTCCCCGGCCGCGAGGGGCAGGACCGCGGCGGCGATTATCGGCGCCAGGGAGGAGTCGGGGCCCAGCACGAGGGTCCGCGAGGGGCCCACGAGCGCATAGACGAGCAGTGGCACGATCGTGGCGTACAGGCCGGTCTCGGGCGGCAAGCCGGCTGCCTCTGCGTAGCCCATCCCGGCAGGGATGAGGAGCGCGGTGACCACCACACCGGCCAGCAGGTCGTGTCCGAGCCATGCGCGCTCGTAGGTCCGTGCCACACCGATCCCCGGAAGGAACCTCTCGAGTGAGCTCTGGGCCACCCAGTTGGTCTAGCGCCTCGCCCCGTTCCCCGCCCCCC